>JBDQHW010000004.1:0-106194 GCA_040264655.1 Dehalococcoidia bacterium | reverse complement strand
GGCAGGGTCGGGTTTGAGTTCTGATGACGCTTCACGAACGAACCAGTACGAGGCGAAGATATTCGCTTCAGGGAACTCTTTTGCAACCGCCTTCGAGTACAACGGAAGCTGAAGCTTCGTGCCTTTTTTCACTGGATCACTATCGAGTTTGGTGTACGACGAATTACCGCCAGATTTGTAGTCGTAGACGACAACTCGACTTCCATCGTTTGAGATATCGACTCGGTCGACCTGTCCGCGGAACTTAACACTCTTGCCTGTTGACGTACGAACTTCTACAGCTGGACCGCTCGAAGAATCTGGAGTGCTGCTCCCAAACGAGAACTCGGCCATTGTTTGGAGCATTTCGGGCTGATCTGCAGTGTCGGGCTCTCGACGCAACCATTGTCGAAGAATTAGCCAAGCTCGTGACAGTTCGATTTTCCAAGCACCATCAGAACGCCCAGGAGTCTCCTCCTTCAGCAATTCGATGTTGGATTCGGTTTGCTCGCGCAGCCAGTCTTCTTGCTCCTTAGGCGACAACGACCCCGGCTCCCACTCCATTCGCCAAAGAGCAAACTTTTCGAGCACATCATGAATCAAGGTTCCGAACGTGAGCGCATCGAGAGCAACTTCAGGCTCAGGTGACTCAGTAGGTTCAATGTGAAGTCTTCGTGAAAGAAAATACCTGTACGGACACGCTGCGTAAGTTTCGAAGGCGGTTGCAGATCCGACTGTCGACGATTCGGAAGCGGTTTCATCTCCCCGCAAATTGAGTTTGCCATCGTATTCGGTCCAATCAGAGCTTTCCTGTGCAACCTCGAAACTAAGTGACTCACCAATAGACGGGATGTCAGCAACCAGAGGGAATTCGCCGACGGATTCGTCTGAAGTCGACCAACTTCTCGCACCAAATACATCGTATTCGTGGGCATCGGCGGCTTCAGAAGGAGAAAGGGTCAGAGAGTCTGATCGACGGCGCACATCCAACCCGGTGATATTAGGTTTCAACAAATCTCCGGCCGGAAGCAACGGCTGTTGAGAAATATCGCGTACAGCCGACAAGAACCACCGAGCAGGTCCAAACTCTCTCGATTCTCCCGGAACACCAATCGGCCAGTACATGAATACCTGATCAGCACTCTCGATCACCGATACAAATGATTGCTGACTCTCCTCGATACTCCGTTCAACAGTTCTCAGAGAATTTCCCGCTGGATCGATTTCCTTTTTCATCGGATCTGGCAGAAGCGGATCAGACAGACCCGTACTGGGATAACTACCTTCGGTCATACCGAGGACAAACACTGATTCAAATGGACATCCCGCGGCGGTCCAGACGGGGCCAACGTAGACACCTGAGCCGAGCGAGCGAAGACCTGCTGAACGCTTGGTTAACTGTTCTCGGAGTACACCAGCGCAATGTTCAAACTTGGGAGTCGAGCCTGTGGTTTCTAGTGACTCCAAACGATCTATCAAGGTCGTGAGGCGTGAAGTCTGCGATCTGATGAAATCGTTATCGAGGACAAGTAAATAGTCGTCAATCAGCGATCGCATCCATTTCGCAAAACCAGACCATGAATCTTCAGATTCTGTTGGGGCTCGCTGCGACAGCGTTGTCACAAATTCTCTTAACTCAACAGCGTAGTCGGCATCCGACTGAGCAGCAGCTATCTCGTTGGCTCGCCCCTCGTCTCGACGTGCAGATCGCCTGGCGTGGGGCACTACGTTCTTCGCATATCTATCGAGGCGAGGAACCCAACTATCGTTCACCGATTCCGTGACGCCAGCCGTTCTGGAAATAGCGTCCCACCGTGCAGCCGATACTGCCTGACCATTGGTCGACGGATTCTTTACGGGTGAACTCGATATCCAGGCTGTGAGGTCGAGTCGATTGAAATCGTTCTTGAAAATATCCAGCAGACCGGTAATGAAGTGCCCTTCCGGCGAATCCGAAAGCGCAGTTCGGTCGGGACCCGAAACGGGAATTCCAGCTAGCTCCAACGCTTCAGCCACGCGGCTTGAATAGTTGTCATCCTCAAAAACGACTGCCATCCGAGGAAAGCGAGTTCCTGTTCGAGCCTGTGCGATTATTTCTCGAACCACCGTTCGCACTTCTTCTGCAACATCAGGTACGCAAATCGCGTTCACTCGTTGAGCACCCTCTTCAGCATCATTTTTCTGATCTAGTTCGGAGGATGATTCGACGATAGAAATGGTCACCGAATCAGGGATTTTTGCCAGAGCGTCGAATAGCGGTCGTTGGACTGGAGCAACAGTTGATGCCTCAACCAGCAAGATCGTACCTAGCGTCTTGACGCGATCTTGGCGCTGATCATCCTCAATGATTTCAACAGCCTTTTGAGCTACAAGCGAACCCCGACGATATGGCTCTGCCATGCCCATGTATTTTTCGAATCGGTCAACAAGTTCTTGCTGAATAGTGGACTGAGCACCTAGCTGACCGAGCTGGGTTCGATCGAGCAGCTCTAGTTCACGAAATGTCGAGTGGAGTGCGGATTGAAGTTGTGGTGACACAATTTCACCGCCCAACTTCTCACCTAACGTCGTGTCACGCGCCGATTCAAACACGAACTCGCTAGCCTGCAAATCATGAAGCAATGGCCGATCGAACTCACGACCTGCAAGATGTTCAGCGATATCTTCAAGACGTTTGAAGTCGACGTTGAATAATCCGTCTTTTGCCAATGTTCGACGCAGGTAAAAGGAAGCTTGATTCGTAGGTGTAACGACCGTTATTCGTTCTAGTCCACGTCGACCGCGAATGTCGTCGATAAGTCGACGAAGCACCTGATTGATGCGTTCGGAACTATTCGCAAATTCGGTGCGTCCGGTCATGGTCCGCCTTGAGGGCAACTGATTAGAAAAGTCAGATCAACAATGGCGTTTTCTCAGATCATGATCATCCTAGAAAAACGTAACCGCAGGGTAACTGCAACTCGTAGCCCGTGGCTAACAAATTTGGCAGATTACGTTCGTGCGGTATTGGGACTCAAGGAAGGTACAATCACTGCACCGACCGAATCCACCGAAGCACTTCGAAACGTACTAGGTCTTAGGAGCTAGTTTTATGAATTTCTTTCGAACCCAACCTGCCGGAGTACCAGCACCCGAAGACTGCCTCCCGGGTCGTACGACACCTATCCAAATCACAGGCAAGCACTTCGTGAACGGAAGTTCTATGTTGCCGCCTTTTCCAGCTGAGATGGAAACTATAATTTTTGGGATGGGATGTTTCTGGGGTGCCGAAAGACTTTTCTGGGAAGTACCCGGCGTCTACACAACCGCAGCGGGTTACAGTGGTGGCACAACTCCGAATCCAACCTACGGTGAGACGTGCACCTCCAAAACAGGGCACACGGAAGCAGTGATCGTTGTGTTCGATCCATCGAAGGTCGAATACGAAACTTTGTTCAAAGTGTTCTGGGAGAATCACGACCCAACACAGTACATGGGTCAGGGCAACGATATCGGCAGCCAGTACCGAACTGCCATCTACGGAACTTCTCAACAGCAGATAGATGCGGCGAAGACGAGTTTGGAGAAATACCAAGCAGTCTTGAGCGCCTCAGGCTTCGGAGAAATAACTACTGAAATCACTGAGGCAGGCGAGTTCTATTACGCCGAAGAAGAGCACCAACAGTATTTAGCCAAGAACCCGTACGGTTACTGCAACCACGGCTTCTGTCAGGTCGCCTACAGTTAACTCATCTTAGTAGACGTTGTTCGCGTAGGCGTCGTCGAGAGACTTTTGTATCTCCTCGGCGGAATCATTGATGTTGGCGTGATCTATCAGTATCTGAGCCAATGACGGAATACCATCGATATCCCCCCACTTTTCGTGCTCCCATATGCCAGATCGAATAACGCACTTGGCACAGTGGAAAAATGCAGTCTCCACTGAAATCACCAGGGTCAACGTCGGAGCCTTACCTTGCACCGACATCGATTCCAGCAATTCGGTATCGCGGACTATCTGTGCCGTACCGCTAACCCGCAAGGTCTCACGGTAGCCCGGTGCTAAGAAGTAGAGTCCCACTTTCGGGTTTTGGAGGATGTTCGAGAACGTATCGCCACGCCGATTGCCGAGGCGATCTGGAATCACGAGAGTCTTGTTGTCGAGTACCTTCACGAAACCTTCAGGATCACCCTTAGGCGAGATGTCCATGTTGCCATCGGCATCGGCTGAAGCAATGACTAGAAACGGCGAGTGAGCGATCAGAGCCGCACAGTGTGCGTCGATGTGATCGATCGCTTTCTCTGCTGCTCGCTGAGACGGATGCCCAAGTATTGCCCGGAGTTCTTCCTCTGAGCTAATGACCTGTTCGAATCCATGACCGGGCATACGAACGCTCCTAACTTGCTACTCGTCAGAAGTCGTTTCGATTTCAGACTCAGTCTCTGATTTAAGGCCACTTCCACCACGGAAAGCAGGAATCAGGAACACCGGAGCTAACACGGTAGTTACAACTGTCATTACGATCGCGACTCCGAAGATGTCTTGCCCGATCACTCCAGCTGTGAGTCCAATACCTGCAACGATGAGTGCAACCTCACCACGAGGGAGCATTCCTAAAGCGACTCGAGTCGCCCCAGTTCGGTTGAATCCAACGAATAACGCTGGAACACCTGAACCAACAATCTTGCTGATCACCGCGAACAACGTCAGAACCACTGCGAATATCACCGAGTCAGTAAGTGATGTCTCACCGGCTCCAAACGCTGTGAAGTCGACCTGCATGCCAATAACGACAAAGAATATAGGTACCAAGAAGTTGTTCACCGACCGCATCGACTCTTCAACTTGGTGCTTCAGCTCGGTACTCGAAAGAGCAAGCCCCATGGTGTATGCACCGATGATCATGGCAAGTCCGAAATATATTTCGGCGACTGCCGAGGCGATAAACGCCAGTGCCAGAGCCAATACCAGCGCAGCCCCTGCGCTCCTGAACCACAAAACGAATTTTGAGATGTAGTTCGATACCAGGGAGCCGAGGAACATGAGTCCTAGCCAGAATCCGACTGCCTTCAGGAATATGACTCCAATAGAACCGGCTGTAACCGATCCCTCTTCTGCTATTCCTACGACGATGGCGAGGAGGATGATTCCAAGCACGTCATCAACAACCGCTCCCGCGAGAACCGTCACACCTTCAGGCGAATCGAGGCGGCGAATATCGGCCAATACACGAGCCGTAATACCCACCGAAGTCGCTGTCATGATTGCGCCCACGAAGAGCGCAGGGATCATTTCAGTGATCGAATCCATGCTTGCGAAGCCGAGCATGACGGTCGCAGCAAATCCCATGGCGAACGGCAGAATAACTCCACCTGCCGCAACAACAGAAGCTGGTTTTACATAACGAATAAATTGTTCTTTGTCGGTCTCAAGACCAGCTTCGAACAACAACACTACTGCCGCAAGTTGAGCTACGAAAAACAGCTGCGGTTCGACAGGCAGTCCGCTGCCGTCGTGAGCGACTTCAAATAGTGCTCCGCCGCCAAACCAATGAATTCCGCCAAGCAAGAACGGTGAAATGAGAATTCCCGCACCGAGTTCACCAAGAACTGGCGGAATCTTCAGGTATCTCTCTGAAACTTCCCCACCGACTTTCGCTGCGACAAGGATTACTGACAGCAGAAGGATTAGTTCGGCAACAACTGCGAGCGGACTATCGTGCAATTTGGAAACTCTTAAATGTCATGAACGTTGATGTTCATCTATTGGAAGTGCGACTGAATTCAATCTATAGCCACAAAAAATCTGGCATCGACTATAGCAAGCACTAGTTTAGTTATGCCCCATAAATCGCTGCTCAACTGGCATGTTGATTAGATTCCTGCCAGCACTTTTTCTGGACGCCATCCGAGTTTTTCAGGTTCGAATATTAGAATCGCGAGCAGCTCATCTTCTGGTGTGTACGCCCGTACTCGATCACCCGATTCGTATTCACCTGGCGTCCCAAAGGCATCGACCGAAAGTTGGCGCCCATATTTGATCATTTCGACGAACGTGTCCGTCAAAGTGACCCGGCGCATGTGCTGAAGCGTGGTGTCGATAGGCATTGCAACTTCCCGCCAATCACCAGAATCAGCGGCTTCAGATACTTGCTCAATCGTCACGGTCTCTTCGAGGCTAAACGCACCTGCGTGCGTGCGCACCAAGTTAGTGAGGTGAGCATGCGTCCCTAAGCGTTCACCAATATCGTGGACGAGAGTTCTTGCGTAAAACCCATGCCCGCACTCGACGTCGATTACAACCTCAGGTGAATTGAACTCGACAACGTCGAGACTCATGGTCTCGACGGGTCGAGCCGGACGCTCAACTTCGATACCTTTTCGGGCAAGTTCATAGAGTCGTTTTCCGTTGTGGTGCAACGCTGAAAACATCGGTGGAATCTGGTCGAATTTACCTCGAAACTCATCGAGGGAAGCGACCACATCTTCACGAGTTACACCCGACCAATCAGCTTCGGCGGTAACCTCACCAGTTGAGTCGTACGTATTGGTCGATGATCCGAGCACCATCGTGATGCGGTAAGACTTCGTCCCGAGTAACACCGTATCGGCGAATCGAGTAGCGGAACCTACGCAAATTGGCAATACACCCGTCGCCAGCGGATCAAGTGTCCCACCGTGGCCAATCTTCTTGGCACGCGTAATGCCCTTGAGCTTGCGAACGACGTCGGTCGAACTCCAGCCTTGTGGCTTGTTGATGTTCAGATAACCACCGGCGCTAAATCCAGCACGTACGACGTTCTGAGAATCGTCGGTCAACTGCCGTCTCTGTCAGCGTGACGACGACTATCTTCGCCCATTACTCGGTCGATCAACTGGTCCATATCGGCACCAGTCTGCATCGTGTCATCGGAGTGAAATGAGAGACGCGGCATCTTTCGAATCACGATTCTCTGTGAAATTTCCATACGGAGTTTCGTTGCTGCCGAGCGAAGTGCTTCGAGAGTATCTTCACGTTCTTCGTCGGTACCAAGAACACTGACGTGTACTTTTGCCATCGAGAGATCGCGATTGACCTCAACGCCGGTAACCGAAGTCATAGGAGACAAGCGCGGGTCGCTCAGTTCTTCGATAAGCGATCCCAGCTCGCGCTGAATCGTGTGGTTAATGCGTCCGCCGCGTCTGTCGTCCACTGCTCACGTAACTCCTGTTGCCGTCGCACCACATGAACTGGCGAGACAACGACCAATCACAACCGTAGAACGATTATCTTCGGGTGACCTGAACTTCGTATGCTTCGAGAACGTCGGCTTCCTGATATTCGTGGAATCCGTCGATCATGACACCGCCCTCGAAGTTGTTGGTCAATTCTCGGACTGAATCCTTCAAGTGACGCATCGAGGTGATCGCACCGTCGAAGATTTCGTCTCCCCCGCGAATCACACGCATACGGCCTGATCGCTTGAGGTTTCCATCGGTAACGCGAATACCAGCAATCTGTTCCCGTTTTCCGTGCTGGAACACTTCGAGAACCGATGCGTGCCCAGTAACAACCATCTTGCGTTCTGGCTCGAGCAATCCTCGTGCGGCGTCTTCAACTTCATCAATGAGGTTGTAGATGATGTCGTACGTTCGGATTGCAATACCTTCAGATTCAGCCTGACGACGTGCGCCGGCTTCAACTGTAGTTTCGAATCCCATAACCATCGCATCAGATGCGGAAGCAAGCAAAATGTCGGCTTCGTTGATAGCACCAGATGCGGCGCTAAGAACACGAACCTGTACTTCATCGTTGGATACCTGTTCAACCGCTCGCTGAACAGCGTCGATAGACCCGTGGTTTCCAGTCTTGATAACAACCAGAAGCTCCTTAGAACCCGACTGCTGAACACGACGCATGACTTCAGCCATCGTCGTAGCAGCACGTGTGTCCTTGCGTTTCGATGCAAGGCGCTCTCGTGTGTTTACGAGATCACGTCCGGCTCGATCATTAGCAACAACGTCGAATTGGTCACCAGCGGCTGGCGTGCCGTTTAGACCAAGTACTTCGATCGGTGTAGAAGGACCAGCTTCGGTCACTACTTTTCCGAATCCGTCGATCATAGATTTGATTCGACCGCGGAACATCCCGGCAACGATGTTGTCACCAGTTTTTACAGTCCCTGACTTCACGAGAACAGATGCAACTGCTCCCCGTGAACGATCCATGTGAGATTCGATAACCACGCCGATACCAGATCGATCTGGGTTGGCTTTCAGTTCCTGGATTTCAGCTACAAGTAGCAAAGATTCGAGAAGATCATCGATTCCCTCACCTTTCAATGCAGAAACCGGAACTGCAACGGTGTCACCACCGTACGATTCAACGATGATCTCGTGCTCTGCTAGTTGGGCGTTGGCTCGATCGATGTCAGCACCAGGTGCGTCCATCTTATTGATTGCAACGATAATCGGAACACCAGCAGCTCGTGCGTGGTCGATAGCCTCAAGCGACTGAGGCATAACACCGTCATCGGCGGCGATAACGAGAACTGCGATGTCGGTAACCTGCGCTCCGCTGGCTCGCATTTGCGTGAACGCTGCGTGACCTGGAGTGTCGATGAACGTCAGAATCTGACCGTTTTTCTCGACTTGATAGGCACCGATGCTCTGGGTAATTCCACCGGCTTCAGTATCAACAACTTTTGCACCACGAATGGCATCGAGCAGAGTCGTCTTACCGTGGTCAACGTGTCCAAGCACAGTAATGACTGGAGGGCGACTGACGGAGTTGTCCTCGGTCATGTCATCGTCTACTCCAACCTTGGTTGCAGCAGCACTCTCTTCACGGTCTTTCGGCTTTAGAACACCGATTTCGAACGAGGCAGCCACTTTGGCAGCAACTTCGAATTCAACGGTTTCGTTGACAGTCGCCATCACACCCAAGCGCATCAGTGCCTTGATGGTGTCGACGTTGGTCATTTCAAGGATCTCGGCAAGTTCACCGACAGTAGTCTGAGCTGGAAGCGCTACAGGTGAGCGCGGAGCCTTGTCTTCGACAACCGCGCGTTGTCCGCCAGGTCCGCCAGAACCATCTGGACGACCGCGCTTGTTAGATCGGCCTTTGAAGCTACGTTGTCCGCGACGTTGTGCCATGTACCAGTGAGTTCCCTTATTAGATTGACTACTCAGTTATGTGCAATTATGTGCAATTGAATTGCATCGCTGAGCAGCTTCATCCTTGATTCATCAATCTTCGTTTTGAGCGCGTTACCTAGTTTACCTCTGCTGCTACCTTCACTCGGGTCGTTATCGCCCCAGTGCGTAGCATCGCCGCAAACATACGCTCCTCGACCGTCCATACGTCCGGTCACATCAAACAGAATTTCACCCTCAGGTGATTTCACAATCCTGAGGAGTTCATTCTTCTGCCACTTTTCTCGACAGATAACGCAGGTTCGGGTTGGGATGTGTTGTTTTACCTGACTCATCTTGCCCCGACCTGTGATTTTCTTTTACTAACGACGACGGCGGTTTCGTGCGCTGCTGCCACCACGGCGACCACCCCGACGGCCTGCGTCGGTTTCTCGGAAACCAGCAATGTCTTCAGCGAATCGAATTCCGCCAGTGTCCTGAGCCGATTCTGACTTGCCACCATCGACCTGCCATAGATCATCAGATGAAACATCGAGAGTCTCAGCTTCAGCCGCTGCTTTGCGTTCTTCTTCTTCCCGTTCAAGAACAGCAAGTTCTTCTTCGAGAGCAAGAAGCTCTGCGTCTGCAGCAGCTTTGACAGCTTCTTCGTCGACTTCAGGTTCCGGCTCTGCTACTTCAGTCTCAGCTGCCGGAGCTTCTTCAACAACTTCAGCAGTAGGTACTGCTTCGGCTGCTTGTTCAGCAACGACAGCTTCGGCAGTTTCGGCAGCTGCAGTTTCAACTGCAGCAACCTCGGTTGCTTCGCCCTCAGGAGCCGCAACAGCCTCAGTAGTCTCAGCTACTTCTGGCTCTGGCTCAGGTTCGACAACTTGAGTTGTGCCCTGGATATCAATTCGCCAGTTTGTTAGCTTCGCTGCAAGACGAGCATTCTGACCTTCACGACCAATTGCCAACGAAAGTTGACGGTCGGGAACTAGAACAGTCGCTGATTCCTCTTCCGTGTTGAGATCGACTCGATCTGCAACAGCCGGGCTGAGGGAATTAGAAATGAACTTGACTGGATCGGCATCCCATTCGATAACGTCAATCTTCTCGCCGAGAAGTTCGTTTACTACGTTCTGGATACGAATTCCACGGAGTCCGACACAAGCACCGACAGCATCGACACCTTCTTGGTTCGAAGATACGGCAACCTTTGATCGGGCACCAGGCTCTCGTGCGATCGCCTTGATTTCGATCACACCGCTGAATATCTCTGGAACTTCAACTTCAAAGAGTCGACGTAGAAGATCAGGATGTGTTCGAGATACAACGATTTCTGGGCCACGAATTGTGCGACCAACCTGAACTACAAAGAACTTGAGCTGCTGACCTGGGCGGTACCGCTCAAACGGCGACTGCTCAGCCGGAGGCATAACTGCCTCAGCTTTTCCAAGGTCAACTGTTACCCAGCGAGATTCAACACGCTGAATTGTTGCGGTGAGAACTTCACCCTCTTTGTCGATGAATTCTTCAAATACGATGTCGCGTTCTGCTTCACGAAGTCGTTGCATAACGACTTGCTTGGCAGTTTGTGCGGCAATTCGACCGGGGTTGTACTCAAGCTGGCCGGTTTCGATGATGTCGCCAACCACAGCACCCGCTTGGAGCTCCTGTGCGTCATCGACAGTCAGTTCCATCAGCGGATCTTCGACTTCCTCAACAACGTGACGAACTGTGCGAACAGTTGCGTCACCGTCGTTTGGATCCATCTCAACAATTACGTCCTGGCCTTGAGCGGCGGGATCGCGCTTGTAGGCAGCCGCGAGCGCAGCCTCCACAGCCTTCACTACAATTGGCTGAGGTAGATTTCGCTCTGCAGCGAGTTGGGCAACCGCTATTAGCAGATCACTCTTCAACTCATTCCTCCGGTTCACACTATTGAAAGACACAAAAAAAGCGGGCGTCGCCCACTTCTCAATGTCAAGCTCTTGAAATATCTGAGCCCTACTTAGATAAGTCTACCACGTTTCCCTATTTATTACTCATCGATTCCGATAAAGAAAATCACGATTAGTAACCACTGCCAAAGTTATACAAAGACCAAGTTATCTAAAACAAAAAAACGGGTGCAGCCCGAAGGCCACACCCGTCATAAGATCATTCAGTAGTTGGTGTAACTACAGTGAATGGCTTACCAGCGTTCGCGTCGTCCGCCACCGCCGCCGCCGCCACGGTATCCACCGCCGCCGCCACGAGGAGCCTGCTCTTTAGCTTCGTTTACAACGATTGGTCGACCGTCAAGCTCAGAACCATTCATTTCTGAAATAGCCTGCTGAGTTGAACTTTCGTCAACAAATGTTACGAAACCAAAACCACGTGACCGTCCGGTCTCGCGATCGCTGATAACGGTTGCTTCTTCGATCTCACCAAACCGCTCGAAAGCAGCCTGAAGACCAGAAGAGTCTGTAGCCCATGCCAGGCTACCAATAAATAACTTCTTACCCATAAATCAAGCCTCGTTAGTGGGAATCCCATCGAATGTTCACGGTTGAACATATCCAAGTGCCGTACGTACGGTTATCGTCCCACGTTTCCTTTTGATGCCGACTCAAACGTTTCGTTGCCGGAAGCGAATTTCCGATTTGGAAATCAACAAACTGCTAGTCAGTTCGAGCAAACACCCGACCTATGATACCTGCGAAGTGATCGCTACGGTGATGCATATTCATTATTTCGCCAAATTCACAGAAACTTAACCGTTCGATCTGTGATTTGAACTAAACAGACCAGGAATTAACCGAGGATTCTCTTGATGCTCTCAAGAACATCACCCTCTGGAACGATTTCCGAGTCCTTGCTCATGCGTGATTTCACCTCTACTCCACCGTTTTCAAGGCTACGCGCACTTATAACAACGCGAGCAGGAATTCCGATTAAGTCGGCGTCCTTGAATTTCACTCCGGGAGGTGCGTCTCGATCGTCAAATAACACGTCGTATCCGGCGTCCAGTAAATCGGTGTAGATCTGCTCTGCTTTACCGGCGATATCGGCATCGTTCAGGTTTAGCCCAGCTAGATACACCTCGTATGGAGCGATTGCCTGCGGAAGCGTCATTCCGAAATCATCGTGATTCGACTCAACAGCTGCAGCCAGCATTCGGCCTACACCGATTCCGTAGCAACCCATGAGAATTTCGTTTTGGTCGCCATCTTCATCGGTGTATTCAGCGCCCATCTTTGATGAGTAGACGTTGCCAAGCTTGAACACGTGACCGATTTCGATTCCACGCTTGGCGACGAGTTTCCCTTTGCCGTCTGGAGAAAGATAGCCTTTTTTCGCCTCGGCGATGTCGGCAAGAATGTCTGCCTTGAAATCACGATCAAGGTTTACGTTGCGTAGGTGAAAGCCTTCTTTGTTCGCGCCAGCAAGATAGTTCGATCCCATAGTGATCGAATCATCCACAACGCTCTTCATACCTTCTAGTCCAACTGCAGACGCTGAGCCCGAAACCAACCCGGCAGCCTTCACTTCTTCTGGTGTTGCAAGACGAGGCTCTGATCCACCCAGCTGATTTCGCAGTTTTGTCTCGTTGACTTCATAGTCGCCACGAATTGTGACAACAACGATCTCGCCATCGACGCTGTAGAAAACGGCCTTGGCAGTCTTCGATGTCGATACGCCTTCAGCCTTCGCTAGCTCATCGATCGTTTTGATACCAGGTGTTGCAAATTCTTCGACTTCACCAAGTTCACCGACTAGAAATGCCTTCTTAATGAATGATGCCTTTTCGACGTTGGCTGCGTAATCGCTTTCAGTCGACATCAAAATTGTGTCTTCTCCACTCTCGGTCAAAAGAACGAACTCGTTTGAGTCTTTTCCCCCGATTCCTCCTGAGTCAGCTTCAACCATGATGACTTCGAGACCACAACGTTTAAAGATTCGCTTGTACGCAGCAACCATTGATTGGAAGCTTCGATCCATTCCTTCTTCGTCGGCGTCGAACGAATACGCGTCTTTCATCTCGAATTCGCGAACTCGCAATAGTCCACCACGCGGTCGAGTCTCATCACGGAATTTCGTTTGAATCTGGTAAATCGTGAACGGTAAATCTCGGTAGCTTGTTACTCCAGCCCGCGCCATCGCAGTGGCAGTTTCTTCGTGAGTCGGAGCAATGATCATCTGTCGTTCGCGCTTATCTTCAAACGTAGCCAAAGGCGGCACAAATGTTTCTGCCCTGCCCGATTCTTCCCACAAGCTGCGTGGTTGAACAACAGGCACGTTTATCTCTTGCCCGCCTGCTCGATCCATCTCCTCACGGATGATATTTCGGATTTTCGTAATCGATCGATTGCCCAACGGTTGGAGGCTGAATATCCCGGCTGCTATCTGCTGTATAAATCCAGCGCGAGTAAGCAGTTGGTGGCTAATGGTTTCCGCATCACCAGGGGCTTGCCTGAGGGTTTTTCCGAATAGTTGGGAGCTTCGCATTGTTAGATATTTACCGTTTGTTGTGCGCCGAGTCCGTTACTGCGGTCGCAATGATGATCTGGCGACAGTGAATGCTATCGAGATAACGAGAGTTCAGACTACATCGAGATTGCAGACGTGTAACGCAACCGGCGTACTACTTATTGGTAATCACTCTTGGTCCAACCCAGTTTGTTCAACCGGTCTCTTGCATCCCGGTAGACCAAACCACTAAGATTTCGCATGTTCTATGGCATCGGCTTTAGACGTTAGATGTTTCTGCGCAAAGGGCTGGAAATTGACGTTAACTGAAATTTTGCTTGCTATTCATATTGTTGGTGCGGTGTTTTGGGTGGGTGGAAATTTCATACTCAACATATTTTCATGGCGAGTTACTAAGACTGGAAACGAAGAACAAGCGCTTTGGTTTTTAGGGCTTGGTGAATGGGTGGGCATGCGTGTGTTCATGCCGCTTTCGCTAATAGTTGTAGCGGCTGGTGCATGGCTGGTTTCTGAAGCCGGATGGGGCTTCGACGCAATGTTCGTTCAGATCGGGCTCACTGGCTTTGTTCTGACGTTCCTTGGCGGTGCAGCGCTGATCGGTCCTTCGATTAAGAAAAGAAACAGCTGCGGTAACTGAACACGGTCTGGATTCAACTGAAGGAAAAGCTGCGATTAGCCGGCTCACTCTCATTTCGAGACTCGACCTTTTACTTCTGCTAGTTGTAATTCTCGTCATGGTCATCAAACCGGGTAACTAGAACTTTCCGAACCTAATTCATGGGTTCAATTCCTAGACTCAGCGATTCAATTCACGGGTATGGAATTGGACCCATGTTTGTTTAAACCGCCCCCAAAAACTGCCTGATCTGCGGAACCAGATCGATGATCGCTTCCATCGCTCCACCGTGGTCTCGACCTTGAATAGAAACGAACTCAGCGTTTGGCATCTCAGCAGATATCGATTCAATATCGTCGACTCGTGGATCTTCCGCCCCAACGAACATCATCGTCGGCTTTGCAAAACTCTTGAGCTTCGCTTTGTATAGATCTTCCTGATCTAGGATCGAAGGATCCAATGAAGCTCGGATAGCGAGAATATCGTTCGCCAGGAAATCGTTGCGAACCTCATCTGCCATCCTGCCGTTCGCTGCTTCTCGCATCTCAACGATCTGCTCGATAGTGTTCTCCGCCATCTGAGTAGATGTTTCGAGTAACGACACCGGCGAAGGTCCTGCTCCACCTGCGATCATCGAACGAAATAAGCTCGGCTGCTCGGTCACAACATCGAATCCGATCCGACCACCCATTGAGTAACCCAGATAGTGCGTTGAATCGATACCGAGCTCATCCAGAATCGCCTTGATATCTTTTGCTTTTGGTTCAGGCAGGTACGCCGAAGGGTCATGCGGCTTGTCGCTCTTGCCGTGCCCCCGTGCGTCAACAAGAATCAGTTGGTAGTCGTCCTTAAGAGCGTCGACCACACTGAACCGTCTCCATGCCTTAGAACTGCCCGTAGTGCCGTGCATCAGCATCAGTGGAGGACCTTCACCCTCGACTTCAAACCAAATTTTCACTCCATCGTTAACTACAAACGGCAATGCTGATTTCCTTCTCAGTGGTTGGGGATTCGGCAGGATTTATCACCCAGCAGTATCTTGCCAATTAATCCCCTCGGCTGCCACTCCAACATCATTCTTACTCCCCTGATCCACTGAAAATGTCCTTATGGGACTCTCAGCAAATTCCCAGCTTCTTGTAACCGTTTTGTAATGCTGTGCATCCAATAATTAAATCGCAGGATACAAACAACGCTCATCCTTCCCGCTATTTGAAGGATGACCCAGACGGAGGACAGATACATGGCAGTGAAAAGATTCATAGCAGGCGCTGTAGCTGCCTCTGCGGTTGCTGCGATTTTGATCAATGCTCGCAAGAGCACGCAAAGCTAGCTAACCACTAGCAGCACATCTCCGAAGCATGGCCCGGGCACTAGCCCGGGCTTTTGCTTTAAGTGCGCGTGTATTTGGCTCCGGCCAAGTCACCCGATGACGCCCGGAGCTATCACCAACAAGCCATGCCATTCTTGCTATTGCTTTTTAGAACAAATGTTCTATTATGGGTCTCCCAGTCGATATTTGCTTCTTAAAAACAAGAAACGCAAACAGTACAAAAGTTGGATCGACCGGAGTAAGTAATAGCCGAATCCGATTCGTCTCACCTAAAGCGCTGACTCCTTGTTAATTGGCTAGCGCTTATTGATTTCCAGGCCCGATTCACGGCCTTCACCCTCCATCACTGAACGCGCCATCTATGAGACGAGCCATATCCAAACTCAAGTCGTCACCCGCTGTTACCAACTCGCAACGAGACAGATCACGACGCACCACTGCACAGCCACCGGAAGGGCGTGTCAGACCTCTTGCCTGCCTACGGATACCCAACTTTCCGTGGCAGGTTGAGGTAATGCGCAAGCCAGAACTTCACGATCGTTCAGCAATCGTTGCAGGCAAGACGCTTGATCTAGCTGAAGAACTAACAAACATGCCTGCCGGATCGGGGCAGACATCGAAAGTCACAAAAAACTCGCTATCTGCACGCGTGGTTCTAGCAGCATCTCCCGATCTAACCGATGTGATGCCCGGCATGCCACTCACCGAAGCAACATCACGCCACCGAGGCGTGCTCATCATTGAAGCCGACACACCGCTATACGCACTGGTGTTCGACGAAATTACCGAAAACCTAGAGCAACTCGTTCCTGATATTGAAGCAGCAGGTCCGGGTCTTGCCTATGTAGGCATATGGGGGCTCGAAGGGCTGTACGGAGACGATGCACATGTAGTGCGATTACTTGCGGGCGCAGTGGATGATTTCGATCTACGCATTGGCGTTGGTGAAAACAAATGGCTGGCGTACGCAGCATCACTTTTGAGTCGGTCGAACAGTGGGCGAAAAGTGACGGGCGAACCCGGTCGATTCCTCGATAAATTCCCGGTCGACTCACTACCCATCCCTTACTCTCTCATCAAGCGACTCCACGCTTTCGGCCTAACAACAATGGGCCACATAGCCGACATTCCTCGCGGCCCAATGGAAGCTCAATTTGGCCAATCAGGCGGCACAGCGTGGGACTTAGCGAACGGCATAGATAATCGACCGTTAATGCCGAAGCGAAGTGTGCTCGGCGTATCAGAACATCTCGATTTTCCAGATCCCACCGTAAGCATGGCGGCAATCGTCCCAGCTCTCGAAAGCCTGCTTGTACGTGCATATGGACGACCACAACTTGCACGTCGATTTGCTCGTCAGGCAAACATCCAATCGCAGGTTTTCCAACATGCTCCATGGACCATGCGAGTGTCGTTCAAAGATCCCGCAGGCAGCAAGAACCAAGCGCTCTTTGCTATCAAATCCAAGCTAGATATCGCTGAAATTCCCGGGCCGTTGGAAGATATGCGAATAACGCTTTCTGGCATCACGGGAGAGGCAGGCAGGCAAGAGTCTATGTGGAAAGAAGTGAAGCGTGATACCGACTTGCAGGAAACGATAAGTCAGCTTCGATCACGACTACGAGTTGCTCCGCCTATATATCAAGTAAGAGAGCTTGAACCGTGGTCGCGAATCCCTGAACGCAGGTACGCATTAGTTCAGTTAAGTAGTGGCAGCGGTGACGAGGAACCAGCAAAAGTTGGCTAAACATTCAGGCGGCATCAAACCGCTAAACGCACCTCGAACTGTTCATGTTCGAACCGATTCAAATGGCAACCCGACTTCAATCCAAGCTCCACCAGCCATCGAATCACCACGCGCCCGCCGCACAGCAAGACGCCGCAAATATGGAATTTCTCAAAAGAATCAGCACACGGAAGAAACCTATCCTCCCTCCTTTCAAGGGAGGGAGTTAGAGGGTGGGTCCAATCGTGTACCGCCAACAACGACAAGCAACGCCCGAAAGCTCAGAAGCAACACAACACCAGCAGAAAACTTACTCTGGAAGCACCTACGCAAAACTCAAATAGCGAAGTACAAATTCACTCGCCAACACTCAGTGGGACCTTACATAGTCGATTTTTGCTGTCGATCTGTACGCCTGATCATCGAACTAGATGGCGGACACCATGCAACTCAACAAGAGTCAGATATTGCAAGACAACAAGATCTAGAAGCACATGGATATCGAGTAATCAGATTTTGGAACAACGAAGTATTTGAAAATACTGAAGGAGTGTTATTCAAAATTGCTGAAGAGCTTGAACGTCAATCACTTGCGTCCAACCCACACCCTAGCCCTCTCCCTTCAAGGGAGATGGAACGAGAAAAACGTAAAGCATCACTAGTGTCCGATGGCAAATGGATGCGGGTGGTGGAGATAGAAAACCTGTGGAAAGTAAACGATGAATGGTGGCGCGGACCAGACGAGGAAATATCTCGGCTCTACTACGTGCTACGACTCGAAAGCGGCCAACAGATAACTATTTATCTCGACCTCATTGCCAACAATTGGTATCGGCAAGCAGGTTAAGTATCGGCATGCGACCAACGCAATATCTTGGAAATGTACTCTTGCGCAGTGGCATTGATATTCACGGCGGTCACATTGGTCGTGTCTAGAAGAACCATTTCATTCGCGACAGCAAATGATTTACCAAGATTAAAAACATGCCGGTAAAAATTTGCGTCAAGATCAAATGCTCGCTCATCCTTTTTCTTAGCAATGCGCGTCATAGCAACATCTGCATCTGAGTGTAAGAAAAAAGAGACATCGGGTTGCACCAAATTGCTGACGAGTTCATTGAACCAACCTGACGAGGTATAGGAGGTTTCAATCACATCCAACAATTCAGGCACTCGCACCAGCAATGAACCAATAGATGAAATTAAATAACGGTCAGCAACAACAATTTTCCCTTGATCCAAAGCTGGCTTGATTACGGCCCCGCTTAATTGAAGTCGATCAGCCATGTATGCGACCTCGTAAGCCAAAGGGTCTACATCACTCTGGATATTCAAATTGTGCACTTGTTGAAACATCCAAGAACGTCGAATGCGATCAGTAGGGACTCTTACTCGAACGACCTCAAAGCCTTGAGACTTTAAGTCACTGACTATTCTTCGGACTAGGCCTGTTTTTCCTGTCCCATCCAACCCTTCCACTGCGATGAATCTCCCCAGAGCGTTGTGAGGAGTTAAACGGAATTTTTTCGCATTATCCAAGCCAAGATGCCTCTTGATGATTGTTTATGGCGGAAACCTAACATTGCCCAAAGCGCATCGCATCAAATTCAACGGTCTCACGCCTGTGAATACGACATCTCCACTAGGAGATAAGCGGGCGAACAGAGCATCCTATTCAGCCCTCACGACGCGCACTCGCGCGCCGCGAGAGCAAAGTGATCGACGGATTCATGGACAAGTTTTCCGAAATAGAAAAAGTTTTACCTGCCAAGGAGGTTGTTGGCTCACCGGGCAGATCGTCTGACGCCTCGAATACCGATGACACCACAAGCACGACCGACGCTCGATACGAAACTAAATCTCGCCGTCGCCGGGCGACTTCAAAGTCCCAGAAATCCGTTACGAAAAAACGCGACAGCAGCCCTACACATGATGGGTGGATTAGCGGCGGTCGTGGTATCAACAACGCACTCAATGACGAACAGGCTGAAAGCATAAGAAGCTCACAGCCAACAGATTCCGAGGCGCCTGACACTTCACCTCGTTCCACCAAAAACGCAGCTGCTCTCCGCTACGCAGAGCTTCACGCCCACAGCAACTACTCGTTCCAAGAAGGCGCCTCGGAAGCGTGGGATTTGCTGCTTACTGCCAAGCAGTTAGGACTCCATGCCCTCGCTATTACGGATCACGACAATGTGAGCGGTGTAATGGAGTTCGCTCAGGCAGCAAAAGAACTCGGTATCAAGCCAGTAATTGGAATCGAAATAACCCTCGCACGTGGTCTCAACGATCAGCCCGACACCGAGCATGATCCTTCCAAACGTCACCACATAACTCTTCTCGCTGAAACGGCTGCCGGCTACCGAAACATATCGCTGCTCACGACGCGTGCTCACATCGATGCTGAGGAACGCAACGACCCACATCTCGACCCATCGCTTCTAGCCGATCACGCTGAAGGAGTTATCTGCTTATCCGGTTGTCGCCGAGGAGAAATTTCAGAGTTAGTTGCTGCTGGCGATATCGATTCTGCCAATCGTGCTGCCAAGAAATATGTCGAGATATTTGGCGAAGAAAACTTCTTTCTCGAACTGCAGCAAAATCTCGTTATGGGCGATGTACAACGAAACCGCATCATGGCAGCGATTGCGCGAGAACTCAAAGTGGGAATCGTCGCTACAAACAACGTTCACTATCACGTCAAAGACCGACACCGACTCAACGACTCCCTAGTTGCAATCAAGCACAACAAGTCGCTTGAAGCGAGCCATCGAGAACGCCGACCCAACGACCAGTTTTTCCTGAAATCACCCGATGAAATGGGAGTTCTATTCAGTGAGCACCCGGAAGCAATAACAAACTCCGTCAAGATCGCCGATAGATGTGAATTCGATCTCACCTCCGACGCTATCTACGATTTTCCGTCTTACGATTTCCTCCCACCCGGCCACACCGAATCAAGCTTCTTGCGAAAGATCTGTGAAGAGGCGGCAGTACGTCGATACGGCAGTCTCACATCAGAAGTAACCGCACGACTCGACAAAGAATTCGACCTGTTAGAAAGGCACGGACTAGTCGGCTTCATGTTGCAGTACTACGACATCATCCGAATCGCTCGTGAAGTTCAGGAAGACCTCGGCCTCGTCGAGCCTGGGCTTCCGATTGAAGAGAACCCACCGGGACGAGGTCGCGGTTCATCAGTGGCACTTCTCATCGGCTATCTCACAGGGTTGTCGCACATCGACCCACTCAAGTTCGGACTTCGTCTTGATCGATTCCTACCGGAAACTACCGACGGCGAAAAACTATCGCCACCTGACATCGATCTCGACTTCCCACGTGAAATCCGTGCCGAGCTAATCCTGCGAATTCATGAACGCTGGGGATACGAACGCGCCGTACTAACGGGAATGATCTCGACCTACAAAATCCGGGGAGCAGTACGTGATCTCGGCAAGGCGTTAGGCATCGCCGACGATGATCTCGGCCGACTCAACAAACGACTTGATGGGCACAGTTCAATTCCTGCCCTAGCCAAGGAAATGGCTGAGCTTCCTGAATTCAGGGACCGAGTAGACGCCCCTGTATGGAAGATGCTCATCGAGCTTGCACAACAGCTCAACCACTTTCCGAAATATCTCGCCCAGCACCCCAGCGGGATGATTCTCTCAGCACGTCCTCTTTCCGAAACAGTGCCCCTTCAACGTAGCGCTATCGATGGCCGCTTTATCTGCCAATGGGACAAAAACGCCTCCGAAGACGCAGGTTTTGTGAAGATCGACTTCCTAGCCCTGGGCGCACTTTCACAGCTTTCTGAGGCACTAGAACTCATTCGGAAACAGACCGAAAAAAGAGTAGACATCTCTCGAATAGATTTCGAGGACCACGCCGTCTACACCGATATACACAACGCCGACACTATCGGCGTGTTCCAAATCGAATCGGCTGCACAAATGCAGACAGTCACTCGCTTGCGCCCACGCAACCTTACTGAGATGGCATGGGAAGTCGGAGCAGTTCGCCCCGGTGTTGGTGTGAATGACGGCGTGACCCTACTGATCAGACGACACATGGGCAAAGACCCCGACTGGAAATACGATCACCCGCTGGAAGAACCTGCACTAGGCAGAACGTATGGTGTACCGCTCTACCAAGATCAACTTGGAGAACTCGCAATGCACGTCGGCGGCATGAGTGCTGTCGAGGGCGACCAGATGCGGCGTGCATTCACTCGCCGAAACAACGAACGACACATCGCAAGCTGGAAAGACAAATTCATCACTGGTGCACTGGCAAAAGGTGTTCCGCCTGATGCCGCTGAACGCGTATTCGGCAAGTTCCACGGCATGTACCAATTTCCAGAAGCACACGCCTTCGCCTTTGGCGTAACAGCATATCAAATGTCGTGGCTCAAACACTACTGGCCGCTTGAGTTTTTCGTTGGCCTGTTCAACAACCAGCCCATGGGCTTCTACAACCTAGAAACGCTAAAAGAAGATGCGGCTCGTCACGGGGTCAAAGTACTTGAGCCAGACGTAAACCTAAGTGGTGGAAAGGCCGTTATTGAAGGCGGCGCGCTACGACTGGGGCTGACGCATGTTGCGAAGTTACGAGCAGCGACAGCCACACCAATTCTTGAAGAACGTGATGAAGCGGGAGAGTTTGTTTCGCTTGCAAACTTCATGTCGAGAACCGGGGTGCAACAAGAGATTCTCGACTACTTGTCGGCTGCTGGAGCACTCGATCGTTTCGACGAAATAGCCGACCCAAACCGTGAGCCGCCAACAATCGCCGATCGCAGGCATCTACGCTGGGAATCAGGCTTACGGTATCGACCACGTGGAGAAAAGAAGGACGGTTCACGCCAGCTAGCGTTTGAAATGCCAGTTGAGCAGGACGTAGTGGCCCTTCCGAACGAATCTGACTGGGATCGGATGATCGGAGAATACTCGGCTACCGGCGTGTACCCACAAGGTCACTTGATGTCGAAAATCAGGCCGCATCTACCCGCCGAGCTGAACGTCATACGAAGCGAGGAAGTTAGAAACTACGCCAACGGCGACAGAATTTCGGTAGCAGGCTTAGTAATCAGGCGCCAGAAACCGAACGGAAAAACAGTCTTCATCACTCTCGAAGACGAGTTCGGGCATTCGCCTCTAATCATCTGGCCAACTGTTTATCAACGCCTGAAGCTGGTGATTAAAGAATCACTACTGCTGGCCACCGGCACGGTATCCCGACGCGAAGGAACAATGAACATCGTCGTCGAAACGATCAGGGCTATTCCAGAGTCCATCCCACAGTTCCATTCAAGAGACTGGGGTTAGCGTTTGATTGTGATCCCGCATCGAACACGAAGCCTTCCACCTGTACCATCGAGTGCACATAGCAAGCGGAACAGTCCGGAGTGGAGGATGCATGGGACAGGTGAAAATAACTGAAACCGAAGATGGGCCTCTCGTAGTCAACGGACAGATCAACCTCGTCAACGCACGCCGAGACGAGGTAGAAACACACGGCAAAGCACGGCTGTGTCGTTGTGGAATGTCGTCGAAAAAGCCGTTCTGCGACAACTCACACAAGCCAACGGATTTCGGAGCAGAGAGCGGCCGTTCGGAAGAGGAATTCCTTGATCCGAAGTCAGTCTCGAAGCGGCGCGCATACTCAGGCAGCGGAGTCACAGTCAGCTTCGACGCATCACGCTGCATCCACGTAGCTGAGTGCCTTCGACTGGCACCAGAAACGTTCGACCTACGATCGCGACCTTGGATCAATCTCGAAGATGCCGACCTACAAAAAGTGGTCGACACCGTACGAAACTGCCCAAGTGGAGCATTACGTTACGAGCTCGATCCCGATAAAGAAGACTCGGTTGAAATAGAACCCGACGGCGACGTCCCTACGCTGAGAGCATGGCGAAATGGTCCGATTCGAATTACGGGCGAAGTCGAAATCGTCAACAAAGATGGCGAGTCCGTCATAACCGGAGACAGAACTGCTTTGTGCCGTTGCAGAGCATCACGAAACAAGCCGTTTTGCGATAACAATCACCAACTAATCAAGTTCGTTGCTGGAACCTAATTCGTCTTCGAATCTCAGCTAGTGGATAACTGAACCAAGCACCGCGGGTTGATTTGGCGAAACGATCACGACCGGACCTGGCGCACGTTGAATCAGCCAGTCGGCGACACTACCTCGCATCCAGCGAGTTATCCCACCGGCTCCACGAGAAGTCATAACAACCACGGCTCCGGGATGCCGGTTCATTGCCCGGATTATCGATTCGCCAGGTTCTCCATTGAGTAGTTCGGGAATCGCAAGAATTTTCCGACGAGCCAACCTCTCAGCAAGTCGATCAAGATAAGCCCCTGCAACGTCTCGAACGTCGCTAGCAGCACCATCATCTACAACTCGAACTAAGTAGATCGGCGACAAAGACGAGTCCGCCAAGACAATGGCGTCATCAAGCGCCGTCTCAGCCAACTCAGATCCGTCGAGAGGCACGATTATCCCGGAATCATGAGCCAAATGTTTGCTGTCCGGTGCATTGTCCGATCGAACGACGTAAACGGGAATCGATGTTTCAGATATCACCGCATCGGTCACGCTGCCTAGAATGCCTCGGGCAATGCCTGAACGACCGCGAGTGGTCATCATGATCATGTCGACATCTTCGCCCTTGGCGATTCGCACAATGCTGTGTGACGCTGGGCCAGTTCCAACGTGGAAGCAAGATGAAAAACCGTTTTTGTTCAGCGAGGATGAAGTCTCTTCTAAGTACAACTCAGAATCGCTGCTTACAAGATCACCCGGCTTCCCGCCGGCAACAGAAACAAGGCAAAGCGTTGCGTTTGAAGCACGTGCGAGTGACATGGCTATCGGCAACGCCATTTCAGCCAGCTGAGATCCATCTAGTGGAACCATAATCTTCTTTATCATCGCACTACCTCCTTCCGTTCGAACGCTCAAGCAGTCTTGACGTTCCGTGTTGCAACGACATCACAACCGGTGCCGAGAACGTCAGTAATCAACACGTCACCAACCCTGATCGGAGCGTTCACGCGAACGCCTGTGATTTCGTCCATTGCTTCGAGCATTCTGTCTTTAGGGATTGGAGGATTGGTGCGGACGCTCACAAGCGGCCAATCTCCACCATCGACAGGCATCGAAGTCGTAACGGTTCGACGAGGATCAAATAGTTCAGAAGCGACGTAGTCGTTTGCCAACTTACACAGATGGTTCTTGACCCCAGTAACGCCATCTTCCTGCGTCCACTCGACATCCACTGGGCAACTTACCGGGCAGACGATACATACGATGGTGGAATTCAATCTTCTATCTCCGCTGTAATTTCGTTATCGACGACGTTTTTGAAACGTCCCTTACCAACTCGAACCTGAATCATTCCTGCCGGCTCCATGTGCGGCATCTTGAGTCGCCTGAGTACCTCACCACCGCTCTTGAAAACCACAGATTTATCGTGTTCTTCTTTCCAGGGACGCATGGTGAAATCGACGGCATCAGACCCACTGATCGTCGCCGGAAGTACATAGCGCAAACCGTTTCCGGCCTTCATCGTGATAGTAGGATCAGGGAGATTGCCGGTCATCGCCCACTGTGCCGCTGCTACTCCTGCCTTCTCTGATTCCAGAGTGGCGAAGTCGACCACGTCATGAACTTGCAAGACGTTTCCGCACGAGAAAATTCCGGGAATAGACGTTCGGAAGGAATCATCGACAACTGCCCCGTTGGTGGCAGGGCTCATGTCGACCCCGACACCGGTTGCAAGTTCTGTTTCGGGTATAAGCCCTACCGAAAGCAAAAGCGTGTCGCACTCAACAAATCGTCGTGTGCCTTTCACCTCGCCCATCTTCGGCCCAACTTCGGCGAGAGTGACACCTGTCACCCGTTCCTTGCCGTGAATCTCAGCGACCGTAGTGCTGAGATAAAGAGGAATTCCAAAGTCTTCCAAACACCGAACTAGGTTCCCGGCGATACCGCTTGGCTGTGGGAGAATCTCGGCGACACACACAACCTCAGCTCCTTCGAGCGTGAGACGGCGCGCCATGATTAGTCCAATGTCTCCAGATCCAAGAATCACAACCTTTCGTCCGACAGCCAGATTGCGAACGTTCATATAGTTCTGAACCGATCCTGCGGTATAAACACCGGCGGGTCGGGTACCAGCAGTTCCAATGGCGCCACGAGTTCGCTCACGGCAACCGGTCGAAATAATCACGGCGCCAGCTTGAATCGTCTGAACACCTTTTTCGTTACGAACGGTAATGAGCCGATCATCCGTCAGATCGGTCACGGTCGTCTTGAGCCAAGTCTCGACTCCACGTTCGTTCACCCGGTCTTCGTAGATCGCAGCATATTCAGGGCCAGTCAGCGCTTCCTTGAACACCTTGGTGCCGAAACCATCGTGCACCTGTTGATTCAAAATTCCGCCGACACGATCATCTCGTTCAAGCAGAATCACACGATCAGCACCCGCACCTTTGGCTTCCTCAGCAGCGGCTAATCCAGCCGGACCACCACCAATAACCGCTACATCAGCTAGTTCTGGACTTGCCATTACTTGGCCCCAACTTTCTGGCTAGCCCGCTTCGCCTTACTCTCAGCTCGCAAATCTTCGGTCGTGCCGAGGAACAGCCAAGAGTCTCCACCGTTCAGAGTTATCGAATCTGGAGACTTACCGTTTTCGATCAACAGGTCGACGATTCGAGGGCCACAGAATCCACCCTGACAGCGCCCCATCGTCGCTCGGGATCGGTACTTGATGGCATTCAAAGATGTTGCATCAAGTTTGTTGTTGATCGCATCCACGATCTCGGTCTTAGTGACCATCTCGCATCTGCAAACAACCTCTCCGTATCCAGAATCTTCGGCAATCAATGTGTCGACAGCTGATAACTCTTCTTCACGTGTCCTATGTACGGCAGACCACGTTTGAGGGAACTTCGAGTTGTCTGTTGCCGGGATTCGTTCTCGCACCCATTTTGAAACATGCTCGGCAATCGCCGGACCTGCAGTAAGTCCAGGCGATTCAATTCCCACCAGTTGCATCACGCCGGGGGCTTCTTCGACTTCTTCGATCACGAAATCACCGAATCCGCCAACCTTCGATGGAACCAGCTTGGGTCGCATTCCTGAATACGCGGTAATCACGTCACGAGGCGTTAGACCCGGCAAAAACTCTCCAGCCTCTTTCAGAAGTTGTCGGCGGATCTTGGCTGTAGTTCGAACGTCATCGCTGTCATTTGTGTAATCGGCCGATGGACCTAGCAGGATGTTGCCGTCAGTCGTTGGAGTGATGTGAATTCCGAGTCCAGCTCCACCCTTCGGCGGCACCGGATAAACCATGCTGTTGATCAGTCCACCAACTCGCTTGTCGAGAATCACGTACTCACCGGGGCATGGCCAGATTCGCCATCGGTGCACGCCAACCATTCGAGCGATCTTGTCGGAGTTCAATCCAGCCGAATTAACGATGAGTCCCGCACTTATCGTCTCGTTTGGCGTTTCGATTTCGAAAGCGCCTTGTGTTTCGCTAATAGAAACAACTGGCGAATTAAGTTTGATATCGACGCCTGCAGCGGTTGCCGATTCAGCGAGCGCGATTGTCAGAGAATATGGACATGCGATAGCCGCTGTAGGAACGTTGAGCGCCCCCGCACCTTCGATTTTGGGCTCCATCTTTTTGAGAGTAGCCCGGTCGATGATTTCGAGATCAGGTACACCCTTGGCTTCACCCTTAGCCTTGAGCCCATCAAGGTCGGGCACTTCAGCTTCGCCAAGCGCAACGATCACCTTGCCGACTCGCTTGAACGGAACATCTAGATCAGCACAGTACTGTTCGAACATCTTGGCGCCAGCAACGTTGTACTTCGCCTTGACTGAACCAAACGGAACATTGATCCCAGTGTGCACTACTCCACTGTTCTTACCGCTGGTGCCTCGGGCAACGTCGGCGGCTCGTTCGAGAACGGTGATTCTCAGGTTGTAACGGCTAAGCTCTCGGGCTACTGCGCTGCCAACCACCCCGCCGCCAACAATCGCTACATCGTATTTCTCAGACATGAAGTCTCCACGATTCCGCCCTTATACGCTGTGATCTCATCGAGGAGGAAATCGATAAGCGATCACACGGAGTGGGATTGCTGCGGGACAGCCCTACTCACCGCCGTAAATCCCCCAGACGGAACAATGCTAGGTAGGGGGTTCCTAAAAACCTTAGCGCGCCAAGAATGGGTCAAAGTTAAGAAACGCCTGAGCATCTCGTGAGGATGAATGGCGCAAACCGACTTCAAAATGACACAGGTATTTACAAACTCTGGTCTAACTAAAGCCAGGGTTTAATTACTTCAATCAACCCTGGATATTTTCCTGCCATCCCGACCATCAGCGGAGTCTTGCCGTCGATGTCTGCTCTGGTCGGATCAGCTCCAGCTTCAAGTAGCAGTCGCACGGCATCAGCTTGACCGCTGCGCATTGCAATATTGAGCGGAATTCGTCCTGTTCCGGTGGGAAGGTTCGGGTCGGCTCCCGAATCAAGGAACAACTTGATCACATCGGTGACTTCTCGAACTAGCGCCCAATGAAGTCCCGACCAGCCTTTGAAATCGACTTCGTCGACGTCGACTCCAACCTGTGCAATGCGCTCTTCAATATCGCTTATCGGAGCACTGTTACAAACAAAGTTCGGAAGAGTCGGCTCAGATCGATCGGTCGACATTCGCAACGACCTTAATCGACGAGTGCCAGCTTCGTGTAGCGACCGCCAATAAGCCACTCGGTAACGTAGATATTTCCTTCGCCATCCGAAGTAATTCCGTGCGGACTGTTGAACCGTCCTTCAACCAGACGGGACGTTCGCTGCGGAATGCCAGCGGGATTGGGTTCGTTCGGCCAAGCAGGTTCTTCTGATACCGGCGTGTTGTCACCGATGTATCCGACCAGTTCGTCGTTCGGCCCGACTATTGTTATCCGAGCGTTTAGCTCACCAACAAGTAGGTTCTCACCATAATTAGCGAACACCGTTGGTCGGTCAAAATAATCACTGCCGATGGTTCGAACGTATTCGCCTTCCATATCGAACACCTGAACACGTCCGTTAGCCCTGTCAGCGACCAGAAGCTGGGGAGCACCTGATCGAGTATCTATCCAAAGCGAATGCGGACAATCAAAACGCCCTCCACCTCGAGATCCATCGATCGAGCTGATGTGCTGTCCCTCAGAGTTATAGCGGTGAACAAGACTCTTGCCATATCCGTCGGCAACCCAAACGTCACCGTTGCCACCCAAATGCTCGTCGAACGCAATTACGCTGGTCGGCGAGAACGGCTCACCTTGCAAGCCTGCAGGCTCGAACAACTCCATCTCGACAAGTCCCGACATGGAAACACGAACTACTTTGCCCTGCAATGGATCGGGCATGTACTCGTAATCGTGATCAGGATTCCGCTTTCGTCCGTTGTCTGCGATCCAGATCGATTGCGAGAAGCCAAGTGTGCTCAAAGTCAGACCGTGCGCCTCAATTACTGGAATTTCGAACGACCGAACCAACTCGCCTTCGGTCGTCAGAATTACAACTAGCGACTCGGCCGGGTGAAAAGTTACGATCTGGCCCTCGTCTGAGAACGCCATTCCATGATGCGACCAGCCACGCGCCACCGAATCAGTGGCGGGCAATTGAGCCCAATCGCCTTGCCACTCGAAATCATATTTTCCAGCCGAAACTCGCATACCCAGCACCTCTATACGGAGCAATCACTCAACAAAAATTTAGACACACCACACAGCAAATTCATTGAAGAATCAGGTGGGCTTCACTTCTTCAAAGTGAGTCTTGCTCAACTCTTCTTGGATCTCGAAAATCGAACCCTTATCGGCAGGTTTTGGCTCAGCTACCCGAACTGGCGCGCCGTTGAAACGAGGAACGTTTGTACCGACTCCTCGGAGCATGTCTGCTTGCCACTTCTCCCAATCACCGAATCCACCAATTGGGAATGCGTCGGCGGCTGAGTAGCCCATCAGAAGAAGCCGACGTGCATTCGCCGACATATTCGGTTCTGAACCGTGAAGAGCTCGCACGTGGTGAAGTGAAATATCGCCTTCGTTTAGAAGAATCTGTCCTGCCGATTCCATGTCGACATCCGACATCTGAACCGCGCCTACAAACACCCCGTCTTCGTGGTGATCGTAGGCAGGGCCTTTGTGGGATCCCGGCATCACCATGAGGCAGCCGTTTTCGACCGTCATTGCATCGATGGCGACTCCGACTTCAAGAATGTCGTCGTTGGTTGCCGGATAGAAGCCCCAATCGGTGTGCCACTCGACCTGAGCCCCGCCACCCGGAGCCTTGTTGTTCAGCTTGGTGTGATGGTGACGAATGTCTGGACCGATCAACTGCTCAATAATGTCGAGCAGCTTCGGGTTCCTCATCGCGCGGTTGTAAGCGTCATGGTGAAGGTGAGGATTCTTGATTCGGCGAAGCTTTGGTGAGTCGGCTGAATGCCCCGCTTTGATGTCGATATCAAAAACGTCGGTGTGCTCCGAGACTTCTCGAGATTTGTCGACAAATTCTTCGGTGACTTCTTGTAGCTCACGAACCTCGGCAGGTGTGTAAACCTCACGAACCGCCAGATACCCGTCGCGGTTGTAAGTGTCGATCTGATCCTGAGTCAGTATCTTCGCCATGCTTTTCCTCATATAAATCTACGAAATAGAAAGATGGCGAAAGTCTAGGCGCGCCAAGATGCGGAGGCAAGTTAAGCAGAGAGCAATACGAACACGGTGGCAACTGAACATCAGTCACCACCGTTAGAACTAGACTCGTCCTAGTCGTCCTGGCCGCGTTTTGCCCAGTTGGCGTTTTCGAACATGTTCAGACCTGGGTCAGCGATGACTCCGGCTGATGTGTAGTTCGGTGGGTTCGCCCTGATGAAGTCTTCATCCAGTTCGATGCCCCAGCCAGGTTTGTCTGGAACCGGGAAGTAACCGTCTACGACCTCTGGATATCCGCTACCAGCCTTCTTCACATGCGGATCAGCAAAGTCGTTGAAGTGCTCTAGGATCTTTGCGTTTCGCAATGTGAGACACAGATGCAACGCAGCCATCGTCGAAACGATTCCACCGACGTTGTGCGGAGCGACCATGATCGAGTAGCTCTCGGCTGTCGATGCGATTTTCTTCGTTTCGAAAATACCACCCGACTGAGTGATGTCGGTCTGCAACACGTCGACCGTCTGAGCACCCCAGATTTCTCTGAATTCAGGTGCGCCGTAGAGTCGTTCACCAGTAGCGATCGGCAACGAAGTGTGCTGCCGTACAGACTTCAGCGCCGGAGTATCGCCCGGGCGTACAGGCTCTTCGATCCATCCAATGTTGTACTTCTCGATATGTCTTGCAATTTCACGAGCCTGAACTGCAGCAAACCGACCGTGCATTTCGATCATGATTTGCGCACGAGTACCAGCGACGTTTGCGACTGCTTCGATTAGGTCCAATGAACGGAAGAACTCTGGTCGTTCAAGCTCCATGTCTCCGTTTCCAAACGGATCAAACTTCATTCCGCGGTAGCCACGATCGATAACTTTACGAGCAGCCTCGGCGAATGCTTCTGGCGTTCGCTCTACTGTGTACCAACCGTTGGCGTAGGCAGGAATCTTCTCTTTGACCTGACCACCGAGAAGCTTGTACACAGGCTGACCTGTCTTCTTGCCGATGATGTCCCAGAACGCCAATTCAACCAGTGCAAGACCGGTGTAAACAACTTCACCTGGCTTACCGAAGTCCAACAAAGTCATACGTCGGTACAAAGCTTCGATATCGAACGGGTCGTGACCTATGAAGTGGCGCTCAGCGTCTTTCAGATATTCGATGACTGTGTGGGTTTTGCCCAGAACACGAGCCTCACCGATACCAATGATTCCCTCGTCGGTCTCGATGATGCAGTAGGTCAGATTTCGCCAGGGGGTACCCAGCACCAGCGTTCGGAATCCAGTGGTCTTCATGCTTGTCTCGTCAGGAACTAGTTTGTCGTGAGCATCTTTTGAGATTGCTCGGAAATATCACCGACGTATTCTATGGGGATTCGACAGGATTCGTGAAATCAATCCAGTTATGCGATCAGTGTCAGTCGAAGTTAAGACTGCTATTCTTCCTTCGCATCCAATACCCCTCAGCGACAGGCGTCCATGGTCGACGATTCGGCAACAACAACTCAACAGTCCGACTCCCCATCTGAGCAAGCCAGCTCACCCAAGAAAATAAGCGCTGGTGAAAAGTTCAAACAAAGCGCCGCGGTATTCAGCGCTCCCGGTTTTTCATGGCTACTCCTTGCAAACGGAGCCATGTTCATGGGTTTCCAAATGCGCAACATGGGTCAAGCTTGGCTAGTTCTAGAACTCACTGATTCCGGATTTATGGTCGGACTGGTTAACGCGATGCCCTCGATGGGACTGCTACTGCTCTCGCCAGTTGGTGGTGTTCTGGCCGACAGATTCAACAAACGAACGGTCGCGCTGCGCGGTCGTTTTTTCGTGATGGCCATCTCCTTCGGTGTGGCGTTTCTGGTCGGATCAGGTGCGGTTGAAGTCTGGCACTTACTGATCACCGGATTGCTTTTAGGAATTGCCTTCGCTTTGAGCAATCCGGCTTCACAAACGATCGTCATGGATATTGTTGGACGCGACCGAATGGTCAGCGCAATTTCAGTCAACAACTCCGTGTCCAACCTAGGAACGATGATTGGTCCTGCTGTAGGTGGACTGCTAATCGCCAGCTACGGAAACGCCGCGATGTTCTGGCTCACCGCTGGCATCTATTTCTTCGCTTACGCCGGTTTCTTAGGAGTGCCCGGAAAACCCGCGGTTGTGTCCGAAGAGAACTCAGGGTGGTCGTCCGCCTTCACTCAAATGGCGGAGGGTTTGAAGTTCTCGATGGCGACATCACGAATTAAGTGGTTGATGTTCACGTTGACCGGAGCAATCTACTGGGGTGTAGTTCAACCATTGATCCCAATCTACGCACGCGATGTGCTAAACGTAGGATCGACAGGTTTCGGGGTAATGATTGCGGCCACAGGAGCAGGATCATTGATCGGCGCGGTAGTCATTTTTGGAATCGGTGATCTGCCCCGAAAAGGGCTCATGGTCACGCTATCCACGATTATCGTCGCAGCTTCTTATTCGCTGTTCGCAATATCTGGAAACTTCGCAGTGTCACTCGTCGCACTGTTCATATCAGGTCTCGCCAGCGCAGTTTGGTTCACCTCAATCTTCACGTTGCTCCAAACGATGGTCGACGACGACATGCGAGGAAGAGTGATGGGATTGGCGATGTCTGGAGCTATGCTCATGGGGGTCGGCTTCATGCTCGGCGGGATACTTTCAGACACGTACAGTCCGGCAGTCGCGCTGCACACATCTGCAGCACTCTGGATACTCTGGGGACTCATCGCATTCTGGCGATCGCCAGACTTACGAAAAGCGAACTAGCTACGACTTAACTAGTCGCCTGCTCCGTCGAACCGAAACAGTGCGTGATCCTGCGGCTTATCCCGTTCGAAGTATTCGTCTTCGCCGGGCATCCACTCATCGACCCATTTAGTTCGCATCTGTTCCCCGTCACGAGCGAGACCTCGTTCGAGGCGCAACTCACGCGGACATTCGACCCAAACCGAAACCTTCCAATACTCTCGTAATTCGTTACGCAGAGCAGTAACACCTTCAACTATGGCGATACTAGTTGCTGGGATTTCGAACCATTCGCCCAACGTGTCGGTCGGCCAGTCATATCGCTGATGCTTTGAAGTAAGTCCCGCCAATAGCGGTGCAAGCGCGCGCGCTGCAAACGTGCTCAGCTGAAAATTGGAATCATCGCTCCAGTCGGCGAAATCATCGAGATGTATTACCGTCGAACCGTCGAGAGCTTTCGCTAAATTAACCGCTAGGGTCGATTTACCTGAACCACCGGCACCGTCTATTCCAACTAAAACTGGTACATCGCCGCTAGCTTGAGATGCCTTTTGAACGGCATCGAGTATTTCCTCGAAAGACGAGTATGTTCGGTTCTGGTCAGACATCCCTGTAACTCTATGTGCGCAAGGCTCACTGTGCCAGCAGCACTCTGATAAATTCCTGCCATCAGTTTTATTTCCGCCCTAATTTTCGCCCTAATGGAGACCGCTATGCCCCTTCACCCGCAGGTAAAAGACTTGATGGACCGCCGAGCCGCACTCGGATTCCCTGACAATCGAGATGTCACTCCAGATGTAGCACGCGCCAACGCTCGCGCCGCAAAAGCGACGATCCCATCAACTCAAGAACAAGTAGGTGAAATCACTGAACGCAACATTCCAGGACCAGCTGGTGAAATCCCGATCCGCATCTACCGACCGACCACCGAAGGTCCACACCCGCTGATCATGCTGTTTCACGGCGGCGGTTGGGTAATCGGAGACCTCGACGCCGAAGACTCAACATCACGCGGTTTAGTAAATCGTGTAAACGCAGTTCTAGTATCTGTGGACTACCGTATGGCTCCTGAAGTGCGATTCCCTGGCGCACCTGAAGATTGCTACGCGGCAACCGTCTGGGCAGTTGAGCATGCTGACGAGCTAGGTGTCGATGCCTCAAACCTCGCAGTCGCCGGTACCTCGGCAGGCGGGAATCTCTCCGCTGCGGTGGCGCAGATGACTCGGGACCGAGGTGGACCCGTCATCAAGCACCAAGTGCTTTTCTGTCCTGTCATCGACCACGATTTTGAACGCCCTTCCGTAATAGCCAACGCGGAAGGATATGGACTAACTCGTGACGGAATGATCTGGTTCTGGGATCAATACATCGGGCCAGACGGAGACCCATACCACCCTTACGCCTCACCAATTCGTGCTGATGATTTGAGCGGCTTGGCTGATGCGACAGTTATCGCTGCTCAGTACGACCCACTCCTCGATGAAGCCGCCGATTACGCAGCTGCACTGAAAGCCGCCGGCAACAATGTGACATACACCGAGTACCCAGGAATGACCCACGGCTTCAACGGTTCGTTCGGACTGATCGACGACGCAGTGAAGGCGTGTGATGAGGCTGCCGCCGGAATTTTGGCGTCGTTCGCCCGGTAGCCATTCACGATGCCACTTCATCCACAAGTCGAAGAGTTTCGCAAAAAACGAGTTGCGCTAAACCTCGCTCCAAATAGCGAAGTTTCTCCAGAACAGGCACGAGCAAACTCTCGAACTTGGCGTTCGGCGATTCCAGCCGATCTTGAGCCTGTCGGACAGATTTCCGACAAAACGATTCAAGGTCCAGAAAGCGAACTACCGATACGTATTTATCGCCCTGATTCGCCGGGTCCTCATCCCCTGCTGATGCTCTTCCACGGCGGAGGCTGGCTGATCGGCGATCTCGACCACGAAGATCCATCGGCACGCAGAATGTGCAATCAAGTCAACGCCGTCGTTGTGTCAATCGACTACCGTCTAGCTCCAGAAACACGATTTCCGGGTGCACCTGAAGATTGTTATGCGGGTCTGCTGTGGGCAGTTGAAAACGCCGATCAACTCGGAATCGACGCAACGAATATTGCTGTCACAGGAACTTCAGCCGGAGGAAATCTTGCAGCAGTAGTAGCCCAAATGGCCCGCGACCGAGGTGGTCCAACGATCAAGCACCAAGCCCTGTTTTGCCCGGTCATCGACTACGATTTCGACCGACCCTCGTACGCCGCTCACTCTGATTCATTCGCACTTACCGAAGACAGCATGCGGTTCTTCTGGAGGCAGTACCTCGGACCAAACGGTGAGTCGAACGGTCACAACCCGTATGCATCACCTATCCGGGCGGAGTCGCTTGAAGGGCTACCTGACGCAACGATCATCACTCCAGGATTTGACCCGCTAATCGACGAAGCGTTGGACTACGCCAATGCCCTCAAGCAGGCCGGAGTAGACGTCACCTATACCCAGTACCAGGGCATGGCTCACGCATTCAACGAACTCATCGGAATATTCGATGCAGCCCGGGTAGCTGTGGACGAAGCCTCGGCTCGAATTCGATCTTCGTTTAACGAATAACGGGCACTTCTCTCGCAAAGAAAAGTACCCGCTACGAATGCTTGTTGACTGGTAAAAGGCTAGCCGTGCAGCTGGCTCACCCACTCATCAGTGGTCTGTACTGAACTTGCGATCATGCGGAAGTTCAACAACGCAGCCTCGTAAGCATCACCCTTTGGCAGTACCGCACCGGCGGTAGCATCCTTGGCGATTGCAACTTCGAAGCCGTCTTCGATCAGATCTCGCATGTGAGCTTCAACACACAAATTAGCCGACATGCCGCCAAGAATCACTTTGCTTATCCCACGTTTTCGTAGTTGAAGCGAAAGATCATTCGTCTTCGGTCCGTAAACCTTGTGAGGGCTAGACACTACAACCCCATCTTTTTCGATCAGTGGCTTGAGCGTCTCTTCCCAATCTGCGCCAGAACCGTCGAACCCATCCGTCGTCAGCGCACCTCGTCGATCGAACATGTTGATGGCATGCATCATCGTCTCAACAGCCCCAGAGAACTCCCATCCATGGTCGGTTGGGTAGTAGTAGTGCGGTGAAACGAATACCGGTGTTCCGGAGGTTTGAGCTGCTTCGATCAGATTCTTGAGATTGCTGACGGTGTCGTTCTTTTCAACACTCGGGCCAACAATGCCCCAAGTAACCCCGTCCTTCGAGAGAAAATCCACCTGTGGATCGGTGATCACTACAGCAGTTGTACCTGGCGTAATTTCAAATCCGGGATTTGGCAGCACTTCATCATAGTGTTGTGGTTCTGCAGTCATTAATAGCCCCCTGAAAACATTCAAATTTGTAAGTTCGCAAGGCTCCGTCCAGCCCGACCAATCAACTCAGATGCGAAGATTTACCAAACGATTCACAGGAAAGCGAAAATTTATACCAGCCCTTTCGGACCGCAAACGATCCCGGTGTTTGATTCCTTACAGCACAGACTGGTTCGTGTCGTTTAAATAGAAACGGGCACGACTATTCAGAATAGAAGTGCCCGCACATTCGTTCAGATCGTCTCGGAGCGGAAGCCTTAGCTTTCAAACAGAACTGAAACGGACACTATTTCGACCCCATGTTCTTTAGCTGAGTCTCTGCGTAGTCACCAGCGTAAGGGAACTTGTATCGCTTGCCTTGGAAAGCCTGGTACATCATGAACAGCCAGATGATGATCGTAGCGAGCTGAACAAGTACGCCAAGAAGACCACCAACAAACGGTAAGAATCCGACTACAAATGAAGCGATGGTCAATGGAACGAATATCACGATCGATTGCATGGCGTGGAATCGAACGAAGCTGTTGTCCTTCTCGATGAGCAGGAAGACGATTCCAGTCACCCAACCAAGAATGTACGTGAGCAACCCAGCGACGTTTTGCGTTGTACCTAAGCTAGTGTCGCCCTCTGAAACGTCGTCTGCCGTCGAGGCTTCCTGAGTCTCTTCGGATGGAGTTGGATTCTCTGCCATGCTTTACCCCTCTATTCGTACTTCTCGGTCAAATACAGATTGATCCCAGCTCTCTAGTACCTATCTGCAGCCACTTTGTATACATCGCCAGCAATCACGTCAACGAAAAGAGGCGATCCTAAGACCGCCTCTCCAATGATCTATGATCATTCGCAGAACTAGTCTTTGTACTCCGAGAACTCAAGCCACTGCTGAGTCTTCACATCGAGTAGAACGTGCTTACCCTCATCCTGGTTGATCTGGCGAGCCTTAGTTAGTGCTCCACCAATTTCGCTCGGATCTGTGATCTTGATACCGACTCCACCTAGATCTTCGGAAATTCCGGCATAGTCGCCGTACATGTTTCCAGCGTTGTACTCTTCCATCGCGGTCGGCAAAGCCCGGTTGTAGCCGCCCATCGTTCCGTTGTTCAGCAGAACCGTGGTAATCGGGGCACCGATTCGGGTTGATGTTTCTAGATCAAGACCCGACATTCCAAACGCTGCGTCCCCCATAAAGTTCATGCAGAACTTGTCAGGGTTCGCAATCTTGGCACCGATCATTAGTGGGATTCCGTACCCCAAGTGAGTGCTCTTGCCCCAGCCGATGTAGCTGTGCGGAACAGTAGCGGTGTAGAACGGCATGATCTGATCACGTGGGTGCCCTGCATCGTGAGTAACGATAGTTGTCTCATGATCCACAGCCTTGTTAATCTCGTTCACCAGCCTGTAAGGGTTGATTGGATCCATGCTCGAGTTCAGCAGTTCCGACCAATCGTTCATCCACTCTTTCTTGACCTCAGCAACGGCTTCAACGGTCGAAGAATCAGACTTACGTCCAGCTTCGCCGATCTCCGCCTTGATCTCATCGACCAGCATGCAGAGAGTCTTCTGTGCGTCACCAACTAACCCGATATCTGTGGTGTATTCCTTATCAATATCTTCGTAGTTAGCTGTTGAATGGATCAGCGTCTTACCGGCAGGAATGTTGATTCCGAAGTTGGTTTTAGTGAGGCTTGCTCCGATAGCGAACAGCACATCACTCGACTTGAGCCATTCCCAAACTCCCTTAGGAGCAGTCTTGTTCGCAGCACCCAAAGAAAGCGGGTGTCGCTCATCGATCGCCGATTTACCCGGCATTGATGTAATGACCGGAATCTGTGTCAGTTCTGCAAGTTCTGTGAGTTTGGCTGAACCACCTGCGTAGAGAACACCTTGCCCTGCATATATCACCGGTTTCTTGGCAGCAAGCAGCTTCTTTACAGCCGCACGAAGGTCGGATTTATCAGGGGCAGCAATATATCGCTGGGGTGACCGGAAACCGTCGAGACTCGAAACCTCGTTACCCATGATGTCTCTCTGCATTTCAAGCATCACCGGACCCGGTCGACCGTTCTTCATGATCGAAAGTGCTTGGCGCATCTGCGCAGGAATGCGATCTGCACTCGTTACAGACTGAGCCCACTTCGTGATGAATCGGAAGTTGTCGGGACCTGAGAAGTTAGGCGAAACCGGAGTTACTCCGACACCGGGGCCGTCTGGCAAGAAAATAATTGGAACACCTTCGGAAGACGCCTGAGCTATACCACCGAATGCGTTTTCGATACCAGGACCACCCTGACAGGCGAACACACCGAACTTCCCTTGAGTTGCCATCATTCGAGAGAAACCATCGGCGGCCATGATTCCACCACGCTCCTGACGGAACACGAACGGTCGGATGCCTTCTTTGGCAACAGCTTCGATGAGTGGGTTTGCCGGGAAGCAAGCTATCCACTCGACGCCCTCTTGTTTCAAGATCTTGGCAATCGCCTCGTATCCGTTCATACCTGGATTCTCCTGATATTCAGTAACCCTTCCGAATACGGGCGATAACTAAAACCGCTCTATAAGGAAGTCATGGGGAAAGTGGCACGAGTGTAGCCCTGTACCGAGGCAGACGCAATTTGATTCAAACTCTGATTGTCGATTCAGGGAAACACGTGAAATCGCGCACTAAAAGTTCTAGGAGTTGCCGCTAACGCTGTGGGTAGAGTTTGAATATCTGCTCACAAACGACAGCAGTTGTGACAAAAAAATTTAGTTACGGATCGGCCACATACGCCGTCAAAGCCCGCCTGAAACGCCGGGGAGATCGATCGAAATGCCTGACCACAACACTCCGATTCCAGAAGGTTCAGTTGGCACCGCAAGCATCAAAGTAGTTGGTGTTGGTGGTGGCGGACAGAACGCCGTCAACCGCATGTACCGCGAACGTGTTCCGGAAGTTGAATATATTTCTGTAAACACCGATTCACAGGCGCTAGATGGAGCAGCAGTTCCAGTTCGCCTGCGAGTCGGTGACTCAACTGCCCGAGGACTCGGTGTCGGTGGTGACCCTTCAAAGGGTCGACAGTGCCACGAAGAAGACCGTGACGAAATCAAGGAAGTTCTTCGCGGAGCCGACCTTGTATTCGTTGCCGCCGGAATGGGTGGCGGAACCGGTACTGGTGGCGCACCTGTAGTTGCTGAAGTCGCAAAAGACCTCGGAGCACTCACAGTTGGTGTAGTAACCAAGCCGTTTGCATTTGAAGGTGCAGTTCGAAAGAAGAAAGCCCTCGAAGGCATCGAGCTTCTTCGCAAAGAAGTCGACACACTTATCGTTATTCCAAACGACCGACTTCTCGCCATCTCCGATGAACAGCTCACAATGGATCGTGCGTTCAAGATGGCAGACGATGTTCTACGACAGGGCATCCAGTCAATCGCAGAACTTATTCTTGTACCCGGTGAAATCAACCTCGACTTCGCCGATGTACGTGCAGTGATGGACAACGCAGGTCCTGCATGGATGGCTATCGGCACTGGTTCAGGTGAAAACCGAGCCGTTGAAGCCGCAAACGAAGCCATCAACTCACCACTCCTTGAAGTTGAAATTGCCGGTTCTAAAGGCGTAATTTTCAACATCACTGGTGGCACAGATTTGACGCTAGACGAAGTCCAGCGTGCTTCAGAGGTGATCGCTTCGACCGTTCACCCCGACGCCAATATCATCTTCGGAACGGTTACTGATCCGAAGATGGAAAATGAAGTAAAACTCACAATCATCGCCACCGGATTCCCGGTAGCTGGTGAAGTTGAGGAAGAAGCCGAATCGGTCGCCCGACAGGCACTCGAAGATCCTGCATCAATGGCAATTCCGCCGTTCTTGCGACACCACCCGGCAGCGCGGACACGCTATCGAAATGGTGGGATGTACCGAGAATCTGCCGAGACTCAGCGGGAAGAAACCGCTGTGATGGCCGACGACTAAGCGGATCACACCGCCATGGGCTAATTCGCACCTGACAGTGACGTAGCTCGAACATAGGTAACTAGATAGGGGTAGACTAAGTCTGCCCCTATTGCTTTAATTCCAATCGTTTTAGGTCTGACTAACCCGGCAACGCATCCAGTGCACGGTTAGCGAGTGCACTGGGGCCTGCGTAGCGAGTGTCGGCTACAACGTTAAACGCGTCTGCCAACTGGTTCATAGTCTTCGCGGGAGCTGGCGCAACCCTGTACCTGAACTTCTCGACCCTTTTAGAGATTCGAAGTGCCAACGGCCCTGATTTAGCTCGCTGTGCGGCGTTCTTCATCGAAGCACCCATTTCGACGATTCCAACCATCGTCCGAAAGTCACATTCAGCGCCACCTTTTATGTAGCACTGAAGAGTCTTAGAAATGTTTGCGGCTGCTTCTATGTACAACGGCTCATCATCTTCAAACACACACACCAACCCTGGCTTTTCGCCAAGCATCCACGTGCCCTCTTCAGTGAGCGCCGAGCCTTCTCCGTCCACCAGATCAGTGAACAGCGATTCCCATTTTCCAAGATGTGCAGGTGTGAAGTTAGACATGAGTTCTACTAGTAAGCTAACTGCATTCTAGTTGCGAATCGGTGAGTTCGGAAATTTTGTGTCTGATATTGCGGTGAGCAACGCGGACCGAACGAGGTAAAAGCTAGAACATCAACGGGCACCACGGCGCCCGTTCAGCAGCAAACATTGAATCTGCTCGGGTTATCGAACCTTCAGTGTTCTCTTCCGCCCTGCCAGCTCGTTCTAACTCAGCGAGTTTCGCACCGCCGAGAAAGATAGTCGAAAGCGAAGCCGTTGGGAGAGTGATGTCTGCTGCTTTCGTGGTCGGCACACACCTCGCGCCATCAGGACCGCCGCTCAATTCGAATCGTCCACCCCAATCGGGAATGTACGAATCTTCAACTTCGAGCACGAGGCTGCCTTCAGCCATATAAGTTCGGGTAGACAACGCCTCAGCGATGTCGAGGATTCGGTACCACACACCATCGTACGGCCTACGTTCCAGCTGACGTTGATCAGCCAGCATCCAAGGCAAGCTATCGTCCACCGGTGAACGCCAGTTGCTGACAGTATCGTAAAGATCAACGTTCATGAGGTGGTTCCACAATGCGGCGTGCGACGCAGCGTTGCTATGCATCACCATGTCTGCGTTCACAAGCCCGTGAGTCTGCTCGCCAAATACATGTAGTTCTTTCAACATGTATCGAGCGAATCCGAGAGCCTTGCCATCCTCTTCGTACACGATCATCCATGGCTTGCTCCAGCCGTCATGCCCACCGGCGTCGACGAACATTCGATCCCAGCTTTTGTCATCACGACGTGGAATGCCAGCATGACTGTTCACTGAAGCTTCCCATGCCTCAGGAAAAACTTTGCGAGCTTCAGTTGGATCGACGAATCGAATCTTGCCTGGCACTTCCGGCATATGTTTGAAAGCAGCCTTGCGAGTGTCGATCAAGAAATTCTCGTGCTGGATCGCCATCCCGTACCCGAAACGACCGTAAATGATGCTTTCCGAAGCCCACAGCGACGCCACAGGTTGCCCTTTAGCCCGTTCCTGCTTGAGCAACCGTTCCATCATGTTCGTGAGAATGCCCTGACGGCGATGCGTGGTGGCGACGGTCACTGCCGTCACACCCGCGTTTTTGATAATCGCTCCACCCGGCACAGCCGATTCAAACGCTATCGCACCCGACGTACCGACAATATCGTCACCATCAAATGCCCCCATCGACATTTCAGGCGTGAACGATTTCAAATCAAGCTGATACTGCTCATGACCCGGCTCGTAATGCCCGCCAAACCCTCGTTCGATCGTCGCGCCGAACCGTCTGTGTTCAGCAGGTCGGAATTGTCGGTATTCGATGGTCATGGTGTTCGCTGAAAATCCCGTTGCCTAAAAGTAGTGCGCACACCACGGTGCTGAATCGGTCGAGAACATGCCGTGAAGCTTGGCGACCGATCCGGTTGTAATCGCATCGATACGTCCGGCTTCGACCAATGGTCCCGGGGTCATACCACCGAGATAAATGGCGGCTAAGTCGGCGGGAGTCATAATCACGTCAGGCTTATCAGTTGTCTTTTTCACCGATGCCTGTGAATCGTCAATATCAAGAACATAGGTGCCAGCCGATGCTGGCTGAGATTCAGAAACTATTCCGATTTTTAGACGACCATCAGCGTTGTACGTTCGAGCCTCAAGAGCTTTTGGAATATCCAACAATCGAACCCACAGGGCGTCGTGAGATTTGCGATCAAGACGACGGGGATCCGAAAGCATCCACCACAGCGGATCATCGGAAGGACGGTTTACCGCAACTATCTTGCCAACAAGATCAAAGTTCAGCAGGAAACGCCATAGCGTCGCATGGGCTGTATCGGTGACTGAAACCTGCTCAGTTACTTCGAGAGTCCCCATATCGGAATCGCCAACTCGGCGCATTCGATACGCAACATATCCGGTCTGTTCGCCAGCTTCTTCACATATCGCAAAGAACAACTCGCTCGCTCCACCACGAACCCGCTCTTCATCGAACAGCTCGTATCGCCAGCGACCTTCATTTCGATTCACCGAACCAATGGTTTGCTTGTGCATCTGATCGTAGATTCCAGGCAACATTGCGGCAGCTTCATCGGCGTCAACAAAATAGACCTGCCCATCCGATTCGTCTGATGAGACAACAGGCGAGTGAGTGAATGCGCCGAAGCTGGGGTCAATCTCCCAGTCGTAAGAATTCACAGCCAGTCCATACCCGAACCGACTGTAAAGATGCGATTGCGAAGCCCAAAGCCCACTGACAATGTCACCACGTTCGATAGCAGTCTCGTGAATCTGAGCCATCATGCGCGAAAACGCACCCTGCCTCTGATGCGTCACCGAAGTGGTCATGTAAGCCACCCCAGCCATCGGCACAGTCGCCCCACCGGGAACTGTCAGTGAGTACGAATCCGCACCACCAGTTCCGACAATTCGATCAGATGACGTATCGACAGCCGCGATCAACCGGTCGAGCTCAGCTCTATCGTTTCGCAGACGAGCGATATCGTCTGGGTGCACGTGCTGCCCAAATCCGTGCCGAACCGCTTTGCGCCACTCGACAAAATTGTTATCTGTTACTTGTTGTAGTTCGATAGTCATTGGATTTACATATACGGGCATCTGATTGACCCGACGACGTATGCTACGTGTTGCACCGCAACCCAGCTACCCGATCTTGTAACAATAAAAAGGTACTAATTTAATGTCAGCCCTACTCGAAGACAAAGTCATACTCGTTACAGGAGCAAGCTCGGGCATCGGTCGTGAAACTGCAAAGATTCTGGCGAAGCAAGGCGCAAAAGTAGTTGCTGCAGCCCGCCGAGAGTCCGAGCTGGCAGAAACAGTCGCTCAGATCGAATCTTCAGGTGGCACTGCTTCATACGTCACGACTGACGTTACCGATTCTGGCCATGTTGAACGTGCCGTACAACATGCGATTTCGACCTTCGGCTCACTGAACGGTGCGTTCAACAACGCCGGAATGCTGGAGCAGGAGGTCGACTTTCATGAGCTTAGGGATGAAGTTTTCGACCACGTCATGAACATCAACGTTCGAGGCGTCTACCTTTGCCTCAAGGCCGAGATTAAACACATGCTGGCAAACGGCGGTGGAACTATAGTCAACGACTCGTCCTACAACGGAAAGCATGGCCATGCCCGGCATGCTGCCTACACAGCGAGCAAACATGCCGTGTTGGGACTTACAAAATCACTTTCCAAAAACTACGCGCTGAACGGCATCAGAGTGAACGCTGTTTGCCCGGGCCCGGTCGATACCGACATGGCAAAAGTCTTGGAGAACGACGACGAACGCAACCGATCCCGACTCGAACGCTGGGTACCTATGGGACGGTACGGCCAGCCTCACGAAGTAGGAAATTTGGTCGCGTTCTTACTCTCCGATTCTTCGGATTTCATTACAGGGCAAGCAATATCAATAGACGGTGGAGCTACTGGCTAATCACACCTGGCAGAAAACTTACCGAGTCCACTGAGCCTTGTACGGTGCAGGCTGAGCGTCGGTTGGCTCGGGTTCTCGAACCGTCCCTTCACGCCACGATTCAACCGGAATCCATCCAAGTAGCTTCTCTGCCTTCGTGACTGACAAAGGACTTCGGAATCCTTCGATGGGTTCACGAATTTCTACATCAGGGTGAATCTCGTTGATCGCGTCCATAGTCGGAATATCAAGAGTAGTGTCGGTTGCGTTGATGAAGAATGCTTCAGCTCCACCGAACTCCTTTTCAAGAGTCAATCGGCAAGCGCGAGCAGCATCGTGACGACCTACCCAACTCCAGAACCCACCTGCGTGTCTTCCTGCCACCGAGGTCTTGTCACCAGACGCTACATGGCGCTCAGCAGTCGCAGGGTCCCACAGAGCGTGGAACCGCATGTTTGCGATCTGAACTTTGCCTTCACGACGTCGAACAAACGCTTCAGCCATCTCTTCACCGAGCCACTTCGACTGCGAATAAGCGTCTTCGACTCGAGTCGGGTGATTCTCGTCTACCGGGTAGTACTCAGGCGTGTAGACCTTCTGCCCCCAACCAGCTCCAACAGCGTTGATCGACGAAGCCATGCAGACACGTTCAATACCGTGAATCTCGGCAGCCTCTAACACGTTCCAGTTCGAGAGCATGTTTATACGGAACAGCTTGTGTTCGGCGTCTTTGTTCGGAGCAGGAATTGCAGCCATGTGAACAACAGCATCTGCACCGGTCAAAGCGCTAACCACATCTCCAAAATTGGTTACATCGACATCCCACCACTGAGCAGCGTTGGAAGGTGAACCAGGACGTGGAGGCACGGAGTCCGCGTTGTAAACGTCATACCCGTTAGCTGCCAACTCGGCGATGATGTACTCACCAGCCCTGCCCGATCCGCCCGTAACTACTACCTTCTCTGCCATTCGATTCTCCGTGTTGGGTTGAGGCGTTCGACACGCCCAATAAAAATTATGGAACTCAGTATGAACCGGCAAATCGTTCATTGCGAGATTCCCACCTATGCAATAACAACTACTGCCCTTGTCTCAAACAAGTAATATCTCCCCATGACAACACTTTCAGGAAAAACTGTACTCGTCACCGGCGCATCCAAAGGCATCGGCAAAGCAATCGCAATTGCGTTTGGAACTGCTGGAGCGAACGTCGTAGCCACAGGTAGAAACCAAGGCGAAATCGTTGATGTAACAGCCACGATCAGTGCCCGAGGTAGCAACGCAATCGGAGTTACTGCCGACCTTGGAAAAGAATCCGAGATCGATCTAATGGTCGACGCAGCCCAGAAAGAATTCGGTGGCGTCGACATTCTCGTCAACAACGCCGCAATCATTCATCCACGAATATCGATCGTCGATTTGGACGCTGATCTCTGGCGCGATGTTCTGAACGTAAACCTCACCGGTGCATTCCTGATCACCCAAAAACTGCTTCCCGGAATGATCGAACGCAAACATGGCAAAGTGATCAACATCTCCTCGATTGGTGGACGGTCAGGTGGAGCAGGTCGCGGGGCATACCGCGTGACGAAATCGGGGCTGATCAGCTTCACACAAACTCTGGCTGCCGAAGTCTACGAACACGGAATTAACGTCAACGCCATCTGCCCCGGTGGTACCGACACCGAAGGCTATCGAGACGCATTCAACACGACTGGTCGATCTGAGAATCCAAAACTGATGGACCCCGCAGAGATTGCCGAAGTCGCACTCTTCTTGGCGTCGGACGCCAGCTCAGCGATTACCGGCACCGCCATCGATTCATTCGGTGGCTCAAACCCGTTGTTCGACTAAGCCAGCGAACAGTTCGGAACGCGAAAACGTCGCATTTGCCATAAAACCTTAATTCCTGCTTGTTCACCAAAAGAATCAGGTGAGGGTAATATTTGCTCCATCAATCTCGACAGGGCTTCAAGATCCATCGAGTCGCCAGTAACTAGCACTAAGAAAGTTCAGATTCCCAAAAATGGTTCTCGAGAAGCTAAAGCACGTCCCAGACCCAACCTACGTTCACCAGGAACCACTCACGAACTTCATCTCTAGCCTTTTTACTGCCGCTGGAATGCCCAAGGACGAAGCTCGACTTTGTGCCGAAGTTCTCGTCGATGCCGACATGAACGGAATCGACACTCACGGTGTTTGCTACAACCTCGATCTGCACTATCTCACCGGGCTACTCAACGGTTACATAAACCCAACCCCGAACGTAAAAGTCACCTACGAAACACCCGGAACAGCCGTCATTGATGCCGACAAAGGCATGGCTATGATCGCCAGTGTGAAGGCGATGGAACTGGCTATCGAAAAAGCTAAGACCACCGGAATCGCTTCAGTAGCAGTCAACAACTCTTCTCACTACGGTGCCGCTGGTTACTACGCTCGATTGGCACTGAAGCACGACATGATCGGCTACTCGATGTCGTCAGGCGGCGGTCGGGTAATCATTCCAATGAACGCTCGATACCCGTGGATGGGCACGAACCCTATGGCGTTTGCTGCTCCGACTGGTGAAGAGCCACCGTTTGTTATCGACATGGCTTCTTCCATGACGTCGTACGGCAAGGTTTCAATCGCTCAGGCGTTTGGGGTCGATATTCCTGAAGGATGGGCGCAGGACGCCAATGGCAAGCCTGTAACCGATATTTCCAAACGAAGCGAAGCTATCGGTCAACCTCCGCTAGGTGGCAAGTACGACACTGGTGCCCACAAAGGCACCGGCATCGGCATCATGGCCGATGTTCTTGGCGGCGTACTCCCGGGTGAAAAACTTTCGGGAATGATGATGGACAATCCGAAGGGTGGACGTTTCTGTCACTACTTCCAAGCGACTCGAATCGATGGCTTCCGTCCTGCCGACGAGTTCAAGTCCGACATGGACGAAATGCTACGGGCATTCCGTGCGCAAGAGCCATCACCTGAAGCTGTCGGTGACGTTCTGTATCCCGGCTACCCCGACTCAAAATACGTAGCCAAGCGCGAAAAAGAGGGAGTCCCTCTACCCCGCCACACCGTCGACTATTTCAAGATAATGGCCGACACCCTAAACGTAGAGTTCTCGATTTAGTCGCCCGGCATTCATATCAGTCCCCCCCCTTTCGGAAGGGAGTTGAGGGTGGGTTAATTGCAGCGGGCGACGAAGTCGTTCGACGACGCCCTGAGCCTAACTAAGCAAACTTAAAAACAATAGTCCCCGGTTTTGCCGGGGGCTATTCACGTGAAGTAGTCTCGCCGCGAGGCGGACTATAAGCCGAGTCCTGTACCGGCCTCGCACTAAAGCAAAGCCAGTGACGGTCATCCATCTAGGCCTACAGTTACCCGCAGGCTCAAGCAACCAACCCGGAAGCTACCCGAATCCGGTTAACGCTTCCCTATTTGGTCTTGCACCGAGTGAGGTTTACCTTGCCCCGCATGTCGCCATCCGGGCGGTGCGCTCTTACCGCACCTTTTCATCCTTACCGATGCGCCGATTTCTCGACGGTCCGGCGGTTTATTTTCTGTTGCACTGTCTGTCGGGTCGCCCCGCCCTGCCGTTAGCAGGCACTCTGATTCATGAGGTGCTCGGACTTTCCTCCCCTACGCCTAAACGCAGCGGCGACCGTCCGTCCTCCTCGCGACATATTCAAGGGTACTAGCTTTGAGATGTACTGGTGCTAGTTCAGCGCTGCCAACCACGGTAGAACCGTCGGCATCATCAGCTCAGGAAACTCACGATTGATATTGTGACCCGCACCCACAATTTTTTTCATAGTAAAAGTATCGTTGTCGGGAATTAGCGGAGCGAGATAGTCGTCAGGCAAAATTCCACCTTTGTCGGGATCAGCCTGAAGGAACAACACGGGAATCTTGATATCAGCAAGAATCTTCGCAGGATCATCGAACCCGCGGAATTCACCGCTCACAACCTCACGCAGTATTTCAGCGTCCATCTGCAGCAAACACTCCGCTTTCCAAGCCGAAAAATAATCTGGTTGATTTGGATTCGATACCTGAAGCTTCGGTTCCATTTGCTCGACAGTTAGCCCTTCATCGATCAATCCCAGATGCACCTCAAATGTGCTCAGCGTTGTACTGCTGCCTGTCCGCACCGGCCGGTCTTTGCCAAACACCGCAGGGACTTCCAGCACCAAAGCCTTCAAGTTGCCTGGCGGATTGCTCGCCATAGCGACCGAGTTGCCGCCGCCCATAGAGTGGCCCCAAACGATAGTTGGTTCTACGCATACATTTTCCAATACAAATCGAATGTCCCGGGCGTGATCGAATCGGTCGTACCCACCGGGCGTGTGTCCCGAGAAACCATGGCCGCGCTGATCCATCGTCACTACGCGATAATCATCTACCAACTCGTCGATCACACGAAGAAATCCGTCTCGCCGACTCGTCACACCGTGGCACAGAAGAATGGCCGGCCCATTGCCAGGCCCAACCGAGTAACCAATCTCAACTTCACCAGTATCGATCGTATGGTCGGTAAATCCGTTCAACAGCAGTGCCATTGTGAGTATCTCCAGTGAGTTCAAGAACAGGGAATATCGTTGACCGACACTCTACTCTCTTTCACTCACCGGAGACTGTTAAGACAGCGTTGGTGCCTCATCATCTGGTGATGTGTGAGGCAATACATCGGGCGGAATGACTCCGAGTTTGCCGGCGTGGTAGTCAGCAAACGCCTGCTGAAGTTCTTCTTGCGTATTCATCACGAATGGACCGTACCAAGCGACAGGCTCACGAATGGGCTGCCCGCCAAGCAACAGAACCTCGAGATCAGGATTTTTGCTGTCCTGTTCCTCATCTGCTGTGAAAACTAGTGAGTCGCCTTTTCCGAAGACCGCGGTCTGCCCGAGGTGGATAGCGTTTCGATTCGGACCAACTGTCCCGTTCCCAGCAAGTACGTAAGCAAGAGCGTTGTACTCAGGATTCCACGGCAGTTCCACCTGCGCCCCTGGGCTAACGGTCGCGTGAACGTAAGTGATCGGCGAGTAAGTAATACCTGGACCGTCGTGACCGTCTAGCGAACCGGCGATCACACGAATCAACGCACCACCATCATCGGAACTGAGCAACGACAAATTCGTTCGAGAAATGTCTTGATAGCGTGGCTTTGCCCATTTCTTGTCACGAGGCAGATTCACCCACAGCTGCGTGCCATGAACCGTCCCACCGCTGACAACGATCTCTTCAGTCGGAACTTCGATGTGAAGTATTCCAGCACCAGCCGTCATCCATTGTGTGTCACCGTTGCTGATAACACCGCCACCACCCTCGGAATCCCGGTGTTTGAACTCGCCCTCGATCATGTAAGTAACGGTTTCAAATCCACGATGAGGATGCCATGGCGTTCCCTTCGCCTCACCGGCGCGCCATTCGTTTTCGCCCATCTGATCCAACATGATGAATGGATCTAGGTACTGCTGCGGGATGCCTGCAAAGCCACGACGTACCGGGAAGCCTTCGCCTTCGAATCCGGATGGAGCGGTAGTAATCGTCACCACGGGTCGAACTACACCATCTGGGGACGGTAGTGAAATACGGTCAAGCGCGAGTATGTTGTCGACAGTTACGGCAGGCATCCAATTCCTCCAGCCCAAAACGTGACTACAAATCAAGCCACTTACTAATAGTAAGCTAATAACTCATTGTTAGCAAATTGAGTTTAGGAAGTTCGAAAACCGATACGAGCAATCTCGGTGTGCCACTCGCACTAAAAGCGAGGAATCACTTCAATCCGATCTTCGCCGGTTATCACCCGCTCAATCAGCGCAGACGCTGCGATCTTTGCCAGCCCAACATCGGGTCCAGCCAGTTCTTCCAGCAGCTTTTCGATGTCGACTTGATCAATCGATTCCGATACTGAACCGTTGCGAGCGTCTTCCAACCGCTTCAAAGGAGCAGCTAAATCGTTCAACGTTCCATACGCTGAAGCTACGGCTCGAACCGAACGTGTGAATTCACGCTCTGCCTCAGCTATTTCTTGTTCGGCAGAATCACCAACAACCGGACGCAGTTTCTTTTTGATTCGAATGCCCCAAGATTGAACATCGGCAAGAACTGCTTTTTCCAAATCTTCCGCATGCCAAGAAGCATGACGCGAAACACCTACGGCACGCTCTGTTCGAGCGTCACGCGAAGGACATTCGTAGTATCGATATGATTTCGAGGTGGAAGTTCCGTCGACACGTTCCCATGCTCTACGGCGGGTTAGCCCTGACAAACCACGACCGCAAAGATCACAGCGAGCGATACCACCGAGCAAATACGGCGGTTCAGTCGCCTGGCGTCTAACCGGCTTTCGAGCACGAGTTACACCTTCAGCGCGATTGAAAATCTCACGCTCAACGAGTGGCTCGTGACTACCTGCGATTCGCACTCCATACCGAGTGTAAGTACCGAGATAAGTACGGTTTTTCAATATTCCCGAAATCGCCAATGGCGACCAGGGCCGACCCGTACGAGTTAGCAGGCCGCGATCATTCAGTGTTCGAGCAATCGCCCTTAGTCCGGGTCCGCCTTTAGGAATCGAATCTTCCGCATGCCACGGTCCGGCATACGTCTCGAAGATTTCACGAACAACCTCGGCTTCACCCTCAACAGGCTTCATCAGACCGTCGGAACCAGCTTCGTAGCCATACGGTGTACGTCCAAGAACTTCTCCACGAGAGGCCTTGGCAACGATGGCATCTCTGATCCTCGCCTGTCGTTGCGGAGATCGACCGCCCAGACCCAAGAGCTGCTCTCCACTTTGAAGAGCGTCAGGCCGATCAGGGTCGGTGCATCGAACTTCAGTGCCAAGCTTGTCCAGCTCAAGCAACCGAGCTACTAACGTTTCAATATCTTCGGCGATGTGAGTGGCATCAGGAACCAGCACGAGCGCAAGTCGAGCGTTTGCACCGGTGAACGAAGCGATCATCTGTCGGTAACGATCATGTCGAGCATCGAAATCGTTGGCAGCTTCGTCTTCGGCTGGCTCAAACCAATTGTCTAAAGCATGCGAATTACGCTGACAATAGAGTTCGATCTCTGCACGAGGGTGTAGTCGATTGGCAGAATCAAAAACGTCCCGATCTCCCTGACCTGAGTCTTGGAGATTTGAGGACGCGTTCGTACTTTGGGCCGGTTCGCTATGGAATCCGACTGCTCGCAATTATTGCTCTGTGAGGAGCGCCCTGCCACAACTGCAGGGGATAGGTCCGTCGGCTGCTCGAAGTCGGGTAAGTTCACCGACAGGAAGTCGAACTGCACAACCCTGACATACGCCACGGTCAACTCGGACAACTGCGATACCACGGTTTGATCGGAACAATCGGGTGTAACGGGCGAGGGCATCCTCAGGAATCTGCGATGCTTCGGCGTTACGAGCAGCAAGCAATTCGTTGAACGCTGTGCCGCGCTTAGCCTTCTCTTGGCGAAGCTCTACCTGTCGAGTCTCCCAAGCCTTTTCTCGCTCAGCCAACTCTTTAGTTAGATCTTCAAGTTGCTGACGAGCATGCTCTGCTGCAACTTCAGCTGGGGCGATCGACTCTTCAACCTGTGCGAGATTTCGTCGAGCCATCGAGTGTTCAGATTCGATAGCGGTCAACTCTCGAACGTTGGTGATTGCACCACCGTAAAGGCGAGTCTCAAGCTCTTCGACTTCGCTCTTTAGCGTAGCGAGGTCAGACTCTAATCGAGCAGTCTCAACCTTGGCTTCTAGCTGGCGAACTTTGGTCTTCTCACAAGAATCTCGGAGTTCAGGCAGGCCACCCTCAGAGTCGAGCTCGGTTTCGATCTCCCTGTACTCACGGCGTCGAAGCGCTAAGGCTTGATCCGTATCTTGCAGAGAAAGTAGAGATTGTGCGATTGTCACTTAGTGATCCTGAAGTCAGAATATTGTCGGAAAAATGCCGGGGCTCTTTACTGAATACTAGTCCTGTCAGTTTCGGTGTCAAATCCGCATAGGCAATCGTGACCCCAAAAATGAACCAACCCGTCATAGGAAATGTGTATCCTCGTAAGAGTGCTTTATGTTGAAGTACATCTGACAAAGCACATATTTGGAGATTCGCTTGGCCGATACTGACAGTTCATATTTGCTCCCACCGTTCCTAAAAAGTCGTGCGCGCACCCGTATCGTTTGCACGATCGGTCCCGCGACAGGAACGCTTTCTCGTATAAAGCGATTGATAAGAGCAGGGATGTCCGTCGGTAGGTTAAATCTCAGCCACGGAAATTCGTCCGACCATCACGCCTACGTCGCCGTTCTACGCCAGGCAGCCGAGGAAATGGGTGTCGCAGTCGGCATTCTCGCCGACCTCCCTGGCCCGAAATACCGCGTCGGCGAAATGAGCCAACCTGAAATAACCCTTACGACAGGTCAGCACTTCATCCTCCAACGCACACCATGCGAAGGATCTGAGGAACGAGCCAACGTCTGGCCGCACGGACTTCACAACGATATTCGCAAAGGTGCACCCGTACTCATCGACGAAGGATCAGTTGAGCTTCGTGTCGAATCCATCGATGATGCGGAAATTCACTGCCGAGTAACTATGGGCGGCGTCATGAAGCCAAACAAGGCTGTCACTGCCCCCGGCAACACGACGACTGTCGACTATTTCACTCCCGAAACTGAAGAAGCCCTCGCCTTTGTCGCTGGGTCTGACATCGATTTCGTCGGACTTTCTTACGTCCGCGACGGTGGAGACGTAGAACGAGTCCGCGAGCATCTCGCCAAATCAGGCAATTCTCCACAACTCGTGGCGAAAATCGAGATACAGCAGGCTGTCGACAACCTAGCAGGCATCCTCGAACAATCTGACGCTGTGATGGTCGCCCGTGGTGACCTCGGAGTAGAACTCCCATTTGAACGGGTTCCTTCTGTACAGAAGCGAATCATTCGAATGGCTAACGAAATCGGCAAGCCGGTGATCACCGCCACTCAGATGATGGAATCGATGATTGAATCACCGTCTCCAACTCGAGCCGAAGTCACCGACGTATATAACGCTGTTCGAGATGGAACAGACGCCATCATGCTTTCAGCCGAAACTTCCGTCGGTAAGCACCCGTTCCGAGCTGTTCAGGCGATGACGAAAATCGCCAAACGTGCTGAGCGTTTCCTCGAATTTCCGAAGCACGCTGGACGACGCCGTGACGCTGCATCCAAAGGCGGATTAGCTGTCGACGACGCTATCGCCGATAGCGCAGCCGTTGTCGCATCGAGCCTGAACGCGAAAGCTATCGTAGCTTTCACCGCTTCGGGAAGTACGGCTGCGCGAGTTGCCGCCTACCGTCCAGTGACGCCTTTGTTCGCACTTACGCCAGATATCGGTGCCGGGGCAAAGCTTGCCCTTCGCTGGGGAGTGATTCCTGTTGTAGTTGCAAACTACACAAACGTCCAAGACATGTTCCACGCCGCATCCGATCTCGCGCTAGAAACGAATCTCGCCAAACAAGGTGATGCGATCGTTGTAGTTGCAGGATCACCCATCGGAGTTTCCGGAACAACGAACTTGATCAGAGTAATTTCTCTGCCAGAACCTCTCAGCGTTAACTCGCCGGTCCGCTAAATACTCGGACTAAACTAACCCTGGTCGCTCGGTTTAGGTGTCTTGGCTGCTGCTTCGATCGCAGTTCTCAACCGCTCGATCTCGGCTAAATCCGCTGGTTCAGCACCGTAGCAGGCGGCATTGAATCGAGTCGTCACCACATCGACCGGTGCACCCGGCAAGAACACTGCCAACGCCGTGACTCGTTCGTTAGGTGTCACATTCGGATCAAAGATCATCCCACGCTTGATCGCATGGGTGAGAGTGTCGAAATACAGCAGGAACGCTTCGGCAACTCCGCGCTCGCCTTCTGGCCATTTCCAGATTGATCGCTTCCCCCCGCGCATCCAACTTGGAACCAGACTCGTCAACAGTTTCATCATGTCGGCTTTGGCGTCTGCATCACCACGAATCGACTCCCGATTGGAATCTTCCTCTTTACCGAGACGGGCAGAAAATCGCCTGAACGCGAACATAAGAACCACGAACAGCACAACGATCAGAAGTATCGAGAGGGGCCAACGAAGTGCTTCAATTGCGAAATCAGAAGCTGATTCAGCTCTCTCTAAAGCCGGGTTCACCATATTTTCAGAAAGCTGACCCGGAGCTTCCTGTTCAATCTCTTCGTCTTCAGACCCGCTTCGTTCTTTTAGCCACAGAATCAAATTCCAAAGCGCTGTCATGATCCATTCGATCGGATAACGAAGTACCCACAACAACCCGTCTATGAAGGCGGCCCAAACATTGACCAGCCCACGGACTCCCGCGTCGCCGTACCGACCTGTCAGCATCCCACCGACAACACCGATTCCTAGAAGTCCAGCGACCGATACACCAATCACCACCGGCCAAGACGCCTGACTTGAGTCACTCGATTGCGGCAGACGTGATGCAGCCATCCCAATCAAGGCTGCGCCAAAGAATGGCAACAACAGCGATGATATTCCAATGTCGGACCGAATCGCCGAAATCTCGACGAGAAGACCAAAAGCTATAAAAGCCGTTCCGATCTTGAACGCTCGACTGAGCCGTCTAGAAATACCTCCACCAGCAATAATCCCTTGTGCCCGGAACCAAACCCAGCCAGTAGCAATCACTCCAATAATTACGTCGGCAACCCCTTCAGCGCCGTATGTTCCGCCGAAAGTATCGATGGGCCAAGCTATTTTTAACGACCAGCTATCGGTTACTGTCACCGTAGCGAGAGCCAGATAAATAACGACTACTGCAACAATCGCTTGGTACATCGCCAGAGTGCTCGCACTACCTCTCATCCCGCCAAATAGCCAAGATGAGAACACACCTGCACCGAACAAAATCACCAGCGATGGCCACGGAATCGGCGACCCTCCAAGCCCGATCATTCCACCTAGAACTGCCAGCAGCGAGAACCACCAGATGCTTTCAACCACCACCAGTGCAATGTATGAAACGACAGCGTAATTCTTCATCGAACACCGCTTCGTTCAGCCGTTGCCGCGTCAACGGGGAGTTCATCCCAACTGTTGCTGGACGACGGAGGACGCTGAAAATCGGTCGGACCTGACGAAGGCGTCTGCTCAAGGAACATTCCACGACCATCTCGAACTTCGAAATGCGGATAGTCAGGTGGCTCTTCTCGACCCGTGTGCACGATTATCACCGGATGCCCGGATCGCTTTAGTCCAAGAAGGTACGCCATAGTCCGCGGATGGTAGATGCCACCGATATGAATGAGAGTAGCTCCTGGAGGAATGGCGCCACGACGACTCCTAGCCAACTCATCGAGGCTGCGAACACCAATCGGATGAACCATCGCCAACGACTCAAGCAACATAGTCAGTTGAGCCGCTCCCGTGCCTGGCGGAACCACCGCGTGTGATGCACTCATCGAGCTGACGCCGTTCACGACCAAGCCAACGTTGTAACCAAGATCCAGCGCATGGTTCGAAATCGAAGCAGCAGCCGTCATCGTCGCTTCTAGCACGTCCGAGCGATAACCCTCCCACGGAACATCGGTCGTGACAGCTTCAGCGAAAATTACTGTGTGCTCCGACACGCTCGGATCAAACTGGCGAACGAACATGTCGCCACGTCTCGCCGTTGTTTTCCAGTCGATGCTTTTTATCGGATCACCGGGACGGTACTCGCGTACTCCGGCGGGTCGAGAAGGATCATCCCACAATCGATCACGCGACATCGAATCACCAATGGGTCGTCGTGCGGGCAACGTGAAGCCGGGTATCGCTTTGATTGTCGGATATACGTAGAGCGTCCATGGTGTATGTTCCAGAGTTGCTTCGGATGGGTAGAGACCGAACAGATCGCCGCTACGAAGTCGGGTCTTACCCAGTCGATACGAGCCACGCGCCAACGCCGTAAGCTTCTTTCGAATCTTCACCCGCTCGTATCCCCCCAGCGAAGTCGACGCTTTGATCTCCGCACCACCAAGATACGCTTGCTCAACCGCCTTTTGCCCGTCGATCAGCAAACCTCTGGGCACGTATTCATTAATCTCTAGCCACGCAACCGGAAGCGGCTTACGGTTTTCGATGGTGAACGTTACTTCGATCTCATCATCTTGAAATGCGTGATCCACCGAAATAGTTCGATCAATGGTGATTTCTTCGAGAGAAAGTGCTGCCCACACTCTGGAAACGATGGCGATAACAAACGCCAGTGCCCCAACGGCGCTGATCAATGGCTCGTGCGAAACAGCTCCAACTATCACCACGATGATGAGCAGGAGCACGAACAACTCACCCACCGGATTCAGCGATGTTGATCTCGAAGCTTTTAGCTCTGGAATTCGGTAGCGAGTTTCAAGCCCCCTCGCCATCCAGTTGCCATGCATGTTCATCTATTCTCGCTCGATAGGGACCGGAGTCGCATCCACGATTTCGCCGATGATCTGAACGGTTGCTTGACCACGTAGCTGTGTCGTTGTCTCTGCAAGCAAACGGTGCGCCAACACCGGTACCGCCAGATACTTCACGTCATCCGGCAGAACATAGGAACGTCCATTCATAGCCGCCCAACCCTGCGCAGCGTGCTGCAGAGCAAGCGAAGCCCGCGGACTAGCTCCAAGTCGCAAGCTTGAGCTATCTCGAGTTCCAGCAACGATGTCGAGCAAATAGTCGCGAACAGTGTCATTCACGGTCACTTTATCGACGGTCGCACGAGCAGATATCAGATCCTTAGCTGTGGCCGATGGCTTGATAGCGTCGGGGTTCTCTCCGGCACGGAATCGATCAAGCATTGAAGATTCTTCGTCTCGATCGGGATAACCAATCGACGCCCGCACCATGAACCGGTCGAGCTGTGCTTCAGGAAGCGGGAACGTGCCTTCCATTTCAACAGGGTTGAGAGTTGCCATCACCATAAACGGCTCAGGCAATGCACTGGTGACTCCGTCAATCGAAGCCTGTCGCTCTTGCATCGCTTCGAGCAACGCAGACTGAGTTCGAGGCGTAGCCCGATTTATTTCGTCAGCAAGCAATATCTGCGAGAAAACGGGACCCGGTCGAAACTCAAACTCGCCTTTTGACGCGTTGTAAAAGTTCACTCCAAGCACATCGCCTGGAACCAAATCAGGAGTGAATTGGATTCGCCCAAACTGACAATCCAGCGATGCAGCTAGAGCCTTGGCTAGAGTTGTTTTGCCGGTGCCTGGCACGTCTTCGAGTAGCACGTGCCCACGACACAGCAATGCCAAAACGGCGATGTCGATAGTCTCGGACTTACCGACTATGACCCGTTGAACCGACTCACGAATATCCGTGGCAAGTTTTTGTACAAACGCTACGTCGGTTGCCGAAGCGGCTTCTGCTTGGGTCATTCTTTACGGACTCTCAATCGCAACTACTAGTTCAATAAATCACACGAACCGGCGAGAATCGCTAAACAACTACTACTGTGTTGGTAAGCGTCCCGATCTTGTCGATCGTGATGTTTACTACATCACCCGCCTGCAGCGTGAACTCAGGAGGTGGAATCGTTCCGGTTCCTGTCATGACCGATGTTCCGTCTGGAATCGAGTTGTGACGTACTAGCCAGTCGACGAGATACTCACAATCACGTTTCATGTCTGCCGTGTTCGCTTCACCCTTGAATGCCTCTTTTCCGTCTCGCTCAATAACCAGAGTTACACCGAGCTTCTGAGCATCGCCAATCGACTCTTTCGAGACAAGCGCAGGCCCAAGCGCGGCCGACTTGTCGTAGACCTTCGCCTGTGGAAGATATAGCGGGTTTTCACCTTCGATAGTTCGGCTGCTCATATCGTTACCGCAGGTGTATCCAACGATCTTGCCACCGTATGTAACGAACGCTAGCTCTGGTTCAGGAACGTCCCAACCGGAATCGGCACGAATACCAACCTCATCGAATGGTGACTGCAGCCGGTCGAGAGTCGCTTTGAAAAATGCCTCAGGACGATCAGCGTCGTAGACCTTTGCGTACACATCAGGTGATCCACTCTCAGCCTGTCGCTCTCGCATCGAATCCATGTACGTCACACCAAATGCCCAAACCTCTGGTGCATCTACAGGTGGAAGCATCGTAACTCCGTGGCAGCCCGGCTTTGCGCCATCAAGGAACTCCGATGCCGCAACCGAGGCAGCACCTTTGTTGGCGTCGAGTATTCCGCGGGTCACAGAATCAATGTCTGAACCAGTGATCGAAGCGACCTTGAACAGATCAAGTGTTGATCCGATCTGTGAATTGAGCGCAGTGAGGTCGGTGACCTGACCTGCGTCATCTTCGACGCCGACGTGCTTCGTGCCGTTTTGTAGGTACTGGTAGTAACGCATCTTTTGCTTTCGCTGAACTAGCGAGGGTCGTCAAAAGCAATGCTCACGTCGACACTCGTCTTCCCTAAAGTAGAAATGTTGCCGACAAGGTTAACCGAGCCAGCGAGATTTGGGCGTGGCTGTGGAATATTACTCATGGTGATCAAAATTAGGTGATCTCACCAAGACCGGATGAATCTGATCCACGTATATCTTTAATCTAAGGAATTACCAGTTACGTGAGTCGCACAATTTTCATCTCGAACCTAACTCGCTCGATCACCTCATTAGCGATCCTGTCGTCGCTTGTATTTTTACTCTCCATCGCACCGACGGTCTCCTCGATCAGCGCCAGTGATTCACGAGTCCTGACGGTTCTCAATCAAACGGTGGATATCGACTACGGCGAAAAAATTACGATTTCAGCAACAGTCGATGCCGGGCCTAACCCGCAAAACATCGAAGCAGTGCGCACGCTGTTTCGAGCGAGAGGCGGATCAACGATCTGGTCCTACTCATATCCGAGCTACACAGTAGGTGCCAACGGATCAAACGACATCAACGTGACGTTCGATATTCTCACCGGGCCTGGTTCCTACTACCCACCGGGTGCCGAGTTCGATATCGAAATCGAAGTAACCGATCTAAACGGTGATCGCACATCGGTAGTCTCCCCCGAGCCAATCGAATACCTCGATCCAGCGCACAATTGGGAACGAGTATCGGGCAACGGCTACACAGTCGTTTACTACGGGGTTGATCGTTCGAAAGTCGAAGATCTGGTGGCTACCATCGACCACCGCATCCCAACTCTCGAAGCAACTCTAGGCGTCACCGACACGCCGAATTTCAAAGCGGTTGTGTTCCCATCGATCCAATCTGCAACCCCTTCATTTCCGGCTGTGAGCCAAACGGCAACTGACCAATTCCTGTTCGCAGGATTTGCTCAACCCCAATATCAGCTGTTCGTGCAGGGACAAATCAACGCGACAACGTTTACACACGAGTTAGCTCACCTCTACACCCATGAGGCTGTTTCATCGTCGTTCCTAGGTGGAATTCCATCATGGCTCGACGAAGGATTAGCGAGGTTCCTAGAAACTGGCTCAAGTGATAGCTCTAATGAACGCCTTCGATCTAGTGTTCACCCCGACGAGCTGCTCTCGCTGAACTACATGGGCACAATTCCCGGCAAACGCAGCGACGTGTTCATCTTCTACCCTCAAGCCGGAGCATTCGTTGGCTATCTCGTCGAGGAATACAGTCACGCCACCATGGCAGGATTCTTGGCGCTACTAAACAAGGGACGATCGGTTCAGGATGCGTTCGAAATCGTCTACGACAAGCCGCTCTACGAGGTAGAAAACGACTGGCGCGCCATGTTCAATGCCGATCCACTTCCGGCACCAGTCGCAACCGTTGAACCCTCAGAATCCGCAAGCGAACAAGAAGAAAACACATCGGTTCCGCTAATCGACTACGCATCAGCGTCAGCTGCTGGTAATCAACCATCAGCAACCTCAGTTCCTTCGCAGCACCCGACTTCAACCCCAACTACTCAGCCCGATTTCAATCCGGCAATAGTCACTGACGATTCCGAACCGGACTACCTTGTTGCTTCACTCGTGATCGGTTTATCGATTATTGTTAGTGTCTGGCTATTCACCTTACGACGTCGAGCACCCAGCCATAAATCGTAAAACCATCAGAGATACCCACGTTCGTACAAGCGAAAAATCTCGTGACTAACATCTGGCAAAGTCCCAAAACAGCTTTCGTTTACGCCGACGAATTGTCCCAGTATCAGCTGTCGGCTGAACATCCGCTTCGCCCTATCCGACTTCATCACATGCACGAGTTGATTAAGACCAGCGGCCTGCTTGATCTATCAAACGTCGAGACCCCTGCCCCTCGTATCGCCACTAAGTCTGAGATCGAGTCGAGCCACGACACCGATTACGTCTCAATCGTCGAAGCTATTTCCAACGGCGCAATAGCCCCCAACATGGGCGAGTTCGGACTTGGGACATCAGACAACCCCGTCCGCCCCGGCATGTACGACACAACTGCGCTCTGCGTCGGCTCAACTCTTACCGCTGGCGAACTCGTTACCTCTGGTAAAGCCGATATAGCGTTCGCACCTGCCGGAGGCGTTCACCATCACGCAATGCCTCGAAGTGCCGCGGGTTTTGGCGTCTTCAACGACGCTGTCATCGCCATGAACGCCATGGTCAATGCCGGATTACGAGTCGCTTACATCGACATCGATTGCCACCATGGCGACGGCGTCCAGATGGGTCACTACGACTGCGATCAAGTGCTGACGATTTCGATTCACGAATCAGGCCAATGGCTGTTCCCAGGGACTGGCTACGTCCAAGAAATCGGAGTCGGTGACGGAACCGGGTACTCGGTAAATGTGCCCCTCGCCCCGTACACCCAAGATGATGAATGGCACGAAGCTTTCGACGCCATAATCCCGCCTTTGGTCCGAGCGTTTAAGCCAGACGTGCTGTTCACCCAGTTGGGAATCGACACCCACTTCCAAGATCCACTCACACATCTTTCGCTCACCACGCAGGGCTTCAATCTTGCTGTGCAAAAACTGGGAGTGTTGGGATCAGAGATCGGAAAATGGGTGGCTGTCGGAGGCGGAGGTTACGACCTGTCAGCGGTAGCTCGATCATGGACTATGGCGTTGGCGACTATGGCAGATCATAGCCTGCCAACTGACGTTCCAGATTCGTTTGATTCACTTCAGCAACTAACGACATTCGCCGATAAGTCGCCCGAAAAAACCGAAGACAAATATCTCAGAGAAATCTTGAGTCACAATTCCAAATCGGTCGAAGATGTCAGATCACTGATCTTCCCGAAATTCAAGATTTAGTCCTTCTGTTTAGCGAACATCTCTTTGAGCGCCGGATACAGCTCTCGGTAGCGAGCGTAAGCCTCGTCGTTGGCTCCACGAACTGATCCGTTCGGACTTACCGAACTAAGATCAGTCAGCCAAGCTTTACCAGCATCGACCACGTTCCCGAATTCGCCTGCACCTACAGCGGCAAGCATTGCAGCTCCCAGCGGCGCACCCTCCGATGGCCCGACAGTCCGTAGAGGTAAATCGACGATGTCGCTCAACATCTGCAACCAAGTTACGCTCGATGCCCCACCACCCACAGCGACCGCCTCCGCTGGGTTCACACCAAGTTCATTCATGAGCTCTAGCGAATCTCTCAGGGCGAACGACACACCTTCCATCACCGCTCTAGTCATGTGTGCCCGCTCGGTTCCGCCGTGCATACCGAAGAACACTCCCCTAGCGCTTGCGTCGGCATGAGGCGTTCGTTCACCTGTCAGATACGGCAAGAAGGTCACTCCACCTGCACCAGCCTCAGTGGTTGCGGCTTCAGCTACGAGGGCGTCGAACCCAGAATCTCCCGAGGAGCGACGCCACCAATCAAGCGCAGCTCCCGCCGAAAGCACCACTCCCATCAGATACCAAGTGTCTGGAACAGCGTGTCGCATCGAGTGAATTCGCATTCCGGGATCAGTTACTGGCGATATGGTCGGTGCAACAACCGTTCCTGAAGTACCCACCGAAAACAGCACGTCACCCGCTGAAACAACACCAGCACCAACAGCCGCACAAGCATTGTCTGCACCACCACCAACAACCGGAACACCCTGTTTTAGCCCTGTCTCTGATGAGGCTGCTTGAGTAACACTGCCGGCGATCTGAGCCGACTCAACAATCGGCGACAGAATCGCTGGCTCTACGTCGAGCAAACTACACATCTCGTCTGACCATTTGCTACCGACGATATCGAACAACAGCGTGGCCGATGCATCGGAGGGGTCTCCGCCAAGCTCGCCAGTGAGACGAAACCTGATGAAATCCTTCGCCAACAACATGTGATCAGTTCGATCGAACAAATCTGGCTCGTTGTTCATCATCCAAAGCAGCTTCGTAACTGTGAAGCCCTCTAGAGAAGGGTTCCCAGTTAGTCGCCTGAGAGAATCATTGCCTACCGATTCCCGCACAAATGCTGCCTCGGCACTTGATCGAACGTCGTTCCACAATATCGCCGGACGAACAACCTCCAACGAACTATCGAGCGGAACCAGCGAATGCATCTGACCCGATAGCCCAACACCCAACACATCTGGCGAATCTATGCTTCCGAGGACCTGTCGAATCGCTGAACAAGTCCCTGTCCACCAGTCCTCTGGATTCTGCTCACTCCATCCAGGTTGTTGTACCTCGACGGTCATGGGGCTGCTTCCGACAGCCAACAGCTTCCCGCTCGGATCCACTGCGATTACTTTGATCGAAGATGTTCCGACATCGATTCCAATGAATGCTGCTTGAGTCATAGTCGCCGGACTCTATCAAGCATCAGATTCGCTGACCATCCAGAATCCCCTTGAGAACCGTCGATCTGATTTGACGTTAACGAAAGAAGCCCTGCCAAAATGACGGGGCTTCTAGATTTGTTCGTTACAAAAACGATCCGGTACTAAACCTCGCGGAATTCGCCTTCAACAGTGTCGTCATCGTCGTCACTGTCACCAGCGTCGTCGGCGTTGTCGTCATCTACCTGGTCGCCACCCTCGACGGTTGCCTCTTCGCCACCAGCAGCCTGGTTAGCTTCATAAACGGCCTGACCAACAGCTTGCAAAGCAGTCTGAAGTTCTTCAGTAGCCGCGGCTATTGCCGAGGTATCGCCAGCTTCATCGGCGAGAGTTTCTTTGACAGCTTCTACCTTCGCTTCGACGTCGGCTTTGATGTCGTCAGGAATCTTGTCACCGTCATCCTTGAGGATCTTTTCAGCCTGGAACACTGCGCTTTCACCAGCATTGCGAGTTTCGACACCCTCACGCTTGGCCTTGTCAGCTTCGGCGTTCTCTTCAGCTTCCTTGACCAGTCGTTCGACCTCGGCATCGTCCATTCCAGAACGGCCTGTGATCGTGATGTGCTGTTCTTTTCCGGTGCCGTTGTCCTTTGCAGAAACCTTCAAAATTCCGTCAGCGTCGATGTCGAAAGTAACCGCCACCTGTGGAACTCCACGTGGTGCCGGAAGGATTCCATCGAGGTTGAAACGACCAATGGAAGTGTTGTCACCAGCCATCTCACGTTCGCCCTGAACAATGTGAATCTCAACACTCGACTGGTTATCTGCAGCAGTCGTGAATGTCTCAGTCTTTGAAGTAGGAATCGTGGTGTTACGCTCGATCAGTGCCGTGCGAACTCCACCCAGAGTCTCGATACCCACTGAAAGTGGAGTTACATCGAGAAGCAGAACATCCTTCACATCGCCCTGAAGTACACCAGCCTGAATAGCTGCTCCAACAGCAACCACTTCGTCTGGGTTAATCGTGCGGTTTGGCTCTTTGCCGAAAAGCTTGGTGACCATCTCGATCACGGCTGGCATTCGAGTCATACCACCGACGAGAACGACCTCGTCGATCTCACCAGGAGCAACTCCTGCGTCCTTCAAAGCTGACTTTGTAGGTGCCGAAGTCCGGTTGATCAGATCAGCCGTAAGCTCTTCGAGTTTGGCTCGGGTAAGAGTTGTCTGAAGGTGCTTAGGTCCCGATGCATCTGCAGAAATGAACGGCAAGTTGATTTCAGTTGAAGCGACCGATGAAAGCTCGATCTTCGCTCGCTCAGCCTCAACACGTAGTCGCTGGTGAGCTGAAACGTCATCACGAAGATCGATCAAGTTCTCTTTCTTGAACTCATCTGCGAGGAAGTCGACAAGGCTAAGGTCAAAGTCGTCACCTCCAAGGTGAGTATCACCGTTGGTGCTCTTTACTTCGAACACACCCTCGCCAAGTGCGAGAATCGTTACGTCGAAAGTTCCGCCACCGAGGTCGTAAACAGCAATTGTTCGTTCACCCTCTTTATCAAGACCGTATGCAAGCGATGCTGCCGTCGGCTCGTTGATGATGCGAAGAACTTCCAAACCAGCGATCTGACCGGCGATTTTCGTCGCCTCACGCTGACCATCGTTGAAATACGCAGGAACAGTAATTACAGCCTGAGTAACGGTCTCGCCAAGCTTGGCCTCGGCGTCTTCCTTCAGCTTGCGAAGAACCATCGCCGAAACTTCAGCAGGTGGGCTTACCTTGCCATTCAAAGCAATTCCGACGTCTCCACCATCAAGCTCACCGAGTTTGAACGAAACATTTTTTACGTCAGCCTGAACCGCTGCATCATCGAATCGACGTCCGATGAATCGCTTTGCGGAGTAAACCGTGTTCTCAGGATTCGTAATTGCCTGTCGTCGAGCAAGTTCACCAACGAATCGCTCGTCAGTCTTCGAGTTGAACGCGACTACGGAAGGGGTTGTACGTCGTCCTTCTGCGTTCTCAACGATAGTAGGTTCGCCAGCATCCATAACCGCCATTGCGGAGTTCGTGGTGCCGAGATCGATTCCAATAACCTTTGCCATTGCTTTGTCTGTATTCCTTCTTGAATCCGAATTCACTACTTAGTGATGACCGGATGTTCGATGTATGTACTAGTTAGTTAGATTCTTGTTTGGTTCGCTCCCCTTCCTTCGGGAAGGGGCTGGGGGTTGGGTAGATTGCGCTGACGACCAAATCACGTCAGTCACGCCCGGAGTTAGATGTGCCCGATTTCGTAACCGCCTACTCGCTTTCGTCGCTTTTAGGCAGTTCGACCGCTATCTGTACCTGAGCGGGTCGAACAACTTCTTCGTTATGTAAATATCCTGGTCGAAGCTCAGTAAGCACCGTGCCTGGTTCGTGTTCATCCGTCGGACTCGATAGCAACGCCTCGTGCTTACGAGGATCGAAATCGTCGCCCACACACGTAAACCGCTCAAATCCTTCCGATGCCAACGCGTTCAAGAAATTCTTCTGAATCGCTGTAACACCTTCAAGCCAACTGGAATCTGCTGCCTCTCCGCCTTCGGAACTCAACGCAACATCCAACTGATCTATAACATCTGCGAACTTCAAAACGATCCGCTGCTGATTTCGTAGCCGAGAAGATTCCTGCTCACCTTCGATTCGACGGCGATAGTTGACCAAATCAGCCTGCGCTCGCTGAGCCAATCGCTTGAATTGGTCTTTTTCTCGAAGCGCCTCTGCTAATTCGTCGCTCGATTCCTCCGAAAATTCCAGCACGGCGTCGGAATCCGCAACCTGTTCTGATTCTTCGGAGTTCACAGGTTCTTCCTGTGGAGTTTTGTCTTCTGTTTCTGACAACGTTTTGTAATGACCTATTAATGAAAAGAAATATTTATCGGCGCAGAACGATTATTAATCAGCGCCAACATAAGAGAGTATCTGTCGAAGCTCGTCTGCCGCTACCCTCGCAGCCCGCGTATCTAATACTTCAGGGTTGCTCTCCAGCAGTGAAACGATATCCGTTAATGATCTCACCAAATCGAGCACAAGGCTCACACCGTTCAAGTTCAATCCCAACCCTTCGGCGAGGCGACGAATTACGCGCAACCTCTCGACGTCTGAGTCGGAATACAGCCTTCGACTACCACCAGAACGCTGAGGACTAACAAGACCTTCCTTGTCGTACTTACGCAACGTCTGCGGATGCATGTCTGCCAATCGTGCAGCCACACTAATAACGTAAACACCAGCGATTCGATTCGGACGCCCAGGCTGTTGTGGACGCTGTCGCGACCGCTGCTCGCTGGCTTGCTGACGCCGAGTTACAGGAACGCGCCGATTTTCGTCGCCTGCTGACGCTATCTCGAATAGCTCAGCCAACATTCGATTCAAATTATCGGAGCGCGACCATGCCAGATCTTGTTTAGTTGGTTCATCTGAACCATGCGGTGGATCACCGAAATTCTGCGTCAAAGCGATTCCTCTAGCGAATCAGATATGGGTTGATGCTAACCAATCCAGCCTTATTTACGAACGAATCGCTTATACGAGTCAATGTAAATAACACGATAGGTATTGTAATAGTTGATACGACTCGTGTAAACTTCTAATTACGAATTCGTAGATATCTCACAGCTCGCTCACGGCGTGTTAACCAAATGTTTACGAAATCAGCCCTAGACACCTTGAATGCTGAGATTTTTCGTAGTAGTATCTGCGCCGGCTCGTTTTACGGAGTGAATCTTGTTACAGGATTCGTAACGCAATCGGGACCACTATTTACTGAACGCCCCGACCACACTTATTGGCGGGGACGAAACAAAAAGGAACGAAAAGTGCTTTACTTGAAGGCCTGCCCGAAGTGCCAAGGCGACATTGAGCTCGTGGTATTCCCGGACAGCAAGACCCTGTCATGCTTGCAGTGTTCATTCACTGTTGACTCGCAAGAGGCAGCACGTCGAGCAATGTCTGAGTCGAAGACTCCGGCAACGACAGAAGCAGCTTAAACAGCTGAACGTACTCTTAAAGGCTCCGGTCCCCACTACCGGAGCCTTTTTCTTTTAAGAATTCAAACGGCAGAACTACTTGTCTCGACTCGTGTAGTAAAACGCTGCCGCAATAAGCAAAACCGCCGCTGCCATCCAAAAGCTGCGAAGAGCGGTTACGCTTCCCGCCACGGCGACTGTCGTCAGATAGATCGAAGTCACAACGGGGCGCCTACCACCAAACGAAATCCCGTACCCAGCTACGATCGACAATCCCACTAGGATTAGTCCACGTACAACCAGCGACCCTCCGCTTTGATCCGGACTGGAACTCGTAATCCCGAGTACGGTACTGATAATCCCGACGAAAAACGTCAATACGACACCAAGAGTGCCCACTACACGTCTAAATTCACGGATATTCATCAGTTCATCCCTACCAAATTCAAATTTATTCGCACCCACAGCATACATAGCTGAAACATGAAAGTAGGTGCCAATTTCAAAACTTTGTGATACAAAGCACACATTCTCGACCAACAATCTCGAATTCGTACTAAGCGCCCGATGACAATTTCCAACAACAATTCAGGAAAACTCGGCCTGGAATCTGATGTTCCAGAAGTCGTAATTCAACGACTTCCGTTGTACGTAAGGGTGCTAACCCAGTTTTCGAGCGCGGGCGAAGAAGTCATTTCGTCTGAACAATTGGGCACACGACTCCAGATGACACCTGCCCAGATTCGTAAGGATCTCTCCTACTTCGGCAGATTCGGCAAACAAGGTCGTGGCTACGATATTGCTCTACTAGAAAGCAAGCTTCGATCCATCCTTGGGTTGGATCGAACATGGAACGCAGCCGTAATCGGAATGGGTCGACTCGGAAGAGCAGTAGTTTCATACCCGGGATTCGCTCCCGAAGGATTTATCGTCAGTGCCGCATTTGACGCTAGTGACGAAATCGTCGGCAAGACGATCTCAGGATTCGAAGTTCATTCGATCTCAGAGCTGAAGAAATTGGTAGATGAACTCGACATTAAGATCGGCATCGTCGCCGTTCCGATCGATCACGCCCAGGAAGTGATCGATGCTCTCGTCGCAGCGGGAATCAAATCGATTCTCAACTACGCCCCGCTATCGCCTCAAGTACCTGAAGGCGTCATCCTCAGAGGCATAGATCCAGTGCTCTCACTACAGTCGATGACCTACTACATCAGCTAGGTCTCATCGCTGTAATTGCGACCCTGAACCGCCTCGCAGCGGCTCTCAAAGCCAGCCAATGCCCTGTCGCTGTCGCAGTAACACTCAAGTAACCGCGGCTAACCAATATTTGTTAGTAGACCTGTGAAAGGGTTATGCTAGATTACGTTGCTATGCCCGGACCGAATGCTTATCCGGTGCATTTCCCACCCCGATTCTTAGACAGGAGTAAATCGAAAAGATGAAGACACCAATCATGGTCCCGAATTCAGTACTTATGGTCGCACCGACCAAGTAATAGTCCTACCGGTATATAAATCCGCTCGTAACTAATATCGAGCGCACCTTCTGCTCACGAGGATTCACTCCTCAAAAGCACGTCGACTAGCAACGACAAGAAGCGCGTCAAGAGATCTCATTCTCCGGCAGGACTGTCACCAAATCGGTGCACCACGTCCAGCTGTGGCAGCGCGCTCTACGAATCAATTCGTAAACCCTCTCGAATATGCCACTCTCACGAATGTGCGCTACGGCTTAGAACCAAACATAGCCACGCCCAAAGAGATTGACCAAGAGGTCCCGAATTGAAAGCAACATATACATACCCAACCGCTGGTCCTGCTTACCGACCAGCAATCGAGTTCCTTCATACTGCGCCACCCATGCAAAACGCTCCACTTAGTGAGCGTGAGCTAGAGGTGGCCCGGTTAATCGCAGCCGGATACAGCAACAAGCAAATGGCGAGTGAACTCGGCATTAGTCACAACACTGTGGCACGACACGTTGCCAACATCATGCGCAAAATGAGCGCAGGCAACCGAACTGAAGCAGTACTCAACGCCATACGGCAGGAACTGATTCCGTTTGGATAAGCAACAATATCGACCGCCCTCCTGAAGTTTTCTACTATAGGAGGGCGATCGATGATGTTGCTAATCAGGTCAACTTGAAAGAAGAATCCAAACTCATGGCAGATTGCTCTTTTTGTGGAGGCGTCCAGCCTTCATCCATCCTCATCGAGGGCGACCTGTGTTACTTCATGGATACTGGCGACCCTGTGCTAATCGGAGGTGCAATGATTCTCCCACGTGCGCACAGAGAAACCGCGTTCGATCTGACAAAAGAAGAGTGGATCGAAACTCAAAGCCTTCTCGAACAAGCCAAACATATGCTCGACGAAAAGTACGATCCCGATGGCTACAGCGTCGGCTGGAACTGCAAACCCGCAGCGGGTCAAAGTCACCCTCACGCCCACCTGCACATCATCCCGCGTCACGCCGACGAACCGTTCGCAGGACAAGGTATCCGACACCACATCAAACAACCCGAAAATCGCCGACCAAATGCTCAGTAGCAGTCTGATCGAAATCAGTCGATATTCGATGATCACAAAAAAAGCCTCGGCGAAAACGCCGAGGCTTTTTTTTACTCACATTTGAGAATTTTCAGCTAACTTAGGCCACGTTCTCGACGTCGTCGACCGAGATTCACTCGGACACGTGCACGTCGTAGAGCAGCAGTAGCTCGTTCAAGGTCAATGTCAGCAGGACTCGAAGCTACTCGCTCCTGCGCCCGAGCCAGAGCAGCTTCCGCACGCTCAAGATCGATAGCATCGTCCTGCTCAACAGCATCAGCGAGAATCGTTACTCGGTTGTCAGAAACTTCCAAGAAACCGCCACTCATCGCCATCGAAACAGAATCACCACCCTGGTCGAAGCGAAGAATGCCCGACGACAAAGTAGAAATCATTCGTGCGTGAGAAGGCAACACGGTGAATTCACCGAGCCCACCCGGCGCAACAACTGCGTCGACTTCACCCGAGAAGCTTTCGCCCTCGGCTGTTACTACTGCTAACTGAAGTTTGGCCATAACTAATTGATGTCCTCAGAAAACCTACGGATGCTTAGCTAGCAGCCGCAGATTCCTCCTGCATCTTCTTGCCCTTCTCAACAGCCTGATCGATTGTTCCAACCATGTAGAACGCCTGAACCGGCAAGTCATCGTGCTTACCTTCGAGGATCTCTTTGAATCCACGAACAGTCTCAGCAACTGGAACGTACTGACCTGGAATACCAGTAAACACTTCACCAACGAAGAACGGCTGAGTCAGGTAACGCTGGATGCGCTGTGCACGTGCAACAGTAACCTGGTCTTCTTCAGATAGTTCTTCGATACCGAGAATTGCAATAACGTCCTGCAAGTCCTTGTAACGCTGAAGTACTCGCTGAACACCCTGAGCAACTTCGTAGTGGTCATTACCAACAATGGAAGGCTCAAGAATTCGAGAGTTAGAAGCGAGAGGGTCAACAGCTGGGAACAAGAACTGCGCCGCAAGACCACGGTCAAGCGACACGTTAGCGTCCAAGTGACCGAACGTCGTGACAATACCAGGGTCGGTGTAGTCGTCAGCCGGTACGTATACAGCCTGGAAGGATGTAATCGAACCGTCTTTAGTCGTTGTAATTCGTTCCTGAAGGTCACCAATTTCAGTCGACAAAGTCGGCTGGTAACCCACAGCTGAAGGCATTCGACCGAGAAGCGCTGAAACTTCCATACCGGCCAGAATGTATCGGTAAATGTTGTCTACGAAAAGAAGCACGTCTCGCTTTTCTTCGTCACGGAAGTACTCAGCCATTGTCAGACCCGTTAGGGCGATTCGTGCTCGAGTTCCTGGAGGCTCGTTCATCTGACCGAACACGAGTGCTGTGGAATCCATAACACCGTAGTCGATCATCTCACCCCAAAGGTCGTTACCTTCACGGGATCGCTCACCAACACCAGCGAACACGGATACACCAGAGTGCTCCTGTGCGATGTTTCGAATGAGCTCGGTAATAACAACCGTTTTACCAACACCAGCACCACCGTAGAGACCGACCTTACCACCCTTAGCGAATGGAGTGATCAGGTCAATAACCTTGATGCCAGATTCAAGAACGTCGGTCGTACCCGACTGCTCGTCAAATGTAGGAGCCTTACGGTGAATAGGCCATCGTTCGGCGTCAGCAGCAAAGTCTGCTCCACCGTCGATAGGGTCACCAAGCACGTTCATCAGTCGACCGAGTGAATTTGGTCCAACTGGAACCATCACCGGTGCACCTGTGTCTGTAACCTCTGTGCCACGTGCCAGACCTTCGGTTGCACCGAGAGCCAAGCATCGAGCCCAACTGTTACCAACGTGCTGCTCAACTTCGAGCACAAGCTTTTCGCCCTCGTTTTCGAGTTCGACAGCTGAATAAATTACAGGCAGTTCACCAGCAAGGAACTCAACGTCAACGACGGTTCCAATTACCTGTACTACTTTGCCCTTACTACCCTTAGCCATTACTGAGGCTCTCCTGGTCTTGCGAATCCCGCCCGATGGACGGCCGTTATTTCTATTAGCCTTCCAAGGCGGCCACGCCACCCACGATGTCAAGAAGCTCGGCAGTAATAGATTCCTGCCGTGCTTTGTTCAAATCGAGAGTCAGACCCTCGACAATCTCGTTAGCGTTGTCAGTCGCGTTCTGCATCGCAATCATGCGAGAAGAATGTTCACTGGCAAACGCTTCGAGAATTCCGTGATACACCTGCGTTTCGATGTATCGCGGCACGAGCGATTCGAGCACATCATTGATGCTCGGCTCGTAAATGTAATCAAGCTCTTCCAACGTTTCTACGTCATCACCATCGCGCTGCGCTGGCTCGACTGGTAGAAGCTGTCGTGCAGTTACTTCCTGCACAGCAGTGTTGATGAACTTTGCATATATCAGAACGACTCGATCAACGCGCTCCGAGCTGTACTCGTCAACGAGCATTCGCCCAACAGCGATCGTGTCATCCAATGACGGACGATCTGGAACCGAGAAACTGGCTACCAGATCTTGCCCTGTTCGAGCGACGAATCGCTCACCCTTACGACCAACTGCAACAACAGAAACTTCGCCTTCAGTTTCCTGAATGAACGTAGCGGCGGCACGTTGGAGGTTTCCAACGAGAGCACCAGCAAGTCCACGGTCAGGAGTCACAAGAAGTACGAGAGTCTTCTTCACCGGTCGGACCTTCAGCAGGTCAACGGTAGGTGCGTCCTCGTCTTTTGCGGCGAGAGCGGCAAGATCACCAAGCACGTCACGGATTCGATCAGCGTAAGGACGCCCCGCCTGCACCATATTCTGGGCACGGTTCATCTTCGACGCTGCAATCATCTGCATTGCGCCCGTGACTTTCGCTGTGTTCGAAACCGCTTTGATACGGTCTCGGAAATCCTTAGTACTCGGCAATTCTTGACTCTGTTAGTTTCTGCTCGTCTTTAGAGGCTTACTGTCTGCTGGAAAGCAACAACTGCTTCGTCCAACTTCGCTTTGTCGTCATCGCTCAATTCGCCTGAAGCAGCAATCGACTTCAGAACTTCTGGCAAGTTAGCTGCGGCGTAATCGTGCCACTGCGCTTCCCAAGCCCGGACGTTCTCGACAGCGATCTCATCAAGAGCACCCTTGTCTGCGATGTACAACACCGAAACCTGAGCCTCAAGCGAAAGCGGCGAGTTCTCATCCTGCTTCAACAGTTCAGTAAATCGGGCACCACGTTCGAGCTGTCTTCGGGTGACGGCATCAAGGTCGTCAGTTCCGAACTGAGCAAACGTTACAAGTGCTGCGTACTGAGCCATCTCAGCTTTCAACGATCCAGACACGCCCTTCATGGCTTTTGTCTGCGCCGAAGAACCCACACGTGTTACAGAAATACCCGAGTTCACAGCAGGTCGAACACCTGAGTTGAACAAGTCAGGCTCAAGGAAGAGCTGACCGTCGGTAATCGAAATAACGTTGGTAGGAACGTAAGCCGAAACGTCACCAGCCTGCGTCTCAATGATCGGCAATGCTGTGATCGAACCACCACCGGCTTCCTTGTTCAGGCGAGCAGCCCGTTCAAGCAAACGTGAGTGGAGGTAGAAAACGTCACCAGGGTAAGCCTCACGACCCGGAGGGCGTCGAAGCAATAGCGACATCTGTCGGTAAGCCCAAGCGTGCTTCGTAAGATCGTCATAAACGATCAGTACGTCTTTACCTTGAGCCATGAAATATTCAGCAATGGAGCAACCTGCATAAGGAGCGAGGTACTGCATAGCTGCTGGGTCGGAAGCGTTAGAGGTAACGACAACAGTGTTATCGAGCGCCCCGTTTTCTTCCAATCGGGTTACAACCTGAGCAACCTTCGATGCACGCTGACCAATGGCCACGTACACACCGATGATTCCACTGTCCTTCTGGTTGATGAGTGCGTCGATACAGACCGAAGTCTTACCCGTAGCACGGTCACCAATAACAAGCTCTCGCTGTCCTCGGCCAACCGGAACCATCGCATCAACAATCTTCAGACCGAACTGCACTGGCTGGTCAACCGACTGTCGAGCTCCAACACCTGGTGCGATCTTCTCGACCGGGTACGACTTTGTAGTAGCGATTGAACCCTTACCGTCGATAGGAACACCAAGCGAGTCAACGACTCGACCAAGCATTGCTTCACCAACTGGCACTTCAATAATTCGACCAGTGCTGCGAACCTCGTCACCTTCTTTGATCTGAAGGTAGTCACCAAGAATCACCGCACCAACGCTGTCCTCGTTGAGGTTAAGCGCAAGTCCAAAAATATCGCCTGGGAACTGGAGCAGCTCTGAATACCGGACTCCTGAAAGACCGTGAATCTGAGCCGTTCCGTCTGCGGCTTCTATAACGGTTCCAACATCAACTTGCGTGATGTCTCCACCGAAATCTTCTATCTGCCTCTTGATAACAGAGGCTATGTCCTGACCTCGTACTGCCATCGGACTCTCTCTCCGGGTAAACCCGTCTTATTGCTCTACTGGCCTGATCGATCGGCCGATTTATTGGTCCTAATCGACTGGCCGCTCGGCCAACGAATTTCGCATCGCTCGTAACTGAGTGCGTGTACTTCCATCGATAAGACGGTCGCCGACTTTCGCCACGATACCGCCAATGATCTCAGGATCAACACTCTCAGAAATCTCTACTTCTGTTCGCCCCACCAACTTCGCCAAGCCATCAGCAACTTTGCTTCGGCGAGCGTCATCGAGTGGAACCGCTGTAACAACCTCAGCTCTTGCGACACTGTGGTGCTCATCGGCCATCTCACCAAACAGACGGAACATATCCGCAAATTTAGTGATGTCACGGTTAACCGTCATAAGGTTCACCGTGTTTCGTACTAACACATCAACATCCGCAAGAAGCTTTCCAATGCCGTCCAGCTTCACGCTGTCCGTCACCTGCGGTGCATCGAGAAAACCCAATACATCGGGATCGCTCAGAACTTCCGCCGCACGCGCCAGGTCTTCAACCCAGCGGTCGATGTTGTTCTTTTCGTTAGCCAGCTCGAAAGCTGCCTGTGCGTATCTTCGTCCGGTTGCTGCCATTGCTAGTTCAGAGTTCTCAGTGAATCGAAATTCAACGAGTTCTCTAGTTCTTCCTCTCGCTCAGTCCTTCTTCCAAAACCTTATCGATAAGGCTGGAGTGAGACTTCGCATCAAGTGATCCTTCAACGATTCGTTCAGCTGCCGTAATGGCGAGGCTCGCAAATTCCTTACGAACTTCCTCTACAGCGGCGTCCTTCTCGCGACCAATTTCAGTCCTTGCACGGTCGAGCATCGTTTCGACCTCTTCTCGTGCACGTTCCTGTTCTTGCTCACGAAGCTTCGAAGCTGCATCGCGTGCCTCAGCCACAATCTTCTGACCTTCTACACGTGCTGAAGCAATCTCTGCTTCTACACGCTCGGCTGAAGATGCTGCATCAAGCCGGGCTGTCTCAGCTGCTTCCAAACTTTCCTTGATCTTCAGTGCACGGCTGTCGAGCATGCCCATAATCGGGCCGTACGCCAGCTTGTACAACAGGAAGAACAGGATCAAGAAGCTAACTAACTGAGTTAGCAACTGCTGAACTGTTATTCCAAGCGCTTCCATATTCGTTCCTTACCGGGCCGCTAGCGACTCCCGAGTGAGAGAAAAACTCCCACCCAGGCAAGTCACACGGATTCCGTTTTGACTAAACGAATAGGATGATGATCGCAACAACCAACGCGTAAATAGCGATAGCTTCTGCGAACGCAAGGGCAAGAATCATGTTCTGCTGAACAGGACCGGTAGCCTCAGGGTTTCGACCCAAAGCTTCCATAGCCTTACCTGCAAGCAAACCAATAGCAAGGGCTGGGCCAAGGGCACCTACGCCGATTGCGATTGCTGCTGCCAAAGGCTTTACTGCATCTGCATCCAATTTATTTCTCCTAGTAACTTCGTTCTATGCGTCGGTGGCCAATCACAATGATTCATGTCGCCCACCACGCCTTATTCAAGAGGACCGCTGTTCTCAGTGATCCTCCGCGTGGCTGTCGTGATCACCGTGACTCGCGACTGCCATCACGCCAAATACAAGAGTGAGCATTGCGAAGATGTACGCCTGGATAACGCCCACAAACAATTCCAGACCCATGAATGGGATGATTCCGATTAGCGGCAGCAAGAACGCCATCGCTATCAACAGAATCTCACCGGCAAACATATTTCCGAACAGACGGAAAGTGAAACTGATAGTTCGTGTCAGCTCACCGAATGCCTCAAGCACACCAACAAATGTTGCGATCGGACCCTGTGAAATCGGGTTGACCAAGAACTTACCACCGTACCCACGAACACCCAGAGCCCTGAAGCCCCACACCTGAACTGTGAACATCGCAACAATAGCAATGGCAAGCGTCGTGTTGATATCGGTAGAAGCACCGCGAAGGTAAGGAACCAACAGACCAGCCGTTCGACCGGTGAAGTTGTAGTCGGTCTCGTTCGAACCACCAGCGTCGTAAGTAAATTCTTCCTTCACTACGCCTTCGTGGATGTCGTGTTCGATTGCTTCAAATACAGGATCGTGAGAAACATCCTCACCATCTTTGATCTCGTCTGCCAGGTGGTGAAGTTCTTCATCCGTAGCAGTAACAATGTGCTTCAGCGGAACTCGTGCCTGCTCACCCTGTCCTAGAGGAACGAAAACACCGTCGAATGCGACAAATGTGTCGTCGCCGTGCTCTTCAAGAAGGTGAATCAGAGCCAACTGGTGAACCTGAGTGTCGTTGTACTCAGGGTGCTCTTCGTGAATCTCGGCTTCGAGATCTTCAGTGTGGTGGTGAACCCACTCTTCGATCGATTCGATCCGACCGACTGATCCAACACCGGGGAGAATTCCGACCCAGTTGATGATCATTACTACCAAGAAAATTGTGGAAACCAGAGCGAGGAATCGTCGACCCGCCTTAGGTGTTCCGCCAGCAACGCCATCAACGGTATTGCTGAAGAATTCGTAAATCATCTCCATCAGGTTCTGCCAACCAGATGGAACATCTTTTACGTTTCGCCCTGCTCGCCAGGCGATAAAGAGAAGAATCAGCCCACCGAACCAGAACATGATTGTCGAGTTAAGGAGAGGGTAGCTACCAATAAAGGCAACTCTCTCGGCGGGAATCGAGATGAATGGAATGGGACCGCCAAGGAAACCGAGACCGAACGATGCACCTAGTGCACCACCGGCAACTGAAACCAGAAGCGCCGCTATTGCGGCAATGGCGATTGCAAGAAGTTTGGGACTAGAAAGGAGCTTTCCCAAGCGGCTTGTACCTGATTCTCTTTCGTTCTCTGTTGGCTGTTACCGCCCTCTTCTAATCGCGCTGAGAAGCCGGATCATGCCAACAAATGCAGTTGCCACACCCAGCGCCAGCCCAACGATCGTGAGGACAGGAGCCGTATCAAATTGTCGATCGAGCCAATACCCGCCGTAAGCACCTAGAGCGATAGCAGTACCGACAAACCAGCCGATTCCACCTACTCGCCCCAACAACGCAATTGTTGCGGGCCAGCCACTTTTAGTACGTTCCGTAGAACTACTTGGCAAACTACCGTTTTCGCTTTTGCTCTCGTTTGTACCGAGAGGCGACTCTGGTTCGTCCGTCACAGGTAATCCCCTGCCCTAAATGACCGATTGGAAATGCTACCACGATGGATAGGAAATCAAACCGGGAATTTTAGCGATCATGAAGTTTTAGAGGATCAACTTTCGAGCCTTCACACAAGCTCGAAACTCAGACACGAACTGAAACAAACTGGAAACAAGACATAACGCGAACTTTGAAGAGAAAAGACCCCGCAAAAACGAGATCGAAATTCAATCGAACGGATCGCGCCATCAAGACCGATCAGCCACCCGCCACAGGCTCGTCTCCACCGGGTTTCCCGCCTTCGGGACTATCGCTCCCACTACTAGGCGAATCCATATCACCTAAATCCAGCGACTCAATAAAGTCGGCAAACGCTGAAAGCTTCTCTGCCTCTTCTTCCCCAACAGGACCACCAGCCTGACGTTGAGGCGGAGCCGTCGCGCTCATAGCGTCTTCTCCGACAACAGCCAACCCGCTATCGGTGTCGACACGAACTCCACATTTCTCCATCACTTCTGGAGCCGCGAAAATCTGAACCTTTGCTCGAACCGCAAGTGCCAACGCATCGGACGGACGAGCATCGATCTCAACGATCTTGTCGCCCTGACGCACAACAACCGTGGCGTAGTAGGTGTCGTTTTCCATACTTGACACTACGATGTGATCAATAACCCCACCTAGATCTTGTATCGAATTGTGGAGCAGGTCATGCGTCAGCGGCCGCGGCACCGATACTTCCTGCAATCTAACCGCAATTGCGTCAGCTTCAGGCGGACCAATCCAGATCGGAAGGTACAGCTCGATCTCTTTTTGCTTCAGAATCACAACGCGTTGATGGTTTAGCAAGCTAACGCGAATGCTGTCTATTTCAAGCTCCATCATGTTGTGAGCCTCCATCGGTGCGCCGTTCGCTCCACCGCACTAAATATCCATTCAGAAAATCGGGTGTCCTAAAGTGAGAATTAGGTTACACCGACTACGAAGCAATCAAGCAGTTTAAACGTCACTCCTCAGACCGATTCTGAAGATGTGTCCTGCTCTTTGCTTCCCGCATCGTCACTTGCCTCAACCCGGGCAACCGTTCTCCGTTCGGCGTCTCGACGAGAAAGCATCATTCTTCGCTCGCAGGTTAGACAGATCATTCTGATGTCCGCCCCGACCCGATAAATCTCCCATTCGGAGCCACCACAAGGATGCTTCTTCTTAAGAGTTATACGGTCGCCAACCTTAAAAGGAGTTCCCGTCATTCAATAAGTCCTTCAATGATGTTCGGAACCGCCACGCCTTAGGCGACTACTCGACCGTCAGGGTCTCGGTACCCACCGAAGCGTCAGGCTTCAACGCATCGTTCAGCTGATTCTTCAACTTCTCGGCTTCGTCATGCGCAGCAATATCGAAGTCTTCCGGGTTGCTCGATGCGTAAATGATCCCGCGTGACGAATTCACAATGAATCCTCCACCACGTTCATTTGCGCCTGCCCGAGCTGTTTCTTCAGCTACTCCGCCCTGAGCGCCAACTCCGGGAATAAGGAAATGCGGAATCGAATGCTTCATGCGAAGTGCCCGTAGATCGTCTGGGTACGTAGCACCTACGACTAGCCCAACGTTCTCGCTGCTTGCCCAACGATCGGCCATATCGGCGACCCGGTCAAACACCTGATCCTTCTGATCAGTTCCGTCGACAACTAAATCTTGAATATCTCGTGAGCTTGGGTTCGATGTGCGGCAGACGATGTACACGCCTTTGCCTGGGTACTGGAGGAACGGCTCGACCGAGTCGTTACCTTGATAAGCGTAGATCGTCGCGATATCCACGTTCCAAGTTTCGAACATAGCCGTTGCGTATGCGGTAGCGGTAGTCGAAATGTCGCCGCGTTTTCCATCACCTACAATCACGTGGTCTGGAGCAACGTCACGAATGTGCTGAATTGTCTTCTCGAGAATCCGGAAGCCTTCGATGCCTATCGCCTCGTAGTAAGCAAACTGAGGCTTGAAAGCTGAAACAACATCCTTCGTCGCATCCACGATGGCGCAATTGAACGCCAGAATGTCGTCGATAGGAACACGTTCGGGAGTAGGGTCTAGTCCAACACAAACGTAGCTTTCCATCTTGGCAGCTGCTGCATCCAGCCTCTCGAACATCGTCTGCAAATTGGACTCCTGCACGTTGTTGTCTGATCCCGTAATTTGTTGCGCATAATTGTCGCACAATCACGCAAAGGTTTAAGCCGAAATTCCACAGATGTCCAAAATTGTCACAACCGCTCTCCTAGAAGAAATATACGCCCGACTCCTAGACAAAACAGGCAACCGCAACTGGTGGCCTGTTCGGTACGACTCTGGAGTTGAAGCAGGATTCGAAATATCAGCAGGAGCGATCCTCGTTCAAAACACGAGCTGGAGCAACGCAAAACGGGCACTCGCCAATCTCCACAAAGCCGGAATTTGGGGCTACCAAGCTGTCTATGAAGTCGATGAATCCGAAATCGTAGAAGCCATCCGATCATCCGGCTACTACAACAGCAAAACAAAAAAGCTCAAAGCGTTCGCCACTACATTGGTCGAAGAATTCGAAGCCGACGACGGCAACCTCTTTGCGTTACAACTTCCTGCACTTCGAACCCGCCTATTAGATATCTATGGGATCGGCGAAGAAACAGCCGACGACATCATTCTCTACGCAGCCAAAAAAACCAAGCTTCGTCATGGACACGTACACCCGTCGACTCGTTGACCGGCTCGGATGGCAAGTCGGTGGCAACAAATATTCTGACTACCAGCAGCTTTTCGAATCAAAGCTAGAGCCAGACGTTGAAATGTGGGGCGACTTCCACGCTCAGCTCGACGGTCACGCTGCGAGAGTCTTCATGAAGCGCAATCCAAAGTGTTCAGAGTGCGTACTGCTCGATATCTGCCCTACTGGCAAAACCAATCTCGCTTAGCCGGGAAACCGCGATTCGTCCACGATTAAATAGTGGCGAACGAAGCAGCTCTACAAACAACCTGCTTACTCAGGTGGACCAGCAATCGGCACGAGCTGCGCTGCGAAGAACGAAACGTCTTTTCGACCGCTCGACGGGTCGAACTCGATCACGACCGACGTAGGGAACCCAAACGCTGAATCAAACCCAAGCGAAACGCGAATAGGATCGCTTTCGATGGCATCCTCAATAATCCTGAACAGACCTTCAATGCTGTAGTACTCGCTGGCGTCAGGCTCGGCAGGAACTTCAAATCCTGCTGGTTCTGTCCCATCAGTCTTCACTGCGTTGTCGGCCCACGAAACACCATCGACCTCGCTCTTGATCACCCGAACCTCAACGTTGGCGCGCTCGTAAGCAAATTCACCCACGTTCCATTGGAAACCGAACTTGTAGTTGCTGCTAGGCCTGGTAGCCCACAACTGCCGGTGCAGATCGATTCCCAACAACATTGCGGTCTTCTGGTCTACTTCCGCCCCAGAAGGCAACACCGGAGAGTCACCTCCAGTCGGGATGATCGTTGGTCGAACGGTTGGCACAGATGTAGCCGTCGGCTCCGGATCTGATGCACACGCCGTTAGAGCGAGGGCGAACAGAGCCAACAATAGAACTAGCGATACAGTTCGGTTCATGAGATTGCGATTCTTACGGGACATGGGTTTAGGCGTCGAACACGTCGACACTGCTGGATTTGAATACTAAAAATACGTCGCTACCGACAGATATTCCAAGATCGTTGAGGGCATTTTCAGTCAATTCAACAATTAGTTTGTGACCTACATCCACTTCGGTGAATACTTTGCCTTGATGCGACCATATTTCGGTTGTCTTTCCTTTAAGGATATTTCTCGCCGATAGATTTTGTGGTTCTCCGGCAGCCAAAATAATCTGGTTCGCACCAATTGAAACGACAACCCGGTCTCCAGGGTTCTTATTCTGATGGCGAGTTGAGATGCTTACCTCACCAGTTTCACCGATTTGAACATCCGTAAGGTGATCCGTTGATTCGCCGATCACTCCATCAACAATATTTTCTAAGCTATCGACATCGCCACCAGCGGCGGCTGCACCAAGCAGAAGTGCCGATGGACGATCAAATCCTTCAACCCGCCCGTCACGTATCAGCATTGCTTTCGAAGCGATCGAAACTACTTCGGATATCGAATGCGACACGTACACCATAGGCATATCGATTTCAGCATGAACCCGCTTCAGGTAGTTCAAAATCGATCCCCGACGTGCCCCATCAAGCGAGGCGAGTGGCTCGTCGAGTAACAACAAATTCGGTGAAGTTGCTAACGCACGAGCAATCGCCACACGCTGTCGCTCTCCACCAGACAGCTCGGCCGGCTTTCGATCCAGCAATTGAGTGAGGCCTAAAAATTCCGCTAGCTCAAGCGGATTCAAACTGCGCTCATCTTCTGGAAGCAACCGCCACCCAAATTCGATATTGCCTTGGACGTCCAAATGAGGGAACAGCGCGCCATCTTGGTACACAGTTCCAATTCGTCGACGTTCTGGCGCAACCCAAATATTCTCGTCGGTTGAATAAAGTGTCTGTCCATCGATCTGAACCGACCCGCCTGTCGGCCGAATCGATCCCGCAAGACAGTTCAACAGACTCGACTTACCAGCACCCGAAGGACCAAATATCGCAGTAATCCCATCGTCGAATTCACCTGCTACCTCTAGAGCGAAGCCTTCTCGTTCAAGTTGAATATCGAACGAAATCATCTGGCGTTTCCATTAGGTGATTCAGAAACAACCGCTGATCGTTTGATCAGCCAGTTGTGAACGGCCAAAGCAGCAATACCCAGAACCACCGATACCAACGCCAAACGCCATGCGGCGTCCGTGTCACCAGCAGAAATCCGAGTGAATATCGCCGATGGAACTGTTTGAGTCCGACCTGGAATATTTCCAGCTACCACAATCGTCGCGCCAAACTCTGAAAGTGCTCTTACAAATCCCAGCAGACCACCCGCAATCACCCCTCGATAAGCCAGTGGCAAAGTCACCGAGAAGAACGTCCGAAACGGTCCTGCTCCAAGACCCCGAGCCGCTATCTCTAGTCGAGGATCAACACCTGCCAAGGCAGCAGTGAATGACCGAACAACCAGAGGCAACGAAACAATCGCAGCCGCCAACGAAGCAGCGATCCAAGTGAACGCCAACGTCGATCCAAACAGCGACTCACTTACTTGGCCTATCCAACCATTCGTTCCAACCAACCAAAGCAACGCATAACCAACAACAACTGGTGGCAACGCAAGGGGAAGCGAAACGATCACATCAAGAGTGAATTTGCCTTTGAATTCTTTGCGGACAAGCAGCCATGCCAAAAACATCCCAAGCGGCAACGTCACGACAGTCGCAATAAAAGCAATCTGCAGTGATAACGCAATTATGGAAATATCTGAATTCATCTAGATGCAAACATCAGGCAGGCAAGTCGTCGATCGATATAAGAGAGAACCCTGCGTCTTCAAAAATTCTACGTGTTTCAGGTGTCGACAAAACGAAGTCAATGAACGTATTCGCTCTTCCATCGCGCTTTCCAGATCGAATTCCTGTCGCTCCGTAGCCAATAGGAGTGTGCCCGCTCTCCAGCTCTAAAAGAACCCTTGCCGAACCGTTCTGAGAACTCAAGTAGTCCGTCAGGTAAACAAGCCCGTACTTGGCGTTGCCCGACTCGACCGCGGTAAGAGCTGCCCGAACATCAACCGTCGTTATTAGCCGGTCCGACACCAAGTCATAAATCCCAGCATCTTCTAATGCCTGCCGAGCGAACAATCCCGCAGGTGCCAACGCCGGATCTCCGATCGCTATTCGACCTTGCAGATTTACCAATTGTGCGAGTGAATCAATAGGAAATTGATCAGTTGCACCGATAACCACTAACTTGTTGAATATTTGGTGGTCGTATCCTCTGCGGTAAAGCTTTCCAGCATCTTCGAGGATTTCTCCAGCTTCCCAACCAGCCAAGACAACCCCATCAGCTGGGGCATCAAGCTTCGCAATTTGATTCGCCAATGCCAGCGATCCGCCAAAGCTAAAGTCAACCCTGCGCCCGGTTTCCCGCTCGTATACATCGGCTGATTCGATCAACACATCTGAAAGCGATGCAGCAGCGAAAATCAATGGCACATCGTCGTCCGTGTTCCCGCCACACGATGCAAATGCTGCCATGCACATCAATGCGAGAACAAATTGAACTAGACGACGAGTCAACAAACTATGAAATATTCCTTAGTGAAAACTATAAGCTCTGATAGAATTTAAATGTTGCGGCTGGGCGCCGTGACTGATCCAACAGGGTCGTATTTGAACAAGCGCTGCAAATTGCAGCCGAGCGTGAGGCACGAATTTGGTAACAGCGAGCGAAGAATACAACTTCACAAGCTTCTCCAACCTACCTTTCTACACCAAGGTTAACGAACGTTTGCTCGATCTTGCTGAAGTTGGCAAGCAGCGAAAAATCGTCGACCTCGGTTGCGGTACCGGTGGAATAACCAAGCTCATCTTGGAACGACTTCAGTCTGCCAAAGACACTGTGATCTACGCCGTAGACCACTCGACCACAGCTCTTAAAGCCGCCGCTGAAGAAATCGGCGACCGCACAGACGTGGCGATCAACTATGTTCACTCTGAGGTTCAGAACCTCACCGGTGCGGTCAAAGACAAAGTCGACGCAGTTGTTTACTGCAACTCAATCCACTACGTTCCGAACAAGCCTGTTTTGGTCGACCAGATCAAAGACAAGCTAATTCCTGGCGGAATATTCGCATTCAACACATCTTTCTACGATGGTTCTCACCCAGAAGACAGTCTCGAATTCTTCCGCAAATGGATGATGCGATCGCTTCGCATTCTCAAGCGAGAACACGGTCTCTCAGCCGACAAATCTGCCAAAGTTGAATCACGCGTTCAGCTCAATGCGCAGGACTACGTCGACCTAGTCGAAAATGCTGGCTTCAAGGTTCTTGTAAACGACTTCAACCGAGTCGAAGTTCCGCACGAGGGCTGGCACCACATCTCTGGTTTCTCCGATTGGATAGAAGGTGTAATGCCCGGCGTCCCGCTCGATATCGGACGTGAGTCGCTTCAAAAAGGTCTTGCTCAAATCTGGGACGAGATGAACCTCAAGACAGTCCCACGAGTATGGCTATCCGTTAGCGCCGCCAAGGCATAACGAATTCAGAATTTCAAAAAGAACCCTGTCATCGGCAGGGTTCTTTTTCGTTAACCCAGATTCCTGCTCCCGGGCATCCGATTAAAGCGTCGCTCAATCGATCATTTCATGGTGTAATCTCGACCCCGTTGATACCTCGCCAGATTCACAGGATCACCGAAAGACAGCCTCGTGACGAACTCACAACCGAACCAAACTTCAGATCTCACCCAAGAACTCAGTGAGTTTCTGCGGTCAAAACTGGGCGACCAAATCTCGATAACTGACGAATTGTCCCGGCTCCAAGGTGGCTTCGACACAGACACCTACTCGTTTACAGCAGCAAACGTGCCGACAGGCTTTCCATCAAATCTCGTGCTCCGACACTTCCGACACCCCGGGGAAGCACCCCGCGTTGTTAGAGAATCAACGATTCAAAACGCAGCCGCAAAAGCTGGTCACTTAGTCCCTAGCGTTCCGATCGACTCAACCGGCGAACTTCTCGGTGGTCGACCATTTCTGATCATGGAGCGCCTGCAAGGGATGAACTTGGCATCGCTTATTTTCAGCGACCAATCGTTTGTTCAGAAGTTCCCATCGATCATGGCGAAACTGCAGGCAGGTCTACACAAGCTCGACACAACCTCGCTCCGCAAACGACTTACAGACGTCGGTATTGATGTCGAGCACATGAAGCCATCAAGAATGGTCGGTTCGGTTCGTGCAATTGCGAACGCAGGCGATCTTCGAGACCTTACGGAAGTCAGTCAGTGGCTCACAGACAACTATCCGACTCAGCCTGAAAACCCATCGATCATCCACGGCGACCTCCATCCGATGAACATACTGATGCACGAAGGCAAAGTCTCGGGATTGATCGACTGGGCGACCTCGATGTTCACCCATCCTGAGTACGACATTGCCGTCTCAAGAACCATTCTTGCGATTGGGCCGCCCCAAGATGTCGGCATTCCAAAATAAGAGCTCGACAAAATGCTCAGCTGGGCTATCGGCGAGTACATGACTGAGTGCAACTCGCTCCAGAGCCTGGATGAATCGCTAATCGACTACTACGCCGTTCTACGCATGGCGCACGCCTACGCAAAAGTACTCGGCAACCGACACAACATTGACCTACCGTTCGTAGCCCACGATGGTTACGCCTGGGAACGTCCTGACATCTGCGAAGTCGTGACGAAGATCATCGGCGACACAACCGGCATCGAACTAGTCTCCGCCTAAACAGAGACTAGTCCGGTACTACGAATCGACGACAACTACTCCCCGTCGAGGTACTCAGCCAACGTCTTGATGTTGTAAGGCTGACCGCCAGTAACACCCGCAACGGTTCCTTCAGATTCGACTGCACATCGAGCTGTATCAATCGAAGTGAAACACGGAATTCGCTGCATCACCGCTGAGCGACGAATGTGGAAACCGTCTTGCATCGTCGACCGATCACCAGTGACGGTATTCACAACCGCGCTGACCGTTCCATCCTCGATGATGTCGACAACAGTACGACCGCTTCCGCCTTCGAGCCGTTTCTCGACTTCGATCACATCTACACCCATCGCACGAATCATCTCGGCGGTTCCACCGGTTGCATAAATCGTGTGACCAGCCTCATCAAGCGTTCGCACCAGCCCCAAAGCATCTGCTTTGTCAGGATCAGCAATACTCAATAGCACCGCCTCGCCCTCTGGCATGTTCAGACCCGAACCGAGCAGCGCCTTAGTAATCGCACCCTCAAACGTGGTATCGATTCCCATCACTTCACCGGTCGACTTCATCTCAGGTCCCAAGAAAGTGTCAACGCCATCGAGTTTAGACATCGAGAAAACTGGTGCCTTCACAGCGATCAGATCCTGCTTCTCAGCAAGCCCACCCTTGTAACCCTGCTCAGCAATCGTCTTACCTCGCATCACATCGGTGGCAATTCGAACCATCGGAATTCGGGTGACTTTGGAAATGAACGGAATTGTTCGAGACGAACGTGGGTTCACCTCGATGATGTAAATCTCAGGTTCGCCTGCCTGACGGTTTGCCCCACTAGGATTAAACCCACGGTAAGTCCCGCCACCGGCAACAACGAACTGAATGTTCATCAGTCCAACGACTCCGAGAGCAAGCCCAATACGTCGTGTGTAATCAACAATCGTCTCGACCTCAGCCTCGGTCAGCGACTGAGCCGGATACACCGCCATCGAGTCGCCCGAGTGAACACCAGCACGTTCGATGTGCTGCATGATTCCCGGAATCAAAACATCTTCGCCGTCACAGACAGCGTCTACTTCAACTTCAAGACCAGTCAGGTAATGGTCAATCAAAATTGTCTGACCCGGGAAGTCACGCATCGCCATTTCGAAATATCGAAGAAGCTCTGCTGGAGTTTGAACGATCTCCATCGCTCGACCACCAAGAACATAGCTAGGTCGAACAAGCACTGGGTACCCGACGTTGCCAGCGACCTGAAGTGCGCTTTCAACGTCCGACGCCATTCCGCCAGGAGGTTGTGGCAACCCGTGTCGAGCTGTCACCTCTTCGAACCGACCACGATCCGAAGCGAGGTCAATAACATCTGGGGTAGATCCCAGCACAGGAAGATCGGCGACACCTAAAGATTGCGACAGGTTGATGGCTGTCTGTCCACCGAACTGCACCATCGACGAAGGGTTGGTTCCACCACCACCCTCGTTCTCGATAATGTCGCGAACACTCTCTTCGTCGAGCGGCTCAAAGTACAACCGATCAGACGTATCGAAGTCGGTAGAAACAGTCTCGGGGTTCGAGTTGATCATTACAGACTCAACGCCTGATTTCTGGAGCGCCCAAGCAGCATGAACTGAGCAATAGTCGAACTCGATTCCCTGTCCGATTCGAATTGGACCACTACCCAAAACGATGGCAGTCTCACGTCCGGTCGGCACCGCTTCGTTCTCTTGCTCGTAGGTCGAGTAGAAGTACGGAGTAACCGCCTCAAACTCACCAGCACAAGTGTCGACCATCTTGTAAACGGGCTTGAGCCCCCACTCTTTTCGCATCGTACGAACTTGCTCTGGCAAGTAGTCGGCAAGTGTCCCGATCTGTGCATCAGAGAACCCGAGGCGCTTAGCGCTCTTCATCAGGTCAGGAGTGATTTCTTCTGCAAGAAGTGTGCGTTCCATCTCCACAATGCGCTGCAAAGCACGTGTGAACCACGGATCAACGCCTGTTTCGAGCGTGACTGATTCTGCGGTCCTACCGCCTCGAATTGCAGCAGTGAGTTTCCAGATACGATCATCGTCAGCGAGCAAATCAGGCGGACCATCTGTACCCCATTCAGGATCTTCCCACAGCAGCGTTCCACGTCCGTTTTCAAGCGAACGAACAGCCTTCTGTAAGGCAGCCTCGAACGTACGGTCGATCGCCATCACCTCACCGGTGGCCTTCATCTGAGTTCCGAGGGAGCGATCACCCATAGGGAACTTGTCGAACGGCCATCGTGGAATCTTCACAACGCAGTAGTCCAGCGCAGGTTCGAAAGCAGCAGTCGTCTTTTGCGTAACAGCGTTTGAAATCTGATCCAGCGTTTTACCAAGTGCGATCTTCGCAGCCACTCGAGCAATCGGGTATCCGGTCGCCTTCGACGCCAGTGCCGATGAACGGCTAACTCGAGGGTTCACCTCAATGACGTAGTACATCGAGCCCTCGTCGTTGTAACCGGCGCCTTTACCGACTGTCTCAGCCACCATGTTCGATGGCCGGTAGGCAAGCTGAACGTTGCAGCCGCCCTTGATGTTGAGTCCAGAAATAATATTTAGCGAAGCGGTACGAAGACGTTGGTAATCCTTGTCGTTCAGCGTCTGACTTGGAGCCACAACGATCGAGTCACCTGTGTGAACTCCCATCGGGTCGAGGTTCTCCATGTTGCAGATGGTGATTACGTTTCCTTCACCGTCTCGCATCACTTCGTACTCAACCTCTTTCCAACCAAGCAGCGACTGCTCGATTAGAACCTGTCCTACCTTGCTAGCAGCGATTCCACCCGTGGCGATCCTGCGTAGCTCGTCTTCGTTCTGAGCGATTCCACCACCCGTTCCACCTAGTGTGTAGGCAGGACGAACAACCGCTGGATAACCGATCTTTCGACCAGCTTCTACTGCGTCTTCTACAGTTTCGACAGCATACGAAGGAAGCACCGGCTCACCGATTCGTGCAAGCAAATCACGGAACTGCTCGCGGTCTTCAGCCATCTCTACCGAAGCAACCGAAGTCCCAAGAGCTATGACGTTGTACTTCTCAAGCACGCCTGATTTTTCAAGGTCGACAACAAGGTTCAGACCCGTCTGCCCACCCATCGTGCCGATAACACCGTCTGGGCGTTCACGATCAATGATGCGTTCTAGGACAGGAACAGTAAGTGGCTCAATGTAAATACGGTCGGCCATGTCCTCATCGGTCATGATCGTAGCAGGATTCGAGTTAACGAGAATGACCTCTACGCCCTCTTCACGAAGCGATCGGCAGGCCTGCGTACCCGCATAGTCGAACTCTGCGGCCTGACCAATAATGATCGGACCCGAACCAATAACCAGAACCTTCTTAGGCATATCTGGTGTCGAAGTTTCCTGTGCCACGCCGTTCGTCAATCAATTCTCCAATTCGTGCCAAAGGCACTCATTCATACATAGTCCTCCCTCCCTATCAAGGAGGGAGTTAGAGGGTGGGTGAAATCGCTCACCCAGAAACAACCTAAACCTTCGAACCCATACCCGTCTGAATCAGACCCACAAACCGATCAAACAAATACTCGCTATCGTGAGGACCCGGCGACGCTTCAGAGTGGTACTGAATAGTCATGATCGGCATGTCACGATGGCGCAAACCCTCAACCGTCTGATCGTTAAGGTTGATGTGGCTAACTTCCATACCGTCTGGCAAGCCGTCAGGATCAACCGCATACCCGTGATTCTGGGCAGTTACGTAAACCCGACCCGACTCAAGATCCTTCACCGGCTGGTTACCACCGCGGTGACCAAAGTGCAGTTTGAACGTCGATGCGCCAAACGCCCTAGCGATCACCTGATGACCGAGACAAATGCCCATCATCGGCACCTTGCCTGCAAGCCCTTTGGCGGTATCTACCGAACGATCCAGCAGTTCAGGATCGCCGGGACCTGGCGAAAGCATCACACCGTCTGGATTGTGACTCAAAATATCGTCTGCAGAAGCATTGTCAGGAACGACGATCACTTCACAACCACGTGCTCGCAACGACCGCAAAATGTTGAGCTTCACACCGTAATCATTGACCACAACTTTCATGTAGTTGTCGCCCAAATCTCGCTGCCCGATACCGCGCTCAACGTCGATACCCATACCACCTTGGCGCGCCCTGCCACGAAGATCGAAGAACGCCCTCGACTCTTCACCGGCATCACCGTTCCAAGCGTAAATATCGTCGGTCGATACATCGCCAACAACGTCGAACTCACCGTAACGAGGAGCCTTCACCAGAGTGGCTAGCGCTGTCTCGACATCAGCGTTCGGAGTGATAATTCCCATCATCACACCAGCAGATCGAAGCTTTCGAGTAATCGCCCTAGTGTCGACTCCTGAAATTCCGGGGATGCCGTTTTTCAGCAAATAATCGTGAACAGTGCCTTCTGAGAGTGGATGCGACGGCTCTTCGCAATCGTCTCTAACCACAAACCCGTTCACCTGAATCCGAGTCGACTCAACATCGGCTTCACTCGTGCCGTAGTTACCAATCATCGGGTAAGTCGGGACAAGAATCTGACCGCCGTAAGAAGGGTCAGTCAGCATCTCCTGATAGCCAGTCATTGCTGTGTTGAAAACAACCTCACCAGTCGTTTCGCCTTCAGCACCGAGCCGTCTTCCGGGGTAAACCGATCCGTCTTCCAGAACGAGAAACATTTCTCCACGAACATCGCTCATTGTTTAGCTCCAGAAATCTCGAACACGGTCTCTCCTTGATAAATCGTCTGCACTACTCGTCCAGTCAGTTCCAACCCGCCTAACGGACTATTCACACTCTTCGATTCGAACTTGGTCGGGTCAACCACCCACTCGCTACCAGGATCGATAATCACAACATCGGCCGAGAAGCCCTTCTTCAGCGAACCAAGATCTTTTCGCAAAATCGCAGCTGGTCCAGCGGTCAGCGATTCGATCAAGCGAACCACCGAAATCTTCCCTGCATCCACAAGACCGAACACCGACGCGAACGCCGTTTCCAGCACGTTGATTCCGTGAGCCGCCTCGTTATATGTACATACTTTGTCGGTGGCAGCATGTGGTGCGTGATCGGTGGCAATGATGTCGATCAAACCCTCGCTCAACGCCTCGATAACAGCTTCAACATCAGTCCGACTCCGAAGCGGTGGATTCACCTTCGTGTTGGTGTCATATGCCTCAGAACCAACCGTCGCTGGCACTTCGCCATGAAGTCCAAACACCCATTCGTCGTTCAGCGTCAGATGGTGCGGAGTTACTTCCGCTGTCACATCCACTCCGCACTCTTTCGCAGAACGCAGTGCAACCAGTGAGCCAACCGTAGAAATATGCGGAATGTGGAGACGAGCTTTCGTCAGATCTGCCAAATGCAAATCACGTGCAACCATCGCTGTCTCAGCTTCAGCAGGCACACCGGCAAGTCCAAGTCGAGTAGCTACTGCACCCGCACTCATCACTCCACCGGCACCGATTTTCTTATCTTCGGCATGGTTGATGATCGGCAGCCCAAGTTCAACTGAATACGAGAGAGCCTGACGCATTAGGTTTGCGTCGCCAACCGGATTTCCGTCATCTGAGAAACCGATTACACCCGAGTCAGCAAGTTCTCCCATCGGAGCCAACTGCTTACCTTTTTGACCAACTGAAATTGCGCCGATTGGAAGCACTCGAACCACACCGTCAGCAGCAGCTCGACGCATCACGTCATCTACAACCGCCGCAGAATCCTGAACCGGGTCCGTGTTCGGCATTGCAGAAATAGTCGTGAACCCACCGTGGGCTGCAGCACGAGTGCCGGTGACAATCGTCTCTTTCCACTCTTGTCCAGGGTCACGAAGGTGCGTGTGAAGATCAACAAAACCTGGCGAAACGATCTTGTCCGAAGCATCGATTACTTCGTGGTCGTCATACGACGAGCCCGATGAAGAATCGACAATGTCGACAACCACACCGTTCGAAATCAGGACGTCAGCAACCCGATCGATTCCCTGTGCCGGGTCGATCACTCTGCCACCAACTATTGCCAGTTTTCTGGCTGCCAAGTGCGTTTCCTTTTCTCTCTGTTACTTACTAAATCTAGGCTTCGTCGCCATTGCCAATTCGGGTCGATTTGCCTGGCGCGCTCAACGTGTACAACACAGCCATACGGACAGCGACACCGTTGCGAACCTGCTCTTCGACAACGCTTTGTGCACCATGCGCCACATCACTAGCGATCTCGATGCCTTCGTTCATCGGCCCCGGATGCATCAGCAACGCACCATCGTTTGCCAGCGCCATTCGCTTCGAGTTGATGCCCCATCGATCCGAGTACTCACGAAGACTCGGCAAGTGACCTGCATCCTGACGTTCCTGCTGAATTCGAAGCGCCATCACAACATCCGCAGAATCTACTGCTTCATCAACATTCTTAGCCAGCTTCAATCCGCCAAACCCGGTCGACTCATCCAGCACTGAACCCAATTGCCATTCGTCGGGAATCAACGTGTTCGGGCACGACACAGTCACTTCTGCGCCCATCTTCTGGAAGGCAACAATATTCGAGCGTGCGACCCTGCTGTAGAGAACGTCACCGACGATTGCGATCTTCTTGCCGCTCATATCGCCAATGTGATTTCGCACGGTGAACAAGTCGAGCAACGACTGCGTTGGGTGAGCGTGAGTACCGTCTCCGGCATTCACAACAGCGGCGTTCGTGTGATTCGATATGAAATATGGTGCACCCGAGTGAGGGTGCCGAACAACCAACGCATCGATCTGCATCGCCTGCAACGTTTTCACTGTGTTGAGCAGTGACTCGCCCTTCGAAACGCTGCTGGCAGAAGCGGTCACGTTTATGACATCGGCTCCAAGTATCTTTCCAGCCTGTTCAAACGAAACGCGCGTGCGCGTGGAGTTCTCGAAGAACATCGTGATGATTGTCTTACCGCGGAGCGCAGGGGTCTTACGATTGTCCCGACCTGCAATCTCCAGCATGCCTTCGGCACTATCGAGAAGCTCCGTTATTTCGGCTGCCGAGAAATCGTCGAGGTCAAGCAAATGACGACGGGGGCTCGATGTTTGTTCTGCTGCTTCCAACGCAGTTCCGTTTTCGACAGTTGTAGTTGGATTAGTCATTAGTTCTCACGTCCTAGAACTACGGCATCGTCGCCATCTATCTCAGCGATTCGAACCTGCACCCGCTCACCCCGTGCAGTCGGAATATTTTTACCAATGAAATCGGGTCGAATAGGAAGTTCTCGATGCCCACGATCCACCAGCACGGCGAGCTGAATTCGGCTTGCCCGGCCAAAGTCGAGCAGCGCTTCCATCGCAGCACGAATAGTTCGACCTGTGTAGAGAACGTCGTCGACGATCACTGCAGGTTTGCCGTCGACACCCTCAGGAATATCGGAAGGAAGAAGTGGTTGACCTGAAGCTACTTCTGGATCGTCTCGCCATAGACGAGGATCGAGCGTGCCTACAACTGGTGAGAACCCTTCGATGCGTTCGATGTTTTCAGCGAGTCGGCGAGCGACATGAACGCCACGGGTTTGCAGACCCACGAGCACAAGATCGGAGGAAGCACGATTCTGTTCGAGAATTTCGTGTGAAATCCTCGTCATCGCCCTTCTGATGTCGTCCTGCGTAAGCAGAACTCTCTCAATCTCGTTCGTCACATGCGCTCCATGCTGGCTATCAGCGTGAGCCCGACCGGTCCTCCCCCAGACTGGGGGGAGTTAGAGGGGGAGAAAAGTCCCAAATGCGCCAGCACGCCCGGACTAATTTCACCCACAAAAAAAATCCTTGCCTGCTGACAAGGATCGAAGTCGCGCTGAGCGTGACATGTGTGCGAAGAAACCCGTGCAGCGTTCGTGCAAGCAGAGGCAACTAAGCGGATTCCCTTGCCAGCCTCACTGGACTGGATTTAAAGGCCCACAAAATATTCAGTTCTTAATACTCAAAGCTATCACCATCCAACATTAACTACAACGTCATCTAGATAACAATTGGTAGTCTCAAATCTGATTGGATGGCTCTCTTTGCGAAAGGTCTAACTGTTTGGCCACACAACTATCAAAGCCAACGTTAATCAAAATCCACTAAACGACGTTCAATCCCTACTCCAAGGATCGAATGACGGTCACCGCATCTTCAATAGATCCGAAGTTCTCCTCGCTGAATAGATGCCAATCTGGAGAGTTCACAACTATCGCGAGTCTCGCCATATCTCCTACGAACTCTGGAGCTGTACTGATGAGAAAAAGCCCCTCTGCCCCATCGAACAGTCGCACCTGATCCGCAGAACGCTGGTAGTTGTCGCAGCCAACCAGATCTCCGGATTCACTTACTTCCCAAACATCCTGCTCAGGTCCTTTGTGAGTCTCAGTGACGGTGATGATGAACGGAGTGTTTATGCCAGCGGCTTCATCGCTCCTTGATCGAGATCGATACTCAACCCCGCTGTAACGTGCCGGACCTGACACTCGTGCAGTACCTTCGACAATTGCACTTGATTTGGCGATATGAAATTCGAGATCAAGAATCTCACCGTAAGCACCTCCGCTCGCGTTCATGGTGTCTTCACCACATTCATCTGGGAACACTGGGTTTGAACCAAGTAGTTCATATGTCGGTGTTTCACCGAGATAAAGGGTTTGAGCGGATGACAGCGTCCACCCATAGCGACTCGAGCCATATTGCAGAACCGCGATGAGAACCAAGATTGCAATGAGAGCGAGAGATATTCGGAACGGCGTGCTCTTGTCATTCATGATTCAGCTTCCGATCCAAGCTCCCTAAAGCATCACCCAATCACCCGGCGCCCCACCTTCAGCAGGTGCCACCGCTCGCCACGACTTCGGATACAACTTCAACCCGCACACGCAGCGAACCGACCGCATACGTTTCTTCCTAACGATCAGCACCTTGCAGTGCCCGCACTTCGACAAGAACCGCGTCTGCGACTGCCACTTCTCAGTAGTCACATCAACATAGCGTCGGGGCTTGGCGCCGATCTCGTTGCACACTGACCTAAACTCACGACCGTGCGCACTCGCTTTCTCACCCCACCGAGCGTGGACGATCGCATGGGCGACTTCATGCAGCACTACCTGACGAACATCGTTCTCATCACCCATCGCTAGCAAGCGCGAAGAAATGGCGATCTGCTTTCGAGACGGCATGTACGACCCGAGAGTCCGACGCATCCGCCCCGACACTCGCACCGGCGGCAACGAAAGACCCGGCTCGTGCTTGTCGAAAGTCGATTGGATCAGCAGATCAACGGCTTCAGCGGTAGGTTTGCCGATCGATTTCTGCTCAAGATCAAACGCGAGCTGGCGCGTTTCCTCTTGAGACACCATCCCTGAAATACCAGGAGCAAGTGTCACCTGCGCTCTATCGACCACACGTCGTATGGTTTTTCGAACTGAAAATGAGATAGCAGTCACCTAGCAACGATCAAAAACAAATACAGACGCGAGTATCGAGATTTCCCGCGCTCAACAGAAATACCGAACGACCCTAATGCCCGCCAGCACAGCCGCTAACTGAACCTAGCCAACTTAAAGCCGCTCACATCTACAGGTGATTCAGCACCTGTCACAAGCGCAGCGGTAGCGATTCCCATTCCAGGCCCAAGCGCAATTCCCTGCCTGCCGCCACCCGTTGAAATCACAAGACCTTCAGGCCCTGCTTCGGCATCGATAATCGGCATCTTGTCGGGAGTCATCGGTCGAAGACAAGCCGTCTGCTGAACAAGCTCGGCGTCAGCAAGATAAGGAAGCATTCCTACTGCCGATGAAATAATCCTGTCGCGTGCCTCATCCGTCGTACGATCGTCGAAATCCGTTTCTTCTTCAGTAGTTCCGACCCACATCAAGCCATCGGCCTTAGTTGTTGCGTAGTCGGTGTCCCACCAAAGCGACATCATCATCGCCGGTCCCGGAGCATCCAACCGAAGGATCTGCCCCTTAAGAGGAGAAACCGGAACTTCAACTCCGACCCCTGCGAGCATCTCAGCACTCCATGGACCTGCGGCAGAAACGACCGCATCAGCAGCCGTAAACCCATCCTCAGTCGCAACCCCAGTGACCCGTCCGCCGCTGACTACTATCTCCGAAACCTCACGGTTCACAAACATCGCGCCGTTCTGTTCTGCTGCTTGCCACAAAGACAATGTCAGCTTGTACGGATCCAGTTCGTAAGCGGTCCCGACGTACAGACCACCAATAACTTCGTCTGAGATTCGAGCGTCGATATGGCTCAGCTCACCGAGTCCTAACCAGCGCACATCGAACTCGGTGTCGCCCTCGTACGATTCGTAAACACGAATCATCTCTTCGGCTTGCGACTCTTCCTTCACCAACATCATTGAAGGCTTTTTATGGAAGTTCCTGTACTCACCATTCACCCCATCGCCGACAAGTTCAGTCACAAGTTGGCGATGCAACCCAATCGAGTAGTCAGATAGATTCTGGTACTCGATTTCACGAGCACCCCGAATCACAGGTTTCAGACCACCCTGGGCGAACCCCGAGGCATGTGACGCGAGCGAGTCACGTTCAAACAGCGTTACGTCGTGACCGTCTTTAGCGAGATAGTACGCGGTTGAGCAGCCAGCGATTCCGCCGCCAATTATCGATACCTTCATCGATGGCAACCTTTCACCGAATGCTCAACCAAATTCAACAAACCGCCCGATTAGCTCTGAGTCTTGAACGCTGCGTAAACCTCGTCACCACGACGCTGTCGTCGTCTAGCCACGTTGGTCTCTTGAGCCATTCTCGCCACACCACGTGCAACACGCTTAGCAACGTTCTTGTCGAACACACTAGGAATAATGAAATCTTCCGAAATGTGCGAATCAGGAATTACACCAGCGATAGCCGTCGCTGCGGCAATCTTCATATCGTCATTGATAGTCGATGCTCGAACGTCCAACACACCACGGAACAGTCCCGGGAAGCAAAGTGAGTTGTTCACCTGGTTCGGGTAGTCAGTTCGACCAGTCGCCATGACGCGAACGTTGTCTGGAACCTCTTCAGGCCAAATCTCTGGGTCAGGATTCGAAAGTGCGAACACAACCGCATCCGACGACATCTTGGAAACTTCTTCCGCGCTCACGAGCCCCGGTCCAGCCAATCCAAGCAACATATCAGCTCCAACCAAACCTTCAGCAAGTGTTCCGCTGAAGTTGTCGGGGTTGGTATTGTCAGCGAACCACTGCTTCATCACGTTGTCGCCGTAATCACGGGAACGATCAAGCGCACCACCGCGGTCGTAACCGATGATGTTCTTCACGCCGTAGCTCTGCAAAATTTTGGTGCATGCAGTACCAGCAGCACCAACTCCCGCTACAACAATCGTCAAATCCTCAGGCTTCTTGTCAACGATCTTCAGAGCGTTGATCAAACCAGCGAGAACAACAACGGCAGTACCGTGCTGATCATCGTGGAAAACCGGGATATCTAGTTCAGCCCTTAGTCGATCTTCGATTTCGAAACATCGAGGAGCACTAATATCTTCGAGGTTGATCCCACCGAACCCAGGAGCCATCGCCTTCACAATGCTGATGATCTCTTCGGTGTCATTCGTGTCCAAAACAATTGGCCAAGCATCAACACCGCCGAACTCTTTGAACAGCAGCGCCTTACCTTCCATAACTGGCATCGAAGCGGCAGCACCGATGTCTCCGAGTCCGAGCACCGCCGAGCCATCAGAAACAACGGCAACCGTATTGCCCTTGCCCGTAAGGGCCCAAACAGCAGCCGGATCATCGTGAATAGCCATACAAACTCGGCCAACACCCGGCGTGTACGCCTTGGACATATCGTCACGAGTCGTAACTGCCACTCGTGATCGCATCTCAATCTTGCCACCAACGTGAAGCAAGAATGTTTGGTCTGAAACGCTTCGAACCTTTACCTGATCAACAGCCTTGATCGCATCTACCACATTGATCGCGTGATCGTGACCTGTCGTGTTGATCGTAAAGTCGCGAACCATATTCTTCTGGGACGTCTGCACAACGTCGACACCTTGCGCACTTCCTCCGGCATCACCAATCGCAGAGGTGATCTTGCCTAGCATTCCAGGTATGTTCGGATACTCCGATCGAACCGTAATGCTGTAAGCAACGCCCGGTGTACGTACCGCCATTTTCTTCCGCTCCAAATAGTCCATTTAAGGATGCAAATAATGTGTTTTGCGTCCCGGAAATTTTCAGTTCAGTCTAAGTTGAATAACTCGCCTTAGAAATTGCAAGCAAATTCTAACACCGCGCCACATCTACTTTTTGGTACCAATCCACTAAAAAACAAATATCTCATCAGCCACATCAAAAACACCCTCTGCGAAAGCCCTCGCTTGCGCCGACTATGCGGTATTCTGAATGATGTTAAATTCGAAATTTGTACGGAGTAAACGATGGCAGATGCTGAGACCCCACGACTAAAGGGGCGATTTACAAGCTGTGAACTGGTTAAACGAGAAGAACTTACCGACGACCTCGTAAAGTTCTGGATTAAGCCCGCGCAGGACTACACGTTCAAGCCTGGCCAGTACTGCACTATCGGTGTCGAAGGCATCGAACGTCCGTACTCAATTTCCTCATCTCCAGATGAAGAAAACATCGAACTCTTCATCGAGATCGTTCCTGTAGAGCACGGCGGACACCTCACTCCACTTCTGGATCACCAGAAGGTCGGAGCAGAGATGACCCTTCGCCCACGAGCAAAAGGCATTTTCGTTCTCCAACCGCAGTTCAAGCACCACATTTTTGTGGGCACTGTAACCGGAGTAGTTCCTTACATTTCCATGCTGCGCAAGTTCCTAAACGACCCGGAATGGCCAGCACCTGCCGACGGCATCGCTCGCGAGGACTACACATTCCACGTCCTTGAAGGCGCTAGCTACGACGACGAATTCGGTTACGACGAAGAGCTAACTCAGCTCGCTGCCGACCACGATTTCATCCATTTCTACCCTTCGGTCTCTCGACCAGACGAAGAGCGCAACGCCAACTGGACTGGCGCTAAGGGACGAATCAACCTACTGGTTGAGGACTACCTTGATAAGCTCGGAGTAAATCCGGCCGAAACATGCGTTTACGCTTGTGGACACCCTCAGATGATTGAAGACGTCGGAGAGCGCATGGAGCCAACCGACTACAACTTCATCGAAGAGCGCTTCTGGAAAGAAGAAGACGAATAAGGTCGCTTCCCGGCTTCCCTCCTTCGGGAGGGACTAAGGGAGGGTAGCTTGCAGCGGGGAGCCGAGTCATCCAATGACGAGCGCGACCAACGCCCTACTCCGGCCACCCACATCTTGCCCCGTCCCCTTCCGGACGGAAGGGCTAGGTTAGGAGACTGCGACGCGAAGCCGAGTCATCCGATGACGAGCGCGCCAAACGCATACGTCAGCTCTCCAGCATCCGATCGCGAACTGCCGGCATCGCCCTTTATACTTGCCCATCTGATTATTTGAACAAGACACCGTAAACAACTAGAGGAACCTAAGAAATGGCAGAACGAATCGGATTCGTCGGACTCGGAATCATGGGCAAGCCAATGGCGATCAACCTGGCTAAGGGTGGGTACGACGTCACCGTCTACAACCGATCATCCGCAGCAGTCGACGCGGTTGTCGCTGAAGGTGCAACCGCCGGAACTTCATCAGCCGATGTTGCCTCCAAATCCGACATCATCGTTCTCATGGTTCCCGACTCACCAGACTCTGAAGCAGTTGTTCTTGGTGAAAACGGTCTACTCGAAGGAGCATCAGCCGGCGATCTAATCGTCGACATGTCATCTATCGAGCCCGGTGTGTCGCAGCGAATCCATGACGCCTGTGCAGAAAAAGGGGTCAACTTCATCGACGCTCCCGTATCCGGTGGCGAACCAATGGCTATCTCTGGCGATCTAGCAATCATGGTCGGCGGTACGGCTGCCAACTTCGAGCGAGCACAGCCACTATTTGAAATCATGGGCAAGTCGGCAGTTCTCTGTGGTGACAGCGGTGCCGGAAACACAACCAAACTCGCCAACCAGATCATTGTTGGAGCAAACATTCACGCCCTTGCCGAGGCACTAACTCTGGCAACCAAAGCCGGCGTGAATCCTGAAACGGTGTTCAACGCAATCAAGGGCGGACTCGCCGGTTCAAACGTCATGAACGCCAAGGCACCAATGATGTTCGAGCGAAACTTCGCACCTGGCTTCCGCATCGAGCTGCACTACAAAGACATCAACAACGCAGCCAAGACAGCGAATGATCTCGGTCTGTCACTTCAAGTCACAGCCAACTTGCAGCAGGTCTTCAAGGCGCTAATTGAGTGGGGAGAAGGCGGCAACGACCACTCCGGCATTCTCAGCTACGTCGAAAAGCTCACTGGCGTAACCGTCACCAACAAATAAAGAACTTGCCGATAGCCACCTTCCTTCGGGAAGGGGCTGTCGGCTGGGTAGATCCACGCGACGATCAAGTCGTTCGAGGACGCCAGAAAAAAATCAGGAGTCCATCGAATGAGCAAAGATGTAGCGAATCACTACTCGCAGGGAACGCTCGGCAGAGCTATCGAATCCGCGCTCAAGGCTACGATCAGCTCAGACCGAGCAGCCACCATCGATGACCTCGCCCCTGTCGACGAATTCCACATCGGCGGCCGCCCTGCCTCAGTTCACCTCTTCGACCAACTGAACCTCTCCGATTCAGACACCGCGCTCGACGTCGGAACCGGAATCGGCGGGACCGCTCGATTTGTGGCCCAAAACTACGGCTGCAAAGTTGAAGGTATCGACCTGACTCCCGAGTTTTGCGAAGTTGCAGATCAGCTAAACGATCTGGTCGGCCTCAACGACAGCGTTAGCATCACTGAAGGCAGTGCGCTCGATATGCCTTACGACGACAACTCATTCTCAGCGGCGTTCATGATGCACGTCGGCATGAACATCGAAGACAAACTGTCGCTGTACAAAGAAATTCGCCGAGTGCTCAAACCCGGAGGACTCCTCGCCGTCTACGACGTTTTACAGGGTCCAAATTCTGAAGGTCTCGAATTCCCGGTACCCTGGGCGACTGTGGCTGACACCAGTTTTCTCGCTACTTCAGATGAGATGACGGATTACCTAACTACTGCAGGTTTCAGTATCGAAAAAACCACAGACCGAACTCAGTTCGCCAAAGAGTTTTTTGCGGCGATCATCCCTCCTGCCGGTGGGTCACCACCGCCGTTAGGACTCCACCTAATCATCGGAAACGACGCACCAACCAAGTTGAAGAACATGGTGGTCAACATCAACGCTGGTCGATGCGGACCAGTCGAGATAATCGCCCGATCGGTTTAGATCGAGACGAACGCCACGACACTGGGCGTGTGCGAGCTATCCTCTGCCCGATTCAGACTCACCATCGTCTGAATCCATTTCGCCCTCGGCAACTTCGCTGAGGAACTGCTCAATATCGGGTGAAAGCGAAACGCTACTTTGTGCTGCCGATGTGCCTGATTCAAGACCATCGTCATCCATCGAATCGGTCTCGGCCTCACGCTCGAACCGTTCGACCATTTTCCTAAGCTCTGGGTTGTCGGTCATAGCCGGACCCACTTGCTCGTATTGCTTCTCGCCCATCTCGACTTCTGGGAGTATTCCGCTGAAGCCATACAGCTCGGAAAGAATTTTGAGGATTCGGGCACTGCCCGCGAAATCATCATCAAGTTTCAAATAAAGAGGCAGATGAACCATCAGCGACAACGTCTCAAGTTTCAGCTCGGAAACGATGCGCTCCGAAATCTGCGAAGTCAGAGAAGTTGGTCCCTGATACTTCGAGCCCTTGAGCTTCACATTGCCAAGACCCGCTGGCGGCTCCCAGCCACGCGCCGACCCAGTTACCGACAGTTCACGAGAGTGCGGAACCGAGTCGTACATCCCGCCGATCTGCACATAACGGTTCACGCCGAGTACCTTGATCAGTTCGACTACCGAATCGTTGAAATCCTCAGCAAATGCATGTGGCTCAAGTAGCTCCAACAAAACCAGATCGTGTTCGCCGACACGACGTGCATAACTGACCCGAGTGTTCGGGACTCGTACCGAACGAACGTCGCCGTTCAGTCGAATCTCCGGTCGATACCTTGTGAAGTCGTAATACTTGCTGGGGCGATCAAGCTTTCCGATCCGCTCCGAGGCGTACATCTTGCCGAGCCGACGAAGCACGATCTTTCCAACATTGCCTACATTAATCCACGGTTTCAGAATCGCAATGCAGTGCGGATCCTGAAGCGGCGGATCGGGCATTTCTATTTCAAAATCACCAATTTTCATAATCTTGCGCACAGGATACACCGAGATTTTTCACCGTTGGTTGGTACGAACCTGTAACCGTGCAATTCCGGTGCTAAAATCCGCATCGCACTGACCAGCGAACACCCAGCCCTTATTCAATAACTTCGGGATCAAACCCGAACCCGTAGGAAACGATTACCGAACCATGGCAAACAAGTTTGTATTTCTGCCACCTCAGTCCGACCTCTTCCAGGAATGGATTCCACGCCTGCTCGACAGTGCGCCCGGCTGGGACATATCCACTCCTACCACCGACACCGAGGCAATCAAAGAACTCGCCGATGCCGACGCTGCCTACGGAACCATGACTCCCGAGCTGATCGCAGCCGCTCCAAATCTCGGCTGGCTTCAAGCTCCGGCTGCTGCTCCAGCGGCTGGCTACTACTTCGACGAACTGATCGCCCACAAAACAGCGGTCACTAACTTCCGTGGGATCTACAACGACCACATCTCGATCCAGATCCTCGCCTACATCCTCAACTTCACCAAGCACTACAACGTTTATCGCGACCAGCAGAACGAACGTAAGTACGAAGTTCTCGAAGATCCGTACCACGACATTTTCTTGCCAGAGTCCACCGTATTGATCGTCGGAGTTGGTGGAATCGGTGCCGAAACCGCACGACTCTGCAAAGCCGTTGGAATGCACGTTCTAGGCATCGACGCACGACGCGAAGACAAGCCTGAGTGGGTCGACGATATGTTCACTCCCGACCAACTCGACGACCAACTTCCAAAAGCAGACTTCGTCGTACTAACCATCCCACACACACCTTCGACCGAAGGATTGTTCAACTCGTCGAAATTCGCAATGATGAAAAACTCGGCTAAGTTCATCAACATCGGGCGTGGCATGACCACCAAACTCGATGATCTGAACGAAGCACTTCGAAGCGGAGTCATAGGCGGTGCAGCCCTCGACGTGTACGAGATCGAACCACTGCCAGCCGACCACCCGCTTTGGGACGCACCGAACACCATTCTCACCCCGCACACAGCGGCGGTTGGTGGAGCGAACTTGCTCGAACGCCGCTTCGAAATTGTTCTCGACAATTTCCGCAAATTCGCTGCTGGCGAACCCCTCAGAAACGAAGTCGACAAAGCAAACTGGTTCTAGCTGGACGACGAGATCGCCACTCAAACCGCGGCGCTTGTCACGTAAAACCAACCATGCCTGACGAAGAACAACCAAAAAAGAAACTCCCCAATCAGAAAAACACTGGTATCGGTGTCGCAATGGGCATCTCTATCGGAGTTGCAATCGGAGTGGCGACCGACAATCTTGGCCTCTGGATCGCACTCGGTGTTGCGCTGGGAGCCGCCTACGGATAAATCACCGACTCCAAGAAAAAGTAGCCGACAAGCCGTCAAACCTAAATATCGAACACTTGGACAACCCAATTCCATGACCAACCCAAAAGACGACAATTCTCAAAAAGGCGCAAACAAAATAGCGCTCGGCATCTCGTTGGGTACTGGTTTAGGCGTAGCCCTCGGTGCTGGCATAGGTGCAGCGATGGACAACATCGGCCTCGGCATCGCTTTAGGAATCTCAATAGGAGCCGGTGCCGGAACTGCGATCGGTGCAGCTCTCGCCGCCGCCGACGCCAAAAAACCGACCGACGAATAGTGTTGGGAAACGAAACCGTTTCGATCTCATTTCACGAATGGGCAACAGCAGCTAACTAAAACTGACTACGCTCGTGTGTGAGTCCCACCAAACCTTTCTTTCACCATTTCCGTATAATCCGTTTATCGGTCTTGACCAAACCTTTCATCAGGCAGGCGTCCGTGGGCAGGAAAACTCGACTGTCCGAAGTATCGATTCAAAGAAGGAGGTGGTCTGTTTTAATGTCTAGTACCAAACGAGGTGTCCTACGTTAAAGTAGGGCGCCCTACTGTAGGGCACCTCTAGAGTAGAGCCACCCGATCAGCAAACTCCCGTAAAACGGATATGCTGGTCCGGTGGCTCTACTCGCGTCTGCGCCCGCTCCATACTTCCATGCCCAGCTATCGCCCGAACACCCTTTACCTATAACTCAACTCTTGCCAACTCCCCAAACCCGCCACTTCACCGCAACCGGATTCGTCGTTCATGGCGACTCAACCCTGCTGCACTGGCACAAAAAAGTTCAAGAATGGCTTCCACCAGGCGGACACGTCGACCCCAACGAAGATCCCGTCCAAACGACCCTGCGTGAAATCAAAGAAGAAACCGGCTTCGACGCCGAAATCGTCCCCACGCAATCAGCCCTCGAAATAAAAAGCCTCAAGCAGGTCGCCGCACCTCACAGCATCATGATCGAAAACGTCGTCGATGCCGAGCACGGCGAACATCAGCACATCGACCACATCTACTTCGCTCGAGTAGTAGGCGACGTCGCAACCAACACCAAAGATCTAATCGCCACCAACGAACACCCCGACACCAACGTCGGCTGGCTCTGGGCATCACTCGCCGACCTACAAAACGAAAAAGCCTTCGAAACCCCAAACGGCGAACATCGCCCTCCACCCGAAGACGTCCTCAAACTTGGCACCGCCGCAATCCAACACATTTCAGGAAGCTAGTTTCACCCCAAGCCTCATCTATCAACCCAGCCAACAACACCCAACCTAACCAACAACCACCAACCCTTCAATCGCCCACGACCAGTCCCCCTTCCTTCGGGAAGGGGTTAGGGGATGGGTAGATTGCAGCTAGCGACCAAGTCGTCATACGACGCCCGGAGCAAAACAAATGCAAGCAATCGTTCTACACGGCAAACAAGACATCCAATACACAACCGACTACCCCAAGCCAACACCCGGCCCCGGCGAAGTCCTGCTTAAGATGACCTACTCATCAATCTGCCAAACCGACATCGAAATGTGGCAACACGGCATGTTCAACTGGCGCGGCAAACCGCACATCCAAGGACACGAAGCCGCAGGAATCGTCGTAGAACTCGGTGAAGGTGCGGAAGCCCCAAGCATCGAAATCGGAACACGAGTAGCCGTCGAAAACGTACGCACCTGCGGAACCTGCTTCTACTGCCGCAAAGGAACCTCGCAACTCTGCGAAAACGGACGTAACTTCGGATTCTCCGACGATGGCGGACTCGCCGAATTCGGCGTCTGGCCAGCCTCCCTCTGCATCCCCCTGCCCCACAACATGACCAACGAAGAAGCCCCACTCGCTGAACCCACCTCCGTAGCAGTCCACGCTGTCGAAAACGCCAACGTAGTAGTCGGCGAAATCGCAGCTGTAATCGGATGCGGCGTCGTCGGACTCTGCACCCTCCAAGTCCTCAAAGCAGCCGGCCTAAAAGTCATAGCCATCGACCCCCGAGAACAATCTTTGACGATTGCACGTGAACTGGGCGCCGATGCTGTCATCGACCCAACCAAAGTCGACGTTGAGAATCTCTTACCTCAGATAACGGACGCCATGCGAGCAGGAACCTACAAGTCCTCCCCCGTCACGGGGGAGCTAGAGGGGGAGACTGCAGCGGGCCCCAAGTCGTCCGACGACGCCCGGGCCAAAACGAATTTCGATAACGCCATCGGCCCTGACGTCATCATCGAAACCGCCGGCGCACCCAGCACAGCCACCGACGCCGCCAACTGGGTACGCAAAGGCGGACGAGTAGTCATCGTCGGCTTCTCGCACCAATCGCAAAACGACATCAACTTCGGACGCATCCACATGGGCGAAAAAACCATCATGGGCTCCTCAGCCACATCCCACGAAGGCTACCGAAAAGCCGTATCCCTAATCGCCTCAGGAGCAGTCAACGTAAAACCCCTAATCTCCGCCCTAGTCCCCCTAGACCGCGGAATAGAAGACGGATTTGAGCGCATGCTTAAGCCAGAGAAGGATGTCTACCGAATCCTAGTAGGCAACGGCTAAAGGAATCAACAGGCCCCGTTCCTTCGGGAAGGGGCTAGGGGAAGGGTAGATGCCCTGGCGACGCGCGACCAAGTCATCCGATGACGCCCGGACCAATAACGCCCCAAAACATAAGCCGCCACTCGCCCCGATCAAAACCGGGACCAGCAACCGCTCGCCGTAGTGCGACTCACAACCGCACCCGTCTGATCCTGCGCCAGCTCATGCAGCCACGCATCCAATTCAACGCGTCCAGCATCCAAGCCCTAGTCCCATTCCCCCGCAACACCTATACTCTGTGCCCGATCATTCACCCCGCACATCACACATTCCCACCCGCACACACCCGACCGAGGTTCACATTGACCACACCAGCGCCATCACCAGCCCAGATCTACAACGACTACTTCGGGCCTGCAATGTTCACGCCGTGGGCGAAGAACCTCGTTGAGCAATCGACTCCTTCAGCTGGCGAGCGTGTGTTGGATCTAGCAAGTGGAACCGGACTTCTCACCGAGCAGATCGCTCCACATCTCGGTGAAAGCGGAAGCATCGTCGGACTCGATTTCGCTCCGCCAATGCTCGCAGTCGCACGAAACCGATCGATCAGCGGCCCAAGCGTCGAGTGGGTCGAAGCAAGTGCCGACGCCATTCCTCTCCCAGACGACTCGGTCGACCGAGTCTATTG
>JBDQHW010000003.1:0-148798 GCA_040264655.1 Dehalococcoidia bacterium | reverse complement strand
GTCCCCGTTCGCTCGCCGCTACTAGGGGAGTCTCTGTTGATTTACTTTCCTCAGGGTACTTAGATGTTTCAGTTCCCCTGCTTACCACCAAGGTCTTACGACCAAGGTAACTACCGAAGTAGATGGGTTCCCCCATTCGGAGATCCACGACTAAGCTTGCTAGGCAGCTAATCGTGGCTTATCGCAGTCTTGCTACGTCCTTCTTCGGCTTCTGGCGCCAAGGCATCCCCCATGTGCCCTTAGTAGCTTGACTCACATTAAGGAATCATCTACCTGGTCTCGGAGAATGCGGAATCCACTGTTCGGTTGTAAATGTACATATAACGACCGTTTTGAAACGGTCGGAGACGCCCTACAAGCGAGGCTTGCGTTTGGGCGTAAGAACAACTCTACCTCGCCATTTTCCAGAGAGTCAACAACAATATGACGAATTTCGACGCCGATTTTCTAAACCCATTCCACGTCTAGGTTTTCGACTTACATTTTCAACCGTTCTGACACCCACAGATCACGCGAATTAGCAACAGACAGAACCACTGATTTTCATGCGAATATTTGCTCGTTCAAAATCGGACCAAAACCACAGATCGACTGTTTTACGGCAACCCACCAGATAGCCAGTTCTATGTCTTGAGATTCTGGCGGATTAGTAAGTACAAATTTGAAGGAACGCGTGCATGTGCACTCGCGCGCGCGAGACAAAGAGCACCAGCCTGATATACTTCATCGGCAACAACCTGTTGCACAAATTGGCCGGTTCGCAAGCCATCTGAAAACGATGCTTTACGAGCCAGTAACGCGGTAACAAGGGAGTTCGAGATGCCGGCATACGCCGTCATTGGCGCCCAGTGGGGCGACGAGGGCAAAGGGAAGATCATTGACTTCCTTGCTGAAAACGCTGCGATCATCGCACGCTACTCCGGTGGTAACAACGCCGGGCACACTGTCATAAACGACGCCGGTACTTTCAAACTTCATCTCGTGCCGTCTGGAATTTGTTGGCCGCACGCCATGAACGTTATTGGAAACGGCGTGGTTGTCGATCCTGAAGTTCTTCTAAAAGAAATCGGCGAAAACGGTCTTGATCCGTCTCGATTAGCAGTAAGCGATCGAGCACATCTGATCATGCCTTACCACGTCGTTCTAGATAATCTCGAAGAAGCCAAAAGAGGCAACGCGGCTATTGGCACGACAGGCCGAGGTGTCGGACCTGCTTATGTCGACAAAGTTTCAAGGCAAGGCCTGCGGGTTGGCGAACTGCTTGATCCTGAGGATCTGGCGCTTCGACTTCCCGAAATCGTCGCGTTCAAGAACGAAGTCATCACGAAGATTTATGGTGGCGACCCAGTCGATCTCGACGAGATCTTTGCGCTCACAAAGAAATGGGCTGCCGAGCTAGCTGACTACATTCGACCTGTTGAAAATCTGGTTGCGGACGCAATCGACAATAACGAGAACGTCATAGTCGAAGGCGCTCAAGGCGCACTCCTCGATCTCGATCACGGTACATACCCGTTTGTGACAAGTTCTAACCCGACCGTGGGTGGAACTTTGACAGGCTTGGGTATGGGACCTCGATCCTACGGTGGTGTGGCTGGCGTATTCAAAGCGTATTGCACACGAGTAGGCGCAGGCCCATTCCCTACCGAAATTCACGGTGAAGAGGGTGACCGTATCCGTGAGATGGCAGGAGAATTCGGTGTGACTACCGGGCGAGCCCGCCGTATCGGCTGGTTCGATGGTGTTGCAGCTAAGTATTCTGCGAGGGTCAACGGTTTCGATGGCTTGATCATCACACGCCTCGACACTCTCGATGGTTGGGATGAAATAAAAGTATGTGTGGCGTACGAACTAGACGGTAAGCGTACCGATCAGTTCCCTATCGACGCCGCGATGCTAGACCGCGCTAAGCCGATTTACGAATCGGTTCCTGGCTGGACAGAATCGACTCGTTCGATAACCAAGCCAAGTCAGATCAACGCCGGTGCGAAGGCATATCTAGACAAGCTTGAAGAAGTTGTCGGAGTGCCTGTGAAGATCGTTTCTACTGGCCCTCACCGCGATGAGACGCTGGTGATCGAGAACCTGATCGACTAGAACTAACGATCAATCAGCTGGGTGTCGGACTAATCCTGTCCGGCACTCAGTGGGTTCGTTGAATGCGACTGTATCGCCGCCATCACGATATCTGCCAGACGTTCCGAGTGATGTCGAACGGTTAGTCCATCGATATACGCTAGATCTTCTACCACAATACGGTCTGCGAACTCTTCGGCATGGCCGTTATCGAGCTCGACGGGCGAGGCGTCCTCAGCCGAGTAAACATTGAGCACTTCATCCGAAAACTCGGCTCGATTTACGAGCAGATAGTCGAGTTTACGCCCACCAATGTAGCGCACGATTTCCTTCGCAAATGTCGAAGCACCATACCCTGCAGTCTCACCAACCTTGGTCATTAGGTTGCAGGCGTAAATGACCGGTGCCTCGGTATCGCGGATTGCGGCGCTGATTTCTTCCACAAGCAGATTGGGTACGATGCTCGTGTAGAGGTCACCTGGACCCAACAGGATTGCATCAGCAGTTTTGATAGCTTCCAATGCTCTTGGGTTGGCTTTCACATCGGAATCCAAGAATACTTCACTGATTCCTGGCCAATTGGATCCTCTGAGGTCGATCGCTGATTCTGTGCGGATCACTTCACCATCGACGAGACGAGCGCAAAGGTGCGCCTCGTCAAGAGTCACAGGAACAACCTGACCTCTGAGCAGCATCATGGTCGATAGTTCGTCTATCGCACCTTGAACACCGTTATATACCGTCGTTAGGGCTGCTAATACCAAGTTGCCAACGCTGTGACCCTGCAGGCTCGACCCGGTATCGAACCTGAATCCGAGTGCACTATTGAGCGCAGCAATCTGCTCGTTGCCCGTGGGACTCAAAGCAACTAGACACTGGCGAATATCGCCAAGAGCGGGATACCCGAACTCTTCACGAAGAATTCCGGTGCTGCCGCCACTGTCGAACATTGTGACTATGGCAGTCAGATCAGTATTGTGAGACTTCAACCCGCGAAGGGCAGCAGAGGAACCACTTCCTCCGCCGATTATCACTACGCGTTTACGATCCTGGCCCAAACAAACATCCTTGGCTGATCAGCCCGATATGTACACGATCTGAACAGGTTGACACATTTCATCAAAACAGACGTTCGACAGTCCGTGCGGAATCGGTGCAATTCGAGTGAGCAGCCGATGATTTGAGCGCATCAACGCAGTAGCTGAACGGTCTAGAGCTACTAAGCCAGATCGATCGAGTACTGATCCATGATTGGATCGAACTGCTTGCTGAATGCTTCGAGCTCTGCTGGTTCGGGAACCATTGGCAGACGCGCTGGACCTACGTTGAAGCCAGAACGGTTCATCGCATAGCGAACTGGGATCGGGTTTGTAATGTAAAACAGCGCATTGAAGATCGGTAGCAGACGCAAGTGCTCGGCAGCTGCTGCCTCCACATCACCTTCTAACAGCAGACCCATCAGTTTCTGAATCTGGCCACTGATGATGTTTCCGGCAACACTCACGATGCCATAACCGCCAGTCGCCATTGTCGACAAGATTTCATTGTCGTTACCGCTCCAGACTTTGAATCCGTCTGGAGAATCCTTGATCACATATGCGATTTGGTCTGGATCACTCGACGCTTCTTTGACTCCTACGATGTTTGGAACATCGGCAAGTCTCAAAGTGGTCGCAGCGTCCATATTTAGCGAAGTACGTGACGGAACGTTGTACAAAATTCCGGGAATAGAAACCGAGTCTGCGATAGCCGTGAAATGCTGATACAAACCGCCCATAGTCGGTTTGTTGTAAGCAGGCACGGTCAACAACAACGCGTCGACCCCGGCTTTCTCAGCGGCCTGCGAGAGTGCTATCGAGCCTCGAGTGTTGTTATTGGTTGTTCCTGCGACAACAGCGCCATCGTCGCCGATGGCTTCTTTGACTTCAGAGAACAGTTGCAGAAGTTCATCGTCACTCATGGCAGGAGCTTCACCCGTTGTCCCACCGATGACGAGCCCGTCAGATCCTGACTTCAGCAGTGCTTTTGCCAGTTCTCTAGCCCGTGGGTAGTCGACGTCGCCCGCTTCTGTGAAGGGGGTGACCATAGCTGTTAAGAGTCGCCCTAGTTCTGCCATTGTTTTACCGACCTCTCGTCGGTGGTTTTCGTGAAGTGAGAGTGCTATTTAGAAGATCGTTGCGCCGCAGGCTTGAATGCATCACGGCGAAGTGCTTCGTCCATTATTTGCAGTGCGTTCAAAGCCGCACCTTTTCGCAAGTTGTCACATGCCAGCCACAACGCAATACCGTTTTCGTGAGCGATGTCTTTTCGAATTCGCCCGACAAGCACTTCATCACGCCCTGCTGCACTGAGTGGCATAGGGTATTCATTCTTACTCGGGTCGTCTACAACAATCATGCCGTCGTAGTCAGCAAGTACACGTTTTGCGTCTTCGGCACTCACGCTTGATTCGAACTCGATCTGCACGGATTCGCTGTGCGATATTTCGACCGGAACTCGAACACATGTGGCTGATACAGGAAGCGAGTCATCATGCAATATTTTGCGTGACTCGTTCAACATTTTCTGTTCTTCTTTTGTGTAGCCGTCTTCCAAAAAATCATCGACGTGCGGAAGAACATTGAATGCAATTTCGTGCGGATAAACCTCAGGTTCGGCTATTCCACCTGCCAGCACAGTTCGTGACTGCTCAAGCAGTTCCTCGTTTGCAGCTACTCCGGTTCCGGTTACTGACTGGTAGGTTGCGACCGTTACAGCGGTAATTGGAGAAAGAGCACGCAAAGCATCGAGCACCATTACCAATGGTGTGCTCGTGCAATTCGGTGTCGATACGATTCCGGGATGCCACTCGATATCGTCGCCGTTTACCTCTGGAATAACCAACGGAATCGTAGGGTCCATTCGGAAAATCGAACCCTTATCGATTACAAACACGCCCTGCTCGACTACTTTGTGAGCCAGTCGACGACTTACGAGTCCGCCTGCCGCGAACAGCGCGACATCGATTCCATGAAATGCATCCACTTTCGCTTCAACTACGGTTAGCTCCGCGTCACCGTAAGCGATCTTCGTACCGACAGAACGCGCCGAAGCCATGGCTATGATTTTCTCAGCCGGGTGATTTCGTTCTAACAGCAGATCTAGCGCTGTTCCACCTGCGGCACCAGTTGCACCGACGATGGCGATATTGATTTCGTTACTGTTCATTTCATTATCTCGAAACACTGCGCGGTCAATTCAAGCGCGTCGAACGACTCTACGCAATTAAACACTCATTAGAAAATTTTGGGAGGACAGGAGGATGCCGACGATCTGTTTACAAGCAGACGTCGGCTACGGCTTCGACTTGTCGAGCCCGAGCACACTTGCAAGACCAACAACCAAGTCCTGCTGATCAACAACATGTTTTACGGCCAGCATTACACCGGGCATAAAGCTCTCACGATTGATTGAATCGTGAATCATAGTCAATGTCTGACCGAGCGCACCAAAGACGACTTCGTGGCGTGCGACTCGCCCGGGCATACGGGCGCTGTGAACATTGATTCCTTGGAAATCTCCGCCACGGGTTCCGTCCAAAGTCTGAAGGTCAGCAACGTTTTGCTCGAACCCTTTGCCGCGACCTTCAATCATCGATTCAGCAATTGAAAGAGCGGTTCCAGAAGGCGCGTCGACCTTCATTTCGTGGTGACTCTCGAGGAGATCTGCGTAGTCGAAGTACTTCGAAGCGATCCCCGCCAAATGCATCAGCACAACACCACCAAGAGCGAAGTTTGAAGCCGATATGACTCCAATTCCGTTGTCGGATGCCTGCTTTTTGATTTCGTCGAGATCGTCGGGCGAAAGCCCTGTTGAACCAGACACCACTCTTACGCCAGCATTGATGCAAGCCAGAATTGCGTCTTTAGCAGCCTCACCATTTGTGAAGTCGACAACAACGTCAGGCTTCACAATTGCGAACAGTTCTTCTAAGCCGGTAGCAAGCGGAACTGACACTGATGTCCCGGAAATTGTCACCGAATCGGATGAAGCAGAAATATCTACTCCACCAACTGGCGTTACACCGTCTTCAGCATCTGCTGCGGTAAGGACGGTTGAACCCATCCTCCCGAGCGCACCAATTACTGCAACTTTAATTTCCGATGACATCGTGTCGTTCTTTACCTGATAACTCGTTACTGAGAATGCCTATCGACGGCGAGGTGGACCTGATCGACGGTTACCGCCATCGTACCCACCTGCTGGACGCCTTGATCCTCGGTCTCGGCCACCCTCGTCATCACGATCGGATCGTTCTGAACGCTCTGAGCGATCCGAGCTTGGTCCACGACGGTCATTGTCGAAGTCACGTCGTTCTCGACGAGGTCCACGGTCACCACCACGGTCGTCTCGACCTCGGCCACCACGATCTCCGCCACGTCCGCCTCGGTCACTACCGCGGCCACGTGGGCCTCGATCGCCACCACGGTCATTGCGAGATTCACGTCGTTCTTCGCGAGGAGCATCACCGGAATCGTCGCTTCCGCCCTCGTTGCTCTCTTCAAGCAGCGCACGGTGAGACAGATCGATTCGGCCCATGCCATCGATGTTTATAACCATTACTTCGAGCTGGTCGCCAATGCTGACAACCGACTCAACGTCTGGAACTCGGTGCTGGGCAAGTTCACTGATGTGAACCATTCCATCCTTGCCAGGAAGAATCTGAACAAATGCCCCAAATGGCATGATTCGAACAACTCGGCCTGTGTACTTGTCGCCGACCTCAACGTCCTTAGTAAGAGCGGTAATTGCGGCTTGCGCCTTGTCAGCGTTTTCGCGATCAGGCGATCCAACAACAACTGTGCCGTCGTCCTGAACGTCGATAGTTACACCGAACTCGTCGATCATTCCACGAATTACCGATCCACCAGGACCGATGATTGCGCCGATCTTGTCGGTCGGAACCTTGAGCGAAAGCATTCGAGGTGCGTACTCGCTGAGGTCGTCTCGGGTTACCGAGATTGTTGATTCCATATTGTCGAGAATCTGCAACCGAGCCACACGAGCCTGCTCAAGAGCCTGCTTCATGATCTCGAACGTAATTCCCTTTACCTTGATGTCCATCTGAAGCGCGGTCACGCCTTCACGTGTACCCGCAACCTTGAAGTCCATGTCACCAGAGTGATCTTCAGCACCCTGGATGTCGGTGAGAACTGCGTAGTTGTTGATGTCCTTCTCGTCGGTGATCAATCCCATGGCGATACCAGCTACAGGAGCTGAAATCGGAACACCACCGTCCATCATCGCAAGCGAACCTGCACAGACACTCGCCATCGAAGTCGAACCGTTTGAAGCCAGAGCTTCAGATACGAGTCGAATTGTGTACGGGAAGTCTGCCTGGCTCGGAACAACCGGTGCCAAAGCTCGTTCTGCAAGTGCACCGTGACCAATTTCACGTCGGCCGGTGAATCCAAATCGTCCAGCTTCACCTACTGAGTAAGGAGGGAAGTTGTAGTGGTGAATAAAGTGCTTTTCAGTTTCAGGACCGTATGTGTCCATTCGCTGACGTTCTCCGGCTGAAGCCAGTGTTAGCACACCCATGATCTGGGTTTCGCCACGAGTAAATATTCCAGAACCGTGAACACGAGGTAGGTAGCCTACTTCTGAGTTCAGGTCACGAAGTTGGTCTAGTTTTCGACCGTCAGGGCGTGATCCGTCTTCAAGAATCGTGCTGCGAACAGCCTCGGTCTCGAGTGCGTAGAGAGCTGACTTCACGTGACCAGCATCGTGATCGACTGACAACTTCTCGATGGTTTCGTCCATCACGTCGTCCATGCGACCCTGACGAGTAGCCTTGTCACCAGGAGCCTTCAAAGCCTTCAGGAATTCTTCGCCTACGAGATCGCGAGTAGCTTTCTCAGCAGCATTCTCTTCGTCGGATACTGGAGGGGCTTCCCACTTAGTCTTGCCGACTTTGGCCTGAATCTCTTCGATCTGTTCAACAATTGCGCCGTTGACTTCCTGAGCAAGCTCAAGAGCATCTAGCAATACTGCTTCAGACACGAAGTTTCCGCCCGACTCAACCATCATTGTGGCTTCGCCTGTACCAGCAACGAGCAACTCAAGGTCGCTAGTTTCTAGTTCTTCATATGTTGGGTTTACTACCAACTCACCTTCAATAAGACCGATGACGCAAGCGCCGATTGGGTCGTTGAAAGCGATGTCAGAAATCGCCAAAGCAGTAGATGCTCCGATGATTCCGATAGCTGGGTAAGGGTTGACCTTGTCTGATGCAAGAACCGTAACGATGATCTGAATCTCGTTGTGGATTGTTTTTGCGAACAATGGTCGGATAGGTCGGTCGATCATCCTTGAAGCAAGAATTGCTTCGGTAGCCGGTCGACCTTCTCGCTTGAAGAATCCACCTGGCAGTTTGCCGGCAGCGTAAGCCTTTTCGGCGACATCTACTGTCATTGGTAGGAAGTCTGCGCCTGGGCGAGGCTTCTTTGAAGCAGTTGCAGTAGCGAGCAACATAGTGTCGCCGTACTGAACTGTGATAGCGCCGCCTGCCTGGGCAGCTACTCGACCGTGCTCAAATTTGAGTACTCGGCCGCCAATTTCCATTTCAAAATTATTAATCATTTTCTGTTCTGTTTCTATTTTCCAACGCACGGGTTAAGAGGGCAGGAGCCCGGTGCCTACTTCTAGTAATTGAGCCTGACACCTGTGCGGGTATGTCGCTCTGGACAATTTGATATCCAACGGGCTTTGAGCAATAAGTGCTCTGATTGGCCCAAGCGAACAAAACGCCCCTAAAGCAGGGGCGTTCTTTTACTTTCGGAGACCGAGCTTGCCGATGATCTCGCGGTATCGATTTACGTCTTCACTATTAAGGTAGTTAAGAAGACGTCGACGCTGTCCGACCATTTTCAGCAAGCCACGTCGGCTGCTGTGATCGTGCTTGTGGTCGCGCAAGTGTTCCGTTAGCTCGGTGATACGAGCTGTCAGCAGCGCTATCTGGACTTCCGATGACCCACTGTCGTTGTCGTGAGTCTTGTATTCCTCGATAACAGCGCTTCGTTCTGACTGATCCAAGTTGTGTGCTCTCCGTGTCGCAAATACCCGGCCGTATTGCCGGAGTCCCACCAAGAGATGGGATTCTGTGATTTGTACTTCTCTAATTTACTTCGTTATTCGTTCTCGTGTTATTACAACCTTAGGAGGATATCACGAAGGTACCCCTATACGGTCACCATTATTTAGCAGAGTTCACGACCGTACAGTTCAACACCATAAATCCACAATGCGCCCTTCTACATTAGAGTCGGCTTACAGATTATGAACCGTGTAACTGGCAAAACCGACTATAAGCTCAGGCTGAACTGCTTGACAGTTGAGAAATCTCACCCATAACATGGCGGTTGGCACGCCATCTGCCGCGGCTGTAATTCGCGCGTAATACGCACTTGTTACGCTCATTCTGCGTGAATTCAGAATTAGTTCTGCTGCAGCACACGGCACGATATTAAAAATATTCAGACTGGAGGACGGGGCCCAATGACAGGACTGCTCCGCGGAAAGCTAAAGGCTTTCCTACTAATAGGTACGATGTTCGCCCTCATGGCAGCAATTGCTTGTCAGGGTGATCGCGGTCCGGCTGGACCAGCTGGAGTTCCTGGTGAACCTGGTAACCCAGGTAACCCTGGTGTTCCCGGTGAGCCTGGTAACCCAGGTGAGGCTGGAGCTCCTGGTGAGCCTGGTAACCCCGGCAACCCAGGAAACACAGGACCAACTGGCCCTGAGGGACCTGCAGGTCCTGCTGGCGCTGACGGTGAAGACGGCACAACCAAGGTTGGCGGAATCACCGTATTCGACGCAAGTGGTCCTTCGACCGGTTCAGCTGAGCTGACTGGCGGAACTGCTTCAATCACTATCATCGGTGGTGGATTTGTGAAGGGCGAGTTGCTCTCTGTATCTGCTAAGAAGGGTGGCTTCGACAAGCTTCTCTCTGGCACGATCGACCGAACTGCAGTGTCTGACACAGCAGCGAACGAAAACGGAGCATTCGAGATCACTGTTGACCTCGACGAAACTTGGGGCGCTGGCCTATTCACCATCTTGGTGACTGGTGACCAGGGAACCCGTGGTTCGGCCGCATTCCTTCTTGTTGACAAGATCGGTGGCTAAAGCCAACCGAATCCTTTGATTCTCTGATACGCCCCGGTTTCCGCCGGGGCGTATTTGTTTAACCCAATATGCGGTAGTTAATATCTGTTTCACTTATGCCCCCACCAACCATCCGTCCCGGCACGGCTTACGATTCTGACTCGGTGGCATCTCTCGTCCACAGAAGTCATACAATCTCGTTCGCTCCCTACGCATCACCAGCATGGGTTGGCTCACGAGATCTCAGCGAATACCGCTCCAAATGGGAATTGGTGCTTGCAGATGACTCTGAAGATGCGATAACTCTAGTGGCTGCAAGCAACGGTTCTATCGTTGGAACCGTGCACGTATCTCCTATCGATTCGCCAGAATTCGACGCTCAGCTAAACGGCATGCACGTCGATCCGATCCAAACTGGGGGCGGGATCGGGAGCCTGCTTATGAAGGGCGCCATTGCGTTTATCGAGCAACGCGGGTTCAAGCGAGTGGAGCTGGGAGTGATAGCCGGCAACATCGGCGCTCGACGCTTCTATGAGAAACACGGCTGGGAGCTGTTCGAGGAACTGCCCGATGGTATCGAGGGCGTTCCGATAGCGATCTATAGTCTGACGGTTTGAGGGTTCAAACAACGCCGAGTACCGACACCTAGTCGATGCTCGACAAGTCCATTTCGTCTCGCTCGACTTTAACGCGCCGAATTCGTCGACCGATCACCGACTGAACTGTAATCACAACACCTTCTGCCGACACAATGTCCCCGGGAGATGGCATTTTGCCGAGTTCACGGAAGACCAACCCACCGACAGTATCGAAACCGTCTGGCACGATAGACGTTCCAAGCGTCTGGTTCATGATGTCGATAGACGCACCGGCGTCCGCGTACATCTCTTTTGAGTCGGCAGCCTCGACTTCGGGACCGTCGACGTCAAACTCGTCGATCAACTCACCAACGATCTCTTCGATCAAGTCAGTAACGGTGACCAGTCCTGATACTCCGCCATACTCGTCGACAACTATTGCGAGACCTGTGCGGTGCTCCTGTAGCTGTCGAAGAAGACGTTCAAGGCTTTGAGACTCGGGAACGTGCAACGCCGGTCGCGCTAGGCTCTCAACGCCTGAATTGGGGTCTTTATCGTTGTCGAGTGCAGACAGCACGTCCCTAGCGAACACAACACCAGCTATCGAATCGATGTTGTCGTTGTAAACAGGAATCTTGCTGTGCCCGCCAACGGACATAAGATCGGCAACTTCACCGATAGTCGACTTTGCCGCCGCCGCATTCATATCAACGCGAGGAACCATGATTTCACGGACCTTCACAGTATCCATTCGCAGAATTCCGCGAATCATACGTAGTTCGTTTTGATCGGCTGGAATTACCGATTCTTCGAGAAAATCAAGGCTCTCTTGCAGAGCTGCCGACACGTCTTCGCCTACAGCTTCACCACCTCGACCACGCGAAAGAGAAAAGTCGACAATATGTGAAATACCGGGAACCAAACTCGTCCACCGGAGAAGGGTTCCTGTTGGCCGACTAATTGCCCGAGACCAGTTTCGCTTGTAGCCAGATAATCCCGACGCAACCAACTGAACGACGATAGCACCTAGTGCGGTTATTACACCGCTCAGCGCGACTTCATATCCAGAAGCAGTCGAGCCGTTTCCAGACTCGAAGATTGCGAACACCGCGAGTGCAGATGCCATCAATGCCGCGGCTTGAAGACTTCTGCCTATCAGGCTAGCTTCAGCACTGAGCCGACCAGAGAATCCGTGATCGTGGTCATGCTCTGCTTCACCGTTGCCGTTGCCGTTCCCGTTGTTGTTCGGGTTTCGGATCGATGTTGGCAACGGGTTAATCCGCGTGCCGAGCGAAGATATCGACAGAGCAGTTAGGAAGAAAACACTTCCAGAAATAATCAGCGCCAGCAGAGCCAGAAGTTCGGGTGACATTATGCATTCACCTCAAACGTTGTGGTCTGCGAGCTCGTATCCGGAGGTTGCCCCGTACTATCGGGGTCTTCTGTGTTTCTAATCATTCCTTGAGATTCCTGCCCCAAAATTCTATATGGGACACTCTGCCGTTACTTCGACTTTATTGATTTTGCCGGAACTCCGGCTACTGTGTCACCTGCCACAACGTCGGATTTCACTACCGACCCTGCACCAGTTTTAGCTGATTTACCTACTGTAATTGGCGCGACCAACATCGTACTCGAGCCGATCAACGCCTCGTCTTCGATAACAGTTGGGTGCTTCTCAACTCCATCGTAGTTGCAAGTGATCGTCCCCGCCCCCACGTTTACGTTAACGCCTATCGTGGCGTCGCCGATGTAGCTGAAGTGCGAAATCTTGGACCCCGTACCTACGACAGAATTCTTTATCTCTGCAAGATTGCCAACCGTCGCACCTTGCATTAGTTCAGCACCGGCACGAACAAGTGAATTCGGACCGACGGATGCGTTTTCACCTACAACAGAATCGATTATCCGAGCACCATCTACGGTCGCGCCATCCCCAATTTTGCTGGAGGTGATCTGCGTGTTTGGTCCAATTGTTACATTCGATCCGATCACTGACCGCGTTCCTATGTGAGTACCGGGACCGATCCTTGTATCGGATCCGATTTCAACATCTACATCTATATAAGTTTGTGCGGGATCTTGAAGGCTCACCCCACTGCGCATGTGGGCATTGTTCGTGCGTTCACGCATCACTGATTCGACTCTAGACAATTGCACCCGATTGTTTACGCCTAGACCCATCGTGCTGTCGTCGGACACCACTGCCCTAGCACGACCAGATTCAGCCGCAGATTCGATCACCCTCGGCAAATAGATTTCACCAGATACGGCAGGAGTTACCCGATCGAGTTCATCCCATATCCAGCTGTTGTCGAAGCAGTACCAAGCTGTGTTGATTAAATTACTCTGAAGCAGCTCAACATCGGCTTCGTGTTCTTCAACAATCGCCGCCGGTTGGCCGGACGCATCGAGCTTGATCCTGCCGAGTCCAGACGGGTCATCAGCAATCACGCCGAGCACGGTCGATTGAGCATTCGATTCAGCGTGCACATTGGTCATTTCTCGCACGATCTCATCGGTGACAAGAACCATGTCAGCTGGAGCGACGACTATCGATTCGGCATTCGCAACAGCGGCGCGGGCTGATTTGAGAGCATCGGCTGTGCCCAATTGTTCCTCTTGCACGCAGATGGTTACACGGGGAAGCAATGCTTGTTTTAGCTCGTCGGAGTCGGCGAGATCACTCGATACGACGATGGAGATATCTTCAATACCCGCGATTCGCATAATCCGAACGGTGTGCCCAACTAACGCCACTCCAGAAACTTTGTGGAGAGGCTTAGGCAGATCAGATTTCATCCGCGTGCCATTGCCAGCTGCGAGGATAATTCCGGCGACAGTCATCTATTTATCACCTGAAACTTTCTGAGCATCAAGCGATAATTTTGGGCGACTCAGTAGCCAACGCACGCGTTCATCGGGACTGTTGCTGACGTTGTCGGAGTCGTATGTAGTAGATGTAGTTCGTGTCGACAATTAGATCAATCGTATGAATTCTCACTCTCTAGCGTCAACAATTTCGAACACCTCAGATGTCGATTACTGAAATCAAATTCGCCAGATTTGTTTGAAATCAACAACCGAAACCGTCGGAACGATTGCTATAGTTGATGAGTTCGGAGAGATGGCTGAGTGGCTGAAGGCGCCGGTCTCGAAAACCGGTATATGCATCCGCATATCGCGGGTTCGAATCCCGCTCTCTCCGCCATATACACGTTGAGGTTAGTTCGCCGCCTTCTAACATCAACGAGCACAAGATTGACTCGATCAGTCGACGTTGCTGTCGCGGAGAGGTGCCTGAGTGGCTTAAAGGGCACGCTTGGAAAGCGTGTGTGGGTGCAAATTCACCGCAGGTTCGAATCCTGTCCTCTCCGCCATATTTCGCTGTATTAGCGTTTCAGCTTCACTCAATGTAAATCTGTACGACACTCTTCCTGATCCGACAGTGTGCCGCTCAATCCCGGGGTGACACATCAATTTGCATTAACTTGCCCAGTTAAGTCATTATTCGCCGCATGAATGACATGAAGTACTGGGTTGCGTTCCACCAAATATCTGGCATCGGGCCTGCAACTTTCATAAAACTTGAAGCTCGATTCGGTGACATGGAATCCGCTTGGCGCGCCTCGCTTTCAGACCTAGTTGCTGCCGGTGTACCTAGAAAAGTTGCAGCCGAAACTGAGCGTTTCCGTGACGAAAATGAGCCTGACGAGATCATTGGTGAGATGGATCATCTTGGGATCACCCCTCTCCATCTTCGTCACCCGGAATACCCGTCCCAGCTTGCTGAAACGCCTGCAGCCCCGAGTATCATCTACGTAAAGGGTCAAATGCTTGCTGCCGACGAACCTGCCATCGCGGTAGTCGGGTCGCGAGACGCAACACCGTACGGTTTGGAAATGACGCGCCGAATTTCCTACGACCTTGCCAAAGCTGGTGTCACCGTAGTTTCAGGACTTGCTAGAGGGATCGATACCGCGGCCCACCGTGCAGCGCTCGAAGCGGGTGGCCGCACAATGGCGATCCTCGGTTCAGGGCTAGACCGCGTCTACCCGCAACGAAACATCCCGATGGCTGAGAAAATCGTCGAAAGTGGAGCCCTGTTTACCGAATATCCGCCCGGAGTGAGTGCACTACCTCAGCACTTTCCGCGTCGAAATAGGGTTATTAGCGGGATGTGTCACGGCGTACTCGTTGTGGAGGCAGCGTTAAAAAGTGGAGCCATGCTCACCGTCAACTGGGCACTCGAACAGGATCGCGATGTATTTGCGGTGCCTGGCAGCGCCCTGAGCGAGAAAAGCAAAGGGACCAACTGGCTCATTCAGCAAGGAGCGAAACTCACCACAACCGTCGACGATATTCTGGAAGATCTCAACATTGAACGGCAATCTGTACAATCTTCCGGCGGGCAGACAAATCCTCAGGTATCCCCCGAGAAAAGTCCCGACCGTGGCAAAAACGCGCTTGACAACCTCGCGCGTGAGAACAATGTATTAAGTATCGAGCATCGCGTTGTCGAACTTCTTGAAAATGCCAAGGAGCCGATTCACGTCGATGACATCACGAGAAGGCTGGGCGAAGCAGCAGCGAGCGTCAGCTCAGTCTTGGTGATGTTGGAACTGCAGGGCGCAGCCCGTCAGGTCGGTTCGATGCAATTCATTGCTGATAGAGAACGTCCGGTGGTGTCACCATAAAAATGTGACTTCGCCAAATTGAAGGAATAAACAGTTGGCGAAAACGTCAAAGCGCGACCTTGTCATCGTCGAATCACCGGCGAAGGCCCGAACCGTAGGCCGATTCCTCGGCGACAAATACGTCGTCAAGGCATCGATGGGACACGTACGAGATCTCCCCAAAAGCACATTGGGTGTCGATGTTGAAAACCTCACGTTCGAACCCACTTACGTAAATGTCCGTGGGCGAGCAACTCTCATCACCGAGATTAAAAAAGCCGCCAAACAGGCCGACTCTGTCTACCTCGCAACTGACCCGGACCGAGAAGGCGAAGCGATTTCTTGGCACCTCGTTGAAGCCGCTGATCTTGGTAAAGCCAAGAACCTTAAACGGGTTGTATTTCACGAAATAACAAACGCTGCGGTCGAAGAGGCGTTCGCTCACCCTCGTGAAATCGACATGGAGTTGGTAAACGCCCAACAGGCGCGCCGACTCCTTGACCGAATCGTTGGATACAAGCTCAGCCCTGTTCTTTGGAGCAAGGTAAAACGTGGCCTGTCCGCAGGACGGGTACAGTCTGTGGCACTGCGAATCATCGTCGACCGCGAACGCGAGATCGAAGCGTTCAAGCCTGAAGAATTCTGGGTAATCACGGTTGATCTTGAAACCGAATCAGGTACACGTAAATTTAATTTCAACGCAAACCTAACCGCGGTTCCTGATCAAAAGGGCAAGCCTGTCGTCGACAACGAAACGACAGCCATGGCCATCAAGAATGATCTAAACACGGCGACTTATACAGTCTCTGAGATCACTCGCAAGGAAGCCAAACAGCGACCACGTCCTCCTTTCACCACGAGCACGTTGCAGCAGCAAGCGGCTCGATCGTTCCGATACAGCGCCCAGCGAACAATGCGAATCGCACAGGACCTGTATGAAGGAATGGAAATCGGCAGCGCTGAACCAGTTGGTCTCATCACTTACATGCGTACCGACTCGGTAAACCTTGCTCAAAACGCGCTCGATGAAGCCATGTCGTTCATCAAATCAACTTATGGTGACGAATATTCGACAGGGCACAAAAAGTACAAAACTCGAAGCAAAGCGGCACAGGAAGCTCACGAAGCGGTGCGCCCTACCTCCGCAGCTAACACTCCTGAAAAGGTAGCGCCGTACCTTTCGAGCGAACAGCTTCGTCTTTACACAATGATCTGGAAGCGAACAATTGCGAGCCAGATGGCGGACGCAATCGTCGACAACACAGGTGTCAATATCACCGCCACTGCACCAAACGGCGGCGAGTACACCGTTCGTGCAACGGGATCGGTAATCAAGTTCGATGGCTACCGAAAGCTGTACATCGAAACCAAAGATGAAGATGCCGAGGACGAGAACAGCAAACAGCTGCCGGCTATGAATGAAGGCGACGATCTGACTAAGCAGACCGTCAATGCCGATCAGAAGTTCACACAGCCACCACCTCGCTATACAGAAGCCAACTTGATTCGATATCTGGAAGAACAGGGAATAGGACGACCTAGCACGTACGCGTCGATTGTTGGCACAATCGAACGAAGGCAATATGTCGATCGAGAAAAGTCACGATTCAAGCCGACTCCTATGGGAACATCGGTATCCGACTTCTTGACTGAGCATTTCTCCAACATCATGGACACAGGCTTTACCTCTGGAATGGAGTCGAAACTCGACTCCGTTGCCGAAGGCGAACAAGACTGGGTCGAGATGCTCAAAGAATTCTTTGGTCCATTCGACAAAGCGGTTGCGGAAACAACTGAAAAGGCTGAACGAGTTGATCGTGCAAAACTCGTGCAGGTAAGCGATGAAAAATGTGAAGGCGGCGATCCTCTCGTCATTCGTACCGGACGGTTCGGCAAGTTCCTGTCGTGCGGAAAATTCCCAGAATGTCGCGTTTCAATCTCAACTCGCCCCGGCGAACGTGCCACAGGTGAGGTCAAAGAGAATTGGGAGATTGCCTGGAAGACTGCGATGGAGAAGTGCGCAATCGTGCACCCCGAAGCAGCAGCTGCCGCAGCCGAAGAAGCTGAAGCCAAGCGAGCTGCACGCAGGAAGACTCCTAAGAAGAAAGCCGCAGCCAAGAAGACTAAGTCCAGGGCTAAAGCTAAGGCTTAGGACCCAGCCAGACAGCCACTTGTGGCATAAGAAGACTCAAGGCTTGGCGGATCAGAAATGACAACCGCCAAGCGACTTCCTTCTCGGGCCATGGTACAAGCCCTCAAACTCTCTCGGGTCGACGACGTATCAAACGTCGTTCGCGAATATGTTGAGCACATCTCAGCGACTCGCCAGTTATCTCAACACACAGTTCGCAACTATGTGAACGATCTAGCCCCATTTATCGAATTCCTCGAAGTGAAAGGTGTGGCTAAGTTCGACGATGTCGACCGTCTGTTTACGCGGGAATACCTAGCCTGGTTAATTTCAAACGGCTACAGCCGCAGCAGTGTTGCCAGAAAACTATCTGCCCTCAAATCATTCTTTAGGTTTCTGCGACACTCAGGTGAGATCGAACTTGATCAAACCGATCTTGTAACTGGACCGAAGAAAGAAAAGAAGCTACCTGCGGTTGCTTCCAGTTTCGAAATCGATCGGCTGCTCGATGAACCTAATACCTCCACCGATGCCGGGATCAGAGATCGAGCATTGCTAGAGCTTTTGTACGGCGCGGGACTTCGTGTGTCGGAGGCGAATGCTTCAGATGTGAGTGACATAGATTTCGAAGCAAGAGAGCTTCGAGTTCTTGGTAAAGGTTCCAAACCACGCATTGCGTTGTTCGGTGAACAGGCTTGCAACTGGATCGATAAATATTTCTCTTTGGTGCGACCCAAGTTCGCGTCGAGGAAGTCTGAACCGGCGATTTGGTTGAATCAATCAGGTGGACGACTCTCGTCTCGTTCGATTCAGCGGATCGTGAAGAAATATGCCCTAGCCGCCGGGCTCGATCCCGAATTCCACACTCACTCGCTTCGACACAGCTTCGCAACGCATCTGCTCGACGGTGGTGCCGACCTACGTGTGGTTCAGGATCTACTTGGGCACAGCAGTCCGGCAACGACTCAGATTTACACCCATGTTTCGGCTGAACAGGCGAGGAACGTGTATTTGGGAGCGCATCCACGAGCGAACCGAAAACGCAAAGATGAACACTCTGATTCACTACCTGATACGAATAACTAGAGAAATCTACCACTAGTCCGTAGTACGCTTAGTGCGTGAGTAGCGAGTTCGACGAACGATCACGGTGCCCAACACTGATATAACCCGATCTCCGGGAGCAAACATTGCCAGCAACGATTCTTGTAATAAACGGCCCAAATCTGAACAATCTCGGCAAGCGAGATGCGTCGCTCTACGGCAAAAAAACGTTGGCCGATATTCAGAACGACATTTCTTCAAAGGCGTCCGACCTCAGCGTAGATGTGAAGTTCTTCCAGTCGAATCATGAAGGTTCGATCGTCGATTTCATCCAAGAATCTTCAGCCGGTGCTGATGGTGTAATCATCAATGCTGGTGCGCTTACTCAGGTTGGCTACTCGATCCTCGATGCCCTGCTGGATGCGGGACTACCGTTTGTCGAAGTTCATCTTTCGAACATTCATGCCCGTGAGAAATTCCGACAAGAGTCAGTTTTCGCAGCAAAAGCTATCGGCCAGATGGCAGGTTTTGGCCCTTCCGGCTACATCTACGCCCTCGACCATCTCAGTTCGGTCATCAACAGCTAGTCAGTACGAGGTTCATTCGCTTTGAGCGATTTTCGATTTCCTTCGCGTGTCCAAAAGCTTCGAGAACGTCTAACGAAAGATGATCTTGATGCAATCTTCATCAGCAACGGTGAAAATCGTCGCTACGTGTCTGGATTTGTAAGCAGCGCAGGTTACCTACTCGTGACTCAGAACGATGCCGTAGTCTGTACAGATTTCCGGTACACGGAACAGGCGGCACAGCAGGCACCTGGCTGGCGAATCGACCGAATCGGTGGAAAATCCGACTGGTTGGCTAATTTGGTCAAAGAATTCGATATCAAATCACTAGGATTTGAAGCAGATGATATGACCGTCGGTACTCTGGAACGATTCAAGAAAGCACTCGACGAAAACGATGCAACACCAGAGCTGAAACCAACATCAGGTATCGGTGTTGACCTACGCGCCTACAAAGACGCGGGAGAGCTTGAGCTGTTGCAACGAGCTATCGACATCGGCGACCAAGCGTTTGAAGAGACTGCGTCCCGACTCGAAGTGGGAATGACAGAAAAAGAAGCTGCGTGGATATTCGAAAAAGCAGTTCGAGAACGCGGTGCCGAGTCAATTTCTTTCGAAACTATCGTTGCGATCGGTCCGAATGCCGCACGACCACATCACGCCACCAGCGACAGCAAATTAGTTGAAGGCCAAACAATAGTCTTCGACTGTGGGGCTCGATATCAGGGCTACTGCTCTGATCTCACCCGTACTGTCGTGCTCGGTCAGGCGGATGACGAGATCAAGCGGGTCTACGACATCGTTCTGACTGCCCAACTCGCCGCTATCGACATGGTTACTTCAGGTATGACGGGCGAGGACTGTGACGCCATCGCTCGAAAAATCATCTCTGAGGCTGGGCACGAGAATGGTTTCGGACACAGTCTTGGTCACGGATTAGGGCTCGAAGTTCACGAGAACCCTGGCGTTGGACCGAACGCCAAAGGCAAGCTCGAAAACGGCATGCCCTTCACAATCGAACCCGGTATCTACATTCCCGGATGGGGCGGAGTTCGTATTGAAGACGTCGTTGTCCTCGAGAATGACAAGGCTCGTGTTTTGAGCCACGCGGCTAAAATGACTTTCTAACTGGCAACAATCCCGTATATTTGATAGCCGACTCGAGCACTTCACGCCGACTAAAGGAACCTCAGGAACTGCGATGACAATCTCTTCTAGCGAAATTCGTCGAAATATGACCATCATCCTCGATGATGAGGTCTACCAGATCCTCGACTGGCAACACCGCCAGGCACCGAAGGCTCCTCCTACGCTCACGCTAAAAGTTCGCCAGGTAAAAAGCGGTAACGTTTACGAACGAAAACTGCAGGGCAACCAGAAGCTGACCAAAGCCGAAGTCGACACACCAAAGGTGCAGTACCTCTACCCAGATGGTGACATGCACAACTTCATGGACACCGCGACTTTCGATCAGTTCGCGATCTCGGAAGAGGTTCTTGGCGACGCACTGAAGTACATCTCAGAAGGCGACACGATTGAAGCCATGATGTTCGAAGGCGTTGCACTTTCGGTCAACGTCGCTCCATCAGTGACACTGGAAATCGGACAGACCGAAGTAGGTCTCCGCGGTGACACTCAGAGTGGCGCAACGAAACCTGCAACCACTACTACTGGACTCACACTTCAGGTACCGCTGTTCGTTTCTACCGGTGATCGCATCGTTGTAAATTCCACAAATGGTGAATACACCGGTCGAGCTGAATCCTAGATAGTTTTCTACCTGTCCCAATGCTCTGATCTCAAATTCTTGCGCATTGGCAGCGGAATACTGCCGAGTACGCTGGTAGCTTCACACTAGTTGTGAAAAAATGCCTTAATGACCGGCACCTATGACAACTACGATTCCGACCAAGAGCAATCGGGTCAGCAAACTGCTTACACCGTAAGCGCTGTCGCTGACTATCTGAAAGCCAGTCTCGAGTCAGACCCACGACTTGCCGACCTCACGGTAATCGGTGAGGTTTCGGGCTATCGCAATCCGTCCTCAGGGCACCACTATTTTGGACTTCGCGACGATAAGTCTGTAATTCGTTGTGTCATGTTCAAATCGGGACGTGGCGGACAGTTTTTAGGCGACGGAACTCAGGTCATTTGCCACGGCAGAATATCGATCTACACTGCCCGCGGCGATTTGCAGTACTACGTCAACAGCGTCGAACCCGATGGCATCGGTGCGCTCCAACAGGCGTTCGAAGAGATGCGGAAGCGACTCGAATCAGAAGGACTGTTCGAACTAGACCGAAAACGAGCGCTACCTGAACTGCCTTCTCGTATTGCCGTGATCACATCTCCCACCGGAGCTGTAATACAAGACATACTGAACGTGCTCACCCGCCGATACCCATTGGCAGAAATCATCCTTATCCCCACTTCCGTTCAGGGTGAAAAAGCAGCACCAGAAATCGTCCAGGCATTCAAAGCTCTGAACACTCTCGATGATATCGATGTCGCAATCGTTGCTCGAGGTGGTGGTTCGTTGGAGGACCTATGGGCATTCAACGAGGAGATCGTCGCCAGAGCGATATTCTCCAGCAACGCCCCAGTGATTAGCGCCATCGGACACGAAACCGACACGACTATTGCTGACTACGTAGCCGATCGACGCGCCCCAACACCGTCGGCTGCAGCTGAAATAGTCGCACCCGATTTGCGTGACCTCGGTGGTTACGTTTCTGGCTATGCAGCGCGCATCGATGAGATCATTGGTAGGAACATTCGTGACAGCCGCTCGCAATTCGAAATGGCGGTCGACCGCATGAATCTCAGGGTTCCAGATACGGCGATGCCTCGCCAACGAATCGACGACCTTCTCACCCGCGCCAGACTCGCGGGACAGCGTCTAGTGGAATCGTCTAAGCAGCGACTGGCAACGGTTGAGGCGTCCTTGAACGCTCTCGGTCCTGAGAAAATTCTCAAGCGCGGTTACACGATAACCCGAACTGCGGACGGCAACGCAGCGACAAGCGCAACGCAGTTCGCAGCTGGCGACAAACTTGGAGTTACTTTCTCCGACGGGTCGGTTGAAACGACAGTCGATGTGATCACCGAAACAGGCAAGAAGCCTGAATCGAATTGAGCCAACTCAGCTCGACACTTTCTCAATTTTGATTTCTACAGCAGCTACAATCGATATACACATCATCTCAACGGAATTTGCATGACTGATTCACCCGACAAAACCGACGCCAAAGCAGCGACCAAACCGGCTGCAAAGACGTTCGAAAATTCTTTTTCTCAACTCGAAGAAGTCGTGCGAAAGCTTGAAGCAGGTGGGCTGTCTCTCGATGAGGCAACCAAACTTTTTGAATCGGGCATGAAACTGGCGACCAAGTGCAACGAGATTCTCTCAAACTCCGAGTTGAAGATCACACGGCTGCAAGCGAACTTCGCGGAGCAGATGAACCTCGTTCCTGATTCCGACGACGACGAGGACGCTTAGTCTTTGACCTCGAACGCAAGTCCCGATCGCGGCGTACCGTTGAGAATCGGCTGGTTCTCCACTGGCAGAGGGGAAGGTTCATACGGCCTACTGCAATCGGCGCTCAATGCTTTAGATTCAGGTGACTTGTCAGCTGAAATAGCGTTCGTGTTCGTGAACAGGGTCAAAGGTCAGACTAAGCGAACTGACCGATTTCTCGAGCTTGTTGAATCGCGTGGAATTCCGCTAGTCACGCTTTCTTCCCGAGACTTCAGACGCTCACACGACAACCGACCGTGGTCGGAGTTGCGAGAAGAGTTTGATCGGGCAGCAATCGAGCTATTGCAACCGCACAGCGCAGATATAGCCGTGCACGCGGGTTACATGCTAATTGCTCCGCTGCTCTGCTCTGAGTACCTGACGCTCAATCTTCATCCGGCACTCCCAGGCGGAACGATCGGAATGTGGCAGCAAGCTGTTTGGGACGTCATCACCGAATGTCTAGATGAAACGGGAGTAATGATTCACGTTTCAACAGAAGAGGTCGATGAAGGGCCAGTGCTTTCTACGACGAAGTTCTCGGTCAAGGGAGATGAGTTCAGTCCGATGTGGAACGAACTTTCTCAAACTGATCTGACTACAATCAAAGAAGATATCGGCGAGGACTTGCCGTTGTTCAAGGCAATTCGTGAGGCAGGTCTGCTCAGAGAGCGACCGCTGCTGATCGAAACGCTCAAGGCAGTGGCTTCAGGTCGGATCGATCCGGCTGGGACTGGTGAGATCACAGATCTCACCACAGAGGTTGAAGCCGCGGTATCACGCTAATCGTCGGGATTAATTCTCGATTTGATTGCTTCCCTAGTTTCAGAAGCTGCCTCAGCTGTCGCTCGTTGTTGACGATTGGTAGGTTCTGTTTCGCAGTTCAATATCATTCCGAACGCAAGCAGTAGAAAGAAAGCTACAACAGCAATCGCTCCCCACTTCACGATCTGCTCCCAAACAAACCTGCCGTCACTGGGCGGTTGTCCAGGACCGCGCCGGGGCGGTTCTGAATGCTGACGACCCGGGATATGTGTCGGTTGCTCTCCGCTCCCGGTCATGTTCTGGCCTCTTGTCGAATTGCTAGACGATCAGTTCTCACACCATTCACTTTTTGCATCCGACAAAAAAAGCCCTCGGCACAATGTCGAGGGCTTTTCTAATTTCTATATCAAGTGTGCTACTAAGCAGCAGCCTTGTGCTTGCCTTCAGGAAGATCACCGTCCAAACGGTTGCCTTCTTCATCTAGCAGCTGAGGCCAAGCGTTCTCAAGAACCGTAGCTTCGCTGATGATGCACTTCGCAACACCCTCCATAGAAGGCAGTTCGTACATCACATCAACAAGAAGTTCTTCGACGATAGATCGAAGTCCACGTGCACCAGCCTTGCGCTCACGGGAGAGCTTAGCCGTAGCGTCGAGAGCACCCTTATCGAATTCCAGCTCAACACCGTCCATTTTGAACAGTGCCTCGTACTGCCGGACCAGAGCGTTCTTAGGCTCAGTCAGAACCTGAATCAGCTCTTCATGATCGAGATCAGAAAGACCTACGACCAACGGAACTCGTCCGATGAATTCAGGAATGAATCCAAAGTGGAGCAAGTCTCCAGGTTCAACGGCAGTGAAGTCGGCTAGTTCCTCTTCCTTTGGCTGGCCAATGGAATTGAAGCCAATCGAAGTAGCGTCTTTAGTCTGGCGACTCTGAATGAGTTCACCGAGACCATCGAATGCACCACCGAGAATGAACATAATGTTCGAAGTATCGATCTGCAGGAATTCCTGATGCGGGTGCTTGCGTCCACCTTGAGGCGGAACGTTTACAACTGCACCTTCAAGAATCTTCAGAAGAGCCTGCTGAACACCTTCACCCGATACATCACGAGTGATAGATGGGTTGGCAGACTTTCGAGCAATCTTGTCGATTTCATCGATGTAGATGATGCCCTGCTCTGCTCGAGCAATATCGAATTCCGCATCTTGAATCAGGCGAAGAAGAATGTTCTCTACGTCTTCACCAACGTAACCGGCTTCAGTAAGCGAAGTTGCGTCGGTAATGGCGAACGGAACATCCAAAATTCGAGCAAGAGTCTGAGCGAGGTGGGTTTTACCACAACCGGTAGGACCTACCAACATAACGTTGGTCTTCTGAAGTTCCACGTCAGGATCTTCAGTACCAAACCAAATGCGCTTGTAGTGGTTGTACACACCGACTGAAATCACTCGCTTGGCACGTTCCTGCCCAATGACGTACTCATTGAGCAGTTCGAACATGTCACGAGGAGTGGTCGGCTTAGTGTGTGGCTTAACAATGGGCTGATCATCGGCGATGATCTGCTGACACCTGCCAACGCATTCGTTGCAGATGAAAATCTTCGAGGGTCCAGCAATAAGCCTTCGGACGCTTTCCTGAGGCTTGCCACAGAACGAACACGAATAGGCTTCTCCGGTAGTTGTACCGTCGCCGCCGCCGCCGTTTGTCTGATCAGTCGTCATATGTTGAGCACCTAACCTAATACGAAATTATCGATTATCCGAACGAGCTAAAAGGCTCTATTCAGATGCCTGAGATTCCGGCTTGAGTACTTCGTCCACCAGTCCGTACTCAGTCGCCTGCTCTGCATTCAACCAGAAATCTCGGTCTGAGTCTCGTGCAATGCGCTCATAAGACTGACCCGTATGGTCAGCGATGATCTGGCGCAACCGATCCTGAATTCGCAGTGTCTCACGTGCGTGAATCTCGATATCCGATGCCTGACCCTGAGTACCGCTCAAAGGCTGGTGCATGTGGATGGTCGAGTTCGGCATAGTGAAGCGCTTACCAGCAGCTCCAGCAGTGAGGAGAACCGTACCCATGCTGGCGCAAAGACCAACTGAGAAGGTTGCGACATCACATGGAACGAACTGCATGGTGTCGTAAATTGCCATGCCTGAGTACACCTCACCACCTGGTGAGTTGATGTACAGGTTGATGTCCTTTTCAGGATCTTCCCGTGCCAGGAACAGCAGCTGTGCAACGATCAAGTTTGCAACCTGAGCATTGATTGGAGTTCCGAGGAAAACGATGCGTTCTTTTAGAAGCAATGAGTAGATATCGTAAGCACGTTCGCCGCGGGCGCCCGTCTCGATCACCATTGGAACGATGCTCTCAGGCAAGTTCAGCAGCGGGCTGTCTTTGCCCTGCGGAGCTGTGCCAGATCCAAAGTCGTTCGGTGTAATTAGTCCAGATGTCATGTTGATTGCCCCCAGAGGTTACTTGTCGCTCTTGGCGGCTTTGCTTGGGCTTTTTGCCTTCGCAGAGCTGGCCGGTTTCTTTTTAGCAGCTGGCTTGGCTTTCGCCTTGGCAGCAGTTTTTTTCTTGGTTGCTGTAGATTTCTTTGCCGAAGCTTTGCCAGCTTTTGGCTTGTGAGTTATTTCAATAACCTGATCGATAGCAGTTCGACGACGCAGAATTCTCGAAACGGCGTCTCGTGCTTCGTCAGTATCTAGATTTTCGTTTGCGTACTGCGGAGTGTCCTGCATCATTGCGATTTCAGCAGCAACTTCTTCGTCGCTAACTGTAGAACCGTTGTCTTCAGCAAGAGTGTCGATAACAAGCATTCGCTTGAGTCGTAGCTCAGCCGAATCCTTAGCCTCAGCAACAATATCCTCAGACGACTTACCGATTCCCTGTATGTACTGCTGGAAATCGATGTTGTACTGAGCTAGTTGTCGCTGCTGATCTTCAAGTACGTGTTCAGCCTCGTGCTCGATGATCATCGGAGAAACTTCAAACTCGGCTCCTTCAACAAGAGCGTCGACGATCTTCTCTTCCAATGATCTTCGCAGACCTTCTTTGGCTTGCGCTTCGAGATTATCGCTAATTCGAGTCCGTAATTCCGCGACCGTCTTGAAATCTTCACCTAGTGATGCCGCCAATGCGTCTGTCAGTTTTGGAAGTTCTTTCTTCTTCACTTCCGCAACTTCGACACTGAAATTGGCAGTCTTACCAGCGAATTCTTCGTTCGGGTAATCGGCAGGAATCTCGATATCGAATTCCTTTGAGCCGCCCTCTTTGATGCCCTTCAACTGTTCAGCAAAGCCCGGCACTGGGTTCATGCTGCCGGCTTCAGCGAGGAAATCGCCTGCGTCGACATTTGCGAACTCTTTACCGTCGACCAAACCCTTCGAAGTGATCGTAAGCATGTCGCCTAGCTTGGCAGCGCGCTTTACTGGCTCCCAAGTTGCTTGTGATTCCTGAATCTGAACAATTTGTTCTTCAATCTGGTCATCGCCAACGGCTTCAAGTTCATCGTCGAACTTGAGCTTCTTGTAGTCACCAAGTTTGGCAACCGGAGGAAGCGCCACAGTCGCATCGATCTTCACGATCGGGTCACGCTCCACAACGTTTACACGAGGTGGGGTGTGCGTAGCTTCGATATCAGATTCATCGATAGCAGCACTGACAGCTTCAGGAACCAACGATTCCATGGCTTCTTCAAGCAAGTAGTCGCGACCGACAAACTGCTCGACGATGTTCCGAGGGGCTTTGCCCTTTCGGAAACCAGGAATGTTAAGACGCGCCGAAAGCTTCTGGTGCGCTCGTTGGAGATGCTTCTCCACACGATCATCTTCAACTTCAATGTGAAGAATAGCCTGACGATCTTCTACATCGTCGCGAGTAAATTTCAACGCGTTCTCCGAAACAACCAAATAGCCAGTTAACCAATTAAAAAGGACCTGCACAGAGGTTCCGTGCATAAAAGAAGCGCCGCGGGGCGCTCCTCTAATGCCTTCAATTGTAACTCAGGGTCGCGTTTTCTGGCCCCTGATATTTCAGTTCAGCTACACGTATGCGTGGTACTAGTTTTTAGGCATCACGACGCGAATGTGCAAATCTTCGAGTTGCTGATCTTCGATTTTCGAGGGAGCCTCGAATAGCGGGTCGACGGCTGACTGCGTTTTCGGGAAGGCAATAACCTCTCGAATAGCGTCTTCACCAACCAGAATTGCACACAAGCGATCAAGCCCAAGCCCCATTCCACCGTGAGGCGGAGCACCGTAAGTGAACGCTGTTAGGAGCTGGCCGAAACGATCTTCGATCTGCTCCTCGGAGTACCCGATGATGTTGAACAGCTTGGTTTGAAGTTCTTTGGTGTGTATTCGAATACTTCCAGAACCCATTTCTGAACCGTTGCAGACTAGGTCCCACAAAGTTCCAATTACCTTGCCTGGATCTGAGTCGAGATACTCCATGTGCTCAGGTTTAGGTGATGAGAACACATGGTGTGCGGGTTCGTACTTCTGTAGATCTTCGTCCCAATCGAACAGTGGGAAGTCGTAAACCCAAGCGAACGCAATTTCCTTGTCGTCAACCAATTCGAGCCGCTTCGCCATTTCGTTTCGTAGGTTCGACAAAACTGTGTTCACAAGTTTGTCGGCACCCGCCACGATCAGCATTAGGTCGCCTGGAGCAGCTCCCATTTCGGTTGCCATCTTCTTTACGACATCCACCGAAAGGAACTTCTTCAAAGGAGACTTAATGTGGTCTTCTTCAAGCGCTTCGATCGATGGAGCACCCTCATCGATGGCGATGAAAACGAGACCTTGAGCACCGCTCGACTTAGCGAACTCAGTCAGGTTGTCTGTTTGGCGGCGACCGTAGTTACCGCAGCCGGGAGCTACGAATCCACGAATCGACCCACCAGCTGAAGCTACAGCTTGAAATACACGGGCATCCGAAGTTGCTGCCGTTTCAGTAATGGTTGTCAGTTCCATCCCGAATCGAAGGTCAGGTTTGTCGGTACCGAATCGTTCCATCGATTCTGCATAAGTGAGCCGTGTGAATGGACCCGACACCTTAGCCTCGGGAACTGTTTCGTTCACGATCCTTGTGTACAGCTCTTCAACAACTGCCATCACATCGTCTTGATGAACGAATGACATTTCGAAGTCGAGCTGCGTGTGCTCGGGCTGTCGGTCGGCTCGAAGATCTTCATCACGGAAGCAACGAGCTATCTGGAAATAACGCTCCACGCCGGAAACCATCAACAGCTGTTTGAGCTGTTGAGGTGACTGCGGCAATGCGTAGAAGTCACCTGGGTGAACCCTGCTTGGCACAACGTAGTCGCGGGCACCTTCAGGTGTGCTCTTAATGAGGATCGGTGTTTCGACTTGAGTGAACCCCTGCTCAGTCAGGTAGTCCCACATGATGTGTGTGACTTTGTGACGAAGCTTGAGAATTTCCTGCATACGTGGTCGACGGAGATCCATAAACCGGTACTTGAGGCGAGTCGTTGCATCGACTTCAACATCGTCTGACACTTCAAACGGAGGTGTTATCGATTGGTTGAGCACTTCTAGATCAGTCGCTGCAAGCTCGACCATTCCGGTTGGCAAGTCGGGATTGTCAGCACCGGGGAGTCGGGCAACGATCTTGCCTGTTATCTGTACAACCCACTCTGATCGCAGGCTTCCAGCCAGATCGTGCGCTTTGTCGGCTACTTCCGGGTTGAATACAACCTGTACCAGACCACTTCGGTCTCGTAGGTCGATAAAAATTAGGTTTCCGTGGTCTCGCCGACGGTGAACCCAGCCAGCAACGGTTATCTCCGAGCCGACCATCGATTCACGAGGGTCCCCGCAGTTAGTGTCTTTGTACACAGTAAATATCCAGTTCGTTCAAATAAAAGAATGTAGCGACTCAGGCAAATATGCCTAAGCAGTAGATAGAGGCGGGGTTACCGCTTGCTATCGGCAAGTCGCCACAAACCACCAGTCACTGCTGCGGCAGCCATCAACTTGAGGATGTCGCCTGGTAGGAACGGGTACAAAGCTGAGGAAAGGAGCTTGCCTTCAGCCGGCCAAGAAAAATCAAATACTGTCAGCCAAATAAGAGCTGGAGCGTAGATCAGAAGTGTTCCAATTAGCATTGGCCACAGACTTCGGCCACGGTTCCAACCGCGCTGCGAAAGAAATCCGATCACGCCAGCCGAAAGAATAAATCCGAGCAAGTAACCGCCCGTGACTCCGTGAATAACGTAGTCGTAACCCTCGCCTCCGTTGGCGAAAACCGGTAGACCTGCCATACCGACCAAATAGTACCCAGCAGCGGCACCTAAACCTAGACGCCATCCGAGGACACCACCAAGCATCAATACGCCAAAGCCTTGGAGAGTGATTGGAACCGGATTATCAGGAAGGAAGAAACGAGTCTGCGCCAATAGCGACACCAGCAATATTCCGACAACCACTGCTGCGGATTTGTGCCATACGTTTGCGCTCGGCACCAATCGTTCAAATAATGACGGCTCAGCAGGTCCCAATAAGGAAAATGACTCGGCTGGGCGGGCTGTAACAGCAGTTTGCTGCATCGTTATCTCCAAGGAGTCATGACCGACTCCACTAACTGAATACCACTCTCGGACTCGTACCAGAATACCTGTCCCCTTTTTATTGCGGGGAGTCCAGGTTCAATGGCGAGCGATGATTATATTTGGTGCAATCGCACAGGGTGTTAACTAAAGCGAGGCACCTTTCATAAGAAAAGTACCTCGCGAGATCAAATTGAGAACGAATACCTAAGCAGGAATTCCGAACTCTCGTTTCATGACTTGAAGGTTCACGAAAGTTTCTGTGCGACGTACTCCGTCAATAGCGCCAACCGCATCACGTAGGAAGCGACCAAGCGATTCTGCGTTCGGCAGGGTTGCCCACGCAAACACGTCATACGATCCTGTCGTCACAGTCACCCAACGTGTGTGTTCTAGGTTAGCCATCTTCGAAGCAACTTCATCGACTTTGTCAGGATCAACCTGCACACCGATCAGCGCTTCTGAGTTGTAGCCGAGCTTCCGTGGATCGGGAAGCGCAATAACATTGATGATCTGTTCGTTAATCAAACGCTTCAAACGCCTGCGAACTGTTCCTTCACTCACGCCAACGTCTCGGGCGATGCGAGCGTTCGATGCTCGTCCGTTGCGTTCAAGAAGACTAATTATCTTTCGATCAAGTTCGTCCATTCGAGCTTTTTCCAATTTCCTAACTAAGACATAGGGTCTACACTTGAAGGTGTAAACGTTCGAGTAGAGCATTTCCGGATTAGACCGAAAATCGTTTCCACTTCGTGACTGATTCGCCGTGCGATTGCTTAGCGAATTACTATCACGGGATTGAATGATACCGCCGGAAATCGTTTATTGGGACTGTACATGCGGCTTATTAACGTGAGAATCCATATACACCATCCTCATATTCGAAGCCTGTACTTTTCACTTAAAATGCGCGTAAAGTAGTTAGTACAACTCAAATTCACCTTACGTAAGGCAATCTGGAGTACCAAATGGTCAATTCGACGACCGTTGTAGAGTTCACTGAGGCAGCAACAACAAAGTTGCTCGAAGTTCTTAAAGAGCAGGATGCAGAAGGTCAGTACCTTCGAATTGCTGTTGCGACTGCCGATCACGGTGGCATTGAATATGTATTCGGGCTGGAAGAGACACCTTCCGAATCCGACACCGTTATTGAGGGCACTGTCAAAGCACTTGTTGATGACGAAAGCGCCCCAATGCTTGAAGGTTCAAGCATTGACTATGTTGAAGGTTTCGAACGTTCCGGTTTCGTAATCTCTAACCCCAACTTCTCATCGGGCTGCGGCTGCGGTGGCGGAGGTTGTGGCGGCGGCGGCGGTGGCTGCGGCGGCGGTGGTGGTGGCGGTGGTTGCGCCTGCGGCGGACACTAAAACCTCTAGTAACCCGGACAGTAATTAATTTGGCTGGCATTTCCTCATAAAGACGGTAGTGCCAGCCTATTTACGGCGCGTTGCGGAAACGTATAATCTGCCGTGGATTTGCCACAAAGTCGACCATCCAGGAACCGGTCGCAACATCTCAGGAGCCCTATCGGATGACCTACATCATCGCCAAGGATTGTGTCGACGTAATGGACGGTGCGTGCGTAGACGTATGCCCGGTCGACTGTATTTACTCTAAGCCTGGCGACAACCAGCTTTTCATTAGCCCAGATGAATGTATCGACTGTGCAGCCTGCGAGCCAGTTTGCCCAGTGAACGCTATCTTCCCCGAAGATCAGGTACCTGCAGATCAGCAAGAGTTCATCAAGCTGAACTACGATTACGACTATGACTCCTCGGAGCCAGGGGCAAACGCCTCCTAGTTCGTCGATTTTCGATAAAAAAAGCCCTGGCGAATTCGCCGGGGCTTTTTTTTGGTTTAGCTTCTCTGGCTAATCGGTTACGCCATTGCGTCCAATGCTTCAGCGATCGACATGTTGATCGTTGTGAAGATAGGAATTTCCGTCATTGTGAACTGAGCTGCCGGTACTTCACGAAGGTCCATAACGAGCGATGTGAAGTCGGACGGGTCGTCCATCTCAAAGCTTAGAACGAACTCTGTGTCATCGAGTCCAAACGCGTAGGACGTGTTGATCTTGACCATTGGGTAGTTTTTGCCGACTCGGAAATGATCGTTCATCATTTCCTGACGTTCCTTCATGGACTTCTCGTACCACGGACGAGTCTTCGTCATCGGATACACGACCATGTATTTGTAGCTTTCCTTAAGCTTCGGCGCACCGCCACCGTGCTTGTAGCGACTCTTTCGCCGGATGGACAAATATGAGTACGACTGCTCCAGATAACTACCTAGTAACGATTTGTTTATTCGCTTGGAAAGTTCATGAAACGTGTCGACACTCGGTGAATCCTGTACCAGCATGAAGTCGGCATCTGGTCGTGTTCCGACGGTGCTGTAGCTACGTATCTCATGCTCAGCAGAAAGCTCCCCGATCATATCGGTGAACTCGCGTTTGCTTCTTTCGCGCTCGTCAGTATCAAGACGCCGAAAGTCGGAACTAAGCTTGAACAACGTGATTTTTAGAAAATTATCGTACTCAATGTCTGGCATATATTTTTACGTTTTGGGAACAAACATGGGTGATACTGCGCGAAGATTGCAGCTATTGGTTTTCGAGTATAACAACGCGAAATCGGGTCAATAGGTAGTATTCACCAATGCCAGATAAGACAAAGTTCGAACGCGAGATCGACGAAATACTCGAGAACACCGAACGCGAGACGAATAAAAAAGAGCGTAAGCGAGATCATCGATCGTTTGAACCGTTCTCACCTTCGGTTCCGAAGTCAACTCGTCCAAAGAACCGAAAACCAATTGTCATATTCAACCCCGGTAAATTAGTAATAGCCGGGCTTGTGATCCTCGCCATCGCAGCTTTTATATCAACCGCTCAAGTGCCAGTCGCTGTGACCGGTTTTGTGATCATGGGAATCGGATACGTCCTTTGGTTCGGCAAAGGCAACCGATTTGCAGGATCGTTCAGAGGTGTTCAGACGGGACCTATCAAGCGAAAATCTGAACCTGAAGTGAAGTACTGGCGCGGACGCAGAATCGAAGACAAGCCAAAATCGAAAAACAAAGGCAAGATAATCGATTTCGGCTCACCGGACGATGATGATTCATCCAAGTCCTGATTTCAGGCAATATCGAGCTTAAACAAATTAGGCGACTACATTGCGTAGTCGCCTAATTTTTTGTCTCTAATTGAAACTTGGGATTGTGTGCAGACTAAACCGCGCACTCACCTTCACCACGTTCGAGCTTGTAGACAACCGTCTTGCCCCAGTCCATGTAGGTCTGGATATTTTCCCGATCTAGCGGGCCGAGTTCACCCTTCAGCTTGCCAAATTCTTCTTCGAATTTGGCAACGCCAAATCGATCGATGAAGTCAGCAAACTCTTCGCCATCGGTTCTTTCAGCAAGATAGGTGTCTAGAACAGCCTTCAACGCCTCTGGAGCACGCTTGGCAGGAATGCGAGCTTTCACACGCTCACCGATCTTCGTACCTCCGGCTTCGTTGGAGCGACCTCCGAGAAACAGTTCGTAAGCTGGAACTTGTCCGCCAGGGCCCTTCACAACAGCACCGTGGAAACCAATGCTTGCAATGTGGTGCTGACCACATGAGTTCGGGCAACCACTTGCCTTGATGTGCATCTTCTCGACCAGCGGGTCAAGATCGCCCATTCCATCTAGAGTCTCACCAAGAGCCTTGTTCAGACCCATTGAAGATGTGATTCCAAGTTTGCAAGAATCGGTACCTGGGCAGGTCACAACGTCCCGAATGGTCTCCCGGCCGGCCGCACTGAAGCCAATTGCACCAAGTGCCTGATACATGTCGTACAACGACTCGTTGCGAACCCAGCGGTAGACGAGATTCTGCTGCTGATCAATTCGTGCCCGTCCACCAGCAAACTTGCGAGATACATCAGCTAGCTGTGACCACTGATTTGCGTATACATCACCACGCTCGACCCTAACGAAAACAACACTAAAGCCATCCTGACGTTGAGCTTCAACGTTAGTTCGTTTCCAGTTTGTGTATGCGGCGTCATCTGTGGGTTCTGCAGTCGCATTGGAAGGCACACCAGGAGCGTCGGCTTCCTCATCATCGATGAACATCAACGATTCGAGATCGATCTCTTTCTTCGCCCAGTCCCCTTCCAGTTCTTCGTCGACCATTTCACGGAACTTATCAATTCCGAGTCGAGCGATTGTGAACTTGATTCGAGCCTTGGCGATGCTTTTCCTCTCTTCGTCCTGTCGGTTGAAGATTCGAAGCACAGCTTCACAGTTCTTTATGAGATCTTCGGCTGGAACGAACTCACGCAACGTTTTTGCCATCATCGCGTTTGTCGAAAGCCCACCACCGACAACGATCTTGAATCCTCGGACTCCATCTCTAATCCGGGCGACCATACCAACGTCGTGCATAAGCACCATGGCTTCGTCTTTTTCGGAACCAGAGAATGCAACCTTTGATTTTCGAGGCATGTTCTGCGTGGTTGGGTGACGTAGGAAGTAACGTGCATATGCAGACGCATAAGGAGTAACGTCGAACGCCTCGTCTTTAGATACGCCTGCCGTCGGAGCTGCAACCACGTTACGAACGACGTTCCCGCAAGCTTCACGTGTCGACATTCCAGCGTCACCTAAAGTGCGAAGCAAGTCAGTCGTATTTCCAAGAGGCACGTGGTGATATTGAACATTTTCACGTGTAGTGAAGTGCCCTTTCTTAAGTGGGGCATACTTCTCGGCAACTTCACCTAGAACATCCATCTGATCCGCAGTGACCCCGCCAAATGGTAGCTTCACTCGGATCATCTGGGCGTCTGGTTGTCGCTGACCGTAAACACCCTGACGGAGCCTGAATCGTAGAAATTCGACTTCGTCTTTCTCACCTGCCTGGAACAGTTTCACCTGATCTTCAAAATGCGCGATCTCAGGACCGTCAATTTTGAGCACACGAGCATTATCTGGATTTGGAACCCAGTCTTTCGTATCAACCCTTCCGGTGGTCACTATTCAGATCCTCTTTCGCTAGCGACTATAAGCACTATGCGATTACCTAGTAAAAATTCAATAAAAAAACCCTGCCGTTTGAGATGTAAGCAGGGTCGATTCGATCACGCGCTGTTAAGCCCGGCCCCGCTAGCGACCAGTACAACAGCAGTTGTGACTTGAGTTGTCAGAAAACATTTCTGCGGAGATTCTAGCACTTCTACACATCATGTTGGTGTATTTCAAAATGCCAAACTCCTATCGAGCGATCTTGCATCACACCTCAGATAAGATCACCATACGAGCATATTTCAGCAATCAGTCGTAACAATCAGGAGCTACTCAAATTGGCAGATGATCGAAAACTAGACGGAATTCATTTCATGCTTCCGACACCATTCGATGCCAGTGGAGAAGTTGATACCGCCTCCCTTACTCGACTTGTCGGAGCTGCAAGGGACGCCAAGTGCACCGGTGTAGTGACTCTTGGCGTGATGGGTGAAGCACATCGCTTAACCGACGCAGAACGTGCTCCGGTGATCGACGCGGTTGTCGCAGCTGCAGGTGACGACCTAACGGTTACGGTTGGCGCTAGTGCCGAAAGTGGTCGTGCGTTGGCAGCAAGAGTTCGTGACGCACAATCTGCTGGCGCTACTGCTGTGATGATCGCTCCAGCCAAAATGGCAAAGCCAAACCCGGTGTCTACCTATGCCTACTACGGAGCTGCACAAGACGTGACGGAAATTCCGATTGTCGTCCAAGATCTTCCAGAGCAAACAGGTGTTCATCTTGACCCTGCATTTATCGGCAAGCTGCACGCCGAACTGCCTGACGCCAAATATCTGAAACTTGAGGACCCACCAACCCCTCAGAAAATTACGAAGGTCGTTGAATCGACTGGTGGATCTATGAGGATCTTTGGAGGGCTAGGCGGAGCATTTCTCTTCGAAGAGCTACGTCGAGGTGCGATCGGAACAATGACAGGATTTGCTTATCCTGAGGTTCTGGTCGCGATTCACAGGTACATGTCCGCAGGTGATGTCGAACGAGCAAGAAACATTTTCTACAAGTGGATACCATTGATTCGATACGAAAACTCGGCAGGCATTAGCCTGGCAATCCGCAAAGAGATTATGAAGCGCCGAGGTTTCACCACGACCGCTGACGTCCGACCACCGAGCCCCCCTATCGATGATTCAACTCGTGAAGAACTAGATGATTTGATGAACTCGATGGATCTCGACGTTTCGAACCTGTAATCCTGAGTTTTTCGAGATTAATTCGCGGCTGAAACCACCGGCCGCCACTTCAAACCACGACACGGCACCAGAACATCTCTAAACTTAAGAGCGTATGGCAGACAAATCTGAACAATCTACCGACCGCAACTCTCACTTCTGTGCCCACTGTGGCACTGAAAATGTAAAAACTGGCTATGCCTGCACCCGTTGTGGTGAACGACTGGTTGAAGTCAATGCCGATACACCTGCACCCCTCGGGCTCAGTTCATGTGCACGGTGTGGAAGTGCCAACAACACCCGAGCTGCGTACTGCTGGGTCTGTGGATCCGAAACCAAGGATGCCGTGCGGATATCTCCGAAACCGATTCCAGAACTGACCATTCCGACTGCGGCAGGTCCACGGACATATCGACCAGACCTCAATCCGGTTGCGCCGCCAACTAACAAGCCGTCGGCAAATCGGACAGCCGAGACTCCCGATCTTCGAGGACCGGCAACAGACTCTGGTTCAGATATGAAGATCGAAACTCCGATATCGCAACAGAACCCGTTCGGGTCACCCGACACTTCAGTGGAGAACACGTCGGGCACGAAAGATGGCGAAATACCGCCTGGGGTCAAACGTTGGAACTGGGCAGCTTTCTTAATGCCAGCGGTTTGGGGATTGTTCTCAGGAGTGCCCTACACAGCAATTTTGTTTGGGGCAGCATTGTTGCCACCGACTGTGCAATTGATCGTGATGGTTGTTGCCAGTTTGTACCTCGGCGCAAAAGGCAACGAGCTTGCATGGCGCGGGAAGAAATGGCGTTCTGTAGAGCACTTTAGGGCCTTTCAGAAACAGTGGACATCGTGGGCAATCAAACTGACGTTCGCTGTCGGAGCACTGCTACTGCTCTGGGTTATCTCGACAGCCGGAGCCTAAGAAGGATCCTTCACCTAGGCTCCTTGCTCTAAGAGTCTGGATCTGATGAATCATCCGATTTGACTGCTTCTGTGTCCGCTTCGAGAGCCTCATCAACCGGTGCCGGCAAATCAGGACCGACAAATCCTGGACGCGAAACCCAGCCCCACTTTTCAGCATGCTGCTCTACCAAATCAGCGAACTGATGCTGGTAATCGTCTGTCTGAATCGGTGGAGTCGTCATGATGACGGCGTTCTCACCGTTGTCGGAGTAGTAGCGACGGCGTAGACCAACTTCTTGAAATCCGTACTTTCGGTACAGTTCAATCGCAGCTTCGTTCGATTCACGCACTTCTAAAGTGACTACCCGAGAGTCGTTTTCAACGGATTGTTCGATGGCGCTAATCAGCAGTTGTTCGCCAATACCTTTTCGGCGGTCAGCCTGGCGCAATCCAATAATTACGACATGAGATTCGTCTAGGACGAACCAGAGACCAACGAAACCGGCAATGTATTCGGTAGGAAGAGTTGGACGATTCACCCGATCGAGAACGTAACGATCCATGTTTCGCCTTAACTTCGCAGTAAAGCTATCGTCTTCCCGTTCGGATTGAGTCGCAATTGCGAACCGTGGTCCGAGCTCGCGTTCGTCTTCACGCCAGTCTCGAACGGCGGTGAGATACAACCCATTCTGCCTAGTCAGATCCCGTTCGATTCGGGTGACAGGCGTCATTCCTGGGAATGCTTCGCGCTCGATGCTCTCAAGCATCGCCGCATCATTAAGCGAGGCGACCCTGACCGAATAAGAATTGCGTACGTCGCTTTTCGACTCAGCAAAAGCTGTGTCGGAGTCGGAGGTTTTGCCTGATTCGAGATCAGCAAATGCACCAGCAAGTAAGTTGTTCGGATCAGAGAAAGTCATAGGCTCTATCGGCAAAATCGGCGAATTAACGCGAGCATATCGCTAATCACTGCCAACCATATCGAGTGTTAACGACGAGTTTATCCCGATCCGTAAACATCTTTAACACTGACGAAAATTCGTGACGTAATCAATGCGCATTCCTCCTAATGCTGCGCGATGCTTACATGCTGTGGAAATAAAAACGGAGGAATCGTCACGGCTACCAGCCAAGTTAAACCAATAGGAAAAGCCGCCGGCACGTCATCGCGTCCGGTTGAAGGCAATAGTTCCATGGGTGTTTTCATGCGTATTACTCGCATGTCGCTCAGGTACAAATGGCGTCTCATCTTCGGATTGATCGCCATTTTCTTGGCATCCGGATTCCAGCTCGCTCTTCCTATTCTCATCGGTAGTGCAGTTGACGCAGCCGGTGGACTTGACGATGGCACATTTGAAATAGCGAACGGAATGGCTGCATCAGCTGTCGATTCTTCGATGGAGATGTTTGGCGAGGGTTCCAATCCAGCAAAATCTGCGCTGATCATCATCGCCGTACTCCTATTCATCGCGTCCGTCGGGCGTGGACTTGCTGCCATGTTGCAGAACTACATGGGTGAATCTATTGGTCAGAACATCGGCTACGAACTCCGAATGCTCTATTACGAAAAGCTCCAACGCCTCTCATTTAGCTATCACGCTGGCGTCCACACCGGAGACTTGATTACCCGCGGCATTGTCGATGTCGAAGGTGTGCGCATGTTCGTTCAAACCGCACTTCTAAGAACGGTGTTCCTCGTCGTCCTTATCGGTACTGGAATGTATTTGATGCTGAGCGAGGATTTGGTCCTCGGACTAATCAGTCTCAGTTTCGTTCCGTTCGTGGCATGGCGAGCGACCGCAGCGCGCTTAAAGCTTCGGGCCAACTGGTATTCACTTCAAGAACGGCTATCAGCTCTCACTAAGGTGATGGACGAAAATCTGGGTGGAATCCGAGTTGTTCGGGCTTTTTCATCACAGAAACACGAGATGAAAAAGTTCGATGAAGCATCGAACGAAACGTTGGCCCTCGCCAACGTGCAGGTCGGGATACGAGCACAAAACATCTCATTAATGGGTGTGGCGTTTATGCTCTCGATGGCTGCGGTTCTTTGGGTAGGTGGGCTGCAAGTTATCGATGGTGAGCTATCACCGGGCGAGTTAACTCAGTTCCTGGCATTCATGAGCATTTTGCTTCAACCGGTCCGCCAAATCGGGATGATGATCAACGGCTACGCCCGAGGATCGGCAACCGGTGGTCGGCTCTTCGCAGTACTCGATATTGATCCCGATATTCAAGACAAACCAAATGCCAAGCCTCTCGAAATCACGGACGGCACGTTGGAATTCCACAACGTCAGCTTCGGATACGAGGGTGAGCACACGCTGAACGGCGTCTCATTCAAAGCCGAACCTGGGCACACCATCGGAATTGTGGGACCTCCGGGCAGTGGTAAGTCGACCATAGCCCACCTCGTACCTCGTTTCTATGACCCAATCGAAGGTCACATCACTATCGACGGTCAGGATCTGCGAGATGTAACTCTTGACTCCTTGCGCAAGGCAGTTGGAGTTGTGGAGCAGGACACATTCTTGTTCACTGCGTCGGTCGAACATAACGTCGCCTACGGTGACCCGTGGGCGCCTGATGACCGAGTCGAATTAGCGTCTAAGTACGCACAGCTTGGTGATTACATCGAACGGTTGCCGGGTGGGTACGACACGATGGTTGGAGAACGTGGTGTCTCGCTTTCAGGTGGACAGCGTCAACGCCTTTCGATCGCTCGATCAATCTTGCTCAAGCCCCAGTTGATCGTCTTTGACGACTCGACAGCAGCAATCGATGCTGCCACTGAACAACGGATTCGTGCGGCACTAACTGATCTCGCGAAAGACCGGGCTACGATCATCATTTCTCACCGACTCAGTTCGCTGATGCACGCCGACGAAATCCTGTTTATTGAAGCAGGAAAGATAGTCGAACGTGGTACGCACGAAGAGCTTCTCTCACAAGGTGGACACTACAACGATCTATATGAACTTCAGATTCGACCAAGCGAAGATAGTCGCAATAGTCAGGACGAAGGGAGTGCTTCGTAATGGCTACTAGAGAAACTCACGAACGCAGTCACGAAATTCCGCCTAAGGCTTCGATCAAACTCGGCCCCACCCTCGACGAAGAGGTATTTGGAGAGGCGTTCAACGGCCAAGTTGTTGGCCGGTTCATCAAATACGTCTCAGCGTACAAAACTCTTCTTTGGGTAGCGATTACAGCGGTGTTGATATTCACCGTTTCTTCAATTGCGATTCCGTTGATCGTAAGAAACGTGTACGACGACGCATTAAAAGTAGGATTCGAAGACCGAGGAAAACTCGCCACGATGGTGATCATTTTCTTAGTCGCCGTCGGATTCAACTTTGTCTCCAACTATCTTCAAGAACTCATTGTTGGTCGTGTAGCCGAACGAATCTTGATCGATATGCGGCGGGCAATGTACGAACACATCCAGCGCGTCTCGCTCTCATTCATGGACAAGACTGAAATTGGAAAACTGATGTCACGCCTACAGGGTGACGTTGCAGCTCTCCAAGAGTTCCTTCAAACAGCAGTGTTTGCCATTGGTGACCTTGTGCTACTTGTCGGAATTATCGGTGCAATGGTCTGGCTAGACTGGCGACTTGGCCTGATGACCTTGGCCGTACTCCCAACGCTGTTCATCATCCGAATAATCTGGCTTCCGTACGCCCGCCGGTCGTTCCTTCGTGCACGAGTGACTTCCTCAATCGTAAGCGGAGCACTTGCCGAAAACATCAACGGTATTCGAGCCGTGCAGGGTCTCTCACGTGAATACGTGAACTACGACCTGTTCGACATCCGCGCCACCGACAACTTGAACGCTGCAAACAGAGCTTCAAAGTTTGGTGTGATGATGCTCCCAATCGTTGACACTCTTACCGGTGCAGCCATGGCGATCATCGTTATCGTCGGCGGATTCTTCGTACTTGGCGGAACCATCGAAGTCGGTGTGATGGTCGCGTTCGTATTGTTTGTACAACGATTCTTCGACCCAATTCGAGCGCTCACAATGCACTACAACGTGCTCCAACGAGCGATGGCGTCAGGGGAGCGAATCTTTGAGGTTATCGATGTACCTGTCGATATCAAAGACAAACCCGATGCTCTCGATCCTGAAGAAATTGATGGTTCGATTTCTTTCGAAGATGTGACGTTTGGATACCTACCAGATCAACCTATCCTGAAGAACATTAACTTCGAGGTGAAGCCGGGTGAAACCGTGGCTTTAGTTGGTCCGACCGGATCGGGTAAAACATCTACTACTGCGCTTGTGCACCGCTTCTACGACATATGGGAAGGCTCAGTGAAGGTGGGTGGTCACGATGTTCGAGACGTAACACAAAGCTCGCTCGGTAAGCATGTGTCTATGGTGCTTCAAGAGCCGTTCCTATTCTCAGGAACGATCTTCGAGAACATCATCTACAACAAGGAAAGCGCAACTCGAGAAGATGTCGTCGCTGCCGCTCAGGCGGTTGGTGCCCACGAGTTCATCATGAAGCTTCCTGAAGGTTATGAGACACCTTTGGAACAACGTGGCGGAAACCTTTCGCTCGGACAGCGACAGCTTCTTTCGTTCGCACGAGCTATTGTGGCCGACGCGAAGATTCTTGTTCTTGATGAAGCTACCGCCAGCATCGACTCCTACACAGAGATGTTGATCCAACAGGCTTTGCAACGCTTGATGGAAGGTCGTACGGGAATGGTGATCGCTCACCGTCTTGCGACTATCCGAGGCGCCGACAGGATCATCGTCTTGCAGGATGGTGAAATCATCGAACAAGGTAACCACGACGAGCTGATGGCAATGGGTGGACTCTACTCTCGCCTTTACTCGATGAACTACGCTTCATTCGATGACATTCCAGACGAGCTAATTGCGCAAGCAACTAAGGCCGCTGACGGCACATCGACTTAGTCGGACGTTAGAGGAGCGTCCCCTGCCCGCTCGGACCATCGAGTCGAGGCTGTAGGCCAATGTGCTCAAACCCCTCAGGCGTAGTTCGACGTCCTTGGGGAGTACGCACGATGAATCCGATCTTCAGTAAGAACGGCTCCACTACGTCTTCGAGTGTCTGCTGGTCTTCATTGATCGTGGCTGCAAGCGCCTGAATTCCTGCTGGACCACCCTGATAGTTCTTCGATAGTGTTGTTAGATACAGGCGATCTAGTCGGTCGAGTCCAAGACGATCTACGCCTTCGATTTCCAGCGCTTCACTAGCCACAGAGCCGTTGATAGTCCCTGAGTTTCTAACCTCAGCGAAATCTCTGACACGTCGCAATAATCTGTTCGAGATTCTTGGAGTACCACGAGATCGCATCGCAATTTCAAGTGCTCCACTCTCGTCCACATCAACTTCCAAAATTCCTGCCGAACGGGTCACGACCTGCGTCAACTCTTCAGTCGAGTAGAAATCAAGATGATATGCGAGACCAAATCGTTCACGCAGCGGGGCACTTAGCATCCCAGCTCGTGTCGTCGATCCGATCAACGTGAACGGCTGCAAGGGCAAGTTGATGCTCTTCGCAAACGCACCAGACCCCGTCATGAAGTCGACTCTGAAATCTTCCATCGCTGAATAGAGATACTCCTCTACAGCGTGTGACAATCGGTGAATCTCATCGATGAATAAAACATCGCCAACTTTGAGATTCGAGAGCAGACCAACAACATCTGCCGGGCGCTCCAAAGCCGGACCTGAGGTGTGGATTAACTGTGAATCCAATTCACGAGCGATGATCTGAGAAATCGTGGTTTTACCTAGACCAGGTGGACCATGAAATAGAGCATGATCGAGCGTGTCACCACGCTTCTTGGCTGCCATCACAGCAATCGAAATACTATCGACTACTGCCCGCTGCCCGACGTATTCCTGAAACCTACGGGGGCGAAGATCTTTCGCAGCTTTGTCGGCATTCGTCTCAACTTCCGAAGCCATCGCTTGAGCTCGCTCTTCTAGCGCCTGATCACCAGCGAGCTTTTCGGCATCGTCTGCCGGACTGCTCGCCTGAACAATTCTCTCGCGACCATTTTCATCTGGGCCAGAAGCCACTCATCTGCTCCGTAGTTATCGAATCAAGATCCGGTGACATACAGCAAGCATTTACTCTTGCGTCGAGACCTGAGCCTTGAATACCTCTCGCATCAATTCCTGCAAATCGTCCCCGACTTCCGGCGAGCGTCGAATTACGTCATCGACCTTATCTTGTGCTTCGGTCGGACGATAGCCAAGAGTGACCAACGCTTCGATAGCTTCCGAGCGTGCATCGGATGCCGGAACTGCCTGACTCTGCTCTGACGTACCAGCATCCTGGAGAAGAGCAGTCGCAGCAACTTTGCCTTTGAGCGTTGCCACTATCTTTTGAGCCGCACGACTGCCAATTCCGGGGAGACGTTGGAGCGAACCTAAGTCCTCGGTCTCAATCGCCGATGCGATAGTCGAAACCGGAAATACAAGTGCGGCCGCAGCCTTGGCAGGACCAATACCTTCGACTTGAATCAGCTGTTCAAAAAACTGTTTCTCGCTGGGGTGTCGGAAACCAACAAGCATCGGCTTCGGTTGCCTATCGGTTACGTGGTAGTAGATCTCAAGCTCAACATCCGAACCCGTTGTTACGCCCTCGCTAGACAACGACTGGTACACGTAGGTTGGAAGGCTAATCTCGTAGCCGACCCCTCCAGCGATAATCACGGCACGACCCGGTTCACGGGAGAGGCTTCGTATTTTTCCTGTGATGTAGCTAATCATTGTTGAAAGATATTACTTAGCGGCTTCGATTGCTGCGACAGCTGAACTGCCGATCATCACTGCATGAGCGATGGCGATTGAAAATGCGTCGGCGACGTGCTCGTTTTTCGCTGCATCAGCATTGCCTAAATGAACAGCTATCGCTTGTTTCATCTGGTCTTTGTCGGCTCGACCCGAACCCGTGACCAAGTTCTTTGCTCGAGTTGGCTGGTAGTTGAATACCGGAAGTTCGGCTTCACCAGCGGCCATAACAGCGACGCCTCGTGCGTGCCCAAGAAGAAGTGCTGTTTTTGCGAATCTAGCGTGCAGGTCTTCGATCGCTACTTCGTCAGGTTCGAATTCCTGAATTACGTCTCGAATTACGGAGTAGATTGAGAATAGTCGCTTTTCCATCGGTTGATCCGACTTGGTCCGAACCACACCGCCTTCTACCGCCTTGAAATCACGACCTTCAACGTCGATCAACCCGTAACCGGTATTGGTGAGCCCAGGATCAATTCCGAGTATTCGCAACAATAATTCCGATCGCTAAACACTGTCGACCTGCCAAAGAATCAGAAAAAATAACAGGTGAATTCAGTTGCGAAGTCTACCCTTACCCCCTTCAAATATATAAACGGCAGTGTCGCTCGGTATATGATCGAAAATATACGGATGCGGTGTATCGTTACTGCCCATAAATCCGCACTTCAGTGCTCTGATACCGGCGCTCACTGACGCAATAGCTACTCAGGAAATTTCAAACATGCAGCCGTTCTACAACGAACAGCAAACAATGTTGGCCACCACAGTTCGTGAATTTGCCGCCGACAACTTGGCCCCGCGTGCCGATGAGGTCGACGAAAATGAAGAATTTCCTATCGATCAATTTCGAGGGCTTGCGGAACTGGGTCTCACGGGCATGACTGTTCCTGAGAAGTTCGGTGGTTCGGGAGGCGAATACAAGGACTTCATGGTCGTGCTCGAAGAGGTCGGAGCGGCTTGCGGTTCAACCAGCACCGTTTTGATCACGCATGTTTCTCTTGGGTCGCAGACGATCTATCACGGAGGTTCGGACGAGCAACGACAAAGATGGCTTCCGTCATTGGCAACCGGTGAGAGGATCGCTGCATTTGCACTTACTGAACCAGGAACAGGCTCTGATGCACTTGCACTGGAGACTTCGTTAACCCGGGATGGCGAAGAATATGTGCTGAACGGCTCAAAGTTGTTCTGCACCAACGGCGCAGTTGCCGATGTTTTCTCTGTGTTCACGAATCATGACAAAGACGCAGGTCACAAAGGCGTGACTGCGGTCGTGGTCGAAAAAGGAACGCCGGGATTCACGATCAATCCGCAGCACGGCAAGATGGGCATGAAGGGTTGTGCGACCGCTGAGCTGGTTTTCGACAACTGCCGAATTCCGGTCGACAATCGACTCGGAGAAGAAGGCGAAGGCTACAAGCTCGCGTTGAAGATTCTCGACTCGAGCCGAATCATGATTGCATCTCAGTGTCTGGGATTGGCAAAAGGTGCTCTTGACGCAGCATTGTCTTACTCGAAGCAACGAAATACGTTCGGAAAACCCATCGCAACGAGACAAGCCATTCAGTTCATGATGGCCGATATGGCCGTAGAGCTGGATGCGGCGCGCTTGCTCACCTATCGAGCGGCAGCACTTTACGACGAGGGGCTTCCCCATGGAAAAGAGTCAGCGATGGCAAAGCTCTACGCTTCAGAAGCGGCGGGCAGAATCGCCAACAAAGCTCTGCAAATTCATGGCGGAGTCGGATACTTCAAACCGTCGGCTGTCGAACGAATCTACCGCGACCAACGAGTAACGGAAATTTACGAAGGAACTTCGGAAATCCAACGCCTCGTAATTTCTCGAGATTTGATTGGTGATCTCTAGACTGTCGTGAAATTCACTGTCCCCAGCAATTTTTACTTCGAAGAAATCCCAATGCCTTGGGGGTTGAGAGGCATCTTTTATGGCTCGGTGCTGGCGATGATCGCCGCAGTTTTGGCGCCGATATTTTTTCCTGACGAAGACCTTACCGGCGCTGCCGCTGTGGCCTACTTCGTCGCGATGATTTTCGGATTGATTGCGATGATGATCGCCGCTCTATGGTTCAGAAAATTAGTCGTTTGGGTCGACGACACATACCTTGCATTTGGGTATGGCAAATTTCGCAAACGTTTCACCTTCGACCAGATCCACTCGGTCGAAGTCACTCCGTACTCTTCTTACAAATTTGGTGGTTCTGGCATTCGATATGCTCGAAATGGGATGCGAGCATGGTCGGTTCCATTTCTCCATACCGGAGTCGAAGTACAACTGACCTAGGGCGCCAAAGCTCGAACGTACTACATCAGTTCAAGACGAGCTGACGATCTGGAATCAGCAATCAAATCTCGACTGAACTCGGAAAGCTAGTTTCCACAATTCCAGAATTGGTAATCAACGAGTAGTTTTTATAGTCGCATTTGATTCGATTTTTGTCCGTCAGGCGGATTGCGGATCTGGCGTAAAGCCTACGCAGTTAGGCTCATAGTCCACCAATCGTTTCACAGCCACTTGGACTGCCTCCGGGTTCGCATCGACCAGTGTGAATTGTCGGTCATTCTTGGCGGCAGCGACTCCGGTCGTTCCTGATCCTCCAAAAAAATCGAGGACCATTTCACCAGCATTGGAGTGAACCTTCACGATCCGCTCAAGAATCGCCAACGGCTTTTGAGTTGGGTATCCAGTTCGCTCTTTACCATTGGTCGGCACAATCGTTTGCCACCAAACGTCGGTAGGAATCTTGCCGCGTGCTGCCTTTTCTTTGCCGACCAAAGATGGAGCCATATATGGAATGCGGTCAATTGCGTCAGCGTTGAACGTGTAGTTTTTAGGATCGACGGCGTACCAAAATATCGAGTCGTGCTTTGCTGGCCATTTACGTTTCGAACGACCTCCGTAGTCGTATGACCATATGATCTCGTTCATGAACGATCCGCGACCGAAAATCTCATCAAGCAAGATTTTGCAGTAGTGAGACTCTCGATAGTCAACATGAAGAAACAGCGAGCCATCCGACTCCAGTACTCGGCGCGCCTCTTCTAGTCGGGGGGCAAGGAAGCCTAAATAGTCGTCGAACGAATCTAAATAGGATCTGTTTTCGCCTCTTTCCGTGCGATATCGGTTTCCGCCAAATCCAGTCCGATCTCCTTCATCGTCTCTGACGGTCTTCAGACTTGTCATCGATTGTGTTGCCCCGGTGTTAAACGGAGGATCGATGTAGATCAAGTTAATCGAGTCATCAGGAACTCCCTTAAGGAATTCGAGGTTGTCGGCAAGATTTATTGAGCTAGCTGGCATTTAGAGGCGATAGGTGGGCAGTCTTGGAGATGGTGGATAGATCCGATCAAGTGGAGACTAAAAAGTTAACACTGCCCCAGTGAAATTAACAGGAAGCGACTAAATGAGCGCCAAGACTATCTACCTGTTTTAGGTGAAAAGGTTTTCAACACATCACGTAAAATACGATATAGATTCGAACTCTCAGACCGAAACCAATGTTTCAAAAGAGAGAAAACGATATGGCAGACCTATACCAAATAATTCTTGTAGCAAACAACGTTGGCCGACTCGCCAAGTTCTATCGCGACGCCTTAGGGTTCACCGTTACCTACCCCGAGTCAGCGGGCGACCTAGCGAAAGAATCGTGGGTGACTCTCGATTCCGGCAATTGCCAACTAGCCATTCACGGCGGAGGTGAAGTCCGCACAAGCGGATCCGTGATCCTCAGTTTCAAAGTCGATGACCTTGAGTTCTCAGCGTTCGATCTCAAAGAAAAAGGCTTCGATGTTGAGCCGATATACGAAGTCGCTCCCGGCGTAAAGTCAGCGAAGCTTCGTGACCCCGAAGGCAACCGGCTTTCGCTTGAACAGGTCAGCTAACCGAAGAACTCACGAAGTTCTTTTACGCCCCAGAGCGAACTTTCTGTTCTGGGGCGAGCTATCGGTGGGACTGGCACTAAGTTTTGGGGATGGACGTTCATTGGATCCCCGTCTCTCACTCGGTACTGCTGGACTTTCGAATCGACCCAGCCGTTCGCTAGATAGAACACGATGTGTCGAGCGTTGGCGAGATATCGCATTCCCTTCCCGACTCCGAGGCTTAGCTGCGGATATTTCTGGCCTTTCGCCGACTTTGCCTGACCTGTCCAAATCCATCGCCCATCTTCGTACTGAATGCGGTCGATAACTTTTTGCCGCTGCTCGATCTGAGTCTCCCACAGACGACCGTTCCCGCGAAATTTAAGCAATCGCTCTGGATGATCTAGAGGTAACTCGTTCATAGTCATAAGCGGAAGTTTAGCGTTGCCCTCGTTCTTGTCGCATCAGATAACAGTTCATGTGGTTCGCTTCAGAGTAGTACGTCTTCACGTAAGTGAATCCGGCTTTTTCGTATGTACGCATCGCACGTTTATTCGCCGGGTCAGGGTGGATTACGCAAGTCTCGACACCCGGTAGAGCAAATACGACATCATCGACAAATTTGCGAACTATCTGTGTTCCGATGCCGCGATTCCGCCAAGCCGGCTCACCTATGAATACGTCCATGCCGCCTGAGTTCGGAACATCTACTTCCGCTGCCTCTACAGGGTAGTGACGTAGGTCATACGATTGGATCTCGCCGATATCTTCGCAATCAACAACGATTATGAAACGACTGGTATTAGGATCGCGATCAGGACCTTCACCGCTGGCTCGCAGTTCCCATTTCGTTGTGATCTGCTCTTCGGTCTTGTTCGCCTCACCCCACCACGGCACGATCTCAGGATCAAGCTGCCAACGCACTAGGTTGGCAACGTCTGCAGGTGCGATCAACCTGAACGAAATATCGTGGTTAGGAGTAGAGGAGGAATGCGACAATTCCGACCGCCATTGCGAGTATTCCGCCGACTATCGCCCAACGAGTGAACTTACGGGCGCCAGCGGTATCTTTTCCGGCTATCACCTGTGCGTAGCCCATGATCGCTGCGAATGCGACCATCAGCAGAAACTTCACTGGTGCGCTATCAACACCGCCGAAAATTGGTATCGATATAGCGACACCGATACCTGCGCCAAAAATAAATCGGGCTTGGCTCGACATCGGTTTCTTGTTTTTAGTGCTCTTCATTTTCCGCTGTTTCTGTTCGAACTAGATCTTGATATTCAGCGTATCGGTTTCCACAGCCCAATACCGCACAGGACGGTCGCAAACGTCTTCGGATTCGATCAGGGAAGCGCGTTTGCCAAATCTTCACAAATCCCCACTTCCGATTCGCAAAGTATCAGCAAATTGCCTACAACACCGTACGCGCTGAAGTGAGTGGTTTGCTTCATGTACGGTCCCGCTCCCCCTCCACTAACGCCACGAGTGGCCGCAACGATCTCTTCAGCTGGGCCTGACCCTAACCGCTTGGCATCCTCGTGCGAATCGTAGATCCATACTTCAAGATTCTTCTGTTGATAGAAGCCGAACCACACGGCTGAAACGCCTTCGAGTTGATCAGTTGGAAACTCTTTCGACGGTTTCCAGCCTGCTGATTTCACGTCTTCGATCGTAAATATTGAGTCGGGTTTAGCCGTAATTGAAATATCAAAACCGTAGTCATTTGTTCCAGCGTCGCTGGCTACTCCGCTCTCCGACGACGATTCGCTGCCGCATGCAACCGCTAACAAAAACAACGATGCGATAAGTACAAATCTGATCAATATGTTTCTCTATTCGTGTGAGTAGCCCAGCATGGTCGGACCGACAAGATATTTACAGTTCGCGTTCAATCTGATCGATATGTTCCTTTCGATGATTCCCGCGGGCAAGCATGAACTCTTTACCCATCGAAAGCAGTACTTCCACCTTATCGTCAGAAAGCGAACGGATAATGCCGTCAACTTCGTGCGCAGCATCGACTGCCATCTGACCCGTAGTTTCTGGAGCTAATTGCTGCCAATACCGTTCTAGCACCGGGTTTAGCTGATCATCGGTTGCTGCTTCTGGCAACGGATCGCCGACGCTCCAGTTCCTAAGCAGTTCGGCTTGGCGAAGATCCCAAAATACCATGTGAGCGAACGCAACTGCAGCAGTCCATCCATCGTGGAGATCAACCCCGTAGTCGGGCTTCGAAGAAACGAGTCGTTCAAGACGTTCTGCCTGTTCAGCGTTGAGTTTCAAAATACTGGGGTCGATTGGCATTGGTTTAGTTCCGTGGCTTCCCGTGAAAGTCTGATGCTTAGCGTATTGCAGAACTGACAAACGAATCAACAAGGTCGATTCTTGTTCTCTTGAAGTCATCGGAATGGGATGACGACAAAAATTCCAGATGGCTAGCCAAATCAATCAACGTCGCACGCTCTTTCCAATCCTGAGGTAGATCGAATCCACCATCAAGTAGCCCTCGCTGGATCAGGTGGTGGTGCTTTCTATCGATATTTCGCAACAGATTTCCGATATCCATGTAGGGTGTTCCTGCATGGCTCCATTCCCAATCAAGCAGCGCAGTGAGCTCACCGTCACTAACAAGTACGTTTGTCGGATTAAAATCGCCGTGTACTAGCGATGGTTGCGTGTGCATTTCGGCCAATCGACCTGCCTCATTGGCAAGAATTGATTTGAACATGACAAGTCGATCCTGTCCCAACCAGCTGCGCACTTCTTCGTTTGCCATGATCACCCCGAAATAGTCGTCTCCGAACTCAAACGGCTGAACGCTTCCCGTTTCGGTAATCCAGCCAGTTTTCGGAAGCCTTATACGAGAGAGTTGAGCGATGGCAGCGGCAGCAACGTGTGCATATTCCTGATGCCCGATCAGGGGTTCACCCTCCATAAATTCGTAAACAGCCCAGTCTTTGCCGTGATCGAACATTTTTGGATTTGGAACTGAGTCACCAACAAGTTCGGCAATCTTCAGCTCTCGCGCCGGGCTACTCTGATTGGACTCACTAAACAAACGAACGACAACGGCCTGGCCATCACTGAGGATGAGCTTGAAATTGGTGTTTGCTTTGCCAGTTGAGAATCGCTCAATCGTGGTTATAGAGCGACCATCGAGATACCCGCTGACAATCGAAGGGTCTAGATCTCTATATTCGTTTCGACGGTTGTTCGTCACAGACATTCGGTTCAATCACCAAAGCCCAATATGAGCTCGGCGATCGTGTCGATACGTGCAGCTGGTAAATGGACAGCCCCGTTAATTCCGGGATCAGAGTCGCCGATGTAAAAGCCGTTTGCAGCAGCTCTCAACATGGGAATGTCCCCACCTGAATCACCGACAGCGTACACGCGGTCATTTGGGATTCCGTATTTGGTGGCAGTTTCCTTTAGAAACACCGGCTTGTCGGCGGCGAATACATGATTGATCTCTTTGGTATTCCAGTCGAGTTGGGTAGCTACTACCTCATTAACTCCGAGGTCTTGGGCGATTCTCTCGACGCCGAAGCTCCACGTAAGCGAAGCGATTGCGACCAACCACCCGCTATCGGTAAGAGACTTTATCCCGGCATGTGCTCCACCTGCCCAAATCAACGATTCAAAGAAAGTGTCGACCGCCTCACGACCTGCTTCAACATACCAATCAGCCATCTCTTCCCGGGCTGAAATAACCGATGCGTTAGGTGGCAAACCGGTCGAGGTGCTCGGAGTACCGGCATTGTTTTCCAGCCAGTCCATCCGCTCGACTCGATTGATCTTCGAAGCGATTACCTCGCAAACGGTCTTATCGCGAATCAAAGTTCCGTCCACATCGAACACGACCAGACCATCAAAACTCACGGAGCGATCCTCCTCTAATGCTACTTGTAGTCTCGATCCTGATTTTGAGAGCCGCGGACGTTCCGCAATGAACTATTTCATTGCTCTGATCTGGACCAAATTGCCGCAGGTATCGTCGAACACCGCGAGAGTCACAGTTCCCATGTCGGCTGGTTTTTGAACGAACTTAACGCCGAGTGCGTTTAGCCGTTCATACCCGGCGTTTACATCGTCGACCTCAAACGAAGCCAACGGAATTCCGTCTGCGACCAGAGCCTTTTTGTACGCTTTTGCCGCAGGGTGCTCATCAGGTTCCAACAACAACTCTGTGCCGTTCTCATTTTCTGGAGACACGACAGTCAGCCACAAGGCATGACCCAGATCAACTCTGACTTTCTCGACGAAACCTAGTTTGTTGGCGTAGAAATCCAGCGCCTTCAGTTGGTCGTCGACCAGAACGCCCGTTAGGTTAATTCTCATAGCTGATCACCTCACTTGTCACTTATCTAAACGCCAACGAGAAGCAATTTCACGTAGGGGATCGCCTACGAACCAATGACGCTTAATGCGCCCTTCTCGTGCGGACCTGACCAAGTTGGCTTCCTCAAGCACGTCCAAATGCTGAGAAATAGCCTGCCGAGATGAACCAATTCCGTGCTTCATCACGAGCCTTCCACACACTTCATAAAGTGTCAGACCGTCTCGCTCGACCAATTCGTCAAGAATTGCTCGGCGAGTCGGATCGGAGATCGCTTTGAATACGTCAGTCATTCAATAGGTAAGCCTTCACTTGCATGTCCACAACAACTATTATGCAAGTAATCACTTGCGTGTCAAGGGTACCTAGTTCAACCGAGCACTACCACAACTCACCTCACCGCAAACGGGTACCTGTTGCTTTCGGATGTTGAGGGCATTTAGATGCCGAATTCCTGAGCTATTTGAGTGGCCAACTATTGAGAAGATTGTGCCCCATCGTTGAAAACTACTGAATATCCATATTCGGCAGCAGATTCGGATACTTCTGTAGCGAAATCATCGTCAACGGCCATCCACTCGTTCCAAGCCCCGACCCTATCTTCAAAATCATCAAGAATGTCGTGTGACCAGTGTTTTCGCCTTTTACGGTTTGCTGCCCTTTGATGGGCTGGCGTTGCGATAAGAACAACAACATCCAGGGCTGAGATGTTGTTCAGGTGAAGTAAAGCGGGCATCAAACACGGCCCTTCGACAATGACATCCCCTGATTCGGACATCAGTTGAGCTCGACTGATCACGTGTGCAATCACTCTTTCGTACCGTGCACGCTTCTCAGGAACTGGCAACCAAAACCACTCATGACTATCAACTCTGGCGAACTCGAGATCAGGATTGTTTGTTAAGTCCTGATCTGCGTGATAGACATCTAATGAATAGCGTTCTCCAAGAATTCCCGCAGTTGTCGATTTACCACCGGCGAATGAACCTGCAAGCCACAAAATTCGACCACCACTACTCAACTGAATAATCTCCGTTGGTTGCTCCCGTTAACAATCGGGCGGTCGGGATTGTTAAATTCATGTCGCGATCTATCGCTAAACTCGGGTGACTGGTCCGACGTGCCGCGCCATGTTTGCCCCACTCGACGGTTGCTAAAAACCTCATGGTTTGGATTGTCGCGCATAGCGGCATCCAACCATGCAAAGAATGGCACCCCATCACCCCACACCAACTGCACTCTTGCTGCCTCCAACGTAAACACTTGCTCACGTAGATACTCGTGTTTAGAGTAAGCGGCTGTGTATGCGCATCCTTAAAAGCGTGTGCAATACATTTGAGTCCTCTAAAGAGGGATTTGAGCCAGATGATCTACAACGTTGCGGGTCTGCTTACCGGGAATCTCGGTGATAGTCAGCAGCATGAGATTGAGAACGAACGAATCGTCATTGACGGTCGGACGTTACAAAAGATCAACGGTTCAGTTCGTTTAATGAGGACTGATGCGACCATATTAGTGAGCGCTGAATTTGAAGCAGTAACTCACGATGCGTGTAGCCGGTGTCTAGATCCGGCGACTGTAGACGTGAGAGTTACGATGGAAGAGGAGTTCTCTCCGACGAACGCTAGCTTGATGGGCGAGACAAGTTCTCGACCCGATGAGGACGATTTTACGTTCGACCCAGCATTGGTTATTGATGAACAAAATTTCTTAGATTTAACCGAAGGACTCGGCCAAGCTTTCCTCAGCGCACTTCCAATTGCCATACTTTGCAAGGAAGATTGCTTGGGAATTTGCCCCATTTGCACAGTAAATCGCAATATAATTCAGTGTTCGTGCGCCAAAACTTCCGTAGATCCGCGTTGGGCGGGTCTTGCAGGATTAATAGGAAAAGGCGCAGAATCCGCAGATTGAGCGGGCTAACGCCCTTGATATATAGATATGCCTCCACTTCCCAAGAAAAAACATACCCGTGCCCGTAAGGGCAACAGAAACGCCCACAACGCTATTAAGCTTCCGGCGTCTTCAGTTTGCCCGTGTTCCCGGCAGGAGCGAATCCAGCCGCACATTGCTTGCCCGGAGTGTGGAAACCACAAAGGTCGCACGATGCCAGGTAACTGGCCTCAGGTGAACCTTCTCGAACAGGTACAGCCAATCGCTGCATCCAACGAGTCTGATTCCTAGTAAGCCAGTACTGCTAACGCAGGAGAGTCGTTCGATATGACTACAGAGACAGCTTCGAAGATAGCGTTCTTATTCCCAGGCCAGGGCTCACAAGCCGTAGGTATGGGCAAGGACCTCTACTTGAATTCCATCGCAGCACGCGAAGTATTCGATGAGATTGACGACACACTAGGTCGCAAGCTTTCAACGATGATGTTCGAAGGCCCGGACGACGAGCTTCGACAGACTGAGAACACTCAGCCCGCCATCATGGCAACTTCGGTTGCGGCATGGCGAGCAATGGAAGAAGCCACAGGCGTTCTTCAGGTTCCAAACGCTACTGCCGGTCATTCACTCGGTGAGTATTCAGCACTTGCAGTTGCGGGAGTACTAAGTATTTCCGATGCTGTGAAGCTGGTTTTGGAGCGGGGTCGGCTTATGCAGGGTGCCTGCAATGAGCGACCGGGTGGAATGGCTGCTCTCATCGGACTAGATGAAGTAACAGCAGAAGAAATTTGTCGTGAGTCTGGCGCACAGATGTCGACTATCAACACCGAGCAGCAGATTATTCTCGCCGGTGACCACGAGAGCCTCGCTATGGCGATTGATATTGCCAGCGCTCGAGGCGCCAAGAAGGCGATTCCACTACAGGTTGGTGGCGCTTTCCATTCAGGTTTGATGAGCCCTGCTCAGAACGGCCTGAACGCAATGATTGATTCACTTACGTTCCACGACCCGCTCGTTCCTCTTGTAGGTAACGTTACTGCGAAGTCTCTCGGCACTGCCGAAGAAGTGAAGGAAGAACTGCGATTGCAGCTAACTTCATGTGTTCAGTGGAACAACACCGTCAAGTTCATGGTGAACGACGGAATTACCAACTTCTACGAAATTGGCCACGGCAAGATTCTTTCCGGAATGGTGAAGAGAATCGACCGCTCAGCGTCTATTTCCAACATTGGTGATTTCGCTGGTGTTCTTGCTTACGCAAGCAACTCGTAGTCATTAGCTAGTCAGCAGTTAGATAAAGTCCAACCGACTAAGCACATTGCCGCTTCTATCCAGTACGGGGCCTGACTTCAACTAATCGTGTCTGCAGCTAACACTAAATACCTCCCTCAAGAGCCCGACCGCCTCGACGAACTAGTCGATGGCGATATGGTGGGCGAAAGCGACCCTCTTATCAGCCCGGGCCGAACTGGCTCACGCGCTGCAGTTGTTCAGGCGCTTTACGAATCCGATTCCTCAGGCCATCCCGCCAACGCCGCCGTACGTCGCCTTGCCATCGAGCGAGAGCTAACCGACGACGACATTGATTTTGCAACCAGGTTAGTGCGTGTGTGCGAGGATCAGCGAATTCAGCTGGATTCACGCATAGCGAAGCTAGCGACTCAGTATCCAACCGATCAGATGCCCCTTGTAGAACGCAACGTTTTACGTGTGGCGATGGCTGAGTTGGAGATGGAAGATGCTGCTCCGCAGAACGTAGTGGCGAACGAGGCGATTGAGTTGGCCCGGCTATTCGGATCCGACTCTTCTCCAAAATTCGTGAACGGAGTGCTCGGCGCTCTGCTAGCATAGGTTGCCGTTCGACTATGCTTAGTAGTCGGCGTGATTTGAAATTATTACCAGTTCGAGCGGGACGGCCGTTCCGCATGACCTCCCGGGGGTTGAAGTAAATGGCCAGTGTGTTGGATCGAGTCCGCGATATTGCGGCCGACAAGCTCAGTGTTGATGCCTCAGAAGTTTCGGCAGAATCTTCGTTTACCGAGGATCTAAATGCCGACTCCCTCGACGTGGTCGAGTTGATCATGGCAATTGAAGAGGAATTTGGTTCAGATGACCAGCCTCTCGAGATTTCCGATGAAGATGCCGAAGGTATCAAGACTGTTCAGGATGCTGTGAAGTACCTGTCAGACCGTGGAATCACTGACTAATCGAATTTTCGATTAGCTGATTGCTAGGACTTGGCTTGCTGAGTCCTGATCGCAGAAACCGCATTCGTTCTCTTTTATTTTGTAGCTGAGAGCGATGCGGTTTTTTGTTGCCAAGATTTCACGCTCGCTATGAATAGGTTCGAACCTTAACGACCATGTGATAACTTGATAAGACTTACCCGTGTCCGCATTCGGACTACTTCGAACCTTTAACCAGCTAACTTTGACCACCACCAACTCCCATGCCGATTCTTGGGAATCCCTAGACGCTTTATCTGCGGCAGTCCGATCCTGTAGAAGCTGCAATCTTCACAAAACTCGCACCAATGCTGTACCGGGCAGCGGCTCAGCAAGCGGTGGCATATTGATCATTGGTGAAGGTCCCGGTGCGAACGAGGATGAACGGGGGGTGCCGTTTATTGGGCGTTCAGGCAAGTTGCTAGATGAACTGCTGGCGGCGGTGCCGTTATCCCGCGATGATGTGTTCATAACCAACGTCGTGAAGTGCCGACCGCCTGATAATCGCGATCCCCTACCCGCTGAAGCCGCAGCTTGTCGACCCTATCTGGAACGACAAATGGAACTGCTCGACCCTAAAGTAATAGTCACACTGGGTCGGCACTCGATGCTCAGGTTCTATCCCAAAGGTAAGATTTCACAAGATCACGGTAAGATTCTCGAATGGGAAGGTCGTATCCTATTTCCGCTGTACCATCCTGCGGCAGGAATTCGGAATCCAGCGATTAAAAAAGACTTGCGACAGGATGTACTACGACTCCCCGAAGCATTAGCAGCGGCAGCACGAATTTCCTAACTCCAACGACAACACAAGAAGAACAAAACGAAATTAGATCGATCCGCCCCCATCAAACCGGATCAGCACAGCTGAAGCATCACTGCGGCAGCTCAATTATTTGAACCTTTATTGAAGAACGAAACAACAAAGAAAGTACAAAACGATAGCCAGCAAGGTTTTATTGATCGCTACGCAAACAAAATAAATCGAATTACTTGACTGCACGGCAGTCAAGTAATTCGCGCGTAGTGCCCTAGCCGGCATCATTTCAAACATATGACAACAAAAACTAACGACGCAGCATGGATTCGCGTGCTGCCACTTGGCGGTCTCGGTGAGATCGGCAAGAACATGATGGTCCTTGAGACCGTTGACGATATCGTCGTGATCGACGCAGGAGTGCTGTTTCCGGAGTGGAACATGCCTGGTATCGACGTCGTAATCCCCGACATGGACTACCTAGAAGAAAACGCCGACCGAGTTCGGGCTCTTCTCATCACCCACGGTCACGAAGACCACATCGGCGCCGTTCCGCATTTCCTCAAGCGAGTGAACGTGCCTGTATACGCACCAGCGATGGCTGAGGCCCTTCTTCATGAAAAACTCCGCCAAGCTCGAATGCGTGACGAAGCAGAGCTAAAAGTTATCCATCCCGGCGAACAGCACGAAATCGGTAACCTAGAAGTCGAATGGTTCGCAGTTTGCCACTCAGTCCCCGACTCCACAGGCATCGCAATTACAACGCCAGCAGGAGTTGTGATTCACACAGGCGATTTCAAGCTCGACAACGCTCCTGTAATCGGACCTCCATCGGATCTCGGTGTGCTGGCTGATATTTGTCAGGATGGTGCGCTACTACTAATGGCAGACTCGACATACGCAGAGGAAGAGGGTTACTCACCTTCTGATCGCGAAGTTGTAGAGAATTTGCCTGACCTTATTGGTGCTGCTGAAAATCGTGTGATCGTTTCTAGCTTCGCATCACAGATTGCTCGAATTCAAATCGTCGCCGATGCCTGCATAAAACACGGCCGAAAGCTGTGTGTACTTGGTCGAAGCATGATCAACAACACGAAGATCGGACGTGATCTGGGTCACCTAGACATTCCAGGTGACCTGATCATCAATGCTGGTGAGGCAAATAGTCTTCCCGGAGACAAAGTACTAATTCTTACAACCGGCAGCCAAGGTGAGCCGCAATCCGGACTCGTCCGAATGTCGCGAAACGACCACCGGGACATCAAAATTCAAGACGATGACACGATCATCATGTCGGCGAGCACGATCCCTGGAAACGAAGTTCCAGTCAACGATTCGATCAATGATCTTGTTCGCCTCGGTGCCAGAGTAATAACCAACCACGAACGCCGAACGCACGTGCCGGGTCACGCTCGAAAAGAAGAGCTGCGCATGCTGCTAAACGCCACCCGTCCGAAGTACTTCGTTCCGGTTCACGGTGAATACAGAATGCTGAAAGCTCACGCCGATCTTGCCGTCACCACTGGTGTATCCCCAGACAACGCGTTCTTGCTCACCGATGGTGACGTTCTCGAAATCGACAAGAACGGTGGAGAAGTAGTCGACCGAATCGAGGCTGGGCACATTTTCGTTCACGGTCTCGGTATGTGGGATGAATCAGGAAACGTAGTTATCGAACGTCGTTCGCTCCAACACAACGGAGTCGTTACGGTTGCGTTCTCGCGCGACACTGTCGATGGCTCACTTGTTGGACGTCCAAAAATCGTCTCAGCTGGTTTCGTTCACACAGAGGACGCAAGCACTCTATTACGCGAAACTGAGGATGCTCTGACTCCGGTACTTGAACAGAACCTCAAGAAATCGATAGAGTGGGGCGATCTCGAAGATCTTGTACGAACCACTGTTGGAAGCTTCCTTGGACGCCGCACAAAACGGCGACCACTGATCATCACAAGCGCAATTGACGTCTAAACCCAAATCCAAAAAGTCGGATAGCAATGCTGCCGCCAAAACGGGCCGTCCTTTCGGCTCGCTGGCGAAGCTTGTTGGTCGACTATTGGTTGCAGCACCTGCACAGTTTTGGTTCGTAGTAGCGATAGCGGTAGTTGCTGCAGTCGCCTATTTCGGATTCCAGGAAGACGCAGGAAAACTATTTGGGTGGTCAGCGATCCCGCTTGGAATATGGCTAGTAGTCGCGCTATTCCTCGTTATTTTCAATCGTTCCTTGATGTTCGCTAAATGGCGATTCGTGGTCGCAACAGTTGCGGCTGCGGCTGCCATTTCCGGTGGGCTCGGAATTTTCTACGCACCGCTAGCGTCGTTCAGCGGCGACACATACGGCGGTGATGTCGGAGTCGCAATTTCAAGGCTACCGTTAGAGTGGGATCGATTCGATGTCGGACTTTCCGAATATGCGATCGCATGGCTACGTGTTGTGGCTTTGCTTCTCCTAGCGTTCGTTATAGCTTCACCAAGCTGGGCAAAGATTTCGGGTAGCAAGCTACTGACTGGACTTGTCATGACGTACGCCGTACTTGCCGACGGTGTCCGAGCTTTATTTCATAAATACGAAAGCTGGCGATCGCTTCGAATTCAAGCAAAACGCTTGCAAGAAGAAGATCGCCGAGCTTTCAATGCAGATCAGGCGAAACAAGCTGTCATCGACGCAGAGAAAGAAGAAGCTGCTGCTGAAAGTATGAAAGCAGTCGTTCCGCCGGCGCAAGTCGAATCAACAAAGGTCGTGGAATCGGAGGTATCTGACGATCCTGCGGCCGATTCTGAACTAGCCAAATTCGTTGAACGACTTCCACAGGATCCCGCCACTCCAGTAACGGTCGCATACCCGACTCCTAGCGAAGTCGAGGCATCAGAAGAGGTTGATGCTCCGCCACCCGATTATTCCGCGGCCTACCGATACCCGTGGCACCTTCCAAACCGTGACATGCTCGCCATCGCTAAACCCGGTGGTATCACTCAAGAAGAAATCGATGTGACGAGCCGACGAGTAGAAGAATCTCTTGGCCAATTTGGCATTGACGTGAGCGTCGATCAAGTACGACAAGGCCCGACCGTGACGATGTACGGTTTGAGCCCAGGCTGGAAAGGCCGTTCGGACGAGAAGAGCGGTCAAAGGGTTCGAGTCGACACCATTCTCAATCGAGAGAAAGACATTGCTCTCGCGCTGGCTTCTCCGAACTTGCGATTTGAAGCACCAGTTCCGGGCGAATCGGTGGTCGGAATCGAAGTTCCAAACGCCCACCCTACTCAGGTGACGCTCCGATCAGTAATGGACTCCCCTGAGTGGACCCAGTTCGCCGAGACAGCCGCCCTCCCTGTTCCACTGGGACTCGGCAGCGGTGGTGAAGCTGTGATGGCGGATTTGTCTCGAATGCCGCACACGCTGGTTGCAGGATCTACCGGATCAGGCAAGAGCGTGTGCATGAACGCAATCATCACCGGTCTGATTATGACCAAAACCCCACTCGAACTCAGGCTGATCATGATCGATCCCAAGCGAGTCGAGCTCACCCCGTACCAAGGCATCCCGCACCTCTATCACCCTGTCATAGTCGAAGCCGATCGAGCGGTCATCGTTCTCAAGTCGCTAGTCGACGAAATGATGGGACGATTCCGCCAACTCGAACAGGCTGGTGTTAAGAACATTGCTTCGTACAACGAGAAGTCTGATCAGAAGATGCCGTACCTGGTAATTCTCGTCGATGAGCTTGCTGACCTCATGCTGACTGCCGCCGGTGATGTTGAACGACTTCTGGTGCGACTCGCTCAGTTGGGCCGAGCTACGGGTGTCCACCTTGTTGTGGCAACACAGCGCCCATCTGTCGACGTTGTTACGGGCCTGATCAAGGCAAACTTCCCGAGCCGGATTTCATTCGCTGTGATGTCGCAGATCGACTCACGCACGATTCTCGACTCTGTAGGTGCTGAGAAGCTGCTAGGTCGTGGCGACATGCTCTACATGCCAATCGATAAACCGAAGCCATCCCGTGTTCAGGGTGCGTTCTTGAACGATCAAGAAATCGAAGGTGTAGTCACGTCTTGGCAAAACATGGGCGGTCCGGCGCTACCTGAGCTTGTGGTCAACTTCGATGATGTTGGTGCTGACAATGGCGGAACTGCGTCGAGCGCTACCGATGGCGACTCGCTGTTCGATCAAGCAGCAAACCTTGCGACTTCACAGAAAACACTATCGGTGTCATTGCTACAACGACGGCTCCGCATCGGATACCCGCGCGCCGCACGGCTTATGGACGAACTAGAAGACGAAGGCGTCGTAGGCGCCGGCGAACCTGGTAAGCCACGACCTGTTCTGTAATCGTCGCCGCAAACTTCCGGCACTCGACACCAATACCAACAGCAACCGCTAGCAGGTCAACCCGCCCGGTTTATCGCGAGCTTAGTAACTTAGAATGAATACTCGCGGCTTATCATTGGATGATTCGTGACAGTACAGGAACGACTCTTTCCACTTTGGCAGATGTAACTCCACTATTCCCAGACGGACAGCCGCAAGATGATGATGCGCTTGCGAAGCTGACGGAGGAACTCGACTCGCTGAATCTCGATCAACCGAGAAAAGCGTGTTTGTCGTGCGGCGCCGATATTTCAAATTCGACCAAGTACCGCCGTCTTCGAGTCTGCCCAACTTGTGGTTACCACTACACGATCTCAGCGCGTCGTCGCATCGCTGCGATTGCCGACGAAGGTAGTTTCAAAGAGACCAGCAAGTGGATTCAGTCACTTGACCCGCTCGAGTTTTCACCACGAATTTCATACAGAGTTCGTCTACTTCAAGATCAGACTCGCACAGGCCTTTCCGAAGCAGCGGTCACTGGTACGTGCCTAATCGGAGGAACCCCAGTCGTCATCATCGTCCTTGACTCAAGTTTCTTGGGCGGATCGATGGGTGTGGTTGTTGGTGAAAAGGTCACCCTTGCTCTCGAACTTGCGGCTCGAAAGAAAATGCCTTGCGTAGCAATGGTTACATCGGGAGGAGCTCGCATCCAAGAAGGTGTCCTTTCGCTGATGCAGATGGCGAAAACGACTCTCGCCGCACGCGCCCTCCGTGACAAAGGGCAGGCGTTCATTGTCTCGCTTAGCAATCCGTCTACCGGGCAGGTTCTTGGAAGCTTTGCGTCGATGGCAGATATTATTTTTGCCGAGCCGGGATCCCACATTGGTTTCTCACCGTTAGGTGATCTTCGAGAGATCGAAGGCAAAAAACTAAACACCGAACACACGGCCGAAGCTCATCAAGCGCGTGGGCACATCGACTCGATTATCGAACGCGATAAGCTCAAACATGAGTTGGCGTCGGTACTTGATCTAATTTCGCCTGAGTTCAGACTCACCTCATCACGCAAGCTCACTCCTGATGCCGTAGCAATACGCCCTCGCGAGGCGTGGGAGATGGTCAAGCTGGCACGTCGTCCAGACCGTCCACGAGCACGTTTCTACATCGACAACGTATTCGCCAATTTCTTCGAGCTGCATGGCGATCGTGTTTACACCGATGATCCATCGGTAATCGTCGGATTGGCTCGCCTTGGTGGACAGAGCGTGATGATCGTCGCTCAGCAAAAATCGCTATCTAACGACGGTGACGAATCTTCTGCTACGAGAATGGGAGAGATAACTCCCGGTGGGTTCCGAAAGGCACGGCGTGGAGTAATTCTCGCCGAGACTTTCAAGATTCCAGTTGTAACCATTGTCGATTCGCCGGGGCCGCGCCTTGGTATCGACATGGAACAGCGTGGGCTTGCTAGTGCTATCGCCAGAATGATCGACCAAATGGGCAGAGTAAAATCACCAACTCTTTCGATTCTGATTGGTGAGGGTGGTTCAGAAGCCGCCTTAGCATTTGGTCTGGCTGACCGCGTGTTGATGCTTGAAAACGCAATCTACACACCGATTGCGCCAGAACGAGGTGCTCAAGCGGAGATGAGCGACCCGAGCAAGGCATCGGACATTGCACGCGCTCTCAAGCTAACTTCGGTCGACTGCGTCGAAATGGAAATCGTCGATGAAATAGTCCCTGAGCCAGAATCTGGAGCACATGGTTCACCAGACGAGGCGGCTCGACTGCTGAAACGATCGTTGATGCGGGTTCTTTCCGATCTAGCGGGACAGAACACCAAGACTCTCGTTCGACGTCGACAAAAGAAATTCAGAAAAGTCGGTGAATACGGAAGTCGGTTCAGAACAGCGCTTCGACGTGAAACCAAAGCCTGGCAAGTAGGCCTTGCGGCCGGTGTTCGTGCGTTTAGGCAGTCTGGTGAATCTGACAACAGACCAGAGTTTGTTGACGATGGCGAAGAGCTTTTTGACGATATCGACCCACAGGACGATATTTAGGCAGCCATCGCCTAGCGATTGAGAACGTATTTCTCTATCGCTATCGCAGCGCCATCGTGATCAATGTTCGGCGTGGTATCGGTCGCTAGCTCCAGCAGATTTGAAGGCGACCCTTCCATGGCGATCCTTGTTCCGGCGACTTCGAACATTGGGACGTCATTCCAGCCGTCACCGATAACCATCAGTTTCGACGGGTCAATACCGACGGCTTTGGAGAAATCTCTTGCACCGGTCGCTTTATCGATGCCTGCCGCAGTCCAATCGACGTACCACTCGCCAAGATTGTCAGTTGTGGCATAGGCACTAACGGGCGAGTCTTCGTACTTCATCGCCCAATCACGTGCTTCGCTCTCATCGGCAAACTTTGCCATCATGATCGAAATTTGCCAGTCGGTAATGTCGTCAGAGTTCTCGATAAATCGACCTGAATCACAAAAGAGGACACGCGAAGCCACGTTTCGAAGATCAGAAATGACCTGTTCCGCAATCGGCCGTTCGAGAATATGTCGGTTGATTGCACGACCAGTGACCGGATTGATCAACGTGGCTCCGTTATCGGAAACCTGTGGTCCGGTTAACCCAAACAAACGAGCGAAGTGACACACGTCATCTTGTACACGGCCGGACGCAATGGCGACCGGGATTAATTTTGAAGCAGCGAAGATGGCATCGACTACTCGGCGGGTCGGTCGGTTGTTTTCTGGCAGCACCGTTCCATCGAGATCGATCAACAGGCCTGACGGTCGCGCGTCAATTGGTTCGTTCATGGATATCGACGCACTAGTCAAGCACTTCAACCGGATTCTGCAACGGCTCACCGTTAAGCGCACGCCTGGCGTTGTCGAACGAGAACTCAAGCGCACGATCGACCCGTTCTTGTGACGATCCGGCGAGATGAGGCGTCAAAACAACGTTATCCATCTGCATCAATGGCGAATCCAGAGGAGTTGGCTCGACCTCTGTTACGTCGAGTCCTGCTCCCATGATTTCACCCGCATTCAGTGCGTCGATCAACTCTGACTCATTTTGAACCGGGCCACGACATGTGTTGATGAATATCGCGTCAGGCTTCATAGCCGAAAACTCTCGTCGCCCCATCAAACCCGTAGTCGAAGAAGACAACGGAACGTGAACCGTCACGATGTCAGATCGATCGAGTAGTTCATCCATCGTTACGCGGCTGACATTGAGTTCCTGTTCTTTTTCGGCTGAAAACTCACGTACATCGGTATACAGGGTTGTCGTGTCGAAACCTTTAAGCATTTTGGCTACCCATGTCCCGATGTTTCCTAGCCCAATGATCCCCACAGTCCGTCCTGATATCTCGAATACTTTTCCGAACTCACCTGTTTTTGCTGGTTTCTGCCACGTTCCTGCTTTAACCCCGTCAACGCCTTGAGGAAGGCGTTTGTAGACCATCATCATCATGCCAATGGTGTGCTCAGCAACAGATCGTGCGATAGCAGGCGAGTTGTTGCAGACTTCAATTCCCATCTCACGTATTGCTGGCACGTCGAGACGGTCAAAACCTGCGCTCATTACCTGCAACAGTTTCATGTTGCGCATTTTTTCGAGCATTTCAGTAGTGATTGAAAGCCCGTTGGTGATCACTGCAACCGCGTCAGCTAAGGCCTCGGTTTGCTCTGATTCTGGAGCGTCGGGGCTTACGACACCCCAATCAAGATCATCAGGACCGAGCTCAAGTGCCCGAACGGTTCTCGCACCATCGTGTTCGCCGTAGTAGATAACTCTGTGTCCCATTGGTTTTGGTGTGCCTTTGTATGAATATACTGCCGACCAACGCCGGATCTGTTGTTGCTCACATGAGCTTGCATTCGTCGCCAATATACAGCTTCTGCCTAAACGTGCATACATCTCAAAAACGGATGCCAAAAACCGAGAGTGAAACCGTGTTTAGCGCGATAATTGTCAATCTAAGGACAAGCACTCTAAGCATCGTAGATTTATGAACGTAGTTCCGGCCGGTAAAAACATCTCGCCCCGGTTCACCAATATGCACGGTGAATGCGATGCTTTGGCTCAGCACCAGCAATGCGATGGTGGACTCTAGCCATCACAAGTTCTGAATTCACGTCGAAACCGACCGGATCAAACGCTCCGCCGACTGCCCATCTGACCAAATTCACCCAAATCCTCGCTATAGCGATCGGAAGCGGGGCGCTATTCCTTGGTGCGCTCGATTTTTCGATTAACGTCAATCTTCCGCGTTTTCGTTCCGATCTTGGCGAAACGATAGTCAGTGTGCAGCTAATAATCATCATGTACCACGGTGCGAGAAGTGGCACAGGATTCGTAGCAGGTGGAATTGCCGACCGGTTCGGAATCAAGCGCCCACTGATCGCTGGCATCGTGCTGTACACGGCCTCTGTAGCTCTAATCTCCCTACAAGACTCTCTAACGCCTATCGTTGCTCTGCGAATACCTCAGGGAATCGGTGTAGCTATTCTTTTCACATTGGCACCTGCGTTGGTTGCCCGTGCGTTCGGTCCTACTCGGCGTGGCGCTGCACTCGGTGTAACTCTTGGAGCAATGGGGCTTGGAACATTCGCTGGAACACTGGGTGGTGGTTTCTTAGGTCAGGAAATTGGATGGCAGGCCATTTTCTGGGCACGGATACCAATAGGCATCTCGTTGTTGCTAGCAGCAATTGTTTGGCTAAGAGGCAGTCTGGCGATGCCAGTTGCTGGTCGAGCGAATCAGCGATTCGATTTACCGGGATCGATCGCCTTATTCGCCACGTTATTCACGTTTGTACTCGCTTTATCGTTCGCTCGAGTCGAAGGCTGGTTAACCCCGCAGCCCTTGGCACTTTTCACTGCAACCTTGATTCTCGGATTTGTATTCGCCAAAGGCAAGCAGAGCGGTCGATTTACGATCTTTCCTAGTGGTCTTACCTCGTTCACAGGATTTAAGTCTGGAGCTGCATCTAATTTGCTCCTGACCGTTGCCTCGTTCGTGATGTGGTTCTTGTTCCCGTTTTACGTTGCCGATGTGATGGGTAGAAGCGGACTAACCCTCGGAGCACTTCTTGCCCTTATGGCAGGAATGAACTTTGGCGGTTCAGGACTTGCAGGATGGCTGGCTGATCGAGTGGGCGATAGGCCGGTCACGTTCGCAGGAACGATCATTACGGCGATTGGTCTTGTTCTCGCCGGTTCTGCCGGTGCTTCGCCAACAATGTCCACAGTTGTTATTTCAACCGCAGTGCTTGGTCTTGGGTTTGGGATGCACCAAGCCGCTGTTTATGCACTCACACTGCGAGGTGCGCCGAGCGAACACACAGGTGCTACTTCAGCTGCCCTTACGGTTTCTCAAACACTCGGAACGGTCTTATCGATTGCGCTAATGACTTCTTTGTTCAACTGGCAACAGTCATCGAACGGAGCTTCATTTGTTGAGGCGTACAGGTTCTCGTTCTTTGTTGGTGCAGCTATCGCAGTCGTGGCTGGTGTGGTTGTTCTAAGAATCCGACAATCGAAAGAATAAGTCCCTTTCTGAGAGAGTTAATACTCCGAACCGCACAAGCTTGTTACCCGCCTGTTTCGTTCGTCGTGTTATCCTTCCGCCACACTGAAATTACTGGTTCGTATATTCGGTGACGATACCGTTGTTATTTCGAATCAAAACACCCTTACCCAGCATTCAATAATGCTTCGTTTTCGGGGGACTTATATGTCTATTCGTACTCGTATGATTCTGGTTCTTGCTGGTGCTCTAGCACTTACCACCATTTTTGCTGCCTGTGGAGGCGGACCTACAACTGTAGAAATCGTCCAAACTTCACAAGCGCAGAACAAAGTAGACAACGCTCAGGCAACTCGCCAGGCTGTTATTGATGCCGGTGGTGACCCAGATGCTCAAGTTCAGGTCAAAGTTGGTTCGAACAGTGCAGCTGCACAAGCAGCGGCTGAGCGAAACGCAGAAGCTACCGCCCAGGCCGAGAAAGGCATTATTTCATCAGGTGTTGGTGGAGCAGCGAGTGACGAGCTGGCACAAGGCGCTGCATTTGACGTTACGGTTCCCGATGGTGCAGCTGAAAGCGGTGAGATCATAGTTGATATTCAAACCATCGGAGCCGAAGGTACCAAGTTCATCCCGGAAATAGTAAAGATCAGCGTTGGTTCAACGGTCACATGGTCTAATGACCGCCGATCTGCAAGCAGTTCAACCGCTCATCCAGGACAGGATGATTCATGGGATTCGGAAGCAATTTCTAAGGGGACATTCGACAAAGAGCCTGCAACCTTCTCCTACACCTTCAATATTGAAGGGTGCTTCACTTATGAGTCGCAATTCTCTGGTGACGTAGCCCAGGGTGCAGTATGTGTTGTCGCTGAATAATCAGCGGGTTCACAATAGATATCTAAGTCAAGACCGTTCTAAATAGAACGGTCTTGACGCGTCAGGGCATATTTGTTGCGATGGACTTGATCTACTGCAGATCGAAGCCAACGCTCTAGGTCCGTCGCCCAATCGAAGCTACCGCTTGCTCGTTCCGGCTTCTCGGTAGTAATTAGACTGACATCACACGTCATACTCGTTGTTGGGATGGTTACTACGGCTCTCCGAGCGATATACAGAATTTCCTGAACCATTACAGGGGGTGTCCTAGGCAGAAGATCCCTGATGAGTGGCCTACAGGCGCAGTCTAAGGTGATACGTCGGGCGGGGAATTACGTGGCCGCCAAAGTGCAGGAGCCACAACTAGGTTCGAATAACATCAAATCCGACCAGCGGAGCCGAGCCGAACTCATTTCTCAAAGGATGAACCTTTCGAATCCAGCAAAGAAAAAGCCCTCGGTTGTTATGCCGAGGGCTTTTTTTATTCAACTCTATTGAGAGACCGAACTTAGTCGATCTGTCGCAATCGTGGGTCGAGCCGGTCTCGCAACCAGTCGCCCAAGAAGTTCAACGAGATCACAACTAGGAAGATGGCCGCTGACGGTACAAGTACCTGGTGCGCAGCGATCGACAAGTAGTCTCGTCCTTCGTTTGTCATCACACCCCAAGCTGGCGTCGGTGGCTGAATACCAGCACCCACGAAGCTTAGTACCGATTCTGAAAGGATCAGACCCGATGTGTTTAGTGTTCCAACAACGATAGCCGTGTTGAGAATTCCCGGTAGGAGGTGCTTGAACATGATTCTGAAGTCGGAAGCACCATTTACACGTGCTGCCGCAACGTAATCCATCTCTTTCAGCACCAATATTTGGGCACGAATAACCCTCACGAAACCTGCCCATGCTACAAGAGCCAGCACGAACAACAGCACCGTCAAGCCACGCCCAAAGATCAGCACCACGATCAGTGCGACCATCAGGAATGGCATCGCATACCAGATATCAACAAACCTCGTTATCAACTCATCAGTAATTCCGCCGTAGTAGCCGGAAATCATGCCGAGAGAGACTCCGATAAACATACCGAGTACCAGCGATACCATCACAACCTGCATCGATACGCGTGCCCCGTGGAGTACACGAGTGAATACGTCTCGACCGATGTGATCGGAACCGAACAGGTGGAAACCATCCGGCCACAATCCGTATCGAGGAGCATCCCGTTTATCCTCTGGAAGTTCTGAGAATTGGAACATTCCAAGGTGTCGGTCTCCGATTGGTCCGATGTCACGCTCGTAAGGAGCGACCGATGGGCCAATTATTGCCGCAACGACAAGCAATATCAGTACTGCAGCTGGCAATACCGGGTATTTACGTAGCACCCACCAGATTTGGCCAAAGATAGACCTATCAACCTGTACACGGTTCAGCGGAGCATCCAACGTCGATGAATCGACGTGCTGGACCTCGGCTGGAGTTTCAGAAGTAGTCATGAGTAGTCCTCGTTAGTCCGAAGAGTTGCCGAGACGTACTCGGGGATCGATAAGTGTGTATGCGATATCAGCGATAGTCGCAAAAACCAAGTAGATCAAGATGAAGATGAATACTGTACCCAACAGAAGTGGGAAGTCATTGTCGTTCACCGCACGGAACAAGGCGTCGTAGCCGATGCCAGGCCATGAGAACACGATTTCAACAACCAATGCGCCGTTCAACCAACCTGAGAACACCAGCAACGCTGAAGTAACAGGGGCGATTAAGGCGTTTCGCAGTGCGTGCTTGTATATGACCCAGTTCCAGCCAACACCCTTCGCACGGGCAAGCCGAATGTACTCAGAGTCCATAACCTCAAGCATTGACGACCGAGTGAGACGCATCAGGCTAGCTGCAGCACCCCAACCGAGAGCCATACATGGAAGAAGATACTCAGTCCAATTGAACTCAGGTGATCGTCCTCCCGCCGGTAACCAGTTCAGCCACACGGCGAAGATCCATATCGCCACCAGTCCGGTTACGAACGGCGGAGCCGCCTGACCGACGATGGCGACGCTTCTGCCAAAGTAATCCCAGAAGGAGCCTCGCTTTACAGCAGCCAACACCCCCATCGGTATGCCTAAGGCGATAGCAAATATCCAGCCTCCAATCGCGAGCTGGACGGTGGCACCAATTTTGCCTTTGATCAGGTCCACAACAGCTCGGTCACGAGCAAGTGAAACTCCAAGGTCACCTCGGAGAGTATTGCCAATCCAAGTGAGGTACTGCTTCCAGAGCGGATCGTTCAGACCCATCCTGTCGCCAAGTGCGATCCACTGCTCCTCAGAGATGCCGTAACCAGAGTCAGGGACGAACAATTCTCTCGGGTCATTGTGGAATTGGATCAGAACGAAAATCGCAATAGTCGCGCCCATCACTGATACCAGCGAAGAAAGGAATCGTCTCGCTAGAAAATTAGCCATTTAATAAGTACTTTCGAAGTTGTTCCACGCACATTTAAATATGTGGGAATTCCCGACATGCCACGATGCACCGCATCTTACTTGATTGAGTAGCCCCAATGGCACGCAAAATCAACAGAATGCAGCGGAAATTTAGCATTCTGCACACTCTATGTCAACGATCACTAACTAATGTTCAGCGCGCGATTACTCTCTTACGAAATGACCTGAAACTGCAGATAGTTCCGATTGGCGGTTAAAGAAAGACGGGGGCCGGATAAACCGACCCCCGTCTCAGTTAGCAAACTAACTTTTTACCAAGAGCATGGACTCTTAGTTAAGTTCAATGAACTCAGGGTTTGCAGACACGTTAGAGTAGTGCTGCTGGTATCCATCCCATGACTTGATTCGGTCATTGACTACGATTCCTTTAGGAACCTGGAATACACCGGCGTATTGCAGCCAGTACATGCTGTAGTCAACCCAGTTCAAGTGCTTCTCTGAGCGAACGCTAGCGTCCTGCTCACCGAGGATCTCGAAGACCCACTTCGCACCAGCCTGAGATTCGAAACCAACTCCCCAACCAGGTCGTGAAGATGATGTGTCCACCACCGGCAGCGGCCAGTCAATTGGGTATACGTTCGAGTGTACGTCACCGTTCTTCAGAACCGGAAGGAACTGAATTCGCTGTCGCATTCGTGGGCTGATAACTCCACCGTAGTCCTCAACAAGACCATCGATCTCGATACCGAGACGGGCCCAGTCAGACATAACGGTGTCAGCTACTTCAAGAGAAACGGGTCCAGCTTCTGCTGAGTAAGCCTGAAGCGTTAGCTTCTCAAAGCCCTGGCGCTTGCCGTCGACCAGCGGGTAACCCGCGGCGTCAAGAAGTGCGCCTGCAGCATCGAGGTCTCCATCGGCAATTTCCCATGGAACACTCTGTGCTGTACCTGAACAAGAGACGCTACCACCAACCCAGTCGAAACAACCGGTCTGTCGTGAAGCATCCCAGCCAGGGTACTCAGGACCCATGTACTCAGAGTAAATCGGAGTACCAATTCCGTTCAAAAGAACGTCATTGATCGAACCACGGTCGATAGCAGTCGAAAGAGCAAGTCGAACTAGTCGAGCCTGTTCCATGTCGTCCATACCGGCGGGGTTGTCTGAGTCTGTGTAAGGAGCGTTTCCACAAAGGTCGTGGCCTAGGCCATCACCGTTTGTGCAAGTTCCACCCTGGTGACCCCAAGGGTTACCAATCCAAGGATAGTCCTTGGCATATGGTGCTGCTGCCCACGGCTCGAGCGGCTCATCCGTTCGTGCGTGTGAGTGCTCCCATAGGTTTCCAGGGAAGAGGATGGATTGACCAACGAAACCACCAGGCATGGTCTCCAAGAATGTGAAGCCGTCGGCAATCACGTCTGGGAGGAGCTTGTAGTCAAGCTCGGTCATGTCGATCGCACCGTTCTTCAACATTGCAATCTGGGTTGTTGCTTCAGGAACCTGAATTCCTGTGATTTCAGCAACGTTACCAGTCTGTCGCCAGTGGCTGTCCACTGCGTGAACTGTGCAACGGTCACCTGGTGTGCAGGCGCCCTGTACGTAAGGTCCGGTACCAACGTGGTTAGCACGTGCCCACTCAACACCTTCGGTGTCGGCAGTGGTTACCTTGTGCGGTCCGCGGGCAGCTGAAAGACAGCCGAACTGCGAGATCGGTAGGCAGTAGTACACAGGTGAAACAAGACCGATTTCGACAGTGTAGTCGTCAACAGCTGTTGCTTCGAGGAAGATAGCGGCAAAGTCACCACCGTCTCCGTAAGTTGACTCAGGGTTAGTCGTTGAGTTGGATCGGTTGAACCACTCAACGAGCTCGGCAGCGTTAAGCTCACCGAAGTCCTGGTCTTCATATCCAACTGGTGACTGGAACTTGATGCCCTTCTTGAGGGTCAATCGAGCTCGGGTACCAGCTGCATCAATGTCCCAAGTGTCGACTAGGAACGGTGTCATTGGGTTACCGTTCTGGTAGTTGAAGAGAGGCTCTTCAACACCACCGATTTGTACGGTTGCTGATGTGCGGTAAGGGCCAACATAGCCAATTCCGTATACAGCTTCCAGCGTACGGAATGCCCGTACGATTGAGCCTTCAGCACCACCCATTGCACTGTCAGGTGCCTTGGTTGCTTCAGGAACGTTTGCAGCTACTGTTGCAGCAGGTGCAGCGGCGTCAGCTGAGTCGCTGGTACCACCGGCTTCAGCAGGTTTTGCTGTGGCCGCTGGGGCTGCAGCTTCTGCTGGCTTGGCAGTCGCAGCAACGCTGCTACCACCATCTCCGTCGTCATCGCCTCCACAGGCGACGGCGGCGATGACGAGAAGGCTTGAAAGTGCTAGAAGCACCATCGCCATCCGTCGATTCATACTAAGATCCATGCTATTTCCTCCGAAAGGCCAAATAGAGAATTGACTGAATTTCAAGAGAAACCCACTCAATTCCAACACCAGGGTCTACCCGGCGACTCTAGTGAACGGATATACCTTTCACTCGTTGCCAGCCGTGCCCCGGCTTCGTAATTGCCTTGTTACGAGATGGCTCGAATAGAACAAATCTATTCACTCCCACCATCGTAAGCAGCCGCGAAATATACACGCATCAATTTAAAAGTCAACGTCCACTAACGTGCAAACGAACACGGTTCACGGTAAGTGCATTTTTTGGTCGTAAACACAACCAACACTCATATAACGGCAGTAGACTTCCGATATAAATTTTTAGATATAGCGTCGAGAGTCCGACTGCTTTCGATCACGAATCCGGGAACCAAATGCCGACTAATACCAGCTTCAGTATCAAATCGATCGAGTCAATTCACCTCGCATTCAAAAACTCTGCGTCCTATTGGGAGTCGTATCGAGCAAATGAAGGAGATCGCCAAACTGAGCGATTTGAGTTCAAGCAGGGCTGGCAAACCGTCTATGCCCGATACATCGAGACTCCACTGGTAAAGGTGACACTCTCCGATGGGACGGTCGGTTGGGGTGAAGCAAACTCAGGGATCGGGCCAGATGTCGTCACTCTTATCGTGAACGGGTTGATGGCCCAAATGGTCGAAGGACAGGAATACGAATCCCCGGGTGCTCTTTGGGATTTCTTGTATGACACGCAACGCGGGCGCGGCTACTCGTCAGGATATTGGCTCGATGCGCTGGCTGCGATCGATATTGCTGTTTGGGATGCTATCGGCAAGCGAGAGCAGTCACCTGTTGCCGCCCTTCTAGACCCGAATCCTCGAAATCAGTTCGATGTTTACCTTTCCGGAGTGCGTCGTTCGACCCTCGAGGAACGTATCGACCATGTGAAATCGTGGATCGATACCGGGTTAAAAGGTGCAAAAATATTCCTTACCGGCGATGTCGAAGCAGGAACCACCGAGCTGGATGGTCTGATGGCCGGTGCACCAGAACTTGAACAGTGGATGGTAGACACGCTTTGGATGTGTTCACACGAATCGGCAGAACTCGGCAAGCTTGAATACGGCAAACGCAACGTACGGTTCTTCGAGTGTCCGCTCCAACCTGAAGATCTGATGGGCCACCAAGACCTCGTCAAAAAGCCTGGCGCAGATATCGCTCTAGGAGAACACTTCCGATCTCGATATCAGATGGAACAGTGGGTTCAACAGCCGCGGGCTCTCGATGTGTATCAGCCTGATATCGGGCGCACTGGGTTCACCGACTACATGGTGCAAATGGACATTGCTGCGAAGGCTGGAATCAAGACAACGCCCCACATGGGCAGCGGCGTTTCAATATTCCAGGCAGCGACTCTTCAATGTGCGGCGGTCGCTCCACCTGACTATCTTCAGGAGTTTCAAGGTGGGCTTTCTGACCGTCTCGAGCAGGCATCTGACACTGCTTGGAAATATGCCGACGGTGGATTCATCCTGCCCGACCGACCTGGGATAGGGGTTGAGATAAACGAAGCCTTGCTCGAACCGTTCATCGTGAAAGAGTGATCAACATTTGTGATAGATCACCGGCATCCAATTAGGCCCTACCGGACTAGTATTGAGTCCTCTTAAGGTCCCGTATCGAATCATCCTTGGTCGACACTGCCCCAATCCCTCGCGCACACTCGCGTACACGCGAGCGTGCGCACCGTTAGATCCCGGTTGTTCTGGTATTCGTCCTGCAGTTCCGTAGCTCCAAAGTCCTTTTCATCTCATCAGAGGAAATCGTTCTGGCAGATAAAACCGCCAAAACAATCGATTCACAAAACACCGCATCCACCAGTGCTCCCGTTGGTGGTAAGGCTGGTAATGGTCCTTTCAGCATTCTGTCGATACGCGACTATCGACTGTTGGTGCTATCAAACTTGGCTACGTTCGCCGGGTACCAGATTAGGAACATGGCACAGGCTTGGATCGTTCTTGAACGGACCGATTCAGCAACCCTCATGGGATTGGTGAATGCCATGCCCGGTATAGCGATAATCTCAATATCGCTGATTGGCGGAGCGCTTGCCGACCGCACTGAGCGATGGCAACTTCTTTGGCGAACGAAGGCAATCATCGCTTCGATGTCGTTGCTTACAGCGGTGCTGCTAACTGCCGACGTGCTGGAATGGTGGCACCTAATACCAATATCTCTGATGACCGGCGCGATGTTCGCGCTTCACAATCCAACGAGTCAGGCGTTCGCTGTTGATGTTGTTGGACGAGAGCGATTGGTTTCAGCATCAAGTTTGAACACGGGCATTTCGATGTCCGCAACAATTGCAGGTCCGAGTGCGGGTGGAGCGCTACTTCTTCTCGGGTTCGATACTGCCTTCTACGTGCTCACAGGTCTCTACGTATTCTCGGCGATCATGATCTACCGGGTCCGCACACGGCACATTCCTGTACCAAGCGGACGCAACATGTTCTCTGATATTCGACTCGGGATTGGATACGCCTACCGCACACCTGTTATTCGAGCACTGCTGATACTTGGATCAAGCGCCATCTTCATGGGCATGATGCAGCCGGCCATTCCTGTGAAAGTAAAAGATGTTCTGGGTCTGAGCGAAGTTGGCTACGGAGTAATGCTCGGTCTCAACGGAGTTGGCGCGCTCATCGGTGCTTTCGCACTTTTCGCCCTCAGTAACAAGATTCGCAAGGGATACCTTCTGATATTCGCGATGCTCGTGATGAACGTCTCAACTGGGCTGTTTGCAATCGCTCCAAATATATTCATCTCAGGTGCGGCGATGACGATGCAGGGTCTGGCTTTTGCATCATGGATGATTTCGGTTCCGGTTCTGCTGCAAACAACAGCATCTGAAGAAATGCGCGGGAGAGTCATGAGCCTTTATTTCATGACGGTTCTGACGCACCAGCTAGGCTGGCTGATCGGCGGTGCGGGTATCGAAGCATTCGGTATTCAAAACACGCTGTTCATCGGAATAACAGGCAGTGTACTGGTGTCAGGTGCTGCGATATTGATGACACCTGCTCTGCGCAAGGCCCCTTAGATCGCCGAATCGTCTAGTCACGACCATGATGGGTGACTACAGATTGTTCGACGTGACAAAATCGCTCGCATGCTCGAACACGATGTTGTAGACAATTCTCAAAGCACCACTCGAACCGGAATGAATCCGTTCCGAGTTCTTAAGTACGGCGACTACAAATTCGTTTGGTCGTCCGAAGCACTCAGCCTGTGGGCCATTGAGATGGAGATCATCGTTCTAGCGATGTTCGTGCTTCGAGATACAGGCTCACCTCTTCTCGTAGGTCTCGTGGGTGCGCTGAAATTTGCCGGAACCCTTCTAGGTCCTCTTTATGGACTCATGGTCGACAGATTCGACCGTAAGAGACTTCAGGTATTCGTTCGAGCGTTCGGCGTGGTACTCGCTATGCTTCTCACCCTGCTTATCGTCACTGACACTCTCGTTCTGTGGCATGCGTACGTAATTGTCACTGCTGGCAGCATGGTGAGAATGCTCGACCTAGTTCTAGTTCAAGCGCTTACTGCCGATGCCGTGCCGTCCCATTCACTGCACGGCGCGATCGGACTTTCCAGATCGACGCTGGACGGAGCCAGAGTGGTCGGTTCAATCGCCGGTGGAACAATTTTCGAACTTTTGGGTCTCGACTGGGCATATATCACTATCTCAGTCCTCTACTTGTTATCGACTCTTGCCGCATTGAAAGTTGACGCCAGAACTGTAATGGCGCGAGTCGACTCAGATGGAATCCGAGCTAGCCTGAGTGAAGGCCTGCGGTTTGTCAGGCAAAGCAGCACACTGCCAGGGCTGATTTTTTTCTCGTTCTTGGTAGAGTTTTCTGCGTTCCCTATCGTGAATGGCTTGATGACTGTGATCGGTTACGAGCTCTATGGTCTCGACGGCACAGGAATTGGGCTTTTGGCCGCCGCGGCATCTGTCGGGGCCTTGTTAGGTTCGCTAGCTGTGGCGTTACGCTCGAACGTGGCAAATCCGGGTCGCACGATGATTCTCGGGTCAATCGTGTGGCACGCTCTGATGTTGTACTTGGCAACGATACCTCCTCTTTGGCTGTTCACTGTGGTCTTGGTCCTGTGGGGATTCAGCGGAGGCGCAACATTTGTCTCGATGGTCGTTGGGTTGCTTCGTGCCGCGCCCGCAGCGGCAAGAGGACGGGTGATGGGCATTCGATCTCTCGGGATCTACGGATTACCTCTTGGACTACTACTTGGTGGTTGGATTTCTGAATACATCGGTTCAGATGCGATGATCGGCACATTTGGAACCATAGGTTTGATAGCGACTCTCTTCGCAGCCATCAAGTGGCCCGCACTATTTCGAAAAGCAAGTTCGCAGACAACAGACTCTCTCAATCAATGAACCTCCCTGACTTTTCAAACGAAACCATGCGAGCAGTTGCGATGGATCTCGACGAAACAACGTTGAATTCGGAAGGGCGTCTTGCCGAACGTACAAGACTTGCGATCCTTGCAGTTCATCAGCGCGGACTGCCAATCATCATCGCTACATCTCGACCTGAACGAGTTTTGCCAGTACTTGTATCGGACGACGTCCTGCAAATCGCTTCGGTGGTTCAGATGAATGGAACTATTGCGAACGGCAAATCCGGACTAACGGGTTCTGTGAAACGCCTGATGAACCTAGATGACGCTCGAACCTGCTGGGACCTAACGAACGAGCACGCTCCGTGGGCGCGAATGACGGTGGAAATCGATGGAACGCAGTTCGCAGTGAACCATGGCGATGACATAAATGAACTATGGGCATTCAACTCGGCGACACCGACGATGGTTGTACCGTTCGAAGAAGCGTTGGAAATTGGCCCGGTGAAAGTCTCCGTTAACGGGATGAACGGCAGTTTGGAGAACCTGGCTTCGATGCTCGAGACCCGACTAACAAACGACACTACAATTTTTCGTGCTGCGAGAGCCCATTTCTTGAACATCGTGCCGATACAAGCAAGCAAATCTGGTGCAGTTGAGAACCTTCTACTTAGCGCAGGTATCTCCCTGTCCGACATTCTTTCGTTCGGGGATGATTTTGTTGACGTGGATTTGATACGAGACTGTGGCTGGTCAGTAGCTGTCGACAACGCAATTCCTGAGATTAAGTCACTTGCTAAATATCACACAGCATCCAACGACGACCACGGAGTTGCGATAGTTCTCGAACGACTCGCGGCGGCACTTTCCTAGATGAGATTTCGACCGAAATCCGCACAAGTCCTCGCCGACCCTCAATTCCGAGCGTTAATTCTTAGTCAGGCAATTTTCGATCTAGGAATCTTCATGCGGGGTTCGGCGGCATCGTGGGTTGTGCTTGAACTTACCCACTCGCCGCTGTGGATTGGATTAGTGACGGGCGTAAGGGCGATTCCAATTCTCATTCTTCCAATGTTTGGAGGAGTGATTTCTGACCGGTTTGGCAGACGAAACATAATGATGCTTGCCGGCGTGATAACCGCTGCAGCATCCGCAGCTACCGGCGTGCTGATCGTCATGGACACGATACAGCCGTGGCACATGGTTGCTCTAGCGATCTTCGGCGGAATCTCATATTCACTCTACAGCCCAGCGTTCTACGCACTGATTGCAGACATCGTAGATTCTGAGCGGCTATCCAACGCCAACGGGATTCTTTCGGTCGCACAAACAACTGGCGAAATGATCGGACCTGTGATCACGGGAGTGGTCATCGCCAGCTCTGGAACCCACACTGCGTACTGGCTCGTGACTATCGGTAATCTTCTCGGACTACTGCTTCTTCTGAGGGTTCGAGAACCTGCACGAACTGCTTCTCCGAAATCCGATTCAGAGAAGCCCCCTCCTTCATTCATTAGCCAGTTCACCGAAGGGCTGCGATATGCCCGCAACACTCCTCCACTTATCTGGCTCACCGTTCTGGTAGCAGCCCAGAACGTGTTCGGGGTGGCGATCTTCCCACTCATGCCTGTTTATGCAGAAGAGATTTTGGACATTGGGCCAGCGGGGTTCGGATTAATGGGTGGTGCGTTGGGAGCCGGGACCATGGTCGGAGCCATATTCATATCGATATCTGGCATCCATCGTCGACACGCCTATGTCATGGTCTCGACAGGTCTGATCTGGGACGTTGGAATGGTTGTATTTGGATACTCTCGATCCGTGCCGTTGAGCCTCGCCGCACTCTTTGCGATGGGATTGATTGCAATGCCGTGGGTGACATCGGTACTCACGATGTTTCAGCAAGCCGCCCAAAAAGAGATGCGCGCCAGAGTAATGAGTCTGTTTGTGACTTCAATGGGACTCTTTTCCGTCGGGTGGCTATTCGGTGGCGCCGTCGCTGAATGGATCGGTAACGAAGAAGCGCTAGTGATCAGCGCTCTTCTTGGCACACCGGTCGCTGTAATAGCTCTGCTGGTGTCAAAGGAACTGCGCCGAGCCTAAACGTCGAGTCCTTCAAACAGGTCTGTTTCGATAAATCCTGTTGTCCCATCTGGAACCAGAGGATCGACTCGTATGAAGAAATCAGCATTCAAATAGTCCGCTTCAAGTTCTCCTGAAGGAATTCTATCCAGCGGTGAATATTGAGTTCGGTGGACCTCAATAGCATTTCGCCTCACATCCGCATATTGAGAAGTATCGAGTGCGGTCGTAAGGTGCTCATCTGGAACGCCCATTTGGCTTGCGTCTAGTTTCGCCAAGTCTGAATCTGGGTCGGCTTCGGCGAATGCTTCGAACCACTTTTTCATCATCGATCGCGGAAAACCGTGGTAGTACAACTTAGAAGGTTTCCATGGCTCTAAGGTCGAACCGGTGTATGAGGGATCACCCGCTGCGAAATAGGCAAGCTTGGTGGCAAGGGATGCATGGATATGGTCGGGATGTCCGTACCCCCCGCCCTCGTCAAAGGTAAAAACTACCTGGGGTTTTATCTCGCGAATCGTGTCGACTACTTTTGCGACTACTTCTTCAATAGGTACACGGATGTAAGCGTTTGGCTGATCGTTGTCAGGTGTACCATCCATCCCTGAATCCCGATAGCCGTAGAGGATGCTCTTCTTGACGCCCATCACCTTGCCAGCGTCGTAATATTCCTGCTCCCGAACTGCCGACAGCGTTTCTGGTGTGGCATCTGACTTATCTGCAATCTCGCCAACATCACCCCTAGTAGCGCACGCTGTGTAGACAGCCGCTCCCTCCGACGCATACTTGATCAGCGTTGAGCCCGACCCAAACGTTTCGTCGTCTGGGTGCGCCACAACGCACAAAAGCCGACGACCGGAATCCTGACCCACACTCGACCCGCTCTGGTTTGACAACACTAGCCCCCGACTATTTTCACGAAATCGTTCATCAACTGATCAGCAAGCGACCAGCCGTAGCGAAATTGCTCTGCTGAGCATACTATCGCCCTCGTCTGAATCGATTGCAATCGTCGGGCGATCACAGCAACGTTACCCGTCTAAAAAGTACGAAACTGGCTTCTTTCATGAAAATCACCAAAGTCACCCCCTTAATGCTCGATCGTTACCTCTTAGTCCAGATTGAGACCGATGCCGGTATTACCGGTTTAGGTGAATCGGGGGCCTGGGGATTCCTCGAGGCGTCGCAGTCGGCTATTGAGAAGTTCGGACGATACTTGGTCGGAGAAGATCCGCTTCGAATCGAACATCACTGGCAATACATGTACCGCTTTTCGCACTTCCGTGGCGCAGCGATCATGGGTGCGCTGAGTGCAATCGATATCGCTCTTTGGGACATCATGGGCAAGCACTTTGACACTCCAGTTCACCAGCTTCTGGGCGGAAAGGTTCGAGACAAAGCTCGCGTTTACTATCACGTGTTTGGCGACACAACTGATGTGCTTAAAGAAGGAATCGTTGATGCCAAAGAACGTGGATTTACGGCGGTAGGACACCTGACACCATTCCTCGACGAAGAACGTGACGTTCCGTATTTCAAAACTCATGCCGACAAGATCGGCGACGCAATCGAAACCGTTCGAGGCTATCGAGACGCTGTCGGAACTGGCGTTGACCTGTGTATCGAAATTCACCGTCGAATGACTCCGACCGAAGCTGTTCAACTAGGTTTGGGAATAGAAGAGTTCCACCCGTTCTTCTTCGAAGATCCAGTAACCCCTGACAATTTCGACGAAATGGAATATGTAGCCAGCAAGATCAACATTCCTATAGCGACCGGCGAGCGCTACTCGTCGATTTGGGAATTTGAGATGGCACTGTCTCGCAACGCTGTGCAGTACATCCGTCCCGATGTGTGTCTAGTTGGTGGAATATCGGGAGCACGGAAGATTGCGGCTCTGGCTGAAGCACGGCATGTAGGAGTCGTTCCGCATAATCCGCTGTCGCCAGTCTCAACGGCTGCTTGTTTGCAGATCGCAGCGACAGCTCCGAATTTCGCTCTTCAGGAATACCCGATTGGCGAAGACGTTGCACCGAAATCGAACATGGTTACTGGGATGGCAGAACACGATGGCAACGGCTATCTGACTATTTCGGATGCTCCAGGCATTGGACTTGAGCTGAAACCCGGTGCAGTCGAAAACTGCCCAGAAAGGCCAAGAGAAGTAATCACGAGACTCCACGCTGACGGCTCGGTAATTGATCAATAGGCTGTCATACTAAATCGTCGTAAACCCCAAACAAATACACAGAGACTCTCGCCAGAAAATGCCAATCCCAACTCAGAATCCGATCGTTGTCGCTCCTAGTCCTACGCCGTTCAAGGCCGACGACTCGGTCGATCATGCCGCCATAGAACGTAATGTCGAAAAATGGCTAAAAACTCCACTTTCAGGATTCGTCTTGGGCACGGAGAACGGCGAAGAGCAGTTTTTGTCTGAGGAGGAACGACTCGAAGTAGTTCGCACAGTTAACAGCGCCCGAAACGGCGAAAAGTTCATCATGGGCGGAGTCGATAGCTCGTCTGTCACGGACTCGATTCGACAGGCTGAAGAGCTTGTCGAAGCTGGTGCGGAGATGATTCGCATCCGCATCCCTCGCCTTACTAAGAATGTCACCGGCTACTTTGAGCAGGTCGTCCCTCGTGTACCCGCACCGGTTGCGATCATTCACCAGATGGCACCCGGAATGTTTGCTGGCGGAGCGGCTCCTGTGGGGGCCGAACCTGAGGTGATCGGTGAGCTGGTAGATATCGATAATGTTTGGAGCTACATCGCTTCAGGAAATGTCCGATTCGAAGCACGAGTACGGAATTTCGTAACCACCGACAAGCCGTTCTGGCTCGGAAATGGTCTACTTCTGCTTGCAATGACTGCGATCGGCGCGAACGGTGCATGCCTCATGTTCGGAAACGTAGCACCAGCTGAGTGTCACCAGATTATTTCGAGCGTCATGAACGGCGATCTGGCAACTGCGCAAGAAGTCCAAAGCCGAATTATTGAAGCCGATCAGCAGATCCTCGACCGCGGTGCAGCAGGCATCAAGGCTGCTCTCGATCTGCTGGGATACGACGGTGGTGCGCCTCGCCTACCGAACCCATCGGTTTCAGACGCTGACCGTGAAATCATCCGAACCGCGATGCAGCAAGCGAAGTTGATCTAGGGGTCCGTCCAAATCCTCCCTACTTGACAGCTAGGGAGTTAGAGGGTGGGTTTATACGGTCCTAGGTGACATCGTTGAGCGTATGACCAACTGAACCCACTCCTCAACCCTCTCCATTGAAGGGAGAGGGAGTCGTGCTCAATCCACACCTACCAGATTGACCAGCCGCCATCGACGCGGAATTCCTGACCAGTGATCCATGCTCCAGCATCAGATGCGAGCAGTGCGACAGTGCCCTTCAAATCTTGTGATAGACCAGTTCGTTGAAGAGGAATCATCTGACGGAATGTCTCGACTTGTGCGGCGTTTGAATCCGTTCTTGGAATTTGTCCGGGGCTGATGCAATTGGCGGTAATTCCATACTCGCCATATTCAGCGGCAAAGGCACGAGTGAGGTTGAGAACCCCACCTTTGGCAGCAAGATATGGTGGGCCTGAACGTTGGAAGTTAGCGTTGTAAATTCGGGTGTCCATCGACAGCGTCGCGCCAATTGAGCCCAGCGTAATGATCGATCCACACTTCGCAGGAATCATCGCCCTGCCCGCCGACTGCCCAGTGATATACGTGCCCGTTAGGTTCACGTCGAGCGTTCGTTTGAATTCGTCGACATCCCCGTTGGGTGGGTAGCTGGTAGTGAACGATCCACCGGCGTTGCACACCGCTATGTCGAGTCGATCGTTATCGTTCATCACGCGATCAACCAGTGCATCGACTTGAGACTCGTCTGTGACATCGCAACCCATTGCGATCACGTCTCGACCGTGATTGCGCAGCCGCTCGGCGACCTCTTCACACAGTTCTGCTCGACGAGAAGCGATGTAGACCTTCGCTCCAAGATCGGTGAGTGCTTCCGTAAAGGCTGTACCAAGATGCGTTCCACCACCGGTGACGATGGCGGTACGACCAGTGAGATCGAATAGGTCCTGGATGGATTTAGTCATTGGGCATCACGAAATCGTGGCGAAGGTTGATAGTTCGTTCTGCCGGAGCGTACCAGCCCTGTTCGTCGTATTGATCGGTGTGCAGATAGCACTGCACCCGAACTTCTCTCGATCCCTCGGTGAACGTAAACAGCCTGCTCATCGGAATGGAATTTCGCTTGCCGTGATAGCGAGTAACTGCCGATACGTTAACAAAATTGGCTCCCCACTTCTGTTCTACGTGGGATCGCCCTCCGGTCGTGTCGTCAGGGTGCGTATGAGTGTGTGCTCCGAGCCAGAGATCAATCGCAGGGTTGTTTTCCTCAAGGAAATTTTCGATACGACCTGAGTCTTTTTGACCGCCAACCCAATAGATGAATGAAGATCCTGGGGCACCACCATCGGGCATCCTCCCGTGATAGCCCTCGTCACATCCTTCGTTGAGTCCAGACGCCACGGTTGTTTCTTTGATCATGTGGTGATGCGCTGAAATAACGATCTTGTCTTTATTCTCTTCAACTTTCTGTTTCCACCACTGGAACGTTTCTTCCGAAATTGCTCCCGCCGGATACCCTCCGAATTCACCTCGTCCAATCGGAGCGCCACCATCGTTCCGGTCCGCCATCATCAGGAACACGATGTTGCCAACTTCGAACGAGTAGTTCTCCCACGTGCCGGTCGTTGGGTACGGTCTTTCCGAATTGTCGATACCCGAAAACTCGGTACTCTCGCCCGTCGGATCGATCCACTTCTTGAACCACCACTGAGTGGGTTCGTCGACGCCTGAAGCGTCGTGATTACCGATCACATCGTAAAAATGCTCACGACCATGAAGTTTTGCTGAGGCGTATTGAGAAACGACAAGCTCACCTTCTTCATCATCAGGAGGGAGTTGTGATCCTGAGAAATCACCGAGGTTCACGGCAATATCAAACCCGCCACTTTGGTCTGGGCCGTTCGGCCATGCTTCGGCGTGTTGAATCACTTCTTCGAGCGAACGACGACCAAACTTAATCTCGGTGCCGACATGAGTATCCGATAGCGCCCAAAGGCGTAGCGTACGAGCCAAATTGTGTTCCTTGAATCAGTTCACGAATGTTTTAAGCGATCACCGTATTCCCGTTCGAACCGCATCATAGCGGTACAAAATCCTCGTGTGCGGTCGTTTTCGATGGTCTCCAAAACGATTTGCCGTCATCATCCGTAAAATCCGGCGTATACTGCCGCCGCGACAGCAAATTGGAACAGAAGCCTCAGGGCTAGTTCAAGACGAACATTTCGAGAGAACCGAGCAGATATGCCAGCAATTACTAGCGTTGAATTCAGACAGTTTTCGGCGAACCACCACAATGCCCAACGCAATTGGCTCCTGGTGAAACTCAATACAGATGATCCGAACGTCTATGGAATCGGTGATGCGTCTCCGATGGAAAATGACGATCTGGTCAAAGGCATGATCGAGGCGATGGTGCAGAAGCACCTCATCGGCAAGGACCCTCTCGAATCGGAGGTGCTCTGGACGACTCTGTATCAGGATTTCCAAGCTAGGGGAGGCCGCATCGCTTCGACCGCTCTCTCCGGAATTGATATCGCCCTTTGGGATCTAAAAGGCAAGATTCTTGGTCAACCGGTCTGGAAACTTTTAGGTGGAGCGCACCGCAAGAGTATTAGGGTCTACGCGAATGGCTGGTACTCGAATCCGGGTACTGCCGCTCAGAATGCAGAAGAAGCCAAAGTTGTAGTCGACATGGGCTACACAGCATTGAAGTTCGACCCGTTCGGCCAGCACAACTACTACAAGCTTTCACTCAAAGAAGCGCAGCTCGCTGAAGATAAAGTCGCCGCAGTTCGAAAAGCCGTTGGACCTTACGTGGACATACTGGTCGAAGCGCACGCCAAGTTCGACGTTATGAACGCAATCCAAATTGGTAAACGGCTAGAGGAATATCGTCCTCTGTTCTATGAAGAACCGGTTTCTCAGGAACGAGTCTCCGAGCTTGTGGAAGTCAGAAACAAGGTCAACATTCCGATCGCAACTGGAGAGCGGCTCTACACAAAATTTCCTTTCGCAGAAATCGTTGATCGTCACGCAGTAGACGTGCTTCAGCCCGATATCGCCAACGCTGGTGGGATCACAGAGTTGAAGAAGATCGCAATCATTGCTGAGGCGAAGCACATCACGATGGCACCGCACAATGTTTGTTCACCTGTTGGAGCGATGGCGGAAATGCATCTCGATGCATCGATCATCAACTTCGAAATCCAGGAGTACCACGCTGAGTTCTACACTGAGCACTACTTCACCGTTCTCGATGGATTCACCCGCCAAAAAGATGGCTATGTTGAGCTTTCTGACGCACCAGGACTTGGGCTTGAACTGAACGAAGCCGAGATTGCGGCTCACCCACCTCTAGCTAAAGTGACTTCGGCCGGAGGTACGGTACGAGGTATTTAGACAACTCGCCGAGAACATATTTACAACGACTGACGCAGATCGAAAAGCCCTCACTCGGGCACAAAAACGTCCTTCAGGGACAGGAGATTTTTAGATGATTGAGAACTCTATACTTGCCGCCAACAAGGCAGGCCGCAAGGGCACAGTGTTTGCACTGGCACATCCCGCGCTGTACATGATCGAAATGGCGGCACACGTAGGATTCGATGCCATCACCATCGACGGTGAGCACGGTGGCTTCCCTGAAGAAGCAATCGATGACATTTGCCGTACCGCCAACGGCTTCGGAATGTCGGTCATCGCTCGTGTTCCAGACAACGCGGCTTATCAGATCAACCTCTACCTCGACCGCGGTGTTCAAGGTGTGACTGGTCCGCACATCAACTCGGGTGCAGAAGCGCAGGCACTCGCTGACGCTTGTCTATTTCCAGTTGACGGTAAACGGTCTTGGGGCGGCGGTCGTGGTACTGAATTCAATGATCAGACTCTGCTCGACGAAAAGTACGGCGGAAAGCTCGGCTTCGCAAAATGGTCGAACGCGAACATGATTGTTGTTGCGCAGATCGAAGACAAAAAAGCTTGGGACAATCTCGACGATATTCTCGCAGTGCCCGGTCTAACTGGAGTTACCGGAGGGCCGCACGATTTCGCTCAATCGCTGGGTCACCCAGGTGAACCGAACCACCCTGATCGAATTGCCGCAACCTTGGATGTTGAAACCCGTGCACGAGCCGCAGGCAAAATTGCCGGTGGCGATCTGACAACAGGTATCGGTATTGCCGAATTGATGCTTGGAGAAGCACGAGCCTTCGTTGCAGAACACGGGAATGACAAGCTCGGTTCGTAGTAAGGCCTACAAACTCGTAACCTGCTCAAGTTAGCGTTCATCCAGAACGAATTGGCAGGTTGATGAGTGACGTACACAACTCTGAATAAACTGATGTCGGCGGACTTACTTGTTGGTTCGTCGGCATTTGTCGTGAATAGTTCTGAAAGCTTGGTTTGTCATTCTTCTAGTCCTCGGATGATCGTCAGGGAATCGTCGCGGAGCTACGGACGCGCGAAAAAACCTCTCGGAGCTGAGGCGATTCTTCATTTGGCGTGGAGGAACGCAGGACTCGAGCGTGCAGAAATACGCGGTCGTGATGGACTCTCTTATCTAATCGTCTACGGTGGTAAACCCGGAGGATCATTAGGTCCGGATTTCACCGATGCCGTAGTGAAACGTTAGGTCCGGATTTCACCGATGCCGTAGTGAAACGTGACGATGGAATTACCTATCGTGGTGATATCGAAATACACGTCAGAGAATCAGACTGGCGGGGCCACGGTCACCACAACGATCCTCGCTACAACGGCGTAGTTCTCCACGTCGTCGCTGCCGAGTCGAACGATCGGCCGGCGCTGAAGGCTACGGGCACGACGATTCCGCTTCTTGCATTGAATCGTAAGAAATCGGCTGATGATGAGACGTCGGTTGGGAATTCGCCGGGTGGTGTTCACCCTTCAACGCAAGAAAAACCTCCTCGCAATTTACTACCCGAGCTACCTATAGCAGAGGCAGGCCTTGATCGATTCCACTCACAGGCTGCCGGAATTGCACTCGACATCGAAGCGTTCGGTGCAGATCAGGCGATGTGGCTTGGGGTCCTAGGAGCTATGGGCTACCCGAGAAACAAACGTGCTTTCAGAACGTTGGCGGGTCGGGTCAACTGGCACACAGCGTCGAATTACAAGAGTGCAGCCGAGCTGGAAAGCTTGCTTCTCCGCGGTTCTGGGCTCACGAATTCGTCGTCTACAAATCAAATTCGCTCAGTCGAACTCGCTGGTTCTGCTCCCGATTGGGTACGCCCATTTGGAAGGCCAGCCAACGCTCCTCAAGCACGGATCAAAGCAATTTCTGCACTTGTTCCACTGTGGAACGAACACGGTGGATTGGCGCGCTATACACAGACAGCTATCGCCAGTGCAAAGCGTCCCAAAGAACTCGCCCTTGTGTTTCGACCACTTGAACTCGTTGAAAGCATGTACATCCCAACATTGGGCGCGGCACGCGCCGCAGAAATAGTGGTGAATGTGCTGCTGCCTGCAGTTTTTGCTCTAAACACTGGATCTGAATTTGATCAGATCGGTGCAGCGAGTCTCAAGAACCGAGCCATTGAATTGTTTTCCGAGCATCCAAAACTGTCAGGAAACTCGTTGGTCAAAGAAGCTGAAATTGCTCTTGGCATCGACCACAGCGTTCCTGAAATCCGTACCGCTCGCGATCAACAAGGGCTCATCGCCTTGTACCGAGAAATGTTTAGGCACGGCATAAATACTCGGCAACCGCGGCTTCCGGGAGTTTGACGAGTGTGTAGCGAATGTCAAGAACTACGCATCCAAACCGTTCAATAACCAGTTACGATTACTTCTATGTCAGTTGAAACCAGTTCAGGCAGCACAAGCTTGCCCGAATCATCCAGCGTCAATAATTCGCAGACCCGTTCGCTCGATTTGATGCCGGGAGAACGGCTTGTATCCGAGCTAGATTCGAAAGACGATGGCAACTTTAAGCTGACTGGCTCCCGAGTGATCTACCGTGGTGGATCTGACTCAAAGTCGGTCTACGCTTCGACCCAATTGAAAGACATTACTTCGGTACTCATTTCTCGCCGACCACGTGCTCGACGCAGTGCTGTGTGGGGCATCGTGGGGCTATTCGCAGCGATCGGAGTTTGGCAAGTTACTCCGGACTCCTCGATCGGCATGATCTCCGCAGCTGCCGTGGCTTTGATATCACTCGTGCTGATGGCCGACTATTGGATTCGCCCGGCTGGAGTTCACCTTGAATTGCAAACAGCGGGCGGAAACACAATTGGTGGAGAGGTTGGCGGCAAGATGGCCAATGCAATGCAGTTCACCAAAGATATTGAAGACACGAAACGTCGACTGGTTCCAAGCCGAATCAACACACCGTACCGCAACTATCCGTCCGGCTGATTTTGCCCTCTCTACACGAGCGAGCTTGTTCCTATACGTAAACTTGGGATGACATCTAGATCCCAGTCATCACGCCGACCATTTCGATAGTTAACCAGACCGCTCATAGCGATCATTGCACCGTTATCGGTACATAGCTTGAATGGTGGTATCGCAACCTGCAGCGGTGATTTCTGAACCAGCGTTTCTCTTAGAGGTCCATTTGCCGCGACACCACCAACCAGAACAATTCCGGCACAGTTTTCGCGCTTCGCAGCTGCGATCGTTTTAGTTACGAGCACATCGACCACTGAATCTTGAAATGCTTTTGCAATTCCCGCGACTACTTGCGGATCGGCCTGTTCGCCAGACGAACTCGGTGGATAAATTCCTAGCTTTCGTGCCCGGGTTAGCACGGCCGTTTTTAGTCCGCTAAACGAAAACTCGTCGGTTCCGCGCATCCAGGCGCGAGGCAGGGGTTCAGCTTCGGGGGCGTTTTCTGCGACACGTTGAATCTCAGGTCCGCCCGGATATCGAAGCCCTAGCACCCGCGCCGCTTTATCGAACGCCTCACCTGCCGCGTCGTCGCGAGTTTCACCTAGAAGTCGAAACTTCCCATGGTCTTCAAGAAGCACAAGTTCGGTGTGCCCACCTGAAACGACAAGGCACATTATGGGCTGCTCGCCAACAAGTTCCTGAAATGGCTCGATGTCACGATCGTCTGTACGTGCCCAAGCACCGTAAACGTGTCCATCCATGTGATTCACACCGACGAGTGGCACACCAAGTGCGGCGGAAAGCCCTTTAGAAAAATTCAAGCCGACGATTAGTGAACCGGCCAAGCCAGGTCCGTGGGTCGCAGCGACAGCGCTGATGTCACCCCAATCAATTCCCGCTTCGGTTACGGCTTGCTCACACACTGGGCGAATATCAAGCACGTGCTGGCGTGACGCCACCTCTGGAACGATGCCGCCGTAACGGGCATGGATGTCCACTTGAGTCGCGATCACGTTTGCGAGCACCCGTCCGTCGCCATCAACGATTCCGACCGATGTCTCATCACAACTTGTTTCAATTCCTAAAATTTTCATGTCTATACGTTCAATGTAACGCTCAAATTAGTGAAATTCCCTATGTTTCACGAGTACTATTCGGCATGCTCGAAATAAGCGTAACGAATGCTGTCTGGTGAATAGGGATGTTGGGGGATCAAATTCAGCTTTCGATACTTAATTGGATTTGCTGGAAATGTGGAGAGAGATATAGCGTTGGAATCAATGACTTGGCCTGAGTGTATGAGCTGTGAAGAGGGCCACCTAGTTCCTCTATCTGATTTTGGCGCACAAGGCGCTGCAGTTCACTACAAAGCGTGGGTCTGCACGAACCCCGACTGTGAATACAACCTGAAAATTCGAAATGGTGAAATTCACGTCAACGAGCCGATCATCCGAGGCGCTCGAGTCCGATAGCATTTAGCCATTCAATCCGTACCGACGATATAGTCGTACTGGAACACACATGGCAAACCCCGAAACCCAACTCGACACCGGTTCTGATGAACCGTTGTCAAAGCAATCAAGATTCTCACCCGTCACGGTCGTTGCTTATGCGGCGGCTGTCGTCGGTGTTGTCTTGATCGTAGTTTCTGGCGTATATATTTATTCGAAATCGACTTCCGGGTCTGACGCCGCGGATTTCGCCTACTCGATCCCAGACGAAACGCTTGATAGCCATCTAGGAATTTCGCTTCCTTCAGTGCCTGCTGCACCTGCTACCGGAGAAGAGCCGATACCTCTTAAGTTGAAGTCTCCTGATGTGGCACGGTTTGCGAGCCTTTATCCTGGTGATCTACTCAACCCGAAGTATTGGTCTGCCCCGGAATGGGCAGGTTCTGACCCGTTCGGTGGGCCAACAATTCCCGATGAATTCGTGCCGGTGTTATCGACCGACTTGTTCCTTGACGTTGACCCGACAACTTCGGCAACACGAATTAGAATTCCTTCGATTAAGCTCGATTCATCGGTAGCTGAGCTTGGAATCGTTGAGCTCGACGATCAACGGTCGTACCAGACTCCTGACAACACCGTCGGCCATATCCCTGAGACTTCGATGCCTGGACAACAAGGAAGCGGATGGTTCTTTGGGCACCTTGAGAGCTTTGCGGCAGGAGAAGGAAACATATTCCGGCATTTGCCCGAGATCACAGAGCTGATCAAGGAAGACCCAGTCGATGTATACCTAGAAACTCCTGACGCCGAGTACATCTATCGAGTCACCGGTACAAGCCAGATTCATCAAAGTGAGCTGCATTTGAGCAGTACCGATGATGCGCAGATCACTCTCGTAACATGCTGGCCTTCCCGGGTTTACGATCAACGGATACTTGTCGATGCGACTCTCATCGCATACAAACCTTTGTAACGACGGGTTCACCGTTGTCCACGACGTTGAACCCAAACGACAAACCGATTAGTCAACCTATTCGAAATGACGACCCAAAATTCGTTCCCGCTCTGTCGATTTTTGCGCGATCATTAACTGCGGCTAATTACAGGGTCGGACTCGGTCGCTGATTACCTGCGAAAAACGGCTCGATATTTCGTTACTTGGAACTGGATAACAATGGAATCGTCTGACCACGCACCGCAAGCAAACGCAACAAGCTCTCCAATATGGAAAGACAAGTTGCTGCTAATACTGCTCACGGCAGCGGTTGTTGGAGTGATTTTGCAGATCACTCTCGGCGGAGTCGTCAGAGTCACAGGTTCTGGCGATGGATGTCCTGACTGGCCAGCATGCTTTGGTCGCCCATTCCCTCCGCTAGACCAGCCTACGATTGACCGTTTATACGACGGACCGCGTGCAACAACACCACGTCCACACAACGTTCTTCTCGAATACAGCCACCGCTCCGTCGGTACATTGCTTGGGCTTGCGATCATCGCAGCTGTTATCCGAATTTGGATTAAGTACCGAGCGAGTCGTGTTGTTGCTTGGCTGGCGACTGCCGAGTTGGTTCTGATTTTTATAGTTGGGATGCTTGGTGGAGCAGTCGTATTAAACGATCTCGACCCAGGTATTAGAACGCTCCACCTATTCCTTGCCGAGGTGGTAGCACTCTTGGGCATTCTTGCTCTCGTAGCCGCCACATATGGAAGACCGAAATCCACAGAAGGAAGTTCCTCGTGGATATGGGGTAGGGTGAGCGACGAACATCGGAGTGCCTTAAATCTGGCAGCCGCGGCAGGAGTGTTCGCTCTGATTGCCCTACTGTCTGGTTCGTATGCCGTCTGGAAAGAGGCCGGAGCAGTCTGTGCTTCGTGGCCACTTTGTGGTGGGGACATAATTCCTCAGTCGACGTTCGCTTGGATTCACATGACGCACCGGGTACTGTCGTTCGTGTCTATCGTCCTTGTACTACTTGCAGGACACCGAGTCTGGCGATTGCCAAACATCTCTGGAGCTTTGAAGTTCGCAGCCCTAGCCTCGGCATTCATCATCTTTGCTCAAATGCTTATGGGTGCAGCAAACCCATGGACCACCTTCGCAGAGTGGGCACGTGCTGGGCACCTTAGCCTTGCGACCCTCGTCTGGGTCGACATGGTGTTCGTGGTAGCGCTACTTCTTCGTCCAGTACCAGGAGAAGAGATAGCCGAACTGGAAGAATCAACGGGCATCGCAAGCTAGGTTCAGACCGGCTACTATTCTCTTATGGCAACCAACGAGACAATCGAACGCGGCTCGGCAAGAACTATGTTCGGCGACTTCATCGCTCTGACGAAGCCGCGTGTGATGTCGTTGCTACTAGTGTCAGCTGTCGCTGGAGCATTCCTTGGTGCAGGTTCGACTCCATCTCTCGAAGTGATCATCGCTGTTCTCGTTGGTGGAGCGCTCGCCTCAGGCGGTGCCGCATCACTGAACATGGCATACGAAGGTGAACTCGACCAGAAAATGGGACGAACTAAAAATCGTCCGGTCGCTGAAGGTCGAATATCGCCTCTAACTGCTGTTCTGTTTGGAATCGCTCTCAACGTCGGCTCATTTGTTGTTTTATCGCTGATGACCAACGTTCTGGCAGCTGTCCTCGCAATTATTGGCACAGTCCTGTATTTCGGCTTGTACACCGTGATATTGAAACGAACCACCACTCAGAACATCGTTCTGGGCGGAGCCGCCGGGTCGGTTCCACCTCTAGTTGGTTACGCTGCGGCATCGGGCACGATTGATCTATCGGCGTGGTATCTGTTCATCATCATCTTCTTCTGGACCCCACCGCACTTCTGGGCTTTGGCGATCATGATCAAAGACGACTACGCCAAAGCCGATATTCCAATGCTGCCCGTCGTCCGCGGAGTCGAGCACACAAGCGTGCAGATCATGCTGTACACCGTGATCCTTTCGGCACTGACTATCCTCTTTGGAGTTGTATCAGACGCACTAAGTTGGATATACATGATTGGTGCCTCGGGACTCTGTCTAGCCTTCTTCTGGTACGCCTGGAAACTTATTCAGGAACCAGATCGCCCAGCCGCTGTCCGCCTCTACAAGTATTCCTTGCTGTTTCTAGCTCTGTTCTTCGTAGTCGTGATGGTCGACGCTGTAGTCGCCTAACGTTTCGATTCTGTTCTCAACAGGAACAAAGCAGCGGCTCGCCACTCATTCTCAGCACTGATTCTTGGACTGATTCAGCGTTAAGATGATGCCGTGGGATTTATAAAAACAACATTCACGGTTCTTGGGCTGGCAGCAGGCGGCTACGCTGGTATTTCTTCAGCGATGGCAGCAAATCTGACTCGCACTCAACGTATTCGGCCTGAAGAGACTCCGGAATCGGTGGGACTTGAATACCGCGACGTGAACTTCACAAGCCGCGGGGAGGATGCCAGACTTGCAGGCTGGATCATAACACCAGAGTCAGGCTCCGACGCGCCACAGACGACTGCTCACTGCACGTCTTGGGTGATCATCGTTCATGGCGACAACACGAACCGCAGCGACGCTAAGACTGGGACTCTGGGTATTGCTCGTGCTTTGAGCCGTCACGGTTTCGGGGTATTCATGTTCGACCTACGCGGTCGCGGGGACTCACCTGCCGCAATGTCGTCATCGGGTTATTTCGAACGTTTAGATCTGCAAGGGGCATCTGATTACTTAGTCAGCAAAGGCGCCGATCGCAGCCGTATTGGAGTATTGGGTTTCTCACTCGGCGGTGCAGTCGCGCTGATGGCGGGATCGAATCCCAACAATTTCGGGGCTGTTGTTTCTGACAGTTCGTTCGCCGACTTCTCACTCGTACTTCGAAATTCGATGACTGGCATCAAGCGTCCACTCACTCTTTGGTTTCCCGGAATGGAATTCATGGCGAAGTCGATCTACGGAATTGATATCAAAGAGATTTCGCCGGCAAGAGCCATCGCGCGATCCGACACGCCCGTACTGGTCATACACGGCGAAGATGACACGGTTGTTCCAGTCGAGCACGCTCGTGTATTGGGTCGTGCTTTAGGTGCCAGCTTCGATGATATCGAAGGTGGAAACGAAACGGTCTGGATAGTTCCTCGTGCAGGACACACTGGTTCGTTCAGAACTCAACCAAAAGCCTATATAGAAAAGTTGGTTAAATTTTATGAGGCGCACCTTGGTGCGCCTCATAATTCACATCTATCTGTGACTGACGATTCTGGAAATCCAGAAGATCAACCAACTAGTCTGTAGGCAGTGCGGCCTGTGCAGTCTTTACTACCAAGCTGAACCCTTCCGGCTCACGGATTGCCAGTTCAGCGAGTGACTTTCGGTCGAGCTCGATGCCTGCCAACGCCATGCCGTGAATGAGGCTTGCGTAGTTGATTCCGAGTGCACGGGCAGCGGCGTTAATTCGAACGATCTGAAGTGATCGATTCGTACGCTTCTTCAGTCGGCGGTGAGCCGTTGAATATGCCTGTGCGTGAGTCAGCGACTCACGGGCGACGCGGAAGCGCCTGCTACGCGATGCCCTGTGGCCTCGGGTAGCTTTTAGTACAGCTTTATGCCGTCTTCGTGTCGTTTTACCGGCTTTGACTCTGGCCAATTAATCTCTCCTTGGCGTCAACTGCGGAGCATCCGATGTAGCCCCAACAATGAATTCAGATTTAGTGCAGAAACTTCTAGCGGAGTGCGCTAATAGACTGCTTGATTGTTCGTGAGAACGTCTTCGAATCGAGAGCAACCTTGCCGCCAAATAGACGCTTAACTCGTGCAGCCTTGCGTCGGCGGAAGTGGCTCTTCGGACCCTTTGACCGCAGCACCTTGCCAGTACCACTAATGTGGAACCGCTTCTTGGCGCCCTTGTGGGTCTTCATCTTCGGCATATCAGGTAGTTTCCGTTCTCAATTCTCGGGCTCAGTCAATAACTGACTGAACTTATTCTTCTGTTGCAGATTCGCCGCCTGTTGGCGCACCGCTCGTTGCCGCTACTGGAGCCGACTTCTCTTGACGATCCCGCTCTTTCTGTTGAGGCGATGGTGCAAGCAATATGCTCAACACTCGCCCTTCCATGCCAGGCGGCTTCTCAAGTTTTGCGACGGTTGCGACACCCTCTGCGACTTTTCTCAGCACCTTCATTGCGATTTCGGGGTGGGCTCGCTGCCTACCTCGGAACCTAACGAAAACTCTGACCTTCGCTCCTTCAGCGAGAAGCTTCTTGGTCATATTTATTTTCGTTTCGACATCGTTGTCCGACATCACAGGGCTAAGACGTACGTCTTTTTGCTTACTAGCACTTCGTGAAACCATGCGGGCTTCACGTTGCTTTTTGCTCTGTATAAATTTGAATCGACCATAATCCAGCAAGCGACAAACTGGCGGATTTTGGTTAGGGCCAACCTCTACTAAGTCGAGTCCCTCGTTCTCAGCCATATCCAGCGCGTCACGAATGTGCATCACTGTTGACTCAGACGAATCCTCGCCACGAATCACCCGAACCTCTTCGGCTCGAATTCGGCGGTTCACCCTAAATTCTTTTGCTATGTTCGCACTCCCTGTGACATCGAGTAGGAAATCCCTACTGAAATGCGCCCCTAAAACACTTGTCCGGCGCGCACTTCTTGCCAATGTCGAATTGGTCGAACTTCCAATATACCAATCATGCGCCCGATACTCAATTGGAATCTAGTACGAATCTCTTCACTGTTCTTACACGTAATACTGGCAGAGTCCAATGCGGCGCGAAACGGTCGCTATGCTACGATTACTTCAGTTTGCGCAGCAGAAAATTGCTAACCAAATACTGTATTAAATTCAACGGTTGAATCGTAGTGACAGGAATCTCATCCAACTAAGTGCAACTTACTCAGTAATTTGCCACAGGATGAATATCGATTCGATTTAAATTACTTAGTAGCAGCGATTAGGACGGCCAGCACTTATGAGCAACCGCTGGATGCGGAACAGCCTCGTCTATCTCGTGATCATCGTCGCAGTGATCACCATTTTCTTCATGTTCGTCGATCAGCCAGCCAGTGGCTCGCAAGAAATCGGCATTAATGAAGTTATCGAGTTGGCGAAAAACAGTAGCGGATCAGCAAAACTTCAAATTGAAGTCGAAGGCAATTCGCTATCAATCACCGACGGGCTGAACAATTTCACTTCGGTGAAAGAAGATGGATCAAGCGTGGCGGACATGCTGCTCGCCGCTGATGTTCCGAGTGCCAACTACTCTCTGAAAGTTAGCTCAGGTGGTGGTTTCGGCAGCGTCTTCGGAATCCTAATCGGATTCCTGCCGCTGATCCTATTCGGTGGAATCCTGTTGTTCATGATGCGTCAGGCTCAAGGGAACAGTAACCAACAGATGGGCTTCGGCAAGAGCAAGGCCCGAATGTTTATTGGCACCAAAGCCACCGTTACTTTCTTCGATGTTGCTGGTGTGCCTGAAGCTAAAGAAGAGCTTGAAGAAGTTGTGGAGTTCCTCAAATACCCTGAACGATTCCAAGCTCTCGGCGCGAAAATCCCTGCTGGAGTTCTTCTTGTAGGTCCCCCTGGTACCGGTAAAACACTTCTGGCCAGAGCAGTGGCTGGAGAAGCTGGTGTTCCATTCTTCTCGATCTCAGGTTCTGAGTTCGTAGAAATGTTCGTTGGTGTGGGTGCGTCGCGCGTGCGTGATCTATTCGAGCAGGCTCGACGCCACTCCCCTTGCATCATCTTCGTAGATGAAATCGATGCTGTTGGTCGACACCGTGGTGCCGGCCTGGGTGGTGGTCACGATGAACGTGAACAGACCCTAAACCAGATGCTCGTTGAGATGGACGGATTCGACTCGACTACTAACGTCATTGTTATCGCTGCTACGAACCGACCTGACATTCTCGACCCTGCTCTGCTTCGGCCGGGTCGTTTCGACCGCCGTGTAATTCTCGATAGTCCTGACATCCGAGGGCGCACGGCTATTCTCGACGTACACGCCAAAGGCAAGCCAATCGAGAAGGGTGTTGACCTTGCAAACGTTGCTAAGCAAACACCAGGCTTCTCGGGAGCCGATCTAGCCAATCTCATCAACGAGGCTGCGCTACTCGCCGCCCGAAATAATCAGAAGTTGATCAACTACGAAAATCTAACTGAAGCGATTGACCGTGTTTCGATGGGACCAGCTCGCAAGAGCAAGGTCATCAGTGAAAAAGAACGCAAAATCACTGCTTACCACGAAGCTGGTCACGCACTTGTAGCTCACCTTATGCCGGGTGGATCACCAATCGGAAAAATCTCGATTATCGCTCGAGGTCAGGCCGGCGGATTCACTCGATGGCAGCAGGAAGATAAGTCATACGCTTCCCAGGAGCATCTCGAAGCGCAAATCGCAGCGGCGATGGGTGGACGAGCTGCCGAAGTATTGAAGGTTGGCGATGTCACTACGGGTGCATCAAACGACTTTGAACAGGCGACTGGCATCGCACGTGAAATGGTGATGCGGCTCGGAATGAGCGACAAACTGTCGAACCGATCGTTCGGAAAACGACAAGGTGGCGCAGTTTTCTTAGGCCGTGAAATGTCGGAAGAACGTGACTACTCACTGAAAACCGAAAGCATCATCGACGATGAGATCAACCGACTGCTTCAAGAGGGCGAAGATCGAGCCAACAAGCTCCTGAACGACCACGACAAAGAGTTGGAAGGTATTGCCGAGTTCCTACTTGAGCACGAGACGATCGATTCAGATCAGTTCGTTGCGATCATAGAAGGACGAGACCCACTGCTTGCCAGTGCGATGGTTACTGACGATCCTGCGTCTTCCGATGGTCCCTCCGCTCCGATGGACGAGGTTCCTGAAGAGGACACCGGTGAAGCTACCGATCCAGAACCCCAGGCGACTTAGGCACCTCGATCCAAATAGAATCTCTGAAACGGCGCTTTATGCGCCGTTTCTTTTTAGCCGAACTGCAGGTTCAGAGAATGGCGAAATAACGTGACTAATGTCTTCACTGGCAAATATTGGTCAATCCAGAATTTTGTATCTGGGTTCTCTAACAATGCCTATCTCATCACATGCAACCGAACCAATGATTCAGTGGTGATTGACACTCCTGCAGAGCCCTTTGAACTAGTCGAAGCTAGAAAAGCCACGAACCCAACTTTCATTCTGATAACCCACGGACACCAAGATCACGTCGAGGGCTTCAATTTTGTCAACCGTGACTCCACACCGATGGTTGGTATTGGCAAAGACGATCGAAACTCGTTGCCCACGGTTACTGATTTTCAATTGGACGTATCAACCGATCAACGGTTGGCCATCGGCGATATCTCGTTTAGATCACTGGCAACCCCGGGACACACCCCTGGTTCGACTTGTTATTTATTGGAATCCGAAGAATCGAAAGCCGCAGGGGAACCTGCTCATGTATTCACCGGCGACACTCTATTTCCGGGTGGTCCGGGCAGGTCGAAGTCGCACGAGGCGCTAAAACAGATTCTCAACTCACTAGAAACGCATATCTTCACATTGCCTGAGTCGACCATCGTTCTGCCGGGGCATGGAGAATTCACGACAATCGCAGAATCGAGACGTGAGTATGAGATATTCAAGTCACGCCCGCTCGATCCAAATGTTTCTGGCGATGTGACTTGGGCGTAACCGTTACTACTTCCAGCAGCCGATAATTCTTGCTACCTAATCAGCCATCACCCACACCGCCAAATGAACGTTGGAGATCTGTTTCACTGCCAAGCGTGAAATGGGGACCAATGGACGTCGTGGTCGCTGCTACGGTCACGATGTTGGTCGTAATTTCGATCCTCAGCCTAGGTGGAGCGTTCGGTGCTGATGCCGGATACGACACCACTGTCACCACTCCGACCGGCTACTACGTTGGCATCTTGTCCGCAGCCCTCGCAGTGATTTTGATGAGGCTATTCCGTTCACCGATGTGGCCGATTGCGTTCGCTCTGGGCATTGGGGTCGGAGTGTCGGTAATTAGCTATCAGCTAGGGCACGATGCCGGAGACGGAAACGCAATATTCGCCGGTGTTCCGGTTGGAATAATTGCAGCAACAGCGATGTCAGGCGCATTTGCAGCAACAGGCTTTGCATTCTCTGTGGTTCGATTCCGCGAACCTCTTAGTTCGCTTGGATTCGTAAAAACCAAAGGCTTCAAGCCCTACGTCTTCGCAGTCGGTATGTGGATTATCGGCCTCAGCGTTTTGGTGTTCTGGGCCCAGGCGCTCTACTGGGTGGGCATAGATTCACTGACTCCACCAGACACTGCTCAGAAAGCGCTGGATGAAGCTGGCGATAGCATCGTCGTGACCATCGTTCTTGTCGGAATTCTCGGACCAATTGCCGAGGAAATTTTCTTCAGGGGTTATGTACTCCCAGGGCTGGTGAAGCGGTTCGGGATTGGATGGTCTTTGTTGCTCTCATCGCTGATATTCGGTCTATTCCACATCGATCCCGGTGCCATCGTGCCAACGTTCGCACTGGGATTGGCACTTGGTTGGGTTTACCTTAAAACCGGTTCGATCTGGCCTGCGATGTTTGCTCACGGACTGCACAATACGGTGGCGGTTTTGATCGCAAAATACGCCACAACGAGCTGATCTCACCTAATATTTAATTAATCTTGGAACCGACGTCCAGCATCCGACTGATCTATTTAAGGAACGAACCAGCCATATGGCAACCGACAGAATTCGAGCAGCCTTCGATAACGCTAAAGCGGAGGGACGCATTGCGATCGTGCCATACGTTACCGTTGGCTTTCCTGAACTCGGGCTTACTACCGACATTGTTCGTTCGTTAGTCGATGGTGGTGCCGATGTCATCGAACTCGGCCTTCCGTTCAGTGATCCACTTGGCGATGGTCCTACTATTCAGGCGTCTGGGCACCGCGCACTTCAAAACGGTGTCACACCTGAAACATGTATCCAAGCAGTTCGAGATATTCGAGCAGCAGGCATCGAAGTACCGCTCATATTCATGGGCTACTACAACACGATCTTCAATATCGGTCTCGAGGAGTTCTGCTCATCGGTTGCCGTGGCTGGATTGGACGGCATAATTGCAGCCGATCTCCCTGCCGCTGAAGCTGGACCGCTTCAAGACGCTTGCGATCAGACCGGCCTTTCACTAGTTCCGCTCATCGCAATCACGTCAACGGAACACGCGATTGAACATGCGTGCAAACGAGCGAAGGGCTTCGTTTACTGCATTTCGGTCCTAGGTGTCACAGGTGCCAGAGCAACCATGTCGTCACGAGTTGAGGGTCTAGCTACGAAAGTCAGAGGGTTTACTGATCTACCGATCGCTATCGGATTCGGGATATCCACACCTGAACACGTCGCTGAAGTTGCAAAATTCTCTGACGGCGCTGTGATCGGCAGCCAAGTAATTAACACTCTTGCAGATGGTGACCCACCGGCTGCAGCTGAACGGGTTGGTGCTTACATCAAGTCGTTAGCGTCCGGCACGCCACGAAAAGTCGTGGCAAACTAGGTCGCCATAATCACCGGGTTATCTAAATTCGGTTGATAACAGTTCTAAGTTCGAGGTATAGATTGGCAACGAAGGTTCGAGGCGTCAAAGGCGCAACAACCACCGACGGCACAACCGCTGAGGCAGTGCTTGCGGCGACTGAGCAACTGCTCGCGACGTTGATCGATGCAAACAGTATCGATCAGGACGATGTCGCTGCTGTTCAATTCACTACCAGTCCCGATCTTGTAGCCGAATTCCCAGCCGTTGCCGCTCGCGAGCGAATTGGCTGGAACGATGTCCCGCTAATGTGTGGACATGAGATGGCCCGACCCGGCGCGTTAGCCCAGTGCATACGTATACTTATTTTCTGGAATACCGACAAAGCCCAGAACGAAGTCAGGCACGCATACCTTAACGATGCTGCTAAACTTCGTCCCGATCTTTCAACGGCAAACCCGCAATAACATGTCCGAACGCAACTTACAGACAAATTCATTCTCAAACCGTAGCGATTCTCGCTCGATTGGTTTGGTCTTTTTGCGTTCTTCTTTTTCTGCTTCGTACAGTGCCGAGTATTTTGGTTATACCTATACCGACGGGCTGTTTACGTACGGACGTTCATATCGCAGCTAAGTCTGCCTGACCGTCCGCAGCCCCTCTGGATTCACGAAGCTCTCCATCCCACAGCATGCAACTGTGCCGGTCTGACCGAATGAATCATGAACACCACTTTTTACATTCATTCAACAGCTCTCTAGAAATTTAAATCGATCATGTCTACGTCAAATGTCCGAGTCACCGACCTTCAGCCTCTTCCTTCACCTAAATCTTTCATCGACTCGCAGCCAATAACACCTGAGCTCGCAAAGATTGTTACCGACGCTCGCTCCGCAATCGAAGATATTGAACAAGGGCGAGACGACCGCATGGTCATGCTCGTAGGTCCTTGTTCTATCCACGATGAAAAAGCCGGACTCGAGTACGCAAAGAAACTCGCAGTGCTAGCCGACGAAGTCAAAGACAAGATTCTCGTCGTCATGCGGGTCTACTTCGAAAAGCCTCGCACTACTGTCGGCTGGAAGGGACTCATCAACGACCCTAACCTCGACGGCACGTTCGATATGCAAACCGGTCTAACGCGGGCACGTGCGTTCCTCCTCGAAGTATTGGGACTCGGACTCGCAGCCGGAACCGAATTCCTCGATCCGTTCACACCTCAGTACCTAGCAGATCTCATCTCTTGGGGTGCGATCGGTGCTAGAACAACTGAGAGTCAAACGCACCGACAGATGGCTAGTGGTCTTTCAATGCCTATTGGCTACAAGAACGGGACAGGTGGAAGCCTTCAGATCGCAGTCGATGCGATGATGGCTGCTCGATCACCACACGCATTTCTCGGCATCGACCTCGACGGTCGAGCTTCCGTGGTCAACACGGCAGGGAACAAGGCACAGCATCTCATCCTTCGTGGAGGAGCATCAGGCCCCAACTACGATGAGGAAACGGTCGCAAAAGCAGGCACGCTCCTATCGGGTGCAGGTCTCAAGCCAAACGTCGTTATCGACTGCTCTCACGCGAACAGCAACAAGGACCACAATCGCCAGCCGATCGTATTCCGAGATGCAATTCGACAGCGCAACGCTGGCAACGGCGGTGTGATCGGTGTGATGCTGGAAAGCCACTTGAACGAAGGTAACCAGTCTCTAGGTAATCCTGCTGATTTGAAGTACGGTGTCTCTATCACCGATGCTTGCATCAACTGGGAGACCACCGAAGAACTGCTTCGTGAGGCTCACGCAAACCTTGGCTAGAGAGCATGAGAGTGTGGTTCGAATAGTTCGAACCACATATTTCAGCGGCTGACGATCATGTCGATATCCGATCTGTTCGCTTCCATAGACGTAATCGAAGGCCCGACGGTTGCCACCATCGGGACGTTCGATGGCGTCCATCTTGGACATCAGGCACTTCTGAATCGAGTGCAAGATGAGGCGACCAAACGCGGCGCAAAATCGGTTGTATTTGTATTCAAAGAGCAGCCGAGAGCGTTCATCAAACCGATGACGCAGGTTACGTACCTGAGTGATATCGAAACACGCCGAAGCATTCTCAAGAAGATCGGAATCGATCACGTTATCGAGCTTGAGTTCAGCTCGGCAATACAGCAACTTTCGTCCGACGAATTTGTCGGAGCACTGGGCGATCGCATTGGGCTGATCTCGCTGATATTGGGACCTGGGGCGATGATTGGATCAGATCGTGCTGGCGTTGAAAAGCTGTCGGCAATAAGTATCCACAAGGACATCGATTTCATCGGTGTACCAGCAGTGGTAGTCGATGGTGAAGCCGTCTCCAGCTCAGTCATACGAATCGCAATTGTCAGTGGCAACTGCGAACTCGCATCGAAGATGCTTGGGCGAAATTACTCGATCACTGGCACGGTTGCCCACGGTGAAAAACGTGGACGAGAAATCGGTTTTCCAACCGCAAACATCGAGCCGGAGTTTCCAGCGACTGTCCCCGATAACGGCATATATGCAACAACAGTCGACGTAGATGGGGGCGTGCACAACGCAGCGACCAGCATTGGTGTGCGACCTACCTTCGAAACTGACGGTGGTCGCACTATCGAGGCGTTCCTTCTAGACTTCGACGGGGATCTTTATACGAAGCGACTTCGGCTTGAGTTCGTACAACGGCTCAGGGCAGAGGTCGCATTCGATTCGGTCGAACAACTAGTTACCCAAATGAATAAGGACGTCGAGCAAACCCGCCAGATTTTGGCGACTGAATAGCTCGACTTCGTATCCGATCCCCTAAGAACCGGTTAGCCGGTCAGGACATTTCGATGACAACCAATACAGAATTTCAAAACGTCGCCGAAGACCTCAAATGGCGTGGTGCACTTTTCGACGCCACTCCAGGTGCAGAGCACACTCTGGCAACTGAAAAAATCACTGCCTACAACGGATTCGACCCTACGGCTAGCAGTCTCCACATCGGCAACCTCGTCGCAATCATGGGGCTCGTACGGCTCCAGCAATACGGGCACACGCCTATCGCACTTGTTGGTGGTGGAACAGGCATGATCGGCGACCCTTCAGGGCGCGCCGATGAACGAACCTTGCTTTCAGTTGCCGATATCGACTATAACGTTGAAGCCATTCGAGCCCAGCTTGAGCCGTTCCTAGATTTCGAGGCAAAATCTAACCCTGCCCAAGTCGTGAACAATGCTGATTGGCTGCGAACTACTGATCTTCTCACGTTCCTTCGTGACGTCGGAAAGCACTTCACGGTCAACACGATGATGGGTCGTGACTCCGTTAAAGATCGATTCAGTCGAGATAGCGGAATTTCGTTTACTGAATTCAGCTACCAGTTGCTACAGGCATACGATTTCCTAAAGCTGTACGAAAACGACAATGTTGGTTTCCAAGCTGGTGGATCTGACCAGTGGGGCAACATTCTCGGTGGAGTTGACTTGATTCGTCGCATTCACGGAGCCGACTCAGAAGGTCGCCCACGTGCGCATGGAATTGCCTACCCGTTGGTGGTCAACTCGAACGGCGAGAAGTTCGGCAAGTCGATTGGTGGAGCACCTACTCTCGATCCGAAGCAGACTTCACCTTACAAGCTGTACCAATTCTTCTTGAACGTAGCCGATGCCGACGCGGTGCCGTACGTAAAACTGTTCACCATGCTGAACCAGGTTCAAATTGGTGGTCTTGCTGAAGCCGTGGCTGAAGAACCGCATAAGCGCGTTGCTCAAAAGGCACTTGCTGAACAGGTAACTCGCACGATTCACGGACAGGGTGGATTAGATCAAGCCTTGAAGGTGACGCAGGCGTTCTTTGGTGGCGACATGTCAGGATTGTCAGCGGACCAAATGGAAGATGTTCTTGATGGATCTTCGGTAACCGAAGTAACCCGAGATCAACTTTCAGGTGAGGGACTGCGATTCTCCGATCTTGCTGTGTCATCTGGTGCTGGAAAATCGGGTGGTGACGTAAAACGCACAATCGACCAAGGCGGTATGTACCTCAACGGAGAACAAATTAGCGATGCCAATCGAACGGTAACTTCAGACGACCTCGTAGAGGGTCGACTTCTAGTAATTCGCCGAGGTCGCAAAAACTACTCGCTCGTGAAGCTGTCTGAGTAGTTCGGAAGCCCGTTCCAAACCGATTAGGTGGATGTGTTGCTGACACCTTCACAAAGTTCGCGCGTAGAATTTACAGCCGTTTTACAAACTGAGAGTTAGAATTCTTCGTGGTCATTCGGTGGATGGGTGAGCAGTCCCGTTTGTAGATGACCAGCATGTCGATCGAAACTAGTCACATTCCGCACGAAACGAGCACTCCGGTGAGCAGCCAGAATCAGCCAAATCTTCGAATACCAGGTCCAGTACCGCTACCCGACGACGTCCTAGAACTCGCCGGATCGCAGATGATCAACCACCGCGGCCCCGAATACGCCGACATGCTTGATCGAATGACCCGAAACCTGAAGACCGTGTTCATGACTAAGAACGACGCGTACTTCATCACTTCTTCAGGAACCGGTGCGATGGAAACCGCCATAGTGAACACCATTTCACCCGGTGACAAAATTCTTTCGATCATCATCGGTGTGTTCGGTGAACGCTTTGCTGAAATCGCCGAAGCTTACGGCGGAGAAGTTACGAAAATCACCTTCGATCTTGGGCTGGCTGCCGATCTCGATAAGGTGCGCGAAACTCTCAAGGGCATGAGCGACGTGAAGGCTGTGATCTTCACCCACAACGAAAGTTCAACCGGAGTTTCGAACCCACTCGAAGAACTCTGCAACGTGATTCACGAAGAATCCGACGCATTGATTCTCGTCGACGCTGTTTCAAGCGCTGGTGGAGTTCCGATTGCCGTAGATGCTTGGGGCATCGACGTTGTTGCGACAGCTTCGCAGAAGAGCTGGATTTCACCTCCTGGAATATCGATGGTCACCTTCTCGGACAAGGCGTGGAAGGCTCATGCCACCTCCACTTCGCCGAAGTACTACCTCGATGTTCAGCAGTACGAGGACTATCTGAAAATCGGACAGCCACCGTTCACTCCTTGTCTGCCTGCTATGTTCACACTCGAAGTGGCGCTGCAATCCATGGTCGACGAAGGCATTGAAAACGTCTTTGCCCGCCACCACGAGATCGCACAGCACACCCGTGACGGTGCGAAGGCTCTTGGGCTAGATTTGCTTCCACACCCTCGCTTCGCTTCAAACACAGTTACTGCCATTCGATTGCCGGACGGTCTCGACGGTAAGGCGTTCTTGGCGAAGGCAAACAAGGACCACAATGTGATTCTTGGTGGTGGACAGAAGTCGCTTGTAGGAAAAATATTCCGAGTTGGTCACATGGGTTGGGTCGAAACGGCTCACATCGATGAAGCTTTGAAGGCTGCAGAAGAAACCCTCAAGTCGATGACTTCGTAAGTTAGTTTGTGACCGACCTAGCAGTTGGTTTTATCTAGCCGTAAGAATTCTTTGAAATGCGCAGTCGGTACGGCTGCGCATTTCTATATAAATCGATTGTCATGTTGATGAATCTGCTGAGAAATAGCCGGATACTCATATCGATCGCGTTGATCGGTGTGATCTTTGCATTGACCGCGGCGTGTGGCAGCAGTTTAACGGAAACTGTGTCGCCTACCCTCGATAATTCCAGTTCAGAACCAGAACTCCCAGCATCGAACCCCACTACCGTGCCAATAGACAATGCTCACGAGCCGATGGAAGGTATCGAGGCAACGACTGTGCCAGCAACCCAGTCATCTACCGGCTCAAATTCCAAAGAAGTGTCTGACACCCCTGTAGCAGCAACAACTACACCAACCACCGTCGCTGACGAAAAACCAACCCAAGCCGCGCTGCCTGAACCGACCGAACCACCGCTGATCAACACACCTGTGCCGGTTGCCAACACCGCGCCTGATTTCACGCTTCCTTCTGTCCAAGGACCGGAATACACCCTGTCTTCGTTTCAAGGCGAGCAACCGGTAGCCGTCGTTTTCTATCGCGGCTACTGGTGAAGTTTTTGCAGAAGGCAACTCGGGAAGTTGCAACGATCAATTGCTGAGCTAGACGCGGCTGGTGTCCAGGTGCTCGCCATCAGTACCGACAATCTCGATGGTCCTGCCGGTCTATACGAACAAAATGGTTACGAATTTCCGGTGTTGTTCACGGCTCTCGACCCATCAACCCCTGAAGACTACGGCGTGTTCAACTTGTTTGGTGATGGACTCGCTTCCGCTTCGGTATTCCTGATAGGCACAAACGGCGAGATAGCGTGGCAAAGCATTGGTCTGAACTACACACACCAAGTAGAAGCTTCCGAAATAATCGAACAGGTCGAAAAGCTCGGCTAGACTCTTATTTGTGAACATTCAAAAAGCCACGCTTACCGTTTTTGTCGTGCTCATCGTTTTAACAACCGCGTGTACCGAACCAGACAACCAGAACCCGACTCCCACTATAACGCCTACTGCGGCTGCAACTAGCGTCGGGTCGTCAGATTCGTCACCAGCGCTTGCACCTGTATTTTCTGTATCGAACATCGACGGCGAAAACATTCGACTCGAAGATCTGCTCGGGTCGATTCCTGTCTACTTAGTTTTTGTCCCTTCGACGACAGACGACGCAGACGTCAACCAATTAGAAAACATTCAGTCGCAACTGGAGCAGTTTGAAGAGATGGATGCCGAAGTGGTCGTGGTTGTTTCCGAACTGCCAACTGCAGTGATCGACACTAGAGATGCATTAGCTCTTGAATTTTCGTTGATCGCCGATCCGCTGAACGTTGTGGCGAACGATTGGCAAGTATTCGATTTGAATAACGACGGAAAATCGAACCCAGCCAGCTTCGTTTTCGATGCTCATGGCAATCTAATAGCACGACTTGTCGCTTCAGCACCCGACGATCGCCCTTCTGTAGACGAAGTACTCAGTGTTATCGAAGAATCGCTCAGCGTTGGGGCGGCTTAGAGCGTCTCGCCAAATCGCTGAATAACTGCGCCAGCGGGCGGCTTCGGAAAGAAGTTTGTCGCCTTGGCAGGTAGTCGCCAGCCCCGGGTCACAATCGATACGAACTCGTCGAGCGGTACAGGACGCATTATGAACGCCATCCGCGCCGCCCCGTTTTCTACCTGACGGGCAATAAGACCAGCGTCGTGATGAGGACTGATTATTGCCTCTTCACGCTCTTCACGGATGGCGGGTCGAATGATGTGTGAATGAAGCTGAGAGTACTCGGAGTTTTCTAGCGCGTTTTCAGCGGGTGGAGGCGATTTCATCCTCGCAACATGGAACTTGCCTGCCTCTTTCGAATACAGGCCAAAAACGACTTCATCACCTTCACGCTCCCCTAGAGCTACAGAAAATTCTTCAATTTGATCTGTTGTCGATTTACCGGCTGTAGGAGACCACTCTTCGAGATCGCATGTGTTCTCAACCGATTCAACGATCGCAGCAAATTCATCGTCCGTTGCCGACTCTACGAGTCGGTGATAACCGCGTGTGATCAGACCTGGCTCATCGAACGAAACCATCAGCATAATACGGAAATTGATCGATTCATCGTGCTCAACTTCGCGCTCAGCACGAACACTGCCCCTGTATCGAAGGGCAGCCTCGTATCGGTGGTGTCCATCGGCGATGAACACCTCAGCACCTTTCAACGCATCCTGAAGCACACCAATTGTTCCGGGATCAGATACCCGCCACAGGCGTAGCTGCGGCATGTCAGGCGGGGTGAAAACAGCCGTCGGTTCACCACCTGCGATCGCTCGAACAAGATTTCCTACGCTCGAACGCAGATCGTCCCGAAATATCGCCAACAGCGGACTGTAGTTCGATTGCGCCGCACCCATTAGTTTCACACGGTCGGCAACCCATTCTGAACGAGTGCCTTCGTGAGGAAGAATTACTTTTTTATCGTAATCTTCAAGTCGAACGGCTGAAACAAATCCACGTCGTAGTAACGTCTGTCCCTGATACTCGAATTCTTCCTCGGTCACATAAACCGATGGTGCTTCTTCGTGCTTCAGCACCCCGGAGTCGGTCCAGGCTTGAGCTGATTCCGCTGCCTTTTCATATGGATCTTCAGCAAGACCACGACGCGCCAGTTCAAGTCGAACAATGTTGTAAGGCGAACGCTCGTAAAGTTCGTGTTGGAGCTGTGGAGTTATGACGTCAAACGGTGGGCACACGTGCAAGCTCACATCGCCCGCTACTTCAGGGTTGTACCGTACCGCTCGAAAGGGCTGAATCTCTGCCATAGTTGAGTTTGAACTCGGGTGCTTAAACGCAATAATCGCCGCAGTTAGACGAACGAGTATAGACCTACTTTAGAATTCGATCTGCCCGACTAGTATGAGCATATTCAGAATATTGGCTGTGAGTCGGCGCCTGTGGGCGTTGTTATACTCGGCACACCGACTTTTCAGATTGAATATCGGCCCTTCAACCGTGTACGTATTCCCGCAGCTGCATCTTTAATTCAAGACCGTGCCTGACAAAGATATTCCTCTTCAAATGCAGTTCGATTCTGATTCGTCCACTCTAGACGAAGCGGCCGCTCGCGCAGCTCAGCTTCGAGACGAAATCAATCGTGCGAATCGGCTGTATTACGTCGAAAATGCCCCCGAATTAGGTGATGCCGAGTGGGATGCCCGTATGCAGGAGCTTCTTGCCCTTGAGGATGCCCATCCGGATCTTCAGTCTCCCGATTCTCCGACCCAACGAGTGGGTGCGCCCCCTGCAGCCGGATTCGACGAAGTCGTCCACCCCGTGCCAATGCTCAGCCTCGGAAATGTGTTCGATGAAGACGGGTTACGCGCTTGGTACAAGCGAGCATTAGATTTTCTAGAACTAGAGAGCGCACCAATGGTGTGCGAGCTGAAAATCGATGGCCTAGCTCTCGCAATTACCTACCGAAACGGTGTCATGGAACGGGCCGCAACCCGCGGTGACGGGGAGCGCGGCGAAGATGTCACAGCCAACGTCAGAACTATTAGGAGCGTTCCGTTAAGTCTTGCTGGTGATCAGGGCACAGTTCCACCTATTGTCGAGCTACGTGGCGAAGTGTTTCTACCTAACTCTAAATTCGCAACGCTGAACGCTGAACGCGAAGAGGCGGGACTTCCTGCTTATGTGAATCCTCGGAACTCGGCTTCTGGTTCACTGCGTCAGCTCGACTCAACCGAGAGCGCCAAACGCCCGCTCGACATGTTCTTTTACTCGCTTGGTTACGTTGAAGGTTCGGAAGAGCCATCGAGCCATTGGGACACCCTCCAGACGATCAAGGAATGGGGTGGCCGAACAAACGAATGGTCCCGGCAAGTCGAATCGGTCGAAGAAGTCATGGAGTTCATCGCCATGACAGGTGAACAGCGCGAGTCGCTCGACTACGGCATCGATGGCGTTGTCATAAAGATCGATTCACTGGCACTTCAACGCCGCCTCGGATTCGTCGGGCGTGATCCTCGCTGGGCCATCGCCTACAAATTTCCGGCAGAACAAGCTGAAACGACGCTAAAAGCGATTCATGTGAACGTCGGGCGTACAGGTGCTCTGACACCGTGGGCAGAGCTTGAGCCCGTGATGGTCGGAGGAGTGACAGTCGGACGTGCGACTCTTCACAACAAGGACGAAATCGATCGCAAAGATTTCCGAGAAGGCGACCGGGTCGTCATTCAACGTGCAGGCGATGTGATTCCACAAGTGGTCGAGGTTTCGTCAAAGAACAAACGACCAAGCGAGTCAAAGCCCTACGCATTTCCAGATGCATGTCCATCTTGTGAAACACAGACCGTCCAAACCGAGGATGAAGCAGTCACACGCTGTGTAAACGCCACCTGCCCGGCTCAGTTCGAACGGTTGCTGGAGCATTTCGCTTCAAGAGTTGCGATGGACATTGAAGGACTTGGCGAACGCGTTGCACAAGACCTTCCACGACTAGGATTCGTGGCAAACATCGCCGACATCTATCGCTTGCATGAACGTCGGGACGACCTGCTTGAGCTAGAAAAGATGGGGGAGACAAGAGTCGACAACCTGCTGGAGGCAATTGAGGTTTCTCGCACGCAATCGCTTCCAAGATTGCTCTTCGCACTTGGAATATCCGGTATCGGTTCTGAGAGCGCCGAATGGCTGTCCCGTAGATTCCGAAGCCTGGGAGCGGTAAAGGATGCAACCGAAGATGAACTTCTCGCAATCGACGGCATCGGCCCAGTGGTTGCATCGACATTGGTCGACTACTTCGCAGTTGAGCAAAATCGTAAATTAGTCGATGACTTGATCGATCTCGGCGTCAACCCGATCGACGATACACCTGAGCCATCAGCTGACCACCCTGCGAACGGGGTGACATTCGTGGTTACAGGTCGGCTTGAGACTATGTCACGATCTGAAGCTCAAAATCGAATTAAGACGCTGGGTGGGAAGGCCACGGGCTCGGTAACAGGAAAAACCGAGTACCTCTTGGCAGGTGCTGAGGCGGGATCGAAGCTGGACAAGGCTCAACGACTCAATGTCCACGTGATTAACGAGTCGGAGTTCATTGCATTCATGGACGATGGCATCGTCCCTGTGCGACCGGACTCAGATACCACCGACTAAGTAGCACACTCCTCCAGCTCAACCCTTCGCTGGAGAAGATTTCATTGGTCACGTCCGACAATCGTTCTGTCACATCCGCTAGTTCACCGTTTTCATTTGCTGAAGAATCATTTGGCGTGATGCAACGCGTTGAATCGATTATCGGAGGATTCAGCTATCCCGGTGAAGTGATTGTTGCCGATAGCTGGAACCCATTATTCGGAAAGGCGTTGCGCGGATCAGCAATGTTCAGAATTGTTCTTCTGACGTCTAGGGAAAGTCCTAACGCGTCCGAAATCGATGATCAAAGAATATGCGTGGCGAGCAAAGCAGTAGTGACCGGTGATGCAAGTGTGATTCATGAGCAGAAATCCGACTACCGGATAAATGACTCCGACGGAGGTTCTGGCCCGTCTATCGCAGACGATATTCGAGCTATTAGGGAAGTTAGAGAGCACTACGCTGTAGTCGCCGATTATGGCCTAAACAACCTTTCGTCGGCTCTAGCAGAATACGAGTCAGAAATTAACGACTCGATGGCAACTGAATCACATCTGGCATGGAAGTCTGGACACGTGGTCGGAAACAGTTCCTCACTCGATTCAATGGCGTCGTCGGGTCAGATTTTTCTACTGGACTCACCGCAATCGTGGATAGATGTTGCGGCGGCGAGTCTCCTGCAAACGTCGCTCGGGACATCGTCGGCAATTACTCCGGAGACGGTACTGGGTGACTTCAAGATCGGTAGATTCAAGAGCGCATCCGATAAGTTGCGGCGACTATCTGCAATTCAACTTGGAGAGACTCCCGTTACAGAGCGGATCGAAGAACTCTCTGAATCTGACACGGGAGATGTTTCAGGCACCGAGCTAACCGCTCTCCTCCTGCACGACCTAGGATTCCCACCAATCATTGCGGCTCTCTGGGTCGTAGCTTTCGCACTGGACTCAAACTCAGAAATCGAGATTACGAGGAACTCAGGAGGAAGTTTTTACTTGTCGGTTGACAACGTTTCTGACGTTGAACTGGATGAACTTTCATTCGATCAATTCAATGTTGTGCGTCGTCAAAAATCGACAAATTGGGACGCTGTTTTACCATTTCTAAAACTCATCGTTCCTCATGCAAGTGAAACTAGATTTGGTGGTGGTAGAGAAACTGATGAAGAAGAGTTCAACACTCAACTAAATGCCGTCGTCAAACGAGTTCGCAAATCGACCCCTGTGATGCAGTCACTCGAAATTGCGGCAGGTGCAGTTGAAAGACCGCTAACCGCCGATGACAAACGACTGGTTGAAGTACTTGATGTCGCGACTTGGGTCGAATACGTCCAGCGAGCCAGAGCCATATTTGGATCAGTATCGATACTCCGCGCCTTACTCTCAAGCGCTGCGCTGAGATGGTCGGCTATGGAATCGGCACCTGATATCGAACGAGTAATTTACTATCTCGATCAAGTCGATTTCGGGCGGGTTGATCATTCGCTGGCGGTCGAACGACAAATACTCCGATCACGATTCGACCTAGAAACTCTCGTTGAATCTCCTAATCGATGGCTGTCGTTACAAGACGATTTCCAGAGATGGCGTCAGGAGTACCGCCACTCCTATTTAGAGGATCACGACCACAAGCAAGAACAGAATAAGTCGCTACGGCAGCGAGTTGTTTCAGCGTCGGTGCAAGTCGAGCAAATTGAGCTTTTGGAGCAGATCGATTCGATTCGACTAGGTACGGTCGACGAACTGCGAGTGCTTTGGAACGAAACACTACGGTCGCTTGGCATATGCGAGTACGGTGGTGCTGAAATTCGTCTTATAGATGAACCTGAATGCCCAAAATGCCACGTCCGTTTGGGACAACCACCCAATCATGTCGATATTGCAGATATGATTTCTGAGATCGACAGACTCTTCATCGGATACAGAGACCGGCTTGCAAAAGTCGTCTCAGGACTGGTCCTTAACTCACACGAGTCAGACAAACTCGTGAGCTTGTTCAGACTAAACTCTGCTGGAGATATGTCGGACTTAGCAAACGTTCTCGACGATAACGTCATATCCTTTCTGAACGATTTGTTCGGCAAACCCGGTGACACGGACGGAAGTAACGACGATTGGGCGTTTCCTCACTACTAGACAAGCTATTCCCGAGCGGAAACGGTGGCGGATCTGAAGGTCCACCATGGATCATCCTCGGACTCGGCAATCCCGGTGCGGAGTACAAAAACACCCGACACAACGTCGGCTGGTGGTGCTTGGACGAACTCGTAGCTCGTACAAAAGCCGATCTCAATAGAAAACGCAAAGAACTACGATTCGCCGAGGTTGAGCTTGGCACATCACCGGTTGTGCTCGCCTACCCTCGGACATTCATGAACCGATCTGGGCTGGCTCTTAGCTATCTCACAAATCGCTTTAATACCGAGCCGGAAAAAATTCTTGTTGTGACCGATGACATAAACCTGAAACCGGGTTCTGTACGTATCAGGAAAAAGGGCGGTCCCGGCGGGCACAACGGCCTTAAGTCGATCATCACGATGTTGGGAACAAATGAATTCCCACGTGTTCGTATTGGCGTTGGCAATCCTGAATCATCGGCAGAACAAGTCGATCATGTTTTAGGAACTTTCGATCCTGCGTCTCGCGATCTCGTTCGTTCTGCCTCGAATAGAGCAGCCGATGCGATAACAATGATCGTCAACGGTGAATTCGACAACGCTATGAATAAATACAACGCCAAAGGCACAGGCGAAGCACCAACATCTAAATGACTCTGGACAAATATTTGTTGAAACGATCACAACAAGTGATCTTCAAAGTTTTTGTGCTTGCAGCTTTCGGTGCCTTAGTAGTGGGCGCGGCAGCGTGTCAAAACGAATCCACTGGCGACACACAACCGACGACCCCGGCAGACGCTACCTCTGTTGATTCGAGCCCAACACTAGAACCCGTCGACGCCACGCCTATTCGAGAGCCGAGCGACAGGGTCGATCCGACATCAACTGCGACCGTTGCTCCGACTCCCACTGAGGTCGCCCAACCAACAGCTACTTCCGTACCACCTACCGCTACCGTCGCCCCAAGTCCGACCGCTGTCGCAACCAGTATTCCCGAACCAACGTTCATTCCAGCACCACCTGAACCGGTAATTCCAACTCCACCTGACCGCGATCTTCAGGAACTAGGTAAGCGCCTAGTTCCTGGTTACGTCGAGCCTTCTGACATAACTGTTGAGGAACCAATGACAGTAGGTCAGCAAGTAGATTTTTGGGTGTCGCGAGATAACGGCAGCGTCATCGTCAGCGGTGAAGTGTCATACATCTCTGAACACGCCTATTGGGTGTTTGAAAACGGGTTCCAGCCGGACCCTGCGGACATTGAAGAAGTTGCCACCAAGTTCGAGTCTGATGTTTGGCCAGCCGTTACCGACGTTTTTGGGCCACCGGTAATGCCCGGAATCGATGGCGATGACCGAATGGTTGTTTACACCAGCATTCTTCGCTCTGGAGTTGCTGGGTATTTCTCTGCTGCTGATTCGTATCCAAGTGAAATTCGCCCTCACTCGAATCAACGTGAAGCACTGTATATGTCGGCCAATAGACTCAATCTGACAGGGAGTGAGTACCTGAGCGTGATCGCCCATGAACTACAGCACGCGACGCATTTTGCTACCGACAGCAGCGAAGATTCGTGGATCAACGAAGGGCTTTCAGAAGTCGCCGCCGAAATCGCAGGGTTCACTCGTTCAGCAGCTTCACAGTTCGTTCGAGCCCCTGAAACATCGCTCACGGCTTGGGCACAAAACATCAGTATCTCAGTAGCCAATTACGGTGCTGCGAACTTGTTCTTCGCATATCTGGCCTCGCACTACGGCGGCAACGATATGCTCGCCGCAATCGCACTCGATCAAAAAGACGGCATCGAATCGATTGATAACACACTCTCCGAACGGGGTTTCGACGTCACTGCAAACGACGTGTATGCCGCTTGGATAATCGCAAACTATCTGCACGAAGAAACGGGTCCGTACAGCTACGACGAGAGATCATTCCCGCCGGTCAAGAGCATTTACAAGCGAGCACCGGACTCGATCAGCGGTGAAGTTAGATCCTTCGGCGCAAATTACTTCGTTACGTCGAGTAGCTCAAGCCAAATGACCATAGATTTCGCCGGGGAAGCAGAAACATCGTTGTTAACTGCTGCTCCTCATTCTGGCGAAACCTGCTGGTGGTCGAACCACGGTGATTCCATCGATTCAACGCTTACCCGGAACGTCGATCTGAGATCGATTGCAGAAGGCGACACGGCAACTTTGAAGTACTGGGTCAACTACGATATCGAGCAGTTTTGGGACTACGCCTACACGATGATTTCACCGGATGAGGGTGAAACTTGGGTGATCCTGGACACGGCACGCGGACTCACATTTAATCCAAACGGAAACTCTTACGGCGCAGGAATTACCGGGAGAAGTCTTGGCTGGGTCCAAGACTCCGTCGATCTATCTGACTACGCCGGTCAGCAAATATTGCTGAGGTTCGAGTACATCACTGACGACGCTGTCTTTTCGAAAGGTGCCTGCTTCGACGATTTCGAAATCCCAGAGCTCGACTGGTCAGACGACACATCATCTGCCGGCGATTGGATATCTGAGGGCTTTGCGTTGGTCGAGGAAACCATACCGACGCAGTACCTAGTACAAGTAATCCATGAGAAAGAAACCGGTGATCCTATCGTCTACCAACTACCTGTCGATATTGATGCCAAAGGCAGCCTTAAGGTCGAAGGAGTTGGCGACGACGATTTAGTCATCATCGTTGTTAGCGCAGTAACACGGCAGTCGACTTTACCTACGTCTTACACCGTAGACATCACGCCCTAACCGCTACTTGGCTTCGATACGATCCCAACCGGTGTACGGAATTAGCACTTCAGGGATGACGACTGATCCGTCCTCCTGAAGACCGTTTTCGATCACGGCGATCCAGATTCGTGGAAGCGCCAGACCGGATCCGTTTAATGTGTGCGGCAACTTCGTTGAAGCCCCCACTTCAGGACGGTAACGCGTGTTATTTCGGCGAGCCTGAAAATCGGTACAGGTCGATATAGAACTCACTTCAAGCCACTCGGCACAACCCGGCGACCAAACTTCGATGTCGTAAGTCTTCGCAGACTGGAATCCCATATCGCCGGCGCACAGCTGCAGAACCCTGTAAGTGAGGCCCAGCCGTTTACAAAGCGTCTCGGCTTGTCCAACCATTTCTTCCAACATTTCGTCGGAAGTGTCGGGTTCAACGTAGCGGAACATTTCGACTTTTTCGAATTGATGAACGCGTTTGATACCACGAACATCACGTCCAGCCGATGTCTGCTCTTTTCGGAAGCTAGGCGTCTGGGCGACGTACTTCAGTGGCAGTTGATCGGGATCGATAATCTGCCCCTGATGCAGTCCGTTCAGTGCAACTTCGGCGGTAGGCACCAGCCACAAATCCGACTCGTCATCTCGGTAAAGATTGTCTTTGAACTTTGGCAGGTTCCCCGATCCAGTCATGGTCTCACCACGGACCAGCAATGGCGGGTCGATTTCGGTGTAGCCATGCTCTTCTGTTTGCACATCAAGCATCCACGCAGCAAGTGCGCGTTGTAGACGTGCGCCCTTGCCTTTCAGTACATAGAAGCGGGCACCTGAGATGCTCGCACCGGCTTCGAGATCAAGAATCCCCAGTTCGGTAGCAACATCCCAGTGGGCATTGCCGTGCGTGTCGGTTGATCCCTCAGATGTACGAACGATGATGTTCGACTCTTCATCGAGGCCGTCTGGAACATCGGCGAGTGGAGTGTTCGGAATCGGCAACAGTGTTGAGTTGAGTTCTTCAACAACCGCGGCTAACTCCACTTCAACAGATTTGATCCGATCGCCAGTCTCACGCATTTCGGTGATTTCTTCAGGAGTTGGTTTTCGCTTTTCAGCGCCAATAGCCTTGCTGACGTTATTACGTCGAGCTCGATCTACATCACCGTCTTGGATCAACTGCTTTCTGCGAGAGTCGAGTTCCAAAATCCTATCGATAGGTGCATCTTCTCCGCGGCGCATTAGGGCGGTGCGGAAGGTCTCAGGATCTCGGACTATCTGTTCCAGTGAAAGCATTTTTTACTCTTGGTTGTTCTCGATACGTCGATTCAAGGTCGATTGGACATGCCAGCGAATGCGATTAGATCACGTGTTTCGCATTGCAGGGAATAGCAAGATTTCTCGGATCGACTCTTCACCGGCGATAAGCATGGTCAGGCGGTCGATTCCGAGACCAAGTCCACCAGTAGGTGGCATTCCGTGCTCAATAGCGACTAGGAAGTCTTCGTCCAGACGATCTGCCTCGTCGTCACCGAAATCTAACCGCTGCTTTTCCTGATGCTCGAATCGACCACGCTGGTCGACCGGGTCGTTTAGTTCAGTAAATGCGTTACAAAGTTCGGTGCCCATAACGAAGCCTTCGAAACGCTCTACGATTTCGTCAGCATCAGGCTTACGTTTGGCGAGTGGAGACATCTCGACCGGATAGTCGACCAAGAAGTGCGGTTGAACCAAGTGAGGCTCGACTTCCGACGAAATCACTTTGTCGAGCAGTCGGCCCCAGGCAGAACCAGCTTCGACGTGAATACCGCGCTCCCGCATTGCAGCAGCAAGTGAGTCAACATCCCGGGTCACAATAAAATCGATTCCGGTGCGCTTCTTGATCTCTTCACGAAGATCCAATCGAGGCCATGGGGGTGTTAGGTCTATCTCTGGCCGCACGCCTTCAACTTCCGGAAGCACCATTGATCCAGTGGTTTCCTGAGCAATATGTGAAACCAGATTCTCGACCATCTCCATCACGTCGTTGTAATCGGCGTACGCCTGATAACTCTCGATGGTCGTGAACTCAGGATTGTGATCGTGGTCTAGACCTTCGTTTCGGAACAACCGCCCGATCTCAAATACACGTTCGATCCCACCTACGATCAGCTTCTTGAGATAAAGCTCGGTGGCGATGCGCAGATACAGATCACGATCAAGCTGATTGTGATGTGTTTCAAACGGAGTTGCCTGCGCACCAGCTGCGACCGGAACCAGAATCGGAGTCTCGACTTCGATAAATCCCTGACCTTGCATAAACTCACGCATTGAACGCACAACGTTTGACCGAAGCAGAGCGTTTTTCATCGCTTTTTCGTTTGAGATCAGGTCTAGGTATCGCTGGCGGAAACGGATTTCTTGATCCTGGAGACCATGCCACTTGTCGGGAAGCGGGCGGATAGCTTTGGTCAAAACCGTTACTTCGACGGCCTCGACGCTGACTTCACCTCGACGTGTGCGAATCACAGACCCTTCGACACCTATGATGTCGCCGATGTCGAGGAGGTTGACGATATCGTATGCGTCGTCGCCCATAGTGTTTTGGCGAGCGAAGGCCTGGATTGATCCGTAGCCGTCTTTCAAATCTATGAACGCAGCCTTACCCATTCCGCGCCGAGCCATTACTCGACCGGCGATACGAATGGTTTCCGTGCGCGGGTGTTCAGCATCTTCGCCAACGCCATTGCTCGCCATATCTTCGGCGTACTCGAACAGCTTGGTGGCTTCGACTGAAGTGTGGGTGCGATCAAATCGAGGTGGGTACGGGTCAATTCCCTTAGCTCGAATCTGGGCTGCCTTCGCTAGGCGATCTTCGATGAGCTTCTGCTCACCTGCTGCCTGTTCTTCTTGACTCGGCTGTTCTATTTGATCTTCGTTGGTCATATTTTTCGCTGCAGGTAATTCCCGCATTACTTCGTCTTAAATCGTATCGTCACGTAACCACGTCACCCTCAGCAATCTGACGATTGCTGCTAAGGCAGCAATTCATTCTAAGCCAGTGAACGAACTGACTGCGTATAAATTCAGGACGGATTCCGACTCACCTTGCCAGCACCGCTTCCGTGTAAAAACGCCGAAATCTGTAACAACTCACGATGGTTAAGAATCGCGCCAACTGTGAATAATCGGTTTCGTCCCATCGTTTCTCTGGGGTTATCAGAGGAAAAATCAGGGGTTTCATTTGCGGATCGAAAGTGCGATGAGCAGTAAACGCAGAGGATCGCCAGAATTCAAATCCAGGCGAGCTTCCGGTGGAAGTTTTCTTCGTCCTACCACTTCCAAAGTGAGATCAGCGATTTTCTCGATGCTTGGACCTGCTGGTGCAAGCGGACTTCGTGTCCTTGATATCTACGCAGGAACAGGTGCGCTTGGGATCGAAGCTCTACAGCGTGGTGCCACAAGCGCTGTGTTCATCGAGCAAAACGGACGTCGGTGTGGCGACATAAAAAAATCGTTGGAAAAACACAAGTTGGCGATGCAAGGTTCGGTTCAGACAGGTAGCGCACTCAACGCAGTCGGAAGACTGAAGGGCGAGTTCGACCTGATTTTTGCCGACCCACCTTATGACCTCGTGGAATTTGAAGCTCTATTTCAAAAGGCCAGCGACGCACACCTGATTGCTCCGAACGCAATCGTATTTGCAGAGCATTCAAAGATGACGACTCTCCCCGACACACTTCCGGGACTCTCGTTATCTACCCACCGACTCTACGGCGACACCGCAGTTTCGGTCTACAAATCTCAATCAGATTCATCAATACAGTCGGAGGAAGAATAGATGGTGCGAGCGATCTATCCCGGCACGTTTGACCCCGTGACCAATGGCCACGTGGATATTGTCGAAAGAGCATCACACACCGTCGATCATCTGACGGTTGGTGTTGTTGAAGTCTCATCGAAACGAACAATGTTCAACGTCGATGAGCGAATAGAAATGTTCGCCGAAGCGGTGGCACACCTGCCAAACGTAACGGTGGAATCGTACTCAGGTCTCACGGTCAACGCCGCCCGAGACATCGGTGCAACGGTAATTGTTCGTGGCCTAAGAATCACGAGTGATTTTGAGTACGAAAGTGAAATGGCACTAATGAACCGCAGAATGGCTGAAGACGTCGAAACTATTTGTCTTTTCAGCGCTCTGAAATATCAGATTCTGAGTTCATCAAGAGTTAAGGAAGTAGCCGCTCTCGGCGCCGATGTGTCGGATCTAGTTCCTAAAAACGTTTGGAGGCCTCTGGTTGAGAGGCTCGAACAGCGAAAAGCAAGTAGCAACAGTTAGCACGCGTCAGTCGACACGCATGGAGGCAGAAATGACACTTATGTCACAACTCGAAGACCTAGAGGCGATGATCGTCAAAGGTCGAGTACCCGGAACCGCTCGAACGCTCGTAAACCTGGAAAAAATCACAGCCGTCATCAATGAGATGAAGGGTGAGATGCCAACCCAGATGAACGAAGCTGAAGGCGTTGTTCGTCAGAAAGATGCGATCATCAAGCAGGCTGAGCTAGAAGCCCGCCGAATTCGCGCTTACGCCGATGAAGAAGCAACAACAATTCGCCAGCTCGCTGAAGAGCAGTCGAACACGCTTCTTACAACTTCGCAAGAAGAAGCCCACAAGATGATCCAGGACACTGAGATCACCCGAATGGCTAACGAAAATGCAACTGAGATCGAAGCTGACGCCAACAAGCGCGCTGGCAAGTTGATCGACGATGCTGAGAGTCGCGTAAACGGAATCTTGAACGAAGCTGAAACTTCAGCTGACTCACGTCGCAAGGGCGCAGACAACTACGCTCGCGAGGTGTTGTTCACGCTTGAAGAACGCATTGCCGACACGCTTGGTCAGGTTCGAGGTGGTATCGATCTTCTCGACGCCCGCCCAACCGCAAACGTAGCCGACTAGTTTTTCGTCAATCGGCCTGATCGCCTTAAGGTCATCCTGAGGTTCTCGAAGGACGACGGATAAGACATGTCTTAAGCGAAGTCGACAACTCAAGAATCAACCACTCAGCCCTGTGGTCGCTCTAAAAAAGCGACGCAGGGCTGCGTTGTTTAATTTAACAGGCAACTAATCGCGAATCGCCTGCTCAAAAATCTGTCGGTGCGTTAGCAACCACACGGCAGAACGAGAACGCCAAGCCATTCCCCAAAGACCGTCCGATGCGACGGTATCTTCGGTCACGCCGACTTCATCAGCTTGGAACGCAACGTCGTGAACTATGTACTCAATCATCGTGTCGAAAAATGTGATGCGATCTTTCTTATCGAGCGCGTACGCGTTGATGAACTCATGCAAGTGTTCAGCTCGAGTTTCGACCGAGGCTAGATTCTCTTTCTCAGCAACGTCATCACTGAACAATCGCAAATTTTGCCAAGCAGCGAGTGCAAGTTCGATATTCGGATCAACCGGCCCAGCGTACTCCCAATCGATTAGTCCAACCGGTAGTCCTTTTCTGGATACGACGTTCCACGGAGCAAGATCGCAATGGCTCACGATTCGCTTAGTACTGCCCAGTGTTCGCCCGAAGTACGGTGGCCAGACTGCATTGGTGTCGGGTTGGAATGAAAATGATGCCTCGTGGAGCTCTCGAATCATTCGAGCCAATGCCCGCACGCCATTCACACTCCACGGTTGAGGATTAATTACATCGCCTTCGATGTAACTAAGTTGTTCACGTCCGTCTTCGGCGAATCCAGATCCAACAATTTTCGGTGCAGCCTTGAATCCAACAGAGTCTAGATGCCTCAGGAATGAGTGAACCGATTTCGACCAATCGCCAGTTTCGCGGAGGACAACATCACCTTTTCGGTGAACAACAGAGCGTTCGGCCGGATCAAGCCATGCTCGAGGCATAGGCTCACTGAGAGGAATTTCTTCACCGTCTTTAACCATGCAGACAGAATATAGGCTCGACGAAATGAAATGACTATTCAGGTGCACATATCCACATGGTCAATTTTGCCGAAGCAAAGAACCTAAACCAGACCATCTGCCCAATCGCCGCCCAGTACGGTTTCGAACATCTCGGCCGACTCGTCGTTCCAGCCAAAACGATTTACAAGATTGAGTCTGTAGATGAGTTCTAGTGCGCTTAGTCTCGCCGATAGTGCTTCGTCGCTGAGATCGCCCTGACACAGATTGACAAACGGTTTCATGAGATCAATGTCGATCGGATCGTTGTACGTTGCTTCCAACTGTTCAGGTACAAAGTTCCACGGATAGCGCCAGAACCGAAGCAGCATGTCTAGCTCGTAGTCGGCTGGCGCCATAGCCATTCGATCAAAATCGAGAATTCCGGCAAGTCCACCATCGCCGTCGACAAGAATGTTTCCAAGCCACAAGTCGCCATGACACAAAACTTTGGGCCGTTCTTCTAGCGCTTCAGCCCACTGAGCAAATGCACCCTGCGACTCTGTGAGCACCCGACCCGGCACGATGGCGTCTACGGTGCGAAGAGCACGGTTGAACGACTGTCGAATGTGCTGCGCCCAACTCTCCGAATTCGCATGGAGCATGCCTTCGTCAGGGACAAACTGCTGCATGTGCCCTAGCGCGGTTGCTAGCTGTTCGGTGAGTTTCTTGCGCCCTGCTTGATCGAGTCCAGGCCAAACGTTGTATCCGCTTGAACCATCAAGACGATTGAGAATCACCCAAGCTCTGCCTTCGAGGGCGCCTGCTTCGAGAACTCGCGGCGTCGCGACTCCCGGAATTTCCATCTGACTAACGGCTAGCTCGTGGCTGAATCGCTCAGACCGGCCAACTTCTGGATCGATCTTGATGACAGTTTCATTCCCGATGAAGACCCAAGTGCCATAGCCGAATCCGTAGTCGACATTGCTACCAAGCTTGTTGGCCGCCCATTCACGAACGCGACCAAGCGCGGCGTGGTCGTCTTTTTCGTAGTTTCGTACCCAGGGATTAATCAGCATGGCGAGCTACCAGTGTAGCGAGGTGACGATTCCGATGTTCAGAAATTCGCATTTCGCAGCCGAGGATTCAACAAAGGGATATCGGAGTTGAACGGGCGACTATCTAGCTGACCGGCTTGCGTGCCCTGATCGTCAGCGTTTCCAGTGACTTACGCCACTCGTCGGCACTCGTTGGTTCTGGACGCTCTTCAAGAATTTCTACGTTGGCGAAACCGGCTGTTTCGACCATTTCGAGAAATCGAGTCTTGTCGGCGGCACCGGCAACACCTTCTACCCACTCAGACGTCGAATCCTGAACAGTTTCCGGCAATGGGTTGCTTGTCACTCGTTCGGAAATAATGAATCGTCCACCCGGCTTGAGAATCCTGAACATCTCGGTGAAGACGATGTGTTTCCACTCTGAGAGAGCAATAGCGTTGTTGGAAATTACGACATCGACAGAAGTTTCATCCTGCGGAATCTGCTCAATGTGACCACGCTTGAATACAACGTTGGCTGCTTCCAGTTTTTTCGCATTGTCTCGGCCGAGCGTAACCATGCGAGGCGTCATATCTACGCCTATAACACGTCCACTATCACCAACATACTTTGAGGCAAGCAGACAATCGATTCCGCCACCTGATCCGAGATCAAGAACAATCTCACCGCTCTCAATGCCAGCAAACGGAACCGGATTTCCACAACCGGTGGACGCGCCTGCCGATTCATCAGGTATCAACGAACGTTGATCCTCGGAATAGAACTTGTCAGAAGATATATCTTCGGAAGCATCCAATCCGCGTTTGCCGGATCGTTCAGCCAGCGCACCGTACCGTTGTTTTACGGCGTTTGTTATGTCTTTGGCGTTGCCAGAAAGAACGATAGCTTCGAAATCGCAGCAGCCCGATCCGCAACACCCGTTTTCGGTAATTGAACTACCGTAGTCGGGCGATACGAACACAAATTTTCGGGCTTCTGCCAACTGAGCGTCCCCAAGACTATCAAGATCAGAAACTATCGTACTTCATCACTACGCAGGCTTGAATGCCCTGAGAGTGAGATCAATCATCGATGATCGCCATTCTTCGTTCCCACTACCACTCTGGTTTTGCTTGAGTATCTCTATGTCATCGAAACCAGCTGTCCTGACCATTTCGAGATAATCGCTCATCACCGCAGCACCACCTACACAGGCAACCCACTCTGAGGCTGATTTGCGCACCTCGTCTGGCAATGGCTTATCAGTAACCATGTCAGAGATAACGAATCGTCCACCCGGCTTGAGAATCCTCAATATTTCGGAGAACACTCGCTCTTTTTGCTCAGACAGCGCAATTACACAGTTCGAAATAACGAGATCGACTGAGTTATCTTGCTGAGGAATTGATTCAATATGCCCGAGCTTGAACACAACGTTGGTCGTCTCAAGTTTCTCGGCATTCGTTCGTGCCAACTCGAGCATGCGGGGAGTCATGTCGATCCCGATAACCTGACCGTTTTCACCCACTTCTTTAGATGCTAGGAAGCAGTCGATTCCGCCGCCCGATCCAAGATCCAAAACTGTTTCACCTGGCTTTGCATCTGCAATACCAACTGGGTTTCCACAACCGGCTGAAGCACCAGCCGCTTCATCGGGAAGTGCGTCTCGCTGCTCTTCTGAATAAAAACGATCGGTTGCTTTTGTTTTGGAGCTTACTCGTTCGCCAGCAGATTCTGCAAGTTTGCCGTACTGGTGTTGTACCGCAGACGTAATCGAATCCAACTGTGCGTGAGTGATCTCAGCTTCGTCTAAGCCACCGCAACAAGCAGCATCGGCATCAATCGGGGTGAGTGTTCCAAACGGATTATTTGTCATCGGTCTCGGGCTCCAAAATAGTTCGATGATAGATCGTTCTCTATCGACGTACGCAACATGACCATTCGGACTTCGGCAGCCGGGCGGACCCAACTGCCGAAGATCCTAACCTAGCAGCACAAATCGCTGCCGTCGTCCGCAGACGAACTGCAGCAATCAACAGCGGAAGAACTGCTTCGGCATGCGCAACCTGACGGTCCACAGCACGAGTTTTCGTTCTTCAGGTTTGCCTGTTCAGTTTTGGCCATGTTTACTCTCCAAAATGCTGGAATCTATAACGGTCGTTGTACAACAGGCGGGATCAACGCCTGCTTCCTTTACTGCCGCTTCTAGCTGTGGCAGAACCATCGCCCATGCCTGGGCAGATGCTCGGTACGCCTCAAATCCCAACGGAGAAAGCGAATAATTTTTTCGCTGTCTGCCGTTTATCACTTCCGTTTCCAGCTCTACATATCCGCCAATCTCCAACTCCTTCAACATAGGATAGATCATGGCGTCAGTCGGTCGTGAATCGCAACACAAAGCAATACGTGAAGCGATCTCGTAACCGTGCATCGGACCGTGACTCAGCTGCTGCAACATAAAGAACCTGAGAAGGCTTTTACGATTCAGAGCCTGCCAGTATCCAGTGTCAGCTAAGTTGTTCGAAGGCTTTGTTGAGGTTGTCATTTCGACTCTTTGTGATTGAATTTCGGTGTTCCAGGCACAATACCTATCCACACGATATATAGGCTAGCTAGGTATGTCAATTGAAATCAGGACTTAAGTCGATGACTGCACTGGAAGCTATAATCCGCACACCGCTTGCGGTGTCACACGATTTCCGCCTCGTTCCAATCTCTACCGAGCACCGTTTCTCGCCTTCATATGACCACCTCCAAAGCTAAATCCGACGACAAACTGTTTCTCTTGATCGATGGCCACGCGATCGTGTTCAGAGCATGGTTCGCTATGCGCGATCACCTGATCACGGCGTCGGGACAGAACACGACAGGTGCTAGCGGATTCATGACCATGTTCCTGAAGACCATTCGAGAGCAGAATCCAACTCATATAGCGGTTACGTTCGACACGAAGGCTCCGACGTTCCGTAAAGATCTGTTCCCTGAATACAAAGCTCATCGACAAGAAGTCGACCCTGCGCTCCACGAGCAGATTCCAATCCTCAAAGAAATTCTCGAACCAATGGGAGTTCCGGTATTTGAGTACCCCGGATTTGAGGCAGATGACCTGATTGGAACGCTTTCAAAGCAGGCGACCGAACAGGGAATAAAAACCCTCATCCTTACTGGCGACGCCGACCAACTTCAATTGGTTGACGAAGACACCTCGTTGCTGATGTACACCGGGTTCGGTGATATGCGAACGTACGATCCTGCCGGAGTTGCCGACAAATACGACGGTCTCGGCCCTGAGTATGTGGCAGAGATCAAAGCTCTCGAAGGCGATTCTTCCGACAATATTCCTGGCGTACCTGGTGTCGGCAAAAAATCTGCTCGGGCTGTCCTAACCAAACTCGGGCACTTCCCTTCTCTGTTTAGTCAGCTTGAAGAAGTTGAAAAAATCGAGGGTTTACGCGGTGCCAAACGGACGATGAATCTTCTTGAAGAGCATCGCGAAACTGCCGCTACCGCACTGGTGCTAACGACAATCGTCCGGGACGTTCCTGTTGAGTTCAGTGAATCTGATTCGAAATTCGGCGAGTTCGATCGCGAGTCGGTCATCAAGACGTTGATGAACTATGAGATGCGATTAGTTGCCAATCGCCTACCGCAAGCTGGAGCTGAACCATCAACCACCAAAACAACCGAAGTCGAATCAGCACCTGGTTGGGAGCCAAATGAAGCTCCGGCTGTGACTGCTGATGGGCAGATGGACATGATGGGTGAAGGTGAGCCGGTTGTCGCTCTGGCAGAACCCGAGCCTGCAAAGCCACTTGGTGAATACGAAGTTGTCACCGATATGGCTGTCCTGAACACAATGATCGACGCATTGCGGGCCAAAGGCGAGTTCGCTTTCGACACAGAGACTACGGGTCTCGACTCAATGTCATCAGACTTAGTTGGTTTGTCGTTCTCGATCAAATCTGAGCACGCATGGTACGTAGCTGTAGGACACACCGAGGGTGACCAAGTTCCGTTTGCAGAAGGGCTCGCAGCCCTACGACCTCTATTTGAAGATGAGTCGATCAAGAAGATTGCTCACAACGCCAACTTCGACATGATGGTTCTCGCAACGGCAGGAATCACAGTGAAAAACTTGGCTTTCGACACGATGATTGCGGCGGCGTTGTGTGGTCGCCATGCAATCGGATTAAAGCAGCTTGCTTTAGAACTGTTCCAAGCCGAAATGACCGAGATAAAAACACTGATCGGGGTTGGTAAAAAACAGATCACCATGGCTGAAGTTCCTATCGATCAGGCTGGCCAGTATGCCGCCGCAGATGCCGACTTCACGTGGCGTCTGTACGAGTACTTCGAACCGGAAATCGACGAACACGAAGCTCGATACGTGAACGAAGATATCGAGTTGCCCCTGCTTCCAGTTTTAGTTGAGATGCAGCGCAACGGCATGATCATAGACAAAGCGGCGTTGGCAGAGATGTCAGAGCTGCTCGGTGCAGATGTTGAGCAGATCAAGCAGGCAGCAACTGCAGTCATCGGCGGTCGAGAACTAAATCTTGCGTCGAATCAACAAGTTGCAGCGCTCCTGATTGACGAGCTTGGTGCCCCCAAGACTCGCAAGACTAAAACGGGTTACTCGATGGACGCTAACGCGCTTGAAAAAATATCTGAGACAACAGGACTCGATGATCGGGTTTACCAGATAGCCGACGCCGTTCTGAAATACCGCGAGTTGACTAAGCTGAAATCAACTTATGTCGATGCTCTTCCTTTGTTGGTGAACCCTCAGACACAACGAGTTCACACCAGCTTCAATCAGGTTGGTTCGGCAACCGGTCGGCTTTCATCTACCGATCCGAACGTGCAGAATATCCCTGTTCGAACCGAGTTGGGTAAGCGGGTTCGCAAGGCGTTCATCGCAGATGCAGCAAACGGTTGGCAATTCCTGGCAGCAGACTATTCACAGATCGAACTACGAATTCTTGCTCATCTATCTCAAGAACCGGGTTTGCTTGAAGCGTTCCACAAAGGTGAAGATATTCACGCCGCGACGGCAAAGGCGATGTACGGTGTAGACGATGTTTCTTCGGATCAACGTAGGATTGCCAAGATACTGAACTTTGGGGTGATATACGGATTGGGTCCTGTCGGCGTGGCTCGACAAACAGACCTAACTCGGCAGCAGGGCCAGGAATTCATTGATCTTTATTTCGGAAAATACCCAGGTATTCGTGATTACATCGAAGAAGTGAAGCAGTCTGCTCGAGACACCGGATACGCACAGACCATCACAGGTCGAAGACGTTATCTGCCGGACATCAACGCAGGCCACCCCGGGCACCGCGCCGCAGCCGAACGGGTGTCGGTGAACATGCCAATTCAGGGAACTGCTGCCGACGTAATCAAACTAGCAATGGTCAACATTTCAAACGAAATGAAGACTCAAAAGATGCAGTCCAAGATGTCTATTCAAGTTCACGACGAACTGATTTTCGAGATCGCTCCCGGTGAGTTAATGGAAATGCAGATGATGGTCACGAGCATGATGCCGGCCGCAATGGATCTTGCCGTACCACTACTAGTCGAAGCCAAGACTGGCCCAACCTGGGGCGACATGGATTCCGTAGATTAATCGTTGCTGTCTGCCTAATCATCAACGCTAAAAATTAGGTTAGTCATTCCAGATGCCCGAGCTACCTGAAGTTGAATCGTTACGACGCTATCTCGTTCGGGAAGGCGTCGTGGGTCGCAAGATCGAAACAGTTGAACTCGAAGATAAGCCGAGCCCCGAATCCGGTACCGGCGCGATTTCAGGAGTCGATCAACTCTCAGGGCGAACTATCACTGGATTCGAACGACGCGGCAAGCAGTTGGCCGCAGTTCTCGATAACGGTGTACTTGGCCTACACATGGGTATGACCGGGCAAGTAAATGTTCTTGACCAAGACGAACCAGCACCCCGCTTCACACGCGCGGTGTTCACCATGAACAGCGGGTTACGAATGGCGTTGGTCGATCCTCGACGCTGGGCCAAGCTTCAGTACTTTTCTACGCTTGCTCAGGCATTTCGCAGTCTTGGTCCTGACGCGCTGGATCCTGAATTCAGTGGGAAGAAATTTGCCGAAAGTTTCGAAGGCAGATCAACGCAAATCAAACCACTGCTTTTAAATCAATCGATCATTGCCGGTGTTGGAAACATCTACGCCGACGAAGCTCTTCACCGCGTGAACATATCACCAGCTAGGAGAGCTAACGATGTTCCGATTGTCGGATACAAACAATTGCTCGCCGCCATACGAGAGTCACTAGAGAAGGCACTCGAATTCATCGCCAACAATCCCGACGATCGAGGTCGACCGTATATCGTCGATGCCTATGACGACCGAATGCAGTTACACCGAAAATCGGGCTCGTTCTGTCCGCGTTGTGAAATTCCACTTGTTACGCAGAAATTTGGTGGCCGTACGGCGTATTTCTGTTCGAACTGCCAGAAGTAAGACAACCAACGAGCTAGTGAAAGCCCACGTCATCGAGATCTTCAGCTTTACGAGCCCGTAGTCGATCTCGTAGTGCAAGCCAGAACAATAGAGCTGCACCGATGAAAGCTATCGCATACCCAGCCACATAAAGAATGAAATTATCTTCAGTGGTTATCAGTACGACGATTCCGACAACTTCGACTATCGCACCGATGAGGATGATCCACATTCCAGACAGTTCAAGAAGTTTTTTCATGATCTTTCCTTCGAGAATATCGGGCATCGCTTTGTCTGAATTTTCAGAAGTAATACCGAGCTCAATGTTCTATAAATTCAGTATCTAACATTGAAAACAGGTCCAATAGATCAGATCACTGAGGAAATCGTAGCGTTTTACAGTTTCAGATAAGGCGGGATTGCTATTAGACTTATCGCCTGTGCGGTTTCACACTGAAACCTCGGCACTCCTGCGGAGGGGTGGCAGAGCGGTTGAATGCGCTTGTCTTGAAAACAAGTATGGCGGTAACGTCATCGCAGGTTCGAATCCTGTCCCCTCCGCCATATTTCTCTTCGGAGGGTTCAGAGGAACCCGACCACCGTTACCTGGCACTAGACGGCAACTGCCTCAACTTTCGGTGTCTACCGAATTATTGAGACTTACCGCGTTTCGTCGACCTACTCCTGAGCTGGCGGAAATCTTCTAGAATGTGAACGAGCCTCCGCCAGAGCGTTCAGTCATACGGATTCGACCACGTTACTTCGTGGTCATTGATCCGTGAATAAAGCACGGGCAACAACTCACATGGCAGTGTTCGAAACTTCGTCGTTCGTTGCGTCAGCAACATTTCTCGGAGCGGTAATCGCTCTGGTGATGACCGCGCTCCTCTGGAACCGACGCCAAGCTCCTGGAGCCTCATCCGTTTCATGGTTGATGATTGCTGCCGCAATCTGGTCCGGTGGATATGGCATCGAAGTCTTAATCGAAGACATCGACAACAAACTGCTGCTGGTTCCGCTTGAATACGTCGGTATTTCCACCGTTCCGGTCTTCTGGTTCATCATGGCGGCTCATCTCACCGGACGAATCAGAACGATTTCACCACGATTCTTGCTTTCAATGCTGGTGATTCCTGCAATAACGATCACGCTAACTGCGACAAATAGTTCACACAATCTCATGTGGCACGATGTGCAGATCGTTGGAGAAACTGGAAGCTACTCCGTCGTGTTCGAACGAGGAACCTGGTTCTGGATTTCGTGGATATATTCCTACTCGGCGTTCTTCGGTGGATTCGGTTTCCTTCTTTACAGGGCGTTCGCAGAAACCTCGATGTTCCGCAGTCAAATGATTGCAACGATCATCGCGGGAACGATCCCACTTGCTGCGAACCTGCTGTTCCTTACCGACCTCAACCCGCTCGGTAGTTTCGACCCTACACCGATGTCGTTCGCAGCATCCGGGGTGATAGTCGCGTACGGATACATTCGACTCAAGCTATTCGATCTCGTTCCTGTTGCGGTGGACATCCTGGTCGAACGTATTCCTGACGCTATGTTTGTTCTCGATTCTCAAGGACACATTCTGGACGCAAATCCGTCGGCAGGTAGACTGGTTGAGCCATTCACCGGGTTGTTAATTGGAACCCACCTCTGCGATGCGCTCCCGGGCGACCTAGCAGAGCATCAACTGTGCTCCGGAGAACCTGATTCTGTTGTCGATGACGTATTGATCGAGCGAACTTCAGGTCTCGACTCGTTGACCTATGCTCCTACTGTCACAGCATTGACTGATGCAGCAAGCAAAGATGGATCGTCTGGACGATTGGTCATACTTCGTGATGTGACTGAGCAACGAAAAGCTTCCGAAGCTCTGCACAGGCTCGCGAGAATTACGACTCTTAACGCCATCACAACAGCGGTGGTTGAAATGCATGACGTCGACTCAATCATGGAAGTCACCACGTCACGATTAGCCGAGTTACTTCCCGCCGATCATGCGATCGGCTTGGTGCTCGATCAGACAAGTGGCGAATTCAGAGTTACGACCACTTCGGGATCGCACCCAACTATCCCAATTCCCGTGAATTCGAAAACCTTCGATTCTATCGTTCTCACTGCCGGTGAGAACGGTAGTGGGCACAACCTATCCGAAACCCGAGGGCATCTCGATGATTTTGCATATCGACTAGCTGCCGCAGGATTGCATTCAGTTGTTGGGCACACGCTGACTGCAAACGACGAGGTATATGGAGCGTTCATCGTCGCTCGCAAAGACTCTGAGTCACTCGGATCAGCCGAAGTAGAGCTAATGAACGCAGTAGGTGCGTCTGTAGTTCAGGCGATATTCGGAGCAAAGCTCGTAGAAGACCTCCGTGTGATGAACGCCGAACTTGTCGAAACTCAACAGCAGGCGATGCGCCAAGAACGTCTCCGAGCTTTGGGGCAGATGGCAAGTGGAATTACCCACGACATAAACAACGCGCTATCGCCCGTCGTTGGTTTCTCGGACATGCTCCTCCAAGACTCAACAAACCTTGACGATCACTCGAAAAAACTCCTCCAGCTCATCAGGCTGGCAGCTCTAGACATTTCCAGAATCGTGGAACGAATGCGCCAGCTCTATCGAGATAGAGAAGCTGACGAATTCGCTACGGAACCAGTCGATATTCGCCAGATCGTTCGAGAAACGATCGAGTTGACTCGTCCGAAATGGCGAGGAACTCCAGACAACGAACGAGATATACGTGTATCGACGGACTTCGCACGGGTGCTCCCGCAAGTCCCAGGCAACGACACAGAGATTCGTGAAGCATTAACCAATCTCGTCATCAACGCGGTAGACGCGATGCCAAACGGTGGGCGGATAGTCATTGACGGATATACCCGACCTGAGCCAAGTACTGCCGGTGACAACACACCAGAAAAGGTTGTGATAGACGTCATCGATGAAGGTGCTGGGATGAGCAGTGAAACAGCTCTGCGAGCGCTCGAACCGTTCTTTACGACCAAGGGTGATGGTGGCACTGGACTCGGATTGCCAATGGTGCAGCAAGTTATGCAACGGCACTCTGGTACCGTGACGATAATTCCAGGCGATGACATTGGAACAGTCGTTAGGCTCGAATTCCCTGTCGACGCACCTCTCGGCGAAAAGAAACCACAAACAGTCGACAGTATTGAGAGCAGCGCAAAGCTAACAGTGTTGGTAGTTGATGATGAACCAATGCTGAGGATGGTGGTAGAGGAAATGCTCGCGGCGGAAGGCCACACCGTTAGCGTTGCGCCTGGCGGACCCGAAGCATCGGAGCTAATTGCCTCAAACCACAAAGCGGGCAATCCGTTCGACGTAGTAGTGTCCGACATCGAAATGCCGGTACTCAACGGCAGAATGCTGGCCGAGTTCATTGAGACCGAATCGCCAAAAACTGAAGTGATTCTTATGACGGGTTGGGCAAATAACCAGCTCGATATTGATTCCATATCAACTCGAGTAGTTGGCATCCTCAACAAACCGCCTAGGCTCGCCGATATAACAGCACTAATGGCCGTAGTCGCGAGAAACGTCGCACCGATTCCTCCCAACGATCGCTAAGTCCAGAATTCTTCTTGCCGGCGCGCGGGTTCCCATTGTCATTACTAGGTACTTTTACTGATGTGGCAGATTCTCGGTGGCCGTAGATTGAACAACATCGAACGGAGCAACTCTGATCTCTTCAGAAAGTTCCGTCACTGGTTAGTTCCAAGTAGGGCTAGCAAAGTAAATCTAATTCAAGGTCAAGGTTCTGACTCATGCGGCAAGAGTTTGTTAACCCATTCCTCGGTCCCGCCCAAATGGTGTGGCAAAAGGAATTCGGTGTACCGCTAGAAATCGCCGGTCCGGAAGCTGTGTCATACCAGTACACAACTGACGAGATCACTGCCATCATCGGTGTAAGCGGAAAACTAGAAGGAAACGTACTTTACGGCTTCAGCGACGAAGTATCGTCAGAGGTTGTAAAGCGAATGATTGGTGAAAGCATGGATGCTCGGGATCCGATGGCTCTTTCGGCCCTCGGTGAAATTACAAACGTCATTACCGGTAACGCCGCCACAGAGCTGGCTGCAAACGGCTTCACTTGCGACATTAGTCCACCAGTAATCATTGAACCTCGTGGCTCGACGCTAACCTCAACTGTTCCAAAACAAATTCTGGTTACGTTCAAGAGTGAGCTTGGCACACTTACTGCCCGTATCGGTCTCTCAGAGAACGCTCGATACGTCGAGAAAGCTGCCTAACAGCTTCAGCTGTTCGAACATTTCGGATATTTCAGATCGAACTCGCATGCTGCGGGTTCGATCTGTTTAATTCTGAATACAATCGAGAGGATAAGAGTCGCGAAAGCACGTTATTCGTGGACACTGACCACAGCCCTCGGTACGATGATTTGCGGTCCTGAATAAAAGGACTCACCCACACGAAGTGATTTCGGCAATATTCGTGTGGTCGCTAATAATCAGAAGCGAGTAATCGTTCGTGAATATCCACGAGTATCAGGCGAAAGCAATCCTCGACAAATTTGGAGTACCAACTCCGAATGCAGAGGTAGCGTCCACCCCGGCAGAGGCAAAAGAGATTGCTTCACGCATTGGTGGAAGAGTTGTTGTGAAAGCGCAAGTCCACGCAGGTGGCCGAGGCAAGGTCGGCGGCGTAAAGCTTGTCGACTCTCCGGAGCAAGCTGAAGAGGTTGCTGCTGCACTAATCGGTACACGACTAGTAACCAAACAGACAGGCGCCAACGGTGTTCCGGTCGACTCGGTAATGATCGCAGAAACTCTCGACATTAAAGACGAGTTATATCTTTCAATCGTCATCGACGGCGATGTCGGTGCACCAGTCGTGATGGCAAGCACTGAAGGTGGTATGGAGATTGAAGAAGTTGCTGAAGCGACTCCTGAGAAAATCTTCCGAGTAGCTGGTGATCCTCTCATCGGGCTCACCACTTACCACGCTCGAGATATCGCTCTTGCCCTTGGCGTTCCTGCCAAAGCTGTAAGAGCAACCACGAAACTGATCACCGATCTCTATAACGTATTTATTGAAAATGATTGCTCACTTGTAGAGATCAATCCACTCGTGATTACTGAGGATGATCAAGTAATTGCACTCGATGCGAAGATCAACCTTGAAGACGACGCTCTTTTCCGACACCCGGAATTAGCCGGGCTTCGTGACCCAAACCAGCAGGACCCACTTGAGCAGCGCGCCGACAAGGCCGATCTTGCCTACGTGAAGCTTGATGGTGGACGTGTGGGCTGCATGGTCAACGGTGCGGGCTTGGCGATGGCAACGATGGACATCACGAAGGCTGCAGGTGCCGACCCTGCTAACTTCCTCGACATTGGTGGTTCAGCCGATCAGGCTCGAATCGAAGAAGCTTTCAAGATCATTATTGACGACGACGATGTTGAAATGATTCTCGTAAACCTATTTGCAGGAATTGCTCGCTCCGACATTGTCGCTCAGGGAATTGTTGCAGCCGCCAAAGAAACTAACGCCACGGTGCCGATGGTTGTCGCAATGCGAGGAACCAACGCCGAAGAAGGCATTCAGATTCTCGCTGATTCGGGACTCAACATCACTGGTGCGCCCGATCTTGCAGGTGCCGCTGAAGTGTTGAAAGAGAAATTACTAGAACTTGGGGGCTCCAACTAATGTCTATTCTCGTTGGAGAAAACACTCGACTCCTCGTTCAGGGTCTCGGCCGCGACGGTAGTTTCCAGGCCAATCGCACACGTGAATACGGAACCAACATGGTTGCCGCTGTCCACCCGGGTCGGGACGGAACCAAATTCGAAGACGAAGTTCCTTACTTCTCGACCGTTGCGAAAGCAGTCGAAGAAACCGGTGCAAATACCGGAGTTATCTTCGTTCCTGCACCGTTCGCCATGGACGCCATCATCGAACAGGTAGATGCGGGTCTCGAACTCGTGGTCTGCATAACCGAAGGTGTTCCGGTCCTCGACATGGTGAAAGTCATGTCGTACATCAAAGACAAACCAACCCGACTAATCGGTTCAAACTGTCCAGGTGTTCTTAGCCCTGCATCGAAAGCCAAAGTCGGAATCGTGCCAGGCAATATCGTTCAGCCGGGCAACGTCGGAGTTGTGTCACGTTCTGGCACGCTCACTTACGAAGCGATCGCACAGCTCGTTCAGCACGGCATGGGTCAGTCGACCTGTGTCGGTATCGGTGGCGACCCAGTTCACGGCACAACTTTCACAGATGTCCTAGAACTATTCCAAGCCGACGACGAAACCGAAGCTATCGTGCTCATCGGCGAAATCGGTGGAATTCGTGAACAGCTTGCTGCTGATTACATCAAAGAGCATGTAACCAAACCTGTGGTTGCCGCAATTGCAGGTTCATCTGCCCCTGCTGGGAAGCGCATGGGACACGCCGGTGCGATCATCACAGGTAAAGCTGCGTTAGCTTCCGAGAAGAACAAAGCTCTCGAAGCTGCTGGTGTTCACGTTGTTGAATCGCCTGCCCTAATCGGTGCCAAGATGAGGGAAGTGCTCGGCAACTAGCTCGAGCCTACCTACCTCATGACGTTTACCGAACGCTACGTTCATACCGGCAAAGTCGCGTTGAACGTGGCGGAGTGGGACCCGCCGTCTCCTAACGCTCAGGTGCTGGTCCTAGTTCATGGCTATGGCTCGAACTGGAACACATGGGGTCGAGTGGTCGACAAACTCGCTGCCGAGTTCCACGTATACGCGCTGGATCTCAGAGGCATGGGGCGCTCAGGTCGCTATGGCAAGGACTCATCACGCCAGACGTGGGCTGACGATGTTGCTGATCTATTGCCGCATTTGAGCAGTGATCCTGTGTACTTAGTTGGACACTCGCTGGGCGGCTGGGTTACAGCCGGTGTGGCTTCTCAACACCCAAAGTTAGTTTCCAAAGCGATACTCGTCGAGCCATATTCTGGGGCCAATTCAGAAGTTCGCAAACAGGCGCGAATCCGACCTCCTGAACAACGAGGATTGCGAGCTCAGCAGATTCGCTTAGCGGCGACACCGGAAGATTTGATTCCGGTCGTAAGTGAACAATACGAGGGCGCCTCGGAGGACAGCATTCGACGAATAGCTGTCATGTGGTTCCAGATGGATCCGGCTCTTGAAGAAGGTCCTATCAGCCGAACCGAAGACGAAGAAACATTCGACGATCTGTTTTCAGGCATCCAGTGCCCGACTCTGATGATAAATGGCGCCCCCGATAAAGGCGGAATACTGTCGGAGGAAGAATCGGAACGGGTACAAGGCTTGATCCCCGACTGCCGGCTTCTCACCTGGCCTAAGGTCGGGCACTCTCCGCACATCGCTCGCAACCACGATTTCATCCGAGCCACAAAACGTTTCTGGACCGAGTAGATTTATCTCGGTTGCAATCCTTCGAATCGCGATGGCGTTAGTCAGATTCCCGCGTGAGATGCCGACATCCTGCTAACCTCTTGCAGCAGGAGACAGCATGACTGAATACGCCGAAAAGAAATTTGCCGCGAGCACTGTTCAGGTGAACTATGCGGAAGGGCCAGACAACGGACCTCCGATGGTTCTGATTCATGGAATCGGTGGGCGCTGGGTCAACTGGTCATCAGTCATGGATCAATTCGCTGAAGACTGGCATGTCTACGCAATCGATTTGCGGGGCCACGGTGATACTGGATACACCACTGATGCGTATCGATTCATCGACTACCCAATCGAAGTCGTTGAGTTTCTTCGCAACGTGGTCGGAGAGCCAGCTTATCTGGTTGGACATTCGTTAGGTGGAGTGACAGCAAGTGGTGTCTCTGCGGTCACTCCAGAGCTAGTTGCGGCGTCTGTTTTAGAAGACCCTCCACTCTATGTAGAGGGAACCGATCAATTTCAGGCAAATTATGAAATTCGGAGCAAGAATCTCAGCGTGAAAGACACCGCAATTGAATTGCGGAAAGCAGACAAAAAATCCTCAGACGAACAGATCGCAAAACGCGCGATTGCCTTCACCAAACTAGACCCAGAGGTTTGGGCATTCCCGGGAGAAGGTCGTATCGCCGAATCGTGGGATCCTGATGCTGTCATGGAAGCCATCGAATGCCCGACTCTGCTTCTTCAAGCAAGTCCAGACATGGGAGCTGCTCTAAGCGATTCCGAAGCTGGGCGCGCTGATGATCTGCTGAAACTAGGGCGATACGTGAAGTGGGATGACGTAGGCCACGGAATGCACGACGCACAGCCGGATCGGTTCGTTCAGTTGGTGAACGCGTTTTTCGCTCAGGTACTGAGGAAACGTGCGAAGGCTAATTAAAGAACGCTAAGCGCACAACATTTAAAATAATCGCACCAATAATCCCGGCACCAATGTCATCGAACACGATGCCCCAGCCACCTGGCCAGGCTTCGATTCTCCTGACGCCGAGTGGTTTTAGGATATCGAGCGCACGGAACACAAAAAAACCGGCGATCATCCACGGCCAAGTAACCGGTAAAAATAGAACCGTTACCCAAACGCCGACCCACTCGTCGATGACTCCCCGCTTAGGGTCATGATCACCTTCAGAATCGATGTAATCTGTCGCCCAAATTCCTGCGGCCGTTACAACCGCGATCAAAGCGAAAAACCACACAGAGTCGCCTTCGCCATTGAACACGGATACATCAAGGAGCCAGTAGGCGACCAAGGCAGCAAAAGTGCCTATGGTGGCAGGTGCTACAAACGGCCATTTTCCAGAGCCGAAACCTGTTGCTATCGTCTCAGCTACAAATGAGACGATGCTGTTCTTTTGCTGTGTTGTTGATGATGATGACAACGCTACTACCCTGTGTTTTTCAATCCGGCAGCCACACCGTTGATCGATAACAGCAGTGCCCTTTCAACCGAGGGATCATCGCCATCCGATGAACGTCGGCGTGCCAGTAGCGAAACCTGCAAGTAATTCAACGGATCGACGTAGTACTCACGCACAGCGAGTGTCCGTTTCAACACAGGCTGATGCTCTAGGAGGTTGTCCTGCCCTGTGATTCTCAAAAGTTCCTGAACCGTCTTGTTCCGTTCCGATTTGATGTTCTCGAATATGTGGTGGAGGCTAGGATCGACCAGAGTATCCACATAGCGTCCTGCTATCTCCATGCTGGACTTCACAAGAGTCATTTCGACGTTTGATATGAATGTTTTGAAAAACGCCCATTCGTTGAACATTTCAGAGAGGACGTCCTCCATCCCGGCTTCGCGAGCTTCTCTCAGTGCCTGCCCGACTCCAAAGTAACCCGGTACGATCTGGCGACTTTGCATCCAACCGAATACCCATGGAATAGCGCGAAGATCGTCGATGCTGCGAGAGCCATCAGCCGACGCTCTACGCGAAGGCCGTGAGCCGATATTCATTCCTGCAAGTTCTTCGACAGGAGTCGAATCCATGAAGTAATCAACAAACCCATCGGTTTCGACGAGTCCTCTGTATTTAGCGAATGCTCGTTCCGACAACCAGTCCATCGCCGAAAACCACTCTTGAAGTTTCTCTTCTGAGTGATGTGGTTCGGCATGAAGCAGTGATGCTTCAATAACGGCGGCGACCGATAGCTCTAGGTGATTGCGAGCAAGCTCAGGAAGCCCATATTTGTCGGAAATCACTTCACCTTGTTCTGTGATCTTGATTCGTCCATCTACGGTTTTGTACGGCTGTGCCATGATCGCATCGTTTGTTGGACCACCGCCTCGACCTACGGTTCCGCCTCGACCGTGGAATAACCGGATTGCCACTCCATGCTTCTGCCCAACCGATCGCAGTTCTCGCTGAGCTTTGTAGAGCTCCCACTGCGAAGTCATGATTCCTCCGTCTTTGTTGGAATCGGAGTAGCCAAGCATGACCTCGACGATACCTCCAGAAGCATTGACGAGGGATTTGATCTCTGGAATCGACAGATAGTTATCCATCACGATATGGCTGCGGCGAAGATCTTCGATCTCTTCGAATAGAGGGACGACCGAAATTCGGGATACACCTTCGCCTGCGTCGACCAATCCTGCTTCTTTCGCCAGAACCAGCACAGCCAGCAGATCGTCGATATCGCGTGTCATAGCGACGATCCAGCTTTCGATTACCTGCTCACCGTAGTCGTCTTGAGCCTGCCGAACTGTCTCGACCAGATCGAGTATTTCGGTAGTTGGAGCGGAGAATGTTGCCGCTCGGGAACTCATCACACGCTTTGAATTTAGTTCTTCAACGAGCCGTGCAGATCGTTCATCGACTGACAAATTTTCGAAACCGCCATCAGCCGCATCGACTCTGTCGATTAGCTCGTTTACTGCCCCACCCGTCACATCGGCGTGTTGACGGATATCCATCGTGGCGAGGGTCATTCCAAACGCAGAAATACGCTGCATCAAACGACGAACTTCTCCATTCGCCGAGGCGTTACTTTCGTTCGCTTCAAGAGAATCCAGCATGAGCTGCAAGTCTTTGAGCAACGGCTCGACAGTCGAGTACTTTGGCTTACCGTCTTCGGTGCCTTCGGCGGCTGCAATTCCGTTCAGCAGTCGCTCGTAAATAAACGCACACTTCAGGCGGTAAGGCTCGTCGGCATCGAGATTCCAAAATTCATCCCATACCGATGGGAGCGCTGCTTTGTCTTTTTCCAAAGACTTGAACAGCTCGTCACTAATCTCAACGATACGAGTTGACTGACTTAATGTTTGCGCCAATTTCGCGATCGCGGGCAAGAACATCTTCAGAGCACGTTCGTGCTGTAAATCTAGGATTTTGCGAGTTAGATCATGCGTGACATTTGGATTGCCGTCACGGTCTCCTCCGACCCACGTTCCAAACTGCATCGAACGGGTAGTTGGTTCACGTGAAATCCCAAACGTTTCGAGTTGATCGTCGAGCGCCTCTTCTACTTCGGCGATTGCAAATCCGAACATGTCTTCCATGTAATACATGATGTTGCGAGCTTCAGCAGTTGGTTCAGGACGTGTGTGCCGAAGTTCATCTGTCTGAAGGATTTCCTCGACGACCTCTGACAAGCGACGATCGATGCGCCGGAGTTCCGATTCGAGTAATCGAGGGTTCGACCGTTCGGTGAGCAACTCACCCAGTCGACGAAGTTTACTGAGGATCGAACGCCGGGCAGCCTCCGTCGGGTGCGCCGTATAAACCGGGCGCACTTCGAGGTTGTTCACCAGATCGCCGATTTTTTTAGCTGGAATATCGGCTTCCCGGATCCGATCAAAAGCCTCTTCCAACCACTCACGGCGTGCGCCGGCTACACCCTTGAATTCGATTCGGTGGTGCTGTTCTGCAACGTTCGCAAGATGAAAATAACTGGTGAACGCGCGAACGGTTCGGATAACCATCCAAAGTGATGAATCGTCTAGTTTCTTGATTAGTTCTTCACGAAGTTCGGGGTTAGGAGATTCGCGGAGCGTTCGAGTTGATGCCCGAACAAATTCGACCATGTCGTAAAGCTCGTCGCCCCACAAGTCCTTGAGGGTCTCTCCGAGCATCTCACCCATGCGTCGAATATCTGCCCGAAGATCGGCATCTTCGCTATCGAACGGAGTTAGGTCTTGTTCGTTCATCGGGTCACCTCAGGAAATTCACAGCAGTAGGTAGTCAAATACGGCTAGAGCCAAGCAGAAGCCCAGCCCAAAGTCTGTTCGGTATTACCGCTCGGACCGTATTCGCACCCCACCCAGCCTTCGTATCCAATTTCATCGAGATACGGCAGTAAATGGTTGTAATTGATCTCGCCGGTGCCGGGTTCGTGGCGACCGGGGTTGTCAGCAATTTGAATGTGTTTGATTGACGACAGGTTGTCTTTCACCGTCAACGACAATTCGCCTTCCATAATCTGCATGTGATAGAAGTCGTAGAGCACTGCCAAGTTGGGATGATCGGCTTCCGCAATAGCGTCTAGAGCCATCTGAGTCGTATTGATGAAGAAGCCCGGCTGATCTCTGGTATTGATCGCCTCGACTAACGCAACCACGCCGACTTTCTCCAGTTCGACTGCTGCGTGGCGGATGTTTGCGATAAACGTTTCATGCGCTTCATCAGGGTCGATATCTTCGATCGGACCGCACCCGATGTTGACACCGATGCAGCCGAGACCTGACGCGTATTCGACAGCCTGTGCAGTTCGTTCTTTATACAGATCCATCTGGCTGGCGCGAAGTGGGATGTTGTTCTTGCCGGTGGTTGGATCACTCGTCGGAGAATTGATAATCACATGCTTGAGATCGTTCTTGTCGAGCCTCTCAACAATTTGATCGATCTCCAAAGAATAAGGAGCCTGAAGTTCCACACCTTTGAAACCAGCGCGAGCCGCAGCGTCATAACGATCGATTAGATCGTATTCGTTGAACATCCACTGCAAATTGGCTTCGAGCTTCGGCATTTTTTCTCCTAAGTTGCTTAGATTCGAGAACAGTTCAAATGGCAGGCGGTTCGGTTGTCGGAGCACCATCCTCTGAAAATCGGACTAAAGGTACTTGGCAGCCCAACCTAGACCTTCGACTGTGTCGCCGGCTGGAGCGTACTCACAGCCAACCCAGCCGTCGTAACCCAGTGAATCGATGTGTGGCAACAAGAAATCGTAGTTGATCTCGCCAGTGCCTGGTTCGTGTCGACCAGGGTTGTCGGCGAGCTGGTAATGGCCGATCACATCGAAATTGTTGTTGATCGCTCGAGTGACATCGCCTTCCATGATTTGCATGTGGTAGATGTCGTACTGAACTTTCACGTTGTCGGCACCAGTCGCTTCGACTGCAGCACGGCTCTGGTTGGTACGGAATACTGAGTATCCAGGGATGTCGAGGGTGTTGATCGCTTCCAAAAGCACAGTGATATCGGTTCCTGCGACTGCGTCCGACGCAAACTTCATGTTGTCGATCAGCGTCTCTTGCATCGTCATGGCACTTACGCTGGATGTTGCTTTACCAGCCAGAACGGTGAGTCGATCACACTCTAAAACTTTGGCGTACTCAACTGCCTTGCCAACACCGTCCTGAAATTCGCCGACTCGGTCAGGGAACGAAGCACAGCCGCGGTCTCCAGCATCCCAATCCCCGGCTGGAAAATCGAAAAGCACCTGCGTTAGGTTGTACTTATCCAACTTTTCTTTGATTTGCTCGGCTGGATAGTCGTACGGGAATAGGTATTCGACGCCTTTGAATCCGGCATTCGATGCAGTCTCAAATCGGTCGAGAAAGTCGACCTCGTTGAACATCATTGAAAGGTTGGCAGCAAGCTTGGTCATCAGTCGGGATTCTCCGTACACAACTCTGCAGATTCAGAGGAATAATCGTCTACTTCCAGCGCAGGTGTTCAGAAACGAAGCACTAGAGATCATCAATCATACTTGGTGATTAGCAACGCAGACCGACCTGAGGTCGATCTAGTAGTGGATCGCTGTGCCAACTCCGCCACCCGCGGCAATACCGTCGCCGTTTATAGCGATTGAAAGCGGAGATGCCAGCATGGCAACGACGTAGGCGATATCGGACGCGTCGATGATCGTACGAGATGAGTTGCCATCCGCTAGATTCTGTTCGACTTCCTCTTCGCTGATTCCCTCGGCAACAGCACGCCTTGCCACGACGCCTTCGGTCGCCTCAGTTCGGGTCATCCCCGGATGAATCACAGTTACGTTGATACCTGATGGACCTAGTTCGACAGCAAGGTTCTTCGTCATGGCGGTCACTGCAACATTTCGCATTGAGCCGACAACGGTTCCAGTATTTCGAGATGCCATCCCGGAAATATTGATAATCCGCCCCCAGCCTTGCTTTGTCATGACAGGTGCTACTTCACGCGCACAACGCAAGTAGCCCATAACCTTCACATTCATATGATCGTTGAACTCTTCTGTTGTAACCCCGGCAAGAGTGGGCACGGTACTTTGTCCGCCTGGACGAGCAGCACAATTGACTAGGATATCGATGCCACCCATCATGCTTGCCGCTTTGGTGATTAGGTTGCGCACGCTGTCATCGGAACCAGTGTCTGCAACCACACCTGTCACCGTCGAACCGGTTTCGTTAGTGAGCTCTTCAGCGGTGGCGTCTAGAGCGTCCTGACCACGGGCTGAAATCACTACCGAAACGCCCTCTTCAGCTAGCGTCCGAGCAATCGCTTTACCTATACCACGGCTGCCACCTGTAACGACCGCCCGTTTTCCAAGAAGTTTGAGATCCATGACATTCCCTCGTTTGAGTGCGACAGCTACCCAACTACACTCGGTCGTTTTTTCCAGAAGTTGGTTTCGCCTTCGAAAGCGCTAGCTAGCTGGAGTAGCCCCATTTCATGCCGAGGACGCCCAACAAGCTGTAGGCCGACAGGCAATCCGTCTTTGGTAAATCCAGCAGGAACCGACATTGCCGGCAGTCCCGTTACTGAAATCGTGTAGCAAGGCCACATCCAGTCGAGGTATGTCTCGGGTTCGACACCGTTGATGTCGGTCGGATACTCCAAGTCGATTGAAAATGGAGGGACTGATGTAACCGGAAGTGCGAGGAATTCGTACTTATCGAAGAACCTCATCAACTGTTCCCACAACTGGGTGCGAAGCTGTTCAGCATGAGCCACGTCTATCGCCGACATCTTTAACCCTTGCTCGGCGTTCCAGATGACAGTTTCTTTTAGCTTGTCCCGATTGTCTCGCAGATGAGTTTCGTGCTTGATTCCAAACGAGTAGGCACGGAGAGCTTGGAATATCTGATCGGTAGACGACAGATCAGGTTCGTCATCTTCAACGATGCATCCCAGATTTTCGAAAACATGTTTTTGGGCTTCGGTTACTCGGCTGTTCTCAGCATCGATCGGTCGTCCACCAAGATCTTTGCTCCAGGCTATCCGCACATCTTTGAAATCCCGCTCAAGTGATCCAGCAAAGCCTGCGCCCGATTCACGCAGTGATAGCGGTGAACGCGCATCGTTGCCTGCCATCACGCTGAGCTGCAAAGCCACATCGTCGACCGTGCGACCCATCGGACCGTCGGTTGAAAGTGTCGACCATCCAAGATCGCCTCCCACGGCGGGGACTCGTCCTGGGCTAGGTCGAATGCCAACAACGTTTGACCAAGCAGCGGGGTTCCTAAGCGATCCACCTAAATCTGAGCCTGTTGCGATAGTCGTCATTCCAGTGGCTAGCGCAACACCTGCACCTCCTGAGCTACCGCCGCAAGTTTTACTCACGTCGTACGGATTTTTCGTTGAGCCGAATACCGAGTTGAAAGTTTGTGACCCTGCACCAAACTCCGGAGTGTTCGATTTACCGATCACAATAGCCCCGGCTTTTTTTACTCTTTCAACGATCAGTGCATCTGAATCAGGTACAAAGTCTTTGTAAATTGGTGATCCTTGAGTGGTGAGAATACCTTTTGTGTTTTGTAGATCTTTGACTGCAATCGGCAAGCCGTACAGTTCGCCCATTTCTTCACCAGCCAAGCGAGCCATATCGGCTTCACAGGCTTGCCTCAACGCTGATTCGGCGTCCAGAGTCACCATGGCGTTCACCGCTGGATTCACTCGCTCTATCTGGTCAAGATGAGCCTGAACCAGTTCCTCAGAAAGAATCTCGCCATCGGCGATCAGTTTTGCTTGCTCTCGGGCTGTCTTGAAAACGAGATCAGACCCAGACGATGAAACTTCGGAATTATTCGACAATTGCCCTGACCTCAGAAAAACGTACGTTTGCACACAAAAAACGACCCCCAACCGAATTCGATTGGGGGTCGTGATATTACCTCTAAATCCACCGTTTAGGTGGTTAGCAAGCTACCACCAAGTCTTGCCTTCGATTTCCGACTGCTTGAACTTGAAGTCTTCGCCGTAGATGCCTGTCGACAGATACTTCCATCCGCCATCCGCGAACATTGCAACTATCTTGCCTTCACGACCTTCTTTCGACCACTTCTGCGCGATTTTGCGTGCAGTGGCGAACGTTGCTCCCGAAGATACACCGACGAAGTAACCGGCATCGGTTAGCAATCGACGTGTCCAGTAGAAGGCTTCTTCGCCGTCTACAAGAATTCGGCCATCGAGCTTGTCGAGGTCGAGAATTGGTGGAATAAATCCATGCTCGATCGAACGCAATCCTTGCACCTTATCGTCGGGGTGCGGAGCAGTTGCAATGATCTCGACATCTGAATTGTGCTCTCTGAGCGCTTTACCAACACCCATTAGTGTTCCACCGGTACCGAGACCAGCTACGAAAGCGTCGACATCAGGCATATCACGGGCAATCTCTGGCCCTGTGGTCGAATAGTGAGCTTTTGGATTTGCGAAGTTTCCGTATTGGAATGGCATGTAGTACGAAGGGTTTTCTTCCGCCAATTGTTTAGCGACAAGAATCGATTCGTTGGTGCCCTTATCTTTGTGCGACAGAATTACTTCTGCCCCAAAAGCTTGCAGAAGCTGCACACGTTCAGGCGGCACACTTGCAGGCATCACAACCTTTACGTTGTAACCCTGTATTCGCCCAATCATCGCCAAACCAAGACCAGTGTTACCCGAAGTAGCTTCGAGAATTGTGTCTCCGGGCTTGATCTTGCCCTCGCTCTCGGCAGTCTGAATCAGTGAACGCGCAGCGCGATCCTTTACAGAACCGGTTGGATTCACTGACTCAAGTTTGCCGTAGATTTTGATCTTGGGATCAGGACTCAGGATCGACACATCGACCAACGGCGTATTGCCAATGGCTTGAAGTGCATCCGTTTTTACCGCCGTAAACGGCGCGACATAAGTTGAGGCCAAGAAAGTTCTTTCGTGAGTTCTTTATCTCTTTGGATTTAGTCCAAATTAGATATTGATTACTAGGCGTAACGCCAATCGGCGATGCGCCGATCGATTAATCGGCCGACACCATCTCTTCGATTGGTGTTGGAGGCAGGATGCCGCAGAAAATCTCGTAATCGATCAATTCTGTGACTTCTGGATTCGCTCCGCAAAGTTTGCAATCTGGGTTCTGGCGAATTTTTATTTCGCGGAAGTCCATCGTCAGTGCGTCAATCAAAAGCATACGGCTCTTGAGAGTCTCACCAACACCCATTGCGAGCTTGATGACTTCCAACGCCTGAATAGAACCAACAAGCCCAGGAAGCGCGCCAATTACGCCAGCTTCTGAACAGTTTGGTACTTCACCAGGAGGAGGAGGATCTGGGAACATGCAGCGGTAGCAACCACTACCCGGCTGATACGTAGTCGCCTGCCCATCGAACACCAGAATGGCGCCATCGACAAGCGGCTTACCAGCGAGGAATGCTGCGTCGTTTACAAGATATCGAGTTGCGAAGTTATCGGCCCCATTCACGATGATGTCGTAGTTGGGTATGATGTCCATCGCGTTGTCGGAATTGATCGGTTCCTCGTGGAGGATTACGTTCACTTCCGGGTTGTGTGCATTGATCGTCTCTTTAGCTGAAACAACCTTTGGCCGTCCGACGTCCGCATCTGTGTGCAGAATCTGGCGCTGTAGGTTTGAAACGTCAACGGTATCGAAATCAACGATACCCAGAGTTCCAATTCCAGCAAGTGCGAGATACAACGCTACCGGTGAACCAAGTCCACCTGCACCGACGATCAGCACCTTCGAGTCGATCAATTTTCGCTGGCCCACGCTGCCAACGCCGTCCATGATCAAGTGGCGACTGTAGCGCTGTACCTGTCCGGGCGTGAGTGGCGTGAAGCCGTTGGTCTCTGCCATGTCCCTAAAATTTCCTCTTACTTATTCTTGGCCCGATAAATAGACCGGAATAACGCTATTTCTATGCGCTTCCCGAGTTCAATCGAGGCAATACCTATGGATTCTACTCCGCAGATCGCCGCAAATCCCCATCTCATTACAGGTAAGACGCGCCAAACTACGGATTCAAGCGACTAATTGTGCAATTAGATTCAGTTTGTTCGAACTAGGCTCAACCTGTTTAGGTCGATTCCTTAGAAGTTCGTTTGAACCGTTGATACAGATGCCATCGACATCTGTTGGCTCATCAACTCACTGATTCGTACTTTGCTCAAGTGCTCTAGCAGCATCGTCTCGACATCACTCCAGAGCTCGCGCTGCGAACAAGCCCCAGAGAGCCTACAGCCATCAGGCTCTTCGACGCAGTCGATGGGAGCTAAGGAATAGTCGACCGAATTCACTACATCACTAACCGAAATCAATTCGGCCGCCTTTGCAAGCTTGTGACCACCCTGTGGACCTCGCCGAGATTCGATCAAGCCGGATTTTTGCAATTCCGAGCAGATCCTCAGCAAATAAGGTTCAGGAATGTGTTGAGCACGAGCGATGTCGGATGTGGATGTGAAATCTGATCCTTCTTGTTGCGCGAGGAAGACTAGGGTACGAACCCCGTAATCGACCTTCATCGGTACAAGCATGATCTGATCTCCGAATACGTTTCAGACTCGAACACTTAATTTCTAGCGCCGAAATCTGTCACACCCAACACGAGTTCAATTCATACTGAACTTTCGTGTTCAGCAATCATATCACCGGCGGACCTTTCCTGACCTAGGAAGTCAACAATTCGATATATCGAATGGCGACCAAACATAATGCCATCGCCAATCCGTGCGAATCTCGTAACTGGTGGTACGATTAGTGGCTGTGCACGAGAGGTAACACACCTTTTGAACACAAAATTATTGTTTTTTTCGCACTAGGTAAGACCGGTTTTCGGTCCCCAAACCAGAAATATGGGAGATGATCGCAATGGACGCGATAACACTCAGCGTAGAAGTCAGAACAGCTCTCGGTAAGAAGAACCGAGCTCTCCGACGACAGGGAATCACTCCCATCCACATGTACGGTCTTAACGAAGACTCACTGTCACTTCAGGCAGACGACAAAGAGCTTCGAACAGTTCTGCGTGCCGCAGGTCGAACTACTCCGGTCACACTAAAACTTGCTGGTGGTGCCGACACTGTAACTATTGTTCGTGAAATTGCTAAGCACGCCGTAAGTGGCGATGTTCAGCACGTTGACTTCCAACGAGTGGACGTTCAACAGGAAGTTGAAACTCCGGTTCCAGTTTCTCTATCTGGTCAGGAAGAAGCTCCAGGTACCGCTGGTGGTGCCGGTGTTGTTACCCAGGGTGCATTTGAAATTCTCGTTCGAGCGAAGCCGTTTGATGTTCCAAACGAAATTGTTGTCGATTGTTCAGGACTCATGGAAGTCGACTCCGCAATCACAGCTGGCGAAGTAAAACTCCCAGCCGGAGTTACTCTCGCTGGACCTGAAGAAGATCGAATCGCTTGGATTCAGCCACCACGTGTATCTG
>JBDQHW010000002.1:0-191555 GCA_040264655.1 Dehalococcoidia bacterium | reverse complement strand
TGAAAGAGAAGAAGCAGCGCATGGAAGACGCCCGTTCGGCTACTCGTGCTGCTGTTGAAGAAGGAATCGTACCCGGTGGTGGAACGGTTCTCATCAAGGCTTCTGAAGGTCTTGGTTCTGTGAAGTCTGACAACGGTGACGAGCAGACTGGCATTAACGTGCTGAAGACTGCTCTTCTCGCACCTATCAGGGTAATCGCCGCTAACTCCGGTTACGAAGGCGCTGTAATCCTTGCAAAGGTTTCTGAGAGCACTGAGAAGAACTTCGGATTCGACGCTCACAAGGGCGAGTACGGCGACATGGTTGCGATGGGAATCGTTGACCCTGCCAAGGTAACTCGTGCAGCAGTTGAAAACGCTGTTTCTGTCGCTGGAATGATCCTCACAACTGAGGCTCTGATCAGCGAGCAGGAAGAAGCTATGCCAGCAATGCCGGCAGGTGGACCTCCTGGTGGAGACATGGGCTTCTAAAGAGCCTTTGCTTTACTAAAAGCAATTATGAGAAGGGGATCGTTCCATTAGGACGATCCCCTTTTTTGTTACGGTTCTTAGAACTGTCTAGTTGATATCAGACAGCCAACGAGCCGTTTCTTTATTGGCTTGGCTTATCAGATCAACGTTCTTCTGATCTGTAACCTCTCGCTCATCGATCAGACCGTATCGTCGAGACCGGTTGCGCTGATAACCCCCACATAAATGGAATCCAACGCAGCCTGAGTTCTCGCGAAGTCCAGCAAGTACCTCTGAGTACCATTCGCCGTTGTTGTGAGTAACTTCGCCCGGCTCGGTGTCCCATTTGATCTTTGCAGCATCAGCCAGCAACACTGGTTTTCCGGTTACTCGATACCATTCATCAAGGTGATTAACTGGATCTTTGAAATCCTGAAATGACATCACGTCGATATAAGGCAACGCTGCGTTTAAAACTTCCATCGGAATCGGATCGTTCGCCTCGTATCGGTCTCCGAGTATCAGGTGATGCTCGTCGTATCGCCTAATCGCGTCGTGAGTTGTCTTGTAGTAGCGGGTCGCCAAAGCAGATAGCTCTCGTCTGCCAGCATCTGATTCGAGTTTTTCAGGATCGAAAATCGGACCACGCCAGTCATTGACCGGACGTGTGTGCACCCAAGTCGGGCAGTCGCTGTAGAAATACCCGATCAAGTTCGGGTCTTCACTAAGTTCGGCAACGTGTGCACGTGCAACATAGTCGCACCAGTCCTCCCACTCGGAGCTGAAGAAATCGTAGTGCGCCGAAAATTGGTCCCATTGATGGGATTCTGTAAATGGGAGCATGTGGCAGTACGGCATTTCGAGGTGGCCGTACTGTTCAGCTGTAAAAGGCAACGAGTGGTCGTAGTTACGAATCGTTACATCTTGAGTCCAACCTACAGTGTTGAAACACCAACTTTTTAGATTTGGCGCCACCGATTCTTTAAGCCAACGCTTAGTGCTTCCACCGTACTTGTCTCGCCAGATATCGATGTTCTCGGGATACCGCTGGGTCGCCGGGTCGATGTGGTTCATCCCTATCGAGAAAAATGGCGCGCCGGCTGGAGTGATTAACCACCATCGGCCATTGCGCAGCTCAAGCGTGAAGAACCCGTCAGCGTCAGTCTGAGTTGTATTCAATGCGGGGCTCCTAGTTGCGGTGAATGGAGTGGTGGATATTTTTGATCATTTTGTGGTCATCCCAAATACAGTAACCTCTCACCATGTTCACAAAAACCGCTAAACACTACGACGCCGTCTATGCGGATAAAAACTACGACGAAGAGAGTGAGCTAATCACATCATTGGTTCGCGAGCGTATTCCCAGCGCGACAGCATTGCTCGATGTTGCTTGCGGAACTGGCAAGCACCTTGAACATTTACAACAAACCTTCGAATGCACTGGTGTTGAACTCGATCCTGAGATGCTTTCAATAGCCAAAGATCGAGTTCCATCCATACCACTGCACGTCGGCGACATGTGTGAGTTCTATCTCGGCAGAAAATTCGATGCTGTCACGTGTCTGTTCTCATCCATTGGCTACACCAAAACGGTGGAGCGTATGGAACATGCAGTCGCCAACATGGCGAAACATCTCAACCCAGGCGGAATATTGCTAGTTGAACCGTGGATCACACCGGAAGCATGGCTTGTGGGTCACATCGATTCAGAAACCTACAAAACCGATGAATTCGTAGTCACTCGGATGATGGTTTCAGAGCCGGTCGAACGAGGTAGACTCGTTCTCGAATATCTGATCGGCGACAACAACGGCATATCGAAAGTTACCGAAACCCACGAAATGGGGTGGTTTACTCACGATGAATACATGAATGCCTTCAAAAAAGCCGGTTTAGAAGTAGAGCACCTCGAAAAAGGTCTGACAGGTCGCGGTATTTACATCGGCACGAAGCAATAAGAACGTTCAATCTCGTTACCAACGGTTCTGTACTCGCGTGCTGACCCCCACGTAACTTGTAGGTGACAGCACTCTCCTATTAACAGTGCCAAACAAGCTAAACTGACGTGAGTGACAGGCTGATCTTGCATTCAGCGGGGAGCTTAACCCGCCGATCACCACCCAATTGCTTGAAACCGGCCTTTCAGTGAGTTAACGCAACGATATGGACTCTTTCCGCTTTGTACACGCGGCAGATCTTCACATCGATTCACCCTTTGCGGGTGTCGGTGACGCCGATAATCGAGTAGCGACCCGTCTTCGAGAGGCAACTTATGAAGCCTTTCAGAACCTGGTCGATCTTTGCATTAACCAAAAAGCCGACTTCCTCGTGATCGCTGGTGACGTTTACGATGGTGCCGATCGTTCAGTTCGAGCGCAGTTGCGCTTTAGAGACGGACTTTCCAAGCTCGCCGAAGCCGGTATCCAGTCGTTCGTAGTTCACGGCAATCATGACCCTCTCGACGGTTGGCAGTCTTCTATCGCTTGGCCAGATGGTGTTCACATCTTCGGAGCCAAGCCGGAGTGGGTGAACGTTGAAAAGAACGGCGAAACCGTTGCTGCTGTTCAAGGCATGAGCTACCCGACTCGCGAGGTTACCGACAACCTAGCGACTCAGTTCAGCCCCCCTCAGTCAGCCAACTTATTTGCAATTGGGCTTCTTCACGCGAACGTGGGAGCCAACTCTGCACACCCGAACTACGCACCTTGCACAGTTGAAGACCTTTCAGAATCGGGAATCGACTACTGGGCTCTTGGGCATGTTCACACTCGCCAGACGCTCAAACGATCTGCGCCAGTTATTGCATACCCAGGAAACACTCAAGGTCGACACCCGAACGAAACCGGTGCGCGTGGAGCACTCGTGGTCGATGTCGATCCTTCAGGTGCCTCACGTAGCGAATTCGTTCCGCTCGATGTTGTTCGATGGGAACGTACTGAAGTAGATATTTCTAACCTTGAGACTATCGATAGTCTCGATTCGGCTATTCGTCAAGCAACAGACAACCTCAGTGTTCAAGCTGAGGATCGAGATGTGGTCTGCCGACTAACTCTTGTTGGACGTGGACCACTACATGAGCAACTCGCTGCCGATGGAGCTGTCGAAGACCTTCTCGACGCAGTCCGCGGCGCATGGAGTGGTGGTGGATCACCGTGGGTTTGGGTTGAGAGGATCGTCGATTCGACGCGACCTGCAATCGATATCGAATCTCGTGCTAAACAAGATGATTTCCTCGGTGCAACTCTGAAGCGTGCACTACTTTCTTCGATTGAATCTGACGAAATCGACAGGCTCATCGAAGTTGTGTCCGATGTTTACACAGGCCGACGTCACGGACTCGCCAAGCCGAGCGATGAGCAGGTTTCAGCGTGGGCTGAAGAAGCTCGCTGGTATTTAGCAGAACTGTTGGAGCAGAGTAAGTAACTTGCGACTAACAGGAATAAACATAGAAAACTTCGGACCATTCGCAGACCGAGAATTCGACGATATGTCGGATCGACTCACGCTGCTTCATGGTCCAAACGAAGCTGGTAAATCGGCAATTCGTGCGTTCTTACGTTCGACTCTGTTTGGATACACCTCTAAAGCAGACCGAGCTGCCCTGAAGGAGCTTTTCTACTACAAGCACTTCAAACCTGAACCGGGTTCCGGTGCTGTATCACTCGTCACGTCTTCTGACACGAATTTCAACATTCACCGACAAGATGGTAAAAAGCGCGGCGAAGTTTCGATCACGGGCGATGCGACCGGTAGCAACGATCTACTAGGGACTTTGCTTGGCGGGATCGATAGCGAGCTTTACACGAACGTATTCTCAATTTCGTTGAGTGAGTTACAGGTGATTTCTTCGCTGAACTCAGATGAAATTCGAGACAAAATTTACTCAGTAGGCCTGGGTCTTGCCAACGTGTCGTTGACCGACGCTCGTGGCAAACTCGATGACGAACTTCGCAAGCTTCGAAGTCCTCGTGCCGGCCGAATGCGGAAGCTCGAGAAAGAGTTAACTGAAGCACGATCTAAACTCGAAGAGACTCGTCGCGGAAGCGATGAATACACGGCACTCGCCAACAGTCTCGAGCAGCTAGTCGGAACCATCGACTCAAAGACAGCTGAACTGGAAGAGATGCGATCTGGCATCGAACGACAGAAGACTCTCGTTTCACTTCGTAATCCGTGGGAACGTAAGACCGAGATTGAGCGTCAGATTTCCGAACTTCCTGACAACGAGATGATTCCAGAAGACGGACTGGCCCAGCTCGACAACTTGGTTGACCAGAAGTCGGCTCTCCAGGAGCAGATGGATGAAGGTGATCTTCGCCAGCAAGAACGCAAAACCGAATCTGAATCAGTCGGAGTCGTCGAAGCGTTCATCGAGCAGGGCGACGACATACGCAAGCTTCTTATGGAAACCGCCTACTACACGAAGGCAGTTACTGACCTTCCGGTAGTTGAACAGGAACTCGAAAAAGAACAAGCTCAGCTTGATCGTGACCTTGCAGAACTTGGTTGGTCAGAGCAAGCAGTCAGTGATTTCGAAACCCCGATGGATCTCCAGTCGAATCTGGAATTAGCAGGACGAGAGCTTACGGCAGCTCGTCGTAAATATCAAGAATCTGAACTTACAGTTCAATCTCGAACCGAAGACCGCGAGACGATGGCTGATGAAGCCCTCAAACTCGCCGGTGCACGAGATGCTCTTGCTGATGTGCCAACAGAGATTTCATCTGACCTTGAGAAGAAGCGTGACCGTCTATCAAGGCTGCGTGCTGCAATAGCCGACGCAGGCTCGATCCGTTCCGAGATGAACGAAGCTCAGAAGAATCTCTCGGACACGCTCGCTCAAACGGAAACAGAAGATATCGGCGGATTCGTTGGTTCGATTCTTCTTCCTATTACGGTAATAATCGTCGGCATCGCTTCCATGGTGTGGAGCTACATGAACGCCGAACTTTCGGGTGGCCTTGCTGGTCTACTTGGAGTTGTTGCTGGATTCATGTTGATTTCGCGAGCGAGGGCTGCAGGTGGTTTCAAAATAACTATTCGCAAGCCAGCTATCAGTGAAGCTAAGGATGTCGCGAACGTTCAAGTAGAAGAGATTCAAGAACGAATAGACTCCACCGCTAAGGAAATTTCAGAGATTGCCAGTGAGTTTGGTGTCAGCGACACGCCGACTATCCGAGATATTGAAGAGAAAGCCGGAGAACTCGACAGGTCGCTAGACCTACGCCGACGCTTCGAATCCGTCTCAAGAGAATTTGAGACTGCTGCTTCGAGACTGTCCACGATCGACACTCGATTGACGGAAGCTCACAGCGGACTGGCGCTGACTGCAAATACACTCGCCGATGTTCAGAACCGATGGCAGTTGCTGCTAGAACGATCTGAACTGAGAATCGACCTTGATCCTTCGCAGGCAGCGAACGTTATGGCGAGCATACGAACGCTCAAGAGCCAGCAGCGAACTACTGCCAGCTTGCGAATGCGCGTTTCACAGATGTCAGACACGGCCGGCGAGATTGATTTCCGCCTGTCGGAAGTTCTTGAAGCAGCCAAGCTGCCGGCAGCACCCGCTCAGCAAGGTACTCAAGCACTTGAAGACCTCGCATTGCGCTTGAAGGCTCACGACGAAGCGGTCGTAAGACAGTCGCAGATTGCCTCGGAGATAGGCATCTGGACGACTGAGTTTGAAACGCTCGAAGGTCGCATGTCGGAACTCGACGCGAAGATAGGTTCACTCCTTGAAAAGGGTGAGACATACGATCACGAAGAATTCAAAGCACTTGCGATACAAGTTCAGGAACGACGCGAACTTGAACGCAAGCTTTCTGAATTACTCGAAAACTCACCACTGCTAAGCAACGAAGACGGTCAGGCATATCGTGACGACCTTTCCGCTACTCCGCACGAAGAAGCAGTAGCACGCCTTCAGCAGCTTGAAGACGAAGTGAAACGTGCACGCACGGAAGTCGATGGACTTCACTCAGAGCAGGGCAACCTGCGCCGTCAGCAGATCGAGTTCGAAAAATCTGGACAGGCATTAGAGCTTCATTCGAAGATCAATGTCCTCGAAGAGAAGCTGAACAGCGATGCACAACGATGGGCAGTGCTTACGATCGCACGTGATGTATTTGAACGAACTCGCGAAGAGTTCCAGCAGGAACGCCAACCAGCATTGATGTTGTCGGCATCTAAGTACCTTACCGACCTCACACTCGGTCGTTACACAAGCGTGCGAGCTGTGATCGGTGAGAAAGAACAGGATCTTGAGGTCGTTGAGGGCGAAGGTCATACCAAGCGTGCCAACGAACTCAGTCGAGGTACTGCCGAGCAGTTGTTCCTTGCCATGCGATTCGCTCTGATTGAGGAATACGCCAAGAACGCCGAACCTATGCCAGTCGTACTCGACGATATCTTGGTGAATTTCGACCCTGAGCGAGCCAAGGCCGCTTGTAAGGTCATCATGGATCTCTCAGAGCGGTTCCAGGTTATTTTCCTGACGTGTCACCCGGAGACCGAAGCGATGTTCAAGTCGGTTGCTCCTAGTGGCAAGAAGGCACGTGAAGCAGCAATGAGCGTTGTGGAGCTAAGCAGCAGCGCTGCGGCAGACCGCCTAACGCTCGTTGAGCCTGCTTAGCCAGTGCCTCTCCGGCGGAACATCGAGCTCGAAGACGTACGGATCGTTACTGACCGTCTAATTCTTCGCCCGATTGAGCTCAACGATGCTAAGCCGATAGCTCGAGAGTTCACTGAGCAGATCACTCAGTTCATGTTTCCGCCGCCTGCTAGATCAGTCATGGACGTTGCGCCGTTTATCGCTGACTCTATTGAAGGCCTGAGCAACAATACGAATCTTCAGCTGGTCTCTGTACAGGCCGACAATCCTGATTCATTTGTTGGCTGCGTTGGACTCCACAGGCCGCAAACATCGACACCTGAGCTAGGTATATGGATTGCCAAAGAGTTTCACGGGCAGGGCTTGGGATCGGAAGCGATAGAGGCCCTGTGTGGCTGGGCAGCCGAAGAAATCGACTGCGAATATCTGAAGTATCCCGTCGACCGAGCGAATGTGCCGAGTCGACGAATTCCTGAATCGCAGGGTGGCGAAATCGAGGATGAATACGACCTGATTTCTCCCGATGGACGGACGTTAAATATCGTCGAGTACCGGATTTACCCGGAGACTATTTAGCCTCACAGAACTAAGCGTCTTCAGCAGCCCCGTCGCGGTCGGAAGGGCTAACCGAAAGACCCTCATATAGGCGGGTCATTCCTTCCAACCATTTGGCCTGCACAGTGGCATCCCATGCCGGGTCGAAGTCTGGATATTTTGCCAATATTCTGTCGGCCAGTTCGAGCTTTATTGAGCCTGCTTGAGACACTGGTTCAGCGGGTGTTTGGACCACTGTTTTTTCAGCAACCGGAGCCGGTGTAGCTGCAGCTCTTGGTCGGGCCTGAGTCGTCGTCCCGCGTCCTTTGCTGGCGCCGTGTCTGCCAACCAGAATGCGTTTCGAAAGTTCTATTCCGGCGGCCTGTGCGGCACGGATGAAGAATGCCTCACATTTAGTGAGCACACCCTCTTTCGTGCCGAACGATCGGAACGCTTCGTGGAACTGCCCCTTGCTTGCTCGCGCCAAATCTAGCTCGAATACAGGGACGTAGAAACGTTGAAGAATTTGCCTAAGAAGAGTCCTGCGGTCGTCGCCCTCTGCATGGACTAAATCGTCGAGCTCATCGGAGGGGTGACCTTCCGTGTCGACAAGACCAAGAACCTTCAAAGCCGTCATTAACTGAGTTCCAGAGCTGCCTGAGAACCTAGGGCCCCAAACAGTTTTGTCTATACGTCCTGGAATGCCCTCGTCTTGGAGGAATTCCAAAAAAGTTTGGAATGTCCGGTATGGGACATATGGGGGAACTGTTGATGTTTGTTCTTGAAGGGTCATTTGAACTGGGAAACGCTCATTCCAAGCCGGTGCTTAGCTCACAGTATCCCCCAGCAATTCCAAAGTCAAATGTCTTTTGGAATGAAGATTTCCCGACGGGGACAGTTTATGAAACTACTTTTTGGAACGCGGAGAATAACCTCATCGATTTGGAATGTGATGTGTAGTTGATTCAGTTCGTACTGCTCATTCCGATTCCGCAAGTATGTGAATTCGAATCCCGGCGAACGCCGAGAATATATGAGGTAAGCAAGTTGAAGATTCCGATAGACCAGATCTTCCCGGACCCCGATCTCCCTCGGACAAAGAAGGCCAACGGGCGTCGAGAAAACTCTCGTTCCGTGCGCTCAAAACGCGATCCGGTAGTTCTGTCTACGGCAAATGGATATTTGCTTTTGGCTGGTGAACGCAAGCTCACCGCTGCCAAAGAAGCAGGCGAAGTTGCGTTGGAATGCACCGTCAAAGAAGAAGTGACTCCACAGGAAAGATGGGAGCTCTCGCTAGCCGAGCAGTACCACTCTTCACTGGTGCCAGCGATGGACCTCGGGCGCGCCTTTATGGAGTACCGAGATAGCCACGAAGTTACCCAGCAAGAGCTGGCTCGTAGAACCGGAATTACACCCGGAACTATCCACCATTATGAGAGCTTGATTCGCACCCTTGATCCGGCCCTTGGTGAAAAGGTGAACAGCGGAGAACTCACCTTTAAAGAGGCACGTTCTATCGCCGATATTGAAGACCATGTGCGACAGCGAGAAATCGCTCAGCCGTTCATCGATGGGCGTCTTTCAAGCGTCCATGTTGAGCGCATTGTGGGGCGTGCAAAAACATCAGCAACTTTGTCGATTGAGGACATCATCGAGGAAGTCGTAAATGGCAAGCGAGCACCCGAGCGCGAGCCTGAGCCAGTGGCAGTGATTCAGCCAGCGATTCCTGTCGAAGCCGACACAGCTCTGATCGAAAACGCAGTTCTGAAAATCGCTGGTGAGCTAGATGCAATGCAGCTTCAGGTGATTCCTGAATACCGACGACTGAAGCTAATCAGCAGTCTTCGGATTCTCGATAGCCGACTCAAGTCAGCATTGGCAAGCCTTAACGGAGGTGTCGCTGGAAGGCAGGCTGTTCCGCAGCAGTTTAGTTCCAGCAAAGTCCCGGTCTAGACAACCGGATCCAGTCTGGAGCGTCGGCAATTTGCAGGCGCGTGACATCCAGGTCGGTGTGCCTAACGGCACTGAAAACTGAATATCGCGTAGAGACAACTAGATGAACCGCTGAGGTTTGTGCGGACACACAAACCTCAAGCCGCCGACATACTTCATGGGCTCTGAAGTTGTAGGCACAGTCTCCGCTGCGAGCCCATGTGCCCCTCCAATTACGCCTCCGGAGGGGCGCATTACTTTAAGGGAACAAACGAACTTGGTTACAGACCGTAACAGCTTTGGCGTTTAACGAGAACCCCCCTATCGCATCTTAGGGACGTCGCGACTTTTATCCGGTAACGGATGAAAATCAAGTTTGAACAAGGTCTAAATAGTCAACTTGCAGAGTTCGTAAATACTGACAGTAGCCTCTCAAGCGGCATGTCTGCTAATGATTTCAGACGTAAATCGGCGTGGTCGAATGACAGTGACTCAGTCACTGGCCCAGGCACAGCGACGCAGAAAATCCCGGCGCGTTTGGCTGATTCGACACCGTTCGGTGAGTCTTCGAAAGCGATTGCATCTGATGCATCAACACCCAATCGTGTCAAAGCGGACTGGTAGACGGCAGGATTTGGTTTTGCGACGCCCACGTCATCTTGGCTGCTAACTACCTCGAATAGTTTTGAAATCTCGTATCTGACAAGGAATCGGTCCAACCATTCGTGGCTCGAGTTCGAAGCAATGCCAACTCTGATGCCATGCGCTTTAGCATTAGCGACTAGTTCGAGCACTCCGGGAAGGATTTGCATGTCAGCCATTATTCTCTCGAAATGCAATTCTCGTCGTTCTTCGATTTCCGATCTAGACAGTTGACGCTTGGCTAGTTTCTCCAAGTGCTCATGGGGTTCGAAACTGTCCGACGCTATTGATGCCGCCCATAGGTCAAACGGAAGAACACATCCCAGCCCGGAATATATTTCCTTCCAAGAGCCGTATTCAGCCGATTCTGTGTCCAAAATTAGACCATCAAAATCAAAGACGAGAGCTTTGACTATTCGTTCCATGGCATACCCCTAAAACCAAGCTGCAATTTGATGTGACGATAGGCTGGAGCTATAGCCCGAGTATGCCTGCGGCGTTGTCGTGGAGTATCAGCGGGCGAGCTTCATCTCTGATATCGAGTTCGGCGAACTGCTCCATCCAAGTCACGGGAGATATGTACGGATAGTCTGATCCGAAGAGGACTTTCTTTCGAAGTCGTCCTCCGGCTTCAGTCATTAACTCTTTCGGTATGTATCGAGGAGCCCAGCCAGACAAATCGATGAAAACGTTCGGCTTATGCAAAGCCACAGCGATCTGTTCTTGAATCCACGGCCAAGCCGGGTGTGCCATGATGATCGTCAAATTCGGATGACGTGCCGCCAACGAGTCGAATCCAGGAATCGGTCGAGCATATGCCAGCTCGAACCCGCCCCCGCCGGGAGTGTTCGCACCGGCAGCAGCGTAGCCCGAATGCATAATCACAGGAATCCCTAGCTCTTCTGCTTTCGAGAACAACGGAGAGAATTTTGGATCGTCAGGAAAGAACGCCTGATGAATCGGATGAAGCTTTAGCCCTCGGAGTCCTAGTTCAGTAACTGCCCTCTCGAGCTCAACAACCGCTGCTTCACCCTTGCGCGGATCGACTGATGCGAACCCCAGCAAAACGTCGGGATGAGCAGCGACCGTTTCTGCTACATAGTCGTTGGGGTCGGGCAGATCGCCTGTCTCAGTTTCGGCATCGACCGAGAAGATGACTGCCATCGTATCGATCGCACGATATGTTTCGACCATCTTGGCAACATCATCTGGCTCATCGTTCATTCGGAACATACGACGCAGCCCCGGCTCGATACCGTAGTCCGGTATGCCCGGCATTCGAGGTATGTGAGCGTGGATGTCGATAGCTTTCATTGGTCGATCCTACTTTTAGTTGCTGTTACAGAAGCGAGTTGGGTTCAAATATGCATGCGTAGCGAATCGCGAGTAAGGGTACGTTGTTCGCAACCGCATAGTTGATCAAATTTATCGGTTTATGAAGGCTTACCAGTTACTCGGCCAGCCAAGAGGGGTTCAGAACCTGATATTGTTCGCACCGCAGCATGTGCTGGATGACGGGGAATGAAAGTGATTGAGGGCACGTAGTTCAGTGGACATAGTTATCTGCGACGACGATCCGAATCAGCGCGATTCCATTCGTGTTTGCTTAGAGATGTCGGGTGCTTCGAAAAACTTTACAGAGTTTGAACTCGGCGCCGACGCGATCGATTACCTCAAGTCGAACAAGCCCGATCTGATATTTCTCGATATGGGATTGCCGGATATTGCTGGCCTTGATGTTCTACGAGAGCTTCGACAGTACACCGATACTCCGGTGATAGTTGTAAGCGGAAACGAGACCACGGAATCCGTTGCGCAAGCTCTCACCATTGGTGCCGATGACTACATCACCAAACCGTTCGAACCTATTGAGTTAATGGCGAGAGTCGAAGCGGTTACCCGTCGAGCTAGCTCCAAAAAAGTAGAAAGCACCACATTTAGCTCAAACCGGCTGCAGCTTGATTTTGACCGAAAACAAGCGACGGTCGACGGCGAACGCATCGAATTGAACCTCACCGAGTGGGATCTTCTCTCTGCGCTGCTTTCCGAACCGGGAGTAGTTGTCGAGTATGCCAAGCTTAAACTTCAGGCGTGGGGCAACGACGACGTTTCCGATGCGGCGGTTCACATGGCGATTCGCCGACTTCGCCAGAAGCTCAAGCAAGATCTATCCGACGAAGGTTCCGAAGGCGTGATCAAATCACATCGAGGATTCGGCTACTCGATTAGCGTCGACTAGCTCGCCAGCTAGGCTTTCGCTTTCATTGGCAATACCAGCGACAGGGTTGCACCAACCGCTGCGATGATTCCAGCAAAGATGATCACACCGTGGAAGCCGTTCTCCTGGTTGATGAAACCTGCGGCAATCGGAGTTAGAGATCCGATAACTGCACCACCAGAGAACATCAGCGCAGTGCCTGAACCCTCTGAGCCCTTATCGATCATGTCCATCGCCGCTGCGTTGATGATCGGCATTACCGAGAAGAAGAACAGACCCAAAATTGCGATCAATGCCGTCATGGCTAGTCCTGAATCGAACTGGAGGAACAGGAAGATCAGGAACGTCATTGCGGTCATTGCGAACGAAATTACAGGTCGCCGACCGATTCGATCCGAGAGGTTGCCCATGATCGGTGTCGAAATAATTCCTGCCATCGTTATTAGAGCAACGTGTACACCAACGTAGGTGTCGGAGTAGTCGAGCTCCTCACGCATGTATATAACGAGGAACACCTGGAATGAGTTGTGGATCGCTCCTCGAAGCGCGCCGAGCAGCGCCATTCCGAGCACGCCCTTGTTGCTGAGAAGCTTTTTGGCTGATCCGAAATATTCGCGAAGACTTACGTCGCCTTTTGATTCGGCACCTGCAGTTTTGAACTTGGCGATCACTGAGAGTCCGGTCAGGAACATCGGGATCGAAATGATTACGGCTAGCCATCGCCAGTCGATTCCGCTGAACACGACCCATGATCCGATCGTTCCTGCCAAGAGGAATCCGATGATCAGCGGTGAGGTGGTGTTTCCTATTTGGGCTCCCGTTAGGTGGGCAGCCATGGCGAAGCCGCGCCGCTTCGGATATCTGGCGGCTAGCGTTCCGAAGGCCGGGGCGTGCCAGAGCGATGTGCCAAATCCGACGATGGAGACTCCGATGAGGAGGGTCCAGTAGACGGGTGATGCGCCGATGATGATGTAGCCGGTTCCGACGAGCAGCATGGATGCGAGAAGAATCCAGGCGATCTTCTTGCGGAACATGTCGGTGAGGATACCGGCGGGAATGTTGGCGAGTCCGGACGAGATCGACTGCGCTGATGACATTCCACCGATGGCGACGTCACCGAGTCCGAGGGTTGCTCGGATGCTTGGGATCATCACGAGAAGTGCGCCCTGCCCGAAGTGTTTTATTCCGTGTCCGGCGGAAAGCCCGTACATAAGCCCGAGTCCGGGCGTTTGTTCTGAGTTACTCGCGCTCGTGACTTCGTCACTCGGCTCGGAGTTCTCCCCCTCTTGGTCTCCCCCGGTCCGGGTGAGAGAAGCGTTTTGGTCGGTGGGATTTTCGGTTGGGTTGGTTTCTTCTGTATTTGGCAAGGCGGACGAAGTGTACGCCTGTGCCGGGAGACGCGCAGTACTTCGCAGTTGGATCCGAATTCAACTCGGAACCAACGATCCTCCCCGGATCGGGGGAGTTAGAGGGTGAGACTGCGCTCAAGCCGAGTCGTCCGACGACGAGCGCGCCCAACGCCAGTTAGCCGCCGTGGGTGGTTACTGTGCCGGCGCCGAGGTCGGGTAGTGCGATTACCGCGACTGTTAATGCGGCGATTACTAGTACTGCTACTAATAGGAAGATTGAATACCGCTTTATGCGATCGTTTCGTACTGCTGCTGATCGTGCTTTTACGTTTGCGCGGTTGCGTTCTTTACGTCGCTGTCGTTTTGCTTGCGTTGCCATTTCTGATTTCACCCCACGTTTAGCCGGCGATCCTCGCCGCTATTCACTCTTTGTTCGTCCGCGCTTTGGTTTGATGCGGGGAGTTGCTCATTCGACGCGGCTAAGTACGTTTGACGGCTCGAAAGATTTGCGCTTGCTTGCCCCAGAGCGGGGTATTGAGGTCGTGCCGGACGAACTCGACGGGTCGGTCGAAACGTTCTTGCGGTGGTATGCGGGGCGAACGAGGGGGAGGAGCATCAGGCATATGAGTCCATTTTATGGATTGCGGTTGCCTGTGGTTTTTGGTCGGCTGGTTTCTTGGGTTTAGGTTGCTATGGGTTGGTGGGGTTGGTCAAGTGGTGGGTGGCGGGGTGCTATAAAAGCGTAGAACATGCCGATAGAGACTCAAATAAATGCACTGAAGCAATAATGTGTGCTATACATGCTTCGCTTAGCGAACAGGGATCAACCGGCGAGATTGAATGACATCAAAACCCCCTTCATACACACCGGTATTACTCACTATTTGGTCGTTCAGACAATCCCCAACCGTTCCTCAACTGCACCAAGTGCCTCGTCGATGATGGTTGTGAGTTGGTCGGTTTCGTCGGCGGTGATTGTTAGTGGTGGGGCTATTGGGAGGATGTAGGCGGGGACTCGGATCCAGACGCCTCGTTTTCGGAGTTCCTCCGTCAACATCGCATTAACGCCTACGGAAGCGTCGTAGTGTTCACGGGTTTCGCGGTCTTTCACGAACTCGATGCCTTGGATTAGTCCTACGCCTCGGGTGTCGCCGATGATCGGGTGTTTCGCCTTCATTTCGGCAAGTGACTCGCCGATTTGTTCGCCTCGAACTCGGGCGTTTTCTACTAGGTTTTCACGTTCGACGATGGCGAGGTTGGCGAATGCGGCTGCGGCTCCGCCGGGGTGGGCTGAGTAGGTGTACATGTGAGACCAGACCTTGTCGGGTCCTCCAGCAAACGCGTCGGCAATCTTCTGAGTCGAGATCGATCCGCCTACAGGGAAGTAGCCGGACGTGATGCCCTTCGCAAAGGACATGATGTCGGGAGTGACTCCTACGAAATCGGCACCGAACCACTCGCCGAGACGTCCAAATCCGGTAATGACCTCATCGAAGATCAGCAGTACGCCGTACTTGTCGCAAATTTCTCGAACCATAGGCCAGTAGTTGGAAGGTGGAACGACGCCTCCGAGTGGTTGGGATACGGGTTCGCCGATTACTGCCGAAACGGATTCGGGTCCTTCGAACAGAATCGCTTTTTCGATTTCAAGCGCTGCCCGTTCGCCGTTTTCTTCAGCAGATGAGGCGCCGTAGGTGTCGTGGTAGTAGTGGGGTTGCCCGACGGTTACTACGTTGGCTGGCTTGGGCTGGTAGTCGGTTCGTGGGAAGCCGGGGTGGCCGCCGAGCCACATCGTGCCGTAAGTGGAGCCGTGGTAGGAGCCTTCTCGTGAGATGACTTTGTAGCGTCCTTTGTCGCCTCGGCGTACGTGGTATGCCTGCGCCATTTTGAGGGATGATTCGTTGGCTTCGGATCCGCCTTGGCAGAAAAAGGTTCGTGATAGGTCGCCGGGTGCGATTTCGGCGAGTTTGGCGGCTAGCTGAATGGTTTTAGGTGTGGCGCCTGAGTAGACGTTCATGCTGATGGAGGTGAGCTGATCGTAGATGGCTTTGGCGATTTCTTCGCGTCCGTGTCCGGCATTTCGGAAGTACATGCCGGAGATGCCGTCGATGAATTTGTTGCCTTCGACGTCGGTTACGTAGATGCCTTCCGCGGATTCCATGAGGAGGGGTCCGCCTTCTTCGGCTAGGAGAGTTTGGTTTGTCATGCCGACGTGCATGTGGTCGAGGACGGCTTGGCGGAGGGCTTGTGGGTCGTTGGCTGCTGGTATTGGCATGGTGCGTTTCTCGCGGTCGTTACTTTGTAACTCTGCTCGTGATTCTCCTATCCCTAGCCCTTTCCGTCTGGAAAGGGGACGTTGTGAGATTGGGTTGTTCTCGGTTGTTACTTTGTAACTCTGCTTGGGAGTCTCCTATCCCTAGCCCTTTCCGTCTGGAAAGGGGACGGTGCTGGTGGGGGATTGCTTTAGGTTCTGATGCGAGAGATGGTAGCTGTTGGCGGGTAATACTGAAACTAGTTGCACGTTGGGATTGCTGATGAATCTTTACGCTGGCGAGTGGGCGTAAAATTTTCTTGGACAAATTTTGGACAGGGGCTTTGAATGTTTCGACTTGGTAGTTTGATGGCTTTAGCGATGCTGGCGATGGTGATTGTTGCTTGCGGTAGCTCGGGCGAGGCGTCGGAGCCGATACAGATTCCGGCGAATCCGACTAGCGTTTCAGGTTCTTCGGCGATTTCGACTGAGGTTATTGATCCTAGTTCTTGTGCAGGTGTGTTGACGGAAATCGAGGGTGATCTGAGTTTGTTCAGGGATTCGCTTACGGATTCAGTGCGCACTTCGCAGCCGCAGATTGAGTCGATGTGTTCTGCCATGTATGACACAAGCTTGCCGGGTCGTGAGTTCTTGGCAGTCGTGTTGATCCAGTTCGACACCGATGATTCGGCGGTTGATCACTACGAGCTAATCAAGAACGCATACATCGAGAGCGAGGACGCTATTTCGGAGATCAACAACTCTGACGAGCGTTTGATTGATCAGCTCTCGATTTTGATTGATTCCGATGGCATAGGGCGCACGATGGTGATGCGTCAGATGGAGTGGATCGTGACGGTGTCGGTGGGTCCTACGATGGCTGAGTCACCATGGAATGTTGGCGATATCGAGTTGATCGGCACTAGCGTGTTGGAGCGGGTGAACTAGAAGGTATTTGTTTAGGTTTCCATTTCATTCTTCATCACAAATCTTCTGGGAGCTTCGTTCCGTATCCGGGTTTAGTCGCTGATTTTCGGCTTGATATAAATCGGGACGTACTCCGAAAATGATGTGCGAATAGCAGGAATTCGCAGTAGTGTTGAAGGACGATGATTAGATTTCTTGGACGACGACGCCCCTGGGTAACCGGGATGATACTCGGCACTGCGCTTGGATTGATGATCGCTGTTGGCTACGGCGGCACTAGCGCATGGCTGTGTTCAGGCATAAGCAAGTGCCCTGCTAGCTGGCAGCCGTTTGTGCTCGTTTCGTCGATAATTTTCGGCTTTGTTTTGGTGGCGACGATGATCGTGGCCATCTTTGGCGCGAAGCTCTACAAGATTTTTGATACGTCGATCGGCGGGGACAAGGCATACACCGGTTCAGGCGGTCGTGCTGTGGACAGAGACGACGATAACGTCTAACTGATTCGCCCTACTTGATTGAGCGGCGGGTTAGGGTCGAGATGATGTCGACTGTCCAGACTATGAGTAGGTAGGCGACTAGAAGCTGTCCCACGTTCGTGTAACGGAAGAAGCTTAGATCGAGCCGCATCTGGTAGCCGAGTCCCGATGCCGCGACGAATCCGACTACCGCGGTGGTGCGGATGATTACTTCCCATCGGTACATCTGGAACGTGATTAGCTGGCGTGCAACTAGAGGCAGTACGCCCAGCAAGTAGATTTGCGCCGTGTTGGCCCCGGCAGATCGCATTGCTTCGATTGGCGCCGGGCTTGCGTCTTCGACGGTGTCGGCTCCGAGACGGCCGATTACTCCTACGTTGTGAATCGCGAGGGCTACGGCTCCAGCCAGAATTCCCGGAGAGAGCACGAAGACTACGATCAGCGCCCAGAGCAGTTCGGGAACAGATCTAGTGAATATGAAGAATGCTCGGGTGATAACAAACGACACGAAGCGGAACTGCCTGCGGCGTCCAGAGGTTCGATCTAAGGCCAGGTTTGATGATGCCAATGGAAGCAGGAGCATCGCCACGATTCCAGCTATTGCGAACGCAAGAATGCTCATGGCGAGGGTGTCTACCGAAAGCCTGAGAACGTCACCCCAGTTCCCATTGCCCCAGAACGAACTGTTTGATCCGGATCCAACCAGACTTCCGGCAAACTCACCCATACGGTCAATCGACTCAGACGAGATCAGCGATCGATGTCCACGCGATATCGAAAAAATGTTAACCCAGCTGGCAATTACTAACCCGAGCACGAGAGCCGTGATCGACAAGGCGAACGATGAATGTCGTTTTGGCGCAAATGTCCAAGACTGGTTGTTGGATTCGACGTAATTTGAGTTCAAGAGAGGAGTTTCTTTCGAACGGAGCCACTTATGAGATCGACCATCAGCACTAGGGCAACGAGGGTGTAGAGCAGTGTTGCTACTGCGCTGAAATCTAAGTCTTTCATCGCAATATCGATTCTGAAGCCGATGCCTCCTAGTCCGATGAAACTTAGGACGGCTGCAGTACGAACAGCGCATTCGAATCGATACAAGAGATACGAGACCATGTCGGGCAGTACAGATGGAATACGAACGAAGGCAACTTGCTGATATTTCGTGGCGCCAGAGGTTTGGGCAGCCATGATCTGATCTTCTGGAACATCCTGTAACCGCTCGGCGAAGATCCTAGCGATAATCCCTGAGTACGGAACTACGATTGCCAGTATTCCGACAGCTGGGGAGAGTCCAAACGCAACCACGAACAGCAGTGCCCAGATTAGCTCGTGAATCGTTCTGATAAATCCTATGTAGGCACGAACGGTTATCGCTACGGCGCTACCGATAGGACTCGATGGTAGGACTGTGCCAGATGCAACCATGCCCAGCGGAATACCCACGATTATCACCAGAGTCAGCGCGGTCGTGGCGTAAGCGAGGGTGATCCATACTGCACCAAGTACGGATTCAAGATGATTTGGTGATAGATCGGGAGTTAGGAGAGCCGTCGCGAACATCTGGAGCGAAGAGCCTGCGCCAGATTGGGACACGTTTGACCAATCGACATTTACTAGCGATGCAAGAACGGCTAGGACCGCGAATATCGGCCATCTGAGGCGATAAACGAGCTGATAGGTCGCTGAGTCGCTCACTAATCACGACCCCAGTTCGTTTCGGAGCTAATTACATCGTCAGATAGTTCTGGTTCACCTTCTGATCTTGAGTACACAGCGGACAGATCAGTGTCTGTGACTGATTCTGACGGCTTGTCGAATTTGATTTGGCCTTCTGCAAGTCCAATGATTCGATCAAAGTGTTGAACGGCTAATGATGGTGTGTGCAAGTTGACGACGATGGCACGTTGGCCGGTTTCGCCTTCCGTTAGTTCATTGCAGAGTACTTGGACAGATTTTTCGGCGAGGGTGGGATCTAGCGACGAGACTGGTTCATCGGCAAGTAGCAAGCTGGGTGATTGCACGATCAGTCTTGCCATTGCTACCCGTTGTTGCTGACCACCGGAGAGTCGAGATGTTCGTTCATCAAGCACGTTGTCGATCGCGAGCTTTTCAGCAACGTCCGCCGAGCGTACATCCTGGATTGGAAGGGCTAGTCCGGCGATGGTTCTAAGTAGAGACCATCTGCCTGAGTTGCCGATTTCGATGTTTCGACGAGCCGAGAGTTGCGGAACGAGATCGAACTGTTGATGCATTAGTCCAACGTGTTTGGAACGTTTTCGGGATGGAATTGAGCCGATCGAACGGGAATCTAATTCGACTGTTCCCGTTGAAGCTTCCGCTTCGCCAGCAAGCAGTTTGAGCAGTGTGGTTTTGCCTGCCCCACTCGGGCCGATTATTGCTATTTTTTCGCAGACACGGATCTCTAGTTCAATAGGTCCAAGCACTCGATGGGCACCATACGACTTGGTGACGCCGATAAGGCGGGCTAAAGTCTTTGGTGTACCCGGAGTGGTGGTCATTGCAACATGTCGAGCGAGAGTGCGATCTGCTCTAGGCCTTCGTAGTCGGCAGCGTTTGCTTCAACGAAAGACTCTGTCTCGAACATTTCTAGAATTCGAGCTTCGAGTTCGTTTCCAGATGAAATACCGATGAATGCTGATTTGATATTTTCGGTAGTGCCATCATCCCAGCGGGAGTCGATGTCAGGGTGAGCAACCCACGTGTAGTCGACATATTCGGGCGTTTCGTAGAGCAATTTCACTTTGGAGAGGTCGACGCTACCTTCTGAGATGGCTCGCTCCCAAACAGCTGAATTGAGCGCTCCTGCTTGGAAACTACCGTTTTCAACCAACTTCCAGGTCAGGTCGTGTGATCCTGAGTAGTTTGGGACACCTTGGAAATCGGTGTCTGGATCGACCCCTGCTTCGAGCAGGAACGAACGGGGCATCAAGTGACCTGACGTTGAATTTGTCGATCCGAACGTGAAGGTTTCGCCTTTTAGGTCAGCGAGGGTAGTCGCAGTTGAGTCGGCACCAACGATAAAGGCAGAGGTGAATTCTTTGTCACGGGGTCGTTGAACTATCGGGAATGCACCCGGCGTGAAGGACTGAGCCTGGAGTCCGGTTAGACCTCCGAACCACGCGAGCGAAATGTCGCCGTTTTTGAAGGCAGTCACCAGACTGGCATAGTCGGTTACGGGGACGTACTCGACCTCGATTTCTAATTCATCTGAAAGATACTCAGCAACCGACCCGAAGCGTTCTTCGAGGAGAGAAATGTTTTGGTCGGGGATTCCACCGATAACGAGTGTTTCAGTCTCGGAGTTGCTGTCAGAACTTGAGCATCCGACGAAAATAAGTAGAGATACAACGGCAAATAGCGCTGCTGACATTGATAGTTTGGTGGTCTTGATCATTAGTTTCGAACAGGTTCCAAGTAAGTTCCATGCGTCGTACAAATATGCTGTTGGTGCTTTGTAGTTTTACGAGTGGAATCGGTCAGTGTATTCCTAGTGCATATTAAAATTACAACTGATCTAATGACGATTTGGTATTAGCGGATAGTTCGGTCGAACGAGGCCAGAACATTCGAATACATGTGTTGTGCCAGTGGTTGCCGATAAACATGGATTTCGCACGTATAATCGGGCGGTTGAATTCGCAGGTTTGGGATCGGTTTGAGCCAAGGCACGGCTGATCCACCCCAGAAAGAAAAGATATTTCGAATGGCAGAAACTAGTTTCGATCTCGTTGTTATCGGTGCAGGTCCTGGCGGCTACCACGCCGCAATTAGGGGCGCCCAGCTTGGCCTAAACGTTGCGGTTGTTGAGAAAGACGACGGCACGGGCATTGGTGGACTCGGTGGAGTTTGCTTGAACTGGGGCTGTATTCCTTCGAAGTCGCTTCTGAAGAACGCCGAAGTTGTGAACCACCTTTCGCACGCCGACGACTGGGGCATCGAAGTTGGCGAGTGGTCGGCAAGCATGTCGAAAGCTGTTGATCGATCACGCAAGGTTTCGAAGGCGCTTACGAGCGGTATCGGATTCCTGTTCAAGAAGAACAAGATCACTCTCGTTCAGGGCAAGGCGACTTTGAAGTCGTCGACTCAGATCGACATTGAAGGCGGCGAGACGCTTACTGCCAAGAATATTGTTATCGCTACTGGTGCACGTGCTCGTAGCCTGCCAGGTCTTGAGATCGATGGTGAGAACATCATCACTTCTCGACACGCTCTCGAACTTCGAGAACAACCAGAAGCGGTTGCTGTTATTGGTGCATCGGCTATCGGTTGCGAGTTTGCCTACTACTTCAATTCGTACGGTGTGAACGTAAAGATGTTCGAGATGCTCGGGCACTTGGTTCCGCGTGAAGACGAAGAGATTTCGGTTGAGCTTGAACGTCAGTTCGGTCGACAAGGAATCGAATTCGCTACTTCTGCCAGCGTTTCAGGCGTTGAGAAAAAAGATGGCCGGCTTGCTGTTCAGTACGAAGTCGGCGGCGATAAGCAGGAGTTCATCTGCGACAAGGTGCTACTTGGTGTTGGTGTGCAACCAAACACTGATGACATTGGTCTTGAGAACTTGGGCATCAACACGGTTGGACCTGGTTTCATCGAGGTTGACGGCAACATGCGAACGAACGTCGGTGGTGTTTACGCTGTCGGTGATGTGAACGGTAAGTTGATGCTTGCTCACGTTGCGTTCGATCAGGGTGTTGTGGCTGCTGAGACGATCGCAGGGCACGAGACCGAGCCGATTGAGGACTATGTAAACGTTCCTCGTTGCACGTACGCTCAGCCGCAGATTGCATCGATCGGCCTTACCGAAGCTCAGGCGCGTGAAAATGGCGTGAACTTGAAGATCGGTAAGGTTCCGTTCCAGGTAGCCGGAAAGTCGGTTGCGATTGGCGAGCCCCAGGGATTCGTGAAGGTGCTGACGGACGACGATACGGGCGAGGTTGTTGGGGCGCACATTATTGGGCCTGAAGCTACTGAGTTGATCGCTGAGATTGGTATGTTGCAGATGCTTGAGGGTACGAACCTTGAGTTGCACAAGATGACTCATGCTCACCCGACGTTGTCGGAGGCTGTGAAGGAAGCTGGTGCGGCTGTAACGAACGAAGCGATTCACTTTTAGGGATTAGCGTTGGCGTTGGGTCTTAGCTCCGGGCGTCATCGGATGACTTGGTCGCGAGGCGCAATCTACCCATCCCCTAGCCCCTTCCCGAAGGAAGGAGGACAGGGCAGGATGTGGGTGGCATTGCGTTGGCTTCGGGCGTCAAGGAGAGCCGTTAGTTCCTATATTTTGAGTATGTTTGAAAAGCCTGAACTGTTTGGTTCGGGCTTTTTATTTGTCTTTGGATCAAATCATTGGACTAGTCCGATGTAGTTCGATGTCATGCTTTGGGATTCTGATACGTTGCACTTTTGCAACTGCTTTATCTGATGAGGCCACCTGCTTTGATTTGTGAGAAATGCGATCAGGAGAACGTAGCTAGCGCTGAGTTTTGTACCTGGTGCGGTACTCCATTGGAGCCTGTAGTTGACGAAAACGCTATTCCACATCGTGATCTGGGACAGCTAATAGGCCACACGTTTCACCTCTACGGCAAGAATTTCTGGCAGTTCATCTTGATCGGGTTGCCGCCACAGGTGTTGGGATTGCTGGTGCTTCTGTTAGTCCCAGATTTACCACAGGGATTCTCGTCCGATTTTGCATCTGATTCGTCACGACAAGAAGCGATAGATGACTTTGCTGATGCGGTCCCTGTGCTGCTCTTTGTAGGTTTGGCTACTGCTTTGGCGACTATCGTAGTGGTAAGCGCGACGATTCACGCCGTCGGTATGCACTACCTAGGCTCTAGCATCGACGTGATGGTGAGTCTCCGTAGGGGACTTTCCAAACTGCTGACGTCGATCGTGGTTGGCATCCTGTTGGTGCTCGCCATTATGGTTATGTCTCCACTATTGATCATCCTTATCGGGATTCCGGTGATGATATTTGTCGCAATATCCTGGGTGTTTGCGATCCAATTGGTGATGATCCAGGGGGCAGGACCTGTAGAGGCATTGAAAGGCAGTTGGAACCTCGCCAGCGGGAACCGATGGCGCATTTTAGGTATCGGAATTGTTTACGCACTTCTACAGATGGCTTTGCAGTTCCTTATCACCGTTGTTACCGGTGCGGTCGATGGCGTAAACCAGAGCTTGGCTACCGTATTGTCCGGAATCGGCTACGCGGTCATTGCCCCGATCGCCTACATCGGGTTGACTGTGTTGTACTTCGATCTTCGCAGTCGAGACCAACGGCTGACTTTGGATTCTCTGGCGGTGGAGATGGGCGAGCAGGCACCAATGAATTCGAGGCCTGAAGATTTGCGAGATATGTAGAGTTTTCGTCGCACGAATAACGACAGTACCAGCTACTTAAGGAAGTCTGAATCGGTTGATTCAGGCTTTTTTATTGGTGGCTGGTGGCTGCTTGCGAACCCTGCGAACTGGAGCACCTGGCTCAAGCGATGATGACGCGACCTACTTGTTGCCAGATACCCGGTGAAAACGTATTGGTTGAGCCTTGAGTGACTGAAATCCGTAATTCATGTCGATTTCACTTTTGGCACTAAAAAAGATGATGAAGCTATTTTCTATGTAGATTACTACGTTATTCGTAATTATTCCTCATATATAACTGTTATACGAAAGAATGTTGGCGCAAATATCCTTCCTTGCATCGAATATCGTAAGTAGTGTAGGCTCCAGCCAATTCGACTGAGCGACATGGCGTTTAGCGAAATTCGTAACTAGTTTCTATGAAAGGCAAGGGTAATCGTGACGACTTCTACGCATTCGATCAACTATTTAGAGATTAACGACAGCCTATTCGTAGACGAAGAGGCCGCTGGACGCGAAGAGCCGTTTGATGCATTCACAATGACCTACTTTTCGGACCGCGCTAACTCCGGGTTCACAGGTCAGTTCGGAGTAAACCGCTTCACGAAATCCGATGGGTTGATGCGCCACGTTCACCTGAGTGTTGACGGAAAGCGCTTCGTACGAGAGCGAATCCTGATACTTGAGTCGGCGATACTGCTGGACGTTGGTGGTGAGCAGATAGTGATCATGCCGAACACCTTATGCGACATAGGGCCTGGTGTTCCTCACATGTGGCGCGGACTGCCAGCGGGTATGTTGCTGCCAAACGGAACACGCCACTCGAGCGAATCGGTGATGGTGTTCTTCTATCAAGAGGAGGTTCAGGGTTTCGAACGTGTCACTTCGCACGAAATACTGCACGAGCCTGAAGAAGTGACGGCACGTTCTGGGGACTTAGCATTTCCATCGGTTACGCAAAACGACGTTTTAGAGATGCCGTTCATTCGAAACGGGCAACTGAAGTATCGAGAGTTCGCTGTAGCTCAGTAGAACGAATACGGTCGCAGGCACTTTCGTTGTCGCTAAATACTTAGTCGACTTCGGAAGTGCTTTGCGATCTACGCGTTTGCGAAAGCTTGCAGTATTTCGTCGTTCGATTGTCGAAGAATGCTGCTGTTCACATGTAGAAGTGGTACGTGCCACTCACTGTTGGGCCAAGTGACAGAAATGTTGTTCTTCTGCAAGTTGGCGATGAACTGATTCGCATCAACACTCTCATCGAGAATCAACTCGAAGATGTTGGATCCGTTTTCGAATGTTTTGATCGAAACGTTAGGCAGCTTACTAATTTCGTCGAACAGTGATTTTGCTTTGGCGAACGACTTGGCGAATTTCTCTTCAAAACCATTGAGCCCGTCGAGTGAAAGTCCTGCTGCTTGATAGCCGAACGGGATTCCGCCGCCGAACATGCGCCGATCGTTGAACATGCCTTCGATAAATTCCGCTGTGCCAGCAAGAATGCCACCGAACGGTGCTCCAAAGTATTTGTAGCTCGAAACATAAACGCTATCGAATAGCTCAGTGTATTTCCTGATGCTTATGCCAGTCGCCGCCGACATCATGTAGAGCCTTGCGCCATCGAGGTGTGATGGAATTCCCTCGCTCTTGCATAGCTGAGTGACAGCTTTCATATCGTCCCACGGCATGATCTGCCCGGCTTGTCGGCGAACTGGACTTTCGATCGAGACAGCGCCCACAGGATTGAGAACTCTGCCAGTTGCCGACAAGTGGAGGAGCTCTTCTAGCTCATCACTGGTGAAGTACGGCTTGTTCGTAGCCAACGGCACTGCGTTCACGCTGCACAGGCGCGATAGAGCGTCGCCTTCGTCTGGATATATGTGGCTTTGCTCTTGCAAAGCGACTCTGGCGTTCATGCCGCAATGTTTTCGAAGGGCGAGAATGTTTGCCAACGTCCCAGTAGGCATCCAGATGGCAGCTTCTTTGCCGAGCTCGGTCGCCATTCGAGTTTCTAACTCTTCGACTGTGCCACCAAGCGAGTACTTGTCGGGCTCAAGCTTGCCTTCTGCCAGCAGCTTGTTGAGACGCTCGATCGTCGATTCGGGGGTGTGTGGTTCGCCATCACCAGAGAAGACGACGGTAGTCAATTTGTTCGAGGATTTGGGTGGCTGTGTGTTAGTTGCCATTGGGAGCGCCTGCGGTTGGTTGGCTATTTGGACGCGAAGCTATTCAAAAGCTCCAAGTTCGTTATTCGAAGTTTCGAGCATTTCGGTCAATTGAGCTTCGTCGACACCGAGCGATCTGGCGGTTTCCGCATCGGCTTTAGATTCGTCTTCGTTGCCAAGTTCGAGATTGATCACAGCTCGATTTGCGTACGCTTCACCCCACTCTGGTTTGAGCCGAATAGCTTCTGAGAAGTCTTTTAGCGCGCTGTCGTACTGGTTGAGTTGATAGTGCGAATTGCCGCGATCGAGATAGGTGTCTGGGTACGACGGGTTGAGCCGTACCGCTGTGTCGTAGTCGAAGATCGCTGATTCGTGTTCGTCGTTTAGAGCGTATGCGTCGGCTCGGTAGTGGTGAAGCTTCGACGAGTTGGGCGCCGACTTCATCGCCTCTGTGAACAGTATTATCGCCTTTTCGGGGTGCCCTTCATCGACTTCACGAACTCCGTTTTTGAACGTGTTCAGGGTGCGCTCAGGTGTTGTGAGTTTGTTTTGACGATAACGATTGAATATTTTGTCGAGCCAGCTAGGCATTTTGTTTTTGCGTCGAATACGAGGTTGAGTTTAGTTGTGGACGGAGCCTTCGGGTTTGGGATCTCTAGAAACCATTTCCAGCCAGTTGCCGTCCGGGTCCTGGAAGTAGATTGCGTAGCGTGCCCATGGGTATTCGAGATCACGTTCGTAAGTTGGGCCGAACATTTTGATGCCTTCTGCGGCGAGTCGTTCACGCCACTCAGGAACGCTGTCGACGACCATCGCTGCGTGAGCTGACCCGGGTCGGTTGCGGTCGTGCTGGTCGGATCGCGTATCGCCTCGTGGGTTCATATACTCGATTAGTTCGATCGAGTGCCCATCGCCGACTCCGACGTATGCCTGTCGCATTTTTACGTTCGGATAGCCGACGACTTCGGCGATCCAAGGGGTGTCTGAGACCGCGGGTTCTCGCTCGATATTGAATCCGAGTACACGGGTGTAGAAATCGAGAGCGTTATCGAGGTTTTCGACGATAAAGCCTGTGTGGTAGATAGTTTGGATGGTGGGCATGGGCTAAATGCGGTAGTACTTTTCGGCGTTGGTTTGGAAGAGTTTGTTACGTGGGCGTTAGTCGCGGTCGTCATCGGATGACTCGGCTCAGCGTCGCCATTCTCCTACCCTAGCCCTTCCGTCTGGAAGGGGACTGTTGGTTCCTGATGTTAGATGAGGTAATACTTTTCGGCGTTGGTTTGGAATAGTTTTGTTCGTTCTTCGTCGGTGAAATCGGACGTTATTTCGTCGTAGGCGTTCCAGACTGTGGTGTAGTCGCTGAAGAGGCTATCGACCGGGAAGTTGGAGGCGAACATGCAGCGGTCTACGCCGAGGATGTCGATCATGTCGAGAACGAACGGTGCGATAGAGTCGGTAGTCCACTGCTGGTCGAGCATTCCGAGCGCTGAGATTTTTCCGGATACGTTCGGAGCCGTAGCGAAGGCTTCGAGTCCTTTTCGCCATTCCCGAAGATCACCCGGAGTTCGGCCGATTGGCATTGCGGCGTGGCCGAGAACGATCTGTACTTCGGGAATATCGTTGGCGAGCTTTGCAGCTTCTTGTAGCTGCCAGGGCCAGATCTGAACTTCGAACGAGCCGTTGAACTTTTCTAGAAGCTTGAAGCCTGAGAGCCATTGAGGATCGCTCATCAGATTTCCTGCTTCGGCGAATCGGAAGTTAGGTTTGTCGTCCGACCAATTGAGCATGTGTCGAATACCGCGCCAGTTTGCGTGCTGTGCGTGTCGTTCCAACGTTGCTTCTACGTTCGGATCGGAGAGGTTAGCGTAGGCGATGATGGCGTTTGGCATGCCTTTTGAGTTTGAGTCGTCGGCAACTGACTGCAGCCAACCGGTTTCGCCAACGGGATCGGCGTTGTGATCCCATTCAGCTTGAACGTGAACTGATTTCACGAGCGGGATGTCTTTTGCGCCTTCGTGCAGATCGCTAATGAGCCATGATTTTCTTATCGCGGAGTAGTCGCCTACGAAGTGGTCGATGGGCTCCATAAGCCACGGATAGGGATTGTTTTCCAGATCCCAAAGATGGTGATGTGTATCGATGAATGGCGGTAGCAACTTGTTGCCTTTTCTGTGGTGCGATTGCCAGGTTTTAGCGTTTAGGTGCGCATGCCTGAATCGCAGGTGCGCTGTTCGGGTCGGACATGCTTGCGGCACAGTTTAGCCAGTTGTGAGATATCTTGTTGATCTAGGGCATTGAGTGAGGGCGAATACGAAGTGAAGATCTCGGTTTACATAGCGACGAGTTTGGACGGGTTTATTGCTCGGACCGATGGAACTTTGGACTGGCTTGAGGGCAGTTCAGGTGATGTTACTGATTCGAGCGACGAGGGATCAAACGACTCGGCTGAGGACTATGGCTTTTGGGAGTTTTTCAACACTGTCGACACGATGGTGATGGGTCGTGGAACTTACGATTTCGTTGCGGCGTCTGGTCAATGGGTTTACGAAGATAAACGTGTGATTGTGCTTAGTTCGACTTTAGGCGCCAACGACGTGGCTCCGCATGTGGTCGGCAAGTTAGAGATTGTTTCGATAGATCCGGTTGACCTGGTGGCGAAGCTGGCAGCTGAAGGTGCCGAACATGTTTATGTCGACGGTGGTGTGACGATTCAGCAGTTTTTACGCGCTGGGCTTGTCGATGAACTGATTCTGAGCAGGATGCCGGTGTTGATCGGCTCCGGCATTCCATTGTTTGGTGAGTTGACTTCTGATGTTCAATTGGTTCATGTTGAAACGAAAGAGTTTCCGAGCGATTTGGTGCAGTCGAAGTATTCGGTGAAGAAGTAGTCCTCTGACTTCCGATTTCATTCGAAAGCCAGAGGATATTTCTTGATTTACGGTGCTCTGAACAGGTAGATCGCCCAGTTTAGGGTGTCACTACCGTGGTTTAGGTAGAGGTCATACGAGTTCCGCTGCTTTTCAAGAATTTCGACTGAATCCGGGTCGTCGGGATTGTTTTCGGCAAAAAGTTCAGCCGCTCGCAAGCACAAACCCTCGTACCGATCCCAATCGTTTTGGTCACTCACGATCGAGTAGAGCAGTTTTAGCCCAGCGTTTCGAGCGATCTCGATGTTTTCGGCATGAGTTACGAGAGTTGGAGCGAAGTCGGGCTCCGCTTCGATGTATCCGGCTTCGGGTTCTTTGAGTTTGTACGGCTCGCCGAGAACGATGAGTCCACCAGGTTTAACGAGCTTCTTGAGTGCTTCGATCGTACCTAGATGCCCGCCCCAGACCCAGCTTGCACCGAAGCAGATCGTGAGATCGAACGAGTTCGGTTCGAAGCTTTGCTTTGCGCCGTCGCCTTCGATGAATTCAACCTTATCCTGCAAGTTTCGAGCGACAGCACGTTCGTTCGCTGCTCTCACCTCGTATGGAGAAATATCAACGCCGACGCCCGTAGCGTCGTATTTTTCGATAATTCTTAGTAGCTGCTCGCCTTTGCCTGATGCGATATCAAGGACTCGTGCGTTAGAGGTGTTTTCAAGCGGTATCAGGCCAATAATTTCGTCTGTCTTGGCTTCTGAAGTCGGGTTCATCACAAGGTGATTAGCGTGTGTAACGCCGTAGTACTTCCAAATGTTCATTGTTTTGTTTGTGCTTTACGCACAGATTCTTTCTTGGCGCCCAATGGCACCGTGGAGGTCACGACAGATGGGCGAGTTCTAACGTTCGCTCAATGAGTAACTGAGCGAGTTTATTCGCTTTGGTTGCGTGACGATTGATTCCAGATTTAGTGAGTCGAACTATTTAGTCGACTGGGTCGGTGGAGCGGTGGTCACCGAGCGTAAATCGGATCGAATCCATTTGAGTGTGGCGCTGAACATCCTTCGAGTTTAGCGGGCTGACTGTGCAGGTCGCACTGGTTACAAATTGTTAGCTGGTGTTGGAATTCAAGCTTCCATTCCGTTGGTAGTTCTACAGATTGCGGAGGTCTTTTGAAGTGAGAATGAGACCGAAGTTGATCAGGGCGTAGATCGCTGTACCTATGAGCATCATCTCGGCATTTCCAATCACGGTTCCGATCCACGCACCCAGGAACCAGCCGAACATCATCGCTTGAAGCGAGAGGCTAAAGACGGACATCACTCTGCCGATCATCTTAGGATCGGATTGCGTCTGAAGCAGTGTGATGACTGCCGACGCCCAGATTGGTATTGCTGCACCGAGTAGTGCGAGCGAGAGCAACGACAAGATGTAGTTCGTCGATAGCGCGAAAACGACTGACGCGATTATGAACATGACTGTGCTGTACAAAATCGCAGGTGATTTGCGTTCAGAGTTCTTTTTGAGCGTTATCCACAGGGCTGATACACCCTGCCCAACTGCCCATGCTGCGAGCATTGTGGCGAATCCAGTTTCTCCGACGTCGAACCTGTCACGAGCGTAGACGGGGATGATCGGCACAAGCGTGGCGTTGAATATGATCGAGAAGGCAAGAATCACGAGTCGGAGCAGTACAGGATTCGATTTGATGTACTTCAGACCGTCTTTTATCTCTTGTAGTGCAGACGTGTCTTTTGGTGGAGCTGGTTCTGTTTTTGGCAACCGAAATGTGAAGTACAGACTCACCATGTACAACCCGATGAGGGCAACGAATGGTGATCCAAGACCGTACGCGGCGATCAGGAATCCACCGGTTAGAGGGCCTATCGCACGAGCAAGACTTCCTGCGAGCGTCCCCATCGAATTGCCGGCCTGGAGTGACTCTTTCGGAACGTAGTTCATTACTAGCGACTGCATTGCTGGCATGCCCATTGCGAGAACGGCGCTAGATACGACCGAGAGCACTACGATTTGCCAAAGGGTGACGGCTCCTGAAACGACGACTAACGCAGTTAGTACAGCGAGTATCAGCAGGATTACACGCTCCCAGATGAGAATGACTCGTCCGCCGAGCCTGTCGACCATCACCCCTGCATACAGCCCTATGATGATCGCCGGAATGACGCGAAGCCCGGTTGCGGCACCTACCCAGATCTGTGATGCGCCCAGTTCGAGGATCAGCCACGACTGCGCCATGATGCGAAGCTCGACACCGTTCAGGTTGGCGAAGTTGCTAAGCAGTAGTGCGCGGAAAGGCTGGTTCGACAGCAGTTTGACTGCTGGAATTTGGCGAAGGTTGGTCAAATGATGCGGTCGAGCTCACTAGCTAGCAGTTGGCGACCGAATGAAAGAGATATCAACAATTGTTAGTCGGCGTGGAAGACTTCTCGCCAGGTGATCATGTTTTGGTCGGGGTGGGCGCCTTCGGGAAGTTGGAAAAACGGTGACATGTCGTCTTGCCATCGTTGGTTCACGTCTTCTTTTGCCATTCCAGCAAGCGATGCCTCGTGCGATTCGTCGCATTCGACGTACCCAAATAACGTTCCGTCTTCTCGGAAGAAGATCGTATAGTTTCGCCATCCGGTTCGGACAAGTGCTTCCGACATTTCAGGCCAGATGTCGTCGTGTCGCTGTTTGTACTCTTCAACCATTTCTGGGTGAATTTTCATTTCAAATCCGACTCGTTGCATATTTTTCTCTTTTCTTTTTGGTCCGGGCGTCATCGGATGACTTGGGACCGCATCGCAGTCTCCCCCTCTAGCTCCCCCGATCCGGGGGAGGATATTCGATTGAGCAGAGTGTAGGCTATGCGCCCATCGAAATGCAGCATGCCTGGTTCGCCGTAGGGCGATATTGAGTTGGAGTGAGTACGAATGTCGAAGTCGATTGCGCAGGTTTTAGACCTAAAAGACGATCCAAAAATCATTGCCGAGTACGAGGAGTACCACCGCAATGTGTGGCCTGAGGTACTTGATGCTCTGAAAGGAATCGGGATTGAACGAATGGAGATTTTCCGTAGTGGGAATCACTTGTTCATGTACTGCACGGTTCCTGACGATTTCGACCCTCGCAAAGATTTCCAGAGTTACACGTCTTCAAAGCGGGCTGAAGAGTGGAATGATCTGATGTCGACGTATCAGCAGAAGGTTCCGCAGGCAGCTGAGGATGACTGGTGGTACCCGATGTCGCTAGCTTTCGACTCAGAATGGTTCACGGACTAGTCTGGTTTTCTTTGGGCTGATGTTGCCGGTTGAACGTTGCGGAGTGCAAGGCGATTGAATTTCTTCGAACGAATTTAGTTGTAGGAGCGAGATGAGACTGATTGATCGTGCTTGGGTTTGGGCTGTTCTGGCTGTTGTCTGGATGGGTCTGATCTACGCGTTATCTGATCGTCCGGGTAGTGCCTACGAAGATGCCGACAATGCGACTTCGTGGCTGCCGCTCGCTACGACTGTTGCGCACATTGGGTTGTACTTCGTTCTAAGCGCGTTCGTACTTCGAGCTTTGGTACTGATGCGTCCTGTCTCGGAAGGGTTGATTGCGTACTCGACTGTGTTTGTTGCGTTCGTGTACGGAATCCTCGATGAGGTGCATCAATCGAACGTTGAAGGCAGGGCAAGCGAGGTTGTCGATGTCGTTGCGGATGTTTTCGGAGCGGTGCTTGTAGTGGTATTTTGGTTTCTCCTCAGAAGATATCGAGCGAATTCGGGCGATAATTAGCAGATGCCAATCAAAGAAGCAGAAGATCTCTGGCCAACTGGCCCAGAAGTTCTAACAACACTTGAAGAAGCAGTTCAAATGGCTGAAGAGATTGCCGCGCCTCCTGCTGAACGATGGGTTGCCAGGACGATTAGCGACAAGCTAATACCGAGCCTTTATAACGCCCGCACCTATCTCGAAGTCGGGCAGCTGCATTCACCCGAGGTTCGCCTCGGCATTCTCAACGCAAGACTTGAGGCTGGCGAGCTTGCAAATGCCGACTCTCGGTATGCGCCGTTATATTCGAAAATTCGAGTACTTGCCGAAGAAGCCGAGATGGCTTCGAAAATGAGTTAGCCATTTGTGCCGCTGAGGCTCGAATTGGCGTTCACACATGCTAGGATGGGGGCACTTTGAAAGCCCCGAACGATACCGATTCATTTTTGTCGGAAGATGGCCGCGTTGAGGTCGTTTTCGATCTCGAACAGCTAGCTGATACTGATATTTTGCTTGTGATGGATGCTGCTTCGAGGGGGCTTGATTCCGAGCAGTTCGAAGGTCCGGATCACATCACGGTTATGATCACCGGTGATGAACGAATCAGGGAGCTAAATCGGGACTTCAAAGGCGAAGACGAGATCACCGATGTGCTTTCGTTCAATGTGGATGAACAAACCGATGACTCCGAAGATGACGAATGGCCTGAATTTGCCAGCGTATCGGGAGAGTCTGTGGAAGAAGAGTCGGATCGCTTAGGCGATATTGCGATATCGCTGCCGCAGGTTGTTCGTCAGGCTGCAGAGAACGGAAAGCCGGCGGATCGAGAGCTTGCGATGCTTACGATTCACGGTGTTCTTCATCTACTCGGATATGATCATGCTGAGCCTGATGAAGAGAAGGTGATGTTCGGCAAGACTGACGTTGTTTTGGCTGAGATGTTCGGGGATTAGTTCCTCGATTTTTGTTTGAGTTTGGTAAGACTGGTTCTGAAGTGACTAATAGCCAGGTTTTTTATAGGAAATGGCGCCCTACTCGTTTTGACGAGGTGGCTGGGCAGCAACACGTCACCCAAACTCTCAAACGGGCGATCACTACTGATCACGTTTCGCACGCATATTTGTTCACAGGACCACGTGGAGTAGGTAAAACTTCTACGGCACGTATCCTCGCCAAAGCACTGAACTCTGAACGAACCGAAGATGGCGAGCCAATTACCGATTCTGAGATTTCGGTTGCCATCGACGAAGGCCGGTACATGGATCTCATCGAGATCGACGGTGCTTCAAATCGTGGAATCAACGACATTCGTGATCTGCGTGACAACGTTCAGTTCCGCCCCGTCGAGGGCAAGTACAAGGTGTACATCATCGACGAGGTACACATGCTCACCGCTCCTGCGTTCAACGCACTATTGAAGACGCTGGAAGAGCCGCCTCCGGGAATCGTGATGATTCTGGCGACGACTGAAGCATCGGCGCTGCCGGCAACAATTATTAGTCGTTGCCAGCGTTTTGACTTCAAACGACTCTCTAACGATGACGTCATTGAACGGCTCATCGAAGTTTGTGAAGTAGAAGAGATCGAAGCTGAGCCAGCCGTGCTCGAGATGATCGCACGTACTGCGTGGGGATCGCTGCGTGATGCAGAAAACCTACTTGAGCAATTATTTGTTTCGTATGGTCAGTCGGGTGAAGACGGTCAGCCGTCAGAGATAACCGAAGAGAAGGCTCGTGAACTTCTTGGTCTCGGCGATACCGCCACCAGCACTGAACTCGCATCGGCTCTGCTTGGCAAGGACGCCGCACAGGCATTGACGGTAATAAACCGCGAAGCACAGCGAGGTGCCGATCTGCGTGCGCTTCGATCAGGTGCAGTAGATGCGCTACGTGTCGCACTGCTGATGAAGGCTGGAGTCGAAGATTCGATAACTCAGGGTTCTGAGTTCGCCGAAACGATGTCGGCAGCGGCACGTCCGGCACGTCTCAACCAAATTTTGCACATCCTGACGGCGTTAGGTCAGGCCGATATGAAGGCCAACTCTTCGTCGCCGCTTCCTCTTGAACTGGCAGTGTTGAAGGCTACGACTAAGCCTGTAGCAGCGGCAGCAGCACCGGCCGCACCGGCAGCTTCGGGTGCGGCTCCTTCTCGACCTGCGGCGGCTCCACAGCAGAGCTATCAGCAGTCTTCTTCAGAAGCAGCCGAAGAGAAGGCACCAGCTCCGCGTCGTGATCGCACTCCTGTTGAGCAGCAGTGGGACAAAGTGATGTGGGCGATGCGCCGCACGAAGAACCGCAAGTACGTTGTTGGTCCGATTCTTCGCAATGTTGAAACGCCTGAACCGGAAGGCAACAAGATCGCCTTGCGCTTCAAGAGCAACGCTTTGAAGAACAACTTCATGGAAGAGATGCAAGATCAGCGGTCGCGGGATGCTCTAAAAGCAGCTATCACCGACGCATATGGTTCTGAGCTTGAGTTGCAGGTCATTTCGCCTCATGAGGCTGCCGAAGAGGCCAAGTCTCAAGCCACAGCTTCTGGCGGAGGTCGCCAGCCGACTTCCGATGCGCAAGAAAGCGCCATGGTACGCGCTGCAATGGCGATGGGTGCAACGGTTGTGGCGCAGGAGACTGCTGAAGATGACAGTGATGCGGGCGATGGGTCGCAAGACTGACCGCAAAATCTTCTGAGTGAATATCAATTCCGTCGTGCGGATTTCTCTTGGTGGCTGGTAACGACGTATGATTGTCGTATTCAAATTTCGTTGTATTAATTCACTTTAGTCGTGAGAGACACTCGGTTTATTGGTTAGGGATCAGGATTCAATTCGATGATGAACAAGAACATGCTCAAGCAGGCGCAGCAGATGCAGGCTCGACTCGCCGCTGTGCAGGATGAAATCGCCGTGGCTCGAACTGAAGCTTCAGTTGGTGGCGGAATGGTTAGCGTCGCAGTTATCGGCGGATCAAAGGTCGAGTCGATCACGATAGACCCTGAAGTTGTAGACCCAGAAGACGTTGAAATGCTTCAGGATCTGATTCTCGCTGCTATCAACGAAGCGATGGACACTGCTCAGAAGTTGGCATCCGACAAGATGGGTGAGATCACTGGCGGAATGAACATTCCTGGCCTCATGTAGCCAAAGCTACTTCTTACTCTCAACTAGTCTGAAAAGAACGCATGGCCAATTCCGATATTGCACCTTCAGCTGCACCGCCTGTCGCCCGATTAATCGAGGCGTTTCACAGGCTGCCGGGGATCGGTCCAAAGAGCGCCCAGCGACTCACATATCACCTGATACGTATGCCGCAGGATGAAGCGGAAGAGTTTGCTGCTGCCATTCTTGGGGTGAAAGAGCGTGTTGTTCTATGCGACACGTGTGCAAACATCGCTGAATCGGCCGAGTGTGGTATTTGCGGTGATCTTCAACGTGATAGCTCTCGAATCTGCGTTGTCGAAGAGCCGCTTGATGTTGTCGCTGTCGAACGAGCCAGGGTTTATTCGGGCAAGTACCACGTGCTTCACGGAGTGATTTCTCCGGTGAACGGAATCGGCCCAAACGATCTGAAATTACGCGAATTACTCGAGCGACTACGTGATGGAACGGTCAAAGAAGTAATCGTGGCGACAAACCCTAATCTAGAGGGTGAAGCGACTGCGATGTACATTCAGCAGCTGATAGGTCCGCTCAATGTTTCGGTGACTCGCCTTGCGCGTGGGTTGCCTAGCGGCTCGGATATTGAGTACGCCGACGATTCGACTCTGGCTCATGCTTTGGAAAGTCGAGCCGAGATTCCTCACGGCCCATCGGACACGTCTTCGTAGCTGGTTCACTATCGAGTACGTTACACGGTATCGACGGCGATGGGTTCACGATTGGATTTGTTACCGGCTACACGGTTTCAGTAGTGGGAGAAGCTGTTCTGTAGTTCGCTACACGGTAACGTCGAACCGCTAACCGTGTAGATTTTATTTCTTCTAGCACCTCGGCTGATGGCGTTGTCGTTCATCCTCAACCTATCCTTCTCCTTGAGGCAGAAGGAATCAGGACTGGCAGCGGTGACAGACCCGTAGCTGGAGTTTACTGTGTAGTCGATTACTCAGGTTTTTGGATCTGCACTAAGCGGATCGTCGTATCGTGATTTATGACCTTCGTTCGAAACAACAGCGTCCGCACTTTTAGCGCAGTGCTTCTGCTTGTGCTTGGCGCGACTGTTTTCGTTGCTTGTGGTTCAGAGCCTATTCCCGCCGCTGGCCGTCCCGACTTTCCGCAGCCAACGTTTGTTTCTGTTGAAGTAACTCCTGCTCCGGTTTCTCCGACTGCCACCCCGTGGCCTGATATTGCGGACGATGACATTCGAGTCCTGCCAAAAGGTCTTGATCCTGAGTTTTATTCAGAGGCAGATTCAGGTGAGGTGATCGCGCTTTGGGAGCAGTTCCTATCGGGTTCGACTTTCGCTGTCACGTCGGGGCGTTTCTACTTCCGAAACCGCACTCCGTTTGAGGGTGATCTTCACTTGTGCCCGGGCGGAACTGGGTATTTAGCGGGGAGTCCTGAAGGCGCGATAAAGTGGGCCATCAATACTTCGGCAGGTAACTGGTACGAAGTGACTATTACTCACGAAATTCCGTTCACGGGTCGGGACGTTACGTTTGCAGTTGGCGTGAACGATGGCAAACCTGCAAGGTCGGGCAGCACGACTCCGTTGGAGTTTAGGGCGAGCGACAGATGTGCTCTTGCGCCAGCGGGAATTCAATACGCGTTCACTGCGGAAGAGCGAAAGCTCTCGGAACGCGCTGAGATTGCGAGTGTCGATGTCGATGAAATCCCATGGGTGGACGGGGCGCGAGCGTTCCCAAGCCAGCTCAGCGTAGCCGGCTCGGAAGAGCTCAGCCATGAGGGTGGCCTTGATTACTGGAGGGCGTACTTATCTGGCGGCGTAGTTGAGGCGTTTGCGTTCAACTATTCGGCATTTGCGATAACCGCGGCATTCGTTGGATCGCTGCATCTTTGCGATGAACGAGTTGCCGTTCTTGATGGTGAGCCTTCAGGCATTGGTGAATGGGCAGTTCAATCCACAGGGTCCAATCCATATGACGTGAAGATCGTATTTACCCTGCCGGGTAGCCCTTCGTTCAGGACAATCGTGCTTAGCGTTGATGACGATACTCCGATTCGAATGGGACGTAGTGCAGATACTGGGCTGATTTCACCAAGTCCGCTCGAAATACAAAAGTCGAGTGAATGCGGGTAATTCGGTGCTGATCCAACGTTTCATGCGAATTCGCTGGATTCGACACGATTATGATTAGCGCACGATGACTTCGAAGCGGCGACCGGTTACATATACGACTGATGGCGTAGTCGTTCGTACCAGTAATTTGGGCGAGGCTGACCGGATTATTACTCTGGTTACACCAATTCATGGTCTTGTTCGAGGCGTAGCAAAAGCAGCTCGTAAGCCGGGTTCGAAAGTCGGCGGGCATCTTGATTTGCTGAAGCATGTGAGTGTTTCGATTCGCGAAACTCGAACACTTCATGGTCTAAGCCAGGCTTCTACGTTGAATGGGTTCAGAGGACTGCGGAACGATCTCGACAAGTTCTCACGAGCTTCATACGTGTCTGAGATGTCGGAACGATTCTCAGTTGAAAATGGAGCGAATCAACCGCTATTTCGATTGTTGCTTGAAGTTTTGGCATCGCTAGAAACTACCGATAACCCCGAGATGACGATTCACTTCTTCGAGATGCGGTTGCTCCAGTTGAGCGGGTTTGCTCCTGAGCTTGCACGATGTGTTGAGACGGGAGTCGAGCTTGAGCCGGCGAACCACCTGTATTCAGCCGACCGTGGTGGCCTTGTAAACAACGAATCCCGACCTGTAGGTGAATCTGCTCTTTTGCCAGCCAGCCTGAACACGATCAAGCTGCTCAGATTTTTATCTCGAACAGATATTCATCAGGCGGGCGTGATGAAAGCTGGAGAGGATGAGAACAGGCAGCTTTCCAGAATTCTGCGTGCCCAAATTCATCACGTTCTGGATCGAGGTTTGAGGTCGGAGGCGTTTATGGACGAGGTTCGCACTCGACCGTCGCACGATCGAGCCTCCGCGGGCTCAAATGATTCGATTTCTTCCGAGTGATTCACCATGTGACATGGGTCGATAGGAATTTGCGTCGGATTGTTACACTCGGTTGAACTGATTCCTATCTTGTGAAATATCGCGAGACGAAAGCGAGCTTGGTGCTCACTGATCAGTCGAAATTATCAAGCAATTCCCTGTTCCTGAACGTGCCATTGGCACCTGAAATATGCCCGACTCCGACATCGTCATCCGCGGCGCCCGCGAACACAATCTAAAAAACTTCGACATCAGCATCCCGAGGGACACTCTGACCGTTATCACGGGAGTGTCGGGATCTGGCAAGAGCAGTCTTGCGTTCGATACGATCTTCGCCGAAGGTCAACGCCGCTATGTCGAGTCGCTTTCTGCGTACGCTCGGCAATTTTTAGGCAGGATGGAAAAGCCCGACGTCGATCACATTGAGGGATTGAGTCCTTCGATTTCGATTGACCAGAAGGGTGTATCGAGAAATCCACGTTCGACCGTTGGAACCGTTACTGAGATTTACGACTATCTACGCCTGTTGTTCTCGCGTGCGGGTCGGCCTCACTGCCACAACTGTGGACGTCCAGTTCAGCGTCAGACGGTTCAGCAGATCGTAGATTCGATTCTGAATTGGGATGAAGGAACTCGGCTTCAGGTGCTCGCACCGATGGTGACCCACATGAAGGGTGAGCACGTTCAGGTGTTTGAGACGGCTCGAAGAGACGGGTTCGTTCGAGTACGGATCGATGGTGAGACTAAGGAACTTTCCGATGAGTTCAAGTTAGCCAAGACCAAATGGCACGATATCGAAGTGGTTATCGATCGAATCATCGTTCGCGAGGACACCGACAGAGGGCGTCTGACGGAATCGGTTGAAACGGCATTGCGACTCACTGGTGGAAACCTGATTGCGTCGAAGCTGGGTCGTGACGGCGCCAACGATGAGGACGTCGTCTACTCGGAGCACTTCGCTTGTGTTCATTGCGATATTTCGATTGCAGAGCTTGAACCTCGCAACTTCTCGTTCAACACTCCGTTTGGAGCCTGCCCAACTTGCACGGGGCTTGGATTCAAGTTGGAAGTTGACCCTGATCTTGTGATTCAGGACAAGTCTTTGAGTTTGAACGGTGGCGCTATTACACCGTGGGCGAGATCGGGAACAAACACTCCGTGGTATCACTCGACACTTGAGTCGCTTTCCGAGCATTTCGGCTTTTCGATGGATACTCCTGTGAGCGAGCTGGATATTGATCACCTCAGTGTGATTCTGTACGGGACCGCCGGTAAGAAGCTCGACGTTTCTCACAAGACTCAAAAAGGCCGTGTTTATAGCTGGAACACTGCTTTTGATGGTGTTATTCCGAACATGGAACGTCGTCACGTCGACACAGAATCTGACGCCGTACGAGAAGACATCGCCCGCTACATGACTCAGAGGGCGTGTGCGACCTGCGGTGGAGCAAGGTTGAAGCCGGAAGTGTTAGCCGTCACCGTTCTCGGCATGAACGTGATGGAAGTCACTGGGCAGTCGGTCGAGAACGCATTGCGCTGGGTTGAGGCGTGTCGAACTGGCGTATGGCCTGGTGAAGGTGATCACAGCGGAGATGCTGAAGATCCGCTGAGCAATCGAGAGCAGTCGATTGCAACTCAGATTTTGAAAGAAGTCGAAGCCCGGTTGGGGTTCCTGTCCAGAGTAGGTCTCGACTACCTCACTCTCGACCGGGCTGCCGCAACTCTCTCGGGTGGAGAAGGTCAACGAATCAGGCTTGCTACTCAGATCGGCTCTGGTTTGATGGGCGTTCTGTATGTGTGTGACGAGCCATCTGTTGGTCTACACCCTGCCGACAACGATCGATTGATCGGAACACTCCAGAATTTGCGGGATGTCGGCAACACGGTGTTGATCGTTGAACACGACGAAGCTGTAATGCGTGCAGCCGATCATATTGTCGATATGGGACCTGGTGCTGGGCAGTTCGGCGGAAACGTTGTTGTCGAAGGTCCAATCGGTGAGATTCTGGAAAATGACGAGTCGCTTACTGGTGCGTATCTCAGCGGTCGTAAGGCGATTCCAGTGCCGAAGAAACGTCGCAAAGGCAATGGCAGCGAGATAGCGGTGATTGGTGCGCGCGAAAACAATCTGAAAGACGTTTCCGTAGCCATTCCGCTCGGAACCCTCACTTGCGTGACCGGAGTTTCAGGTTCGGGCAAGAGCACGCTCGTGAATGAAATTCTGTCGAAGAAGCTTTCACAGCACTTCTACCGTTCGAAAGATCGACCTGGAGACCACGATGAAGTGACGGGCCTTGAGCACGTCGACAAGGTGATAAACATCGATCAATCTCCGATCGGCCGTACTCCTCGTTCAAACCCCGCAACGTACACAGGTGTGTTTACGAACATTCGTGACATTTTCGCCTCGATGCCGGAAGCCAAGGCGCGTGGCTACAAAGCGGGAAGGTTTTCCTTCAACGTAAAGGGTGGTCGTTGCGAGGCTTGCAGCGGTGCCGGCTATGTTCAGATTGAGATGCAATTCCTTCCAGATGTGACTGTGCCTTGTGAAATTTGTCTGGGTGCCAGGTACAACCGAGAAGCTCTTGAAATCAAGTTCAAAGGCAAATCGATTGCAGACGTTCTCGACATGACGGTTGCAGAGGCTGCTGACGTGTTCGAAAACATTCCAGCAATAGCTAACAAGATGCGCACGCTGACCGATGTGGGTCTCGGCTACGTGCATTTGGGTCAACCAGCTACGACACTTTCGGGTGGTGAGGCACAGCGAATCAAGCTGTCATCTGAGCTATCGAAGCGTTCGACCGGCAAGACTGTCTACATTCTCGACGAGCCTACAACTGGTCTTTCGTTCGACGATGCGGCAAAGCTGATGATCGTGCTGCACCGATTGGTGGATGCTGGAAACTCGATAATTTTGATCGAGCACCACTTGGATTTGATCAAGAACGCCGACTGGATTCTCGACATGGGCCCACTTGCTGGTGATCGTGGCGGAAAGCTGGTCGCAGAAGGAACTCCCGAATTCGTTGCATCGGTGAAGAAGTCGTCTACAGGTCAGTATTTGGCTGAAATGGACGGTATAAAGCCGAACGCCAAAGCTCCTGGCACCGTGAAGGCTCGGAAGTTCAAGACTGCTTCGAACGGAGCTGTAGCAGTCGAGATCACGTTACCGGATAGGCCTTCCACTTCGGCCAACGGTGCAAGTAAATCGCGTAAGAACTCGCGTAGATACCGCAGGCGTCGACGCGGTGCTGCGACCGGCGGATAGTCCCGGTTGAACTGAACAAGTGCCGCTGGCGCGCCAATCGGCTCTCTCGGATGAGCCACGTGGCTCACCCATGTGGGGGATGGCTCGCAGACGCGTTGTGTAGCTAGCTCGGAGCCGCCTACCTGTCAGAAGCCTAAAGTTGTGGGCATCAGGCGATATCGCACTGATAGGGACTCAAGGGCAAAACGAGTCTCAGGGCAAAAAAGGGCGAAACAATGACACTCATCAGCATTAAGAACACTTCAGCAGGCAATTCGATCATTCCAGCACGGGGTGGTTTAGGACTAGTACTCGGAGCTGGTGAAGAGGGCACTGTGTGTCCTGAAGGTCTACGAGCGCAGGGCGCATTCTTTGACATGGTTTCTCGTGGACACATCACCGAGAAGACTCGCATGGGCCGTTCTTCACGAGTAGTGAACTTCACTCACTCAAGCGACGATCACAACCAGGCTGCGTAAGTAGCCAGTTAGCCGGCCCGCTAACGAATCGAACTTAGAAGTTCGCATATTTGAATCGACCCGCAGCAATGCGGGTCTTTTTTTGGGCCCTAGTCGCTTTGAACGATAGTTGCGAGGTTTTCGCAGACTGAAATATCGGTTTGGCAGAGCATGACCATGTTTCCGACTACGAGGTAGGCGTGATAGCTGGTTCGATTGTTGCCTGACGTGATGATTCCACCTGCCGAGTTGGACGGCGGTGAACGACCGAGGATCGCTAGTGCCGATTCGACGCCAGCCGACATTGCATCAGCGTGATCGGCGTACTTGCGGATTTCGATGTCCCGCCTATCGGCAAATCCGTAGTAGACATTCGTTGCGAGCGGCACTGTCTCTGTATCGAACTCTTTGCTGAGTTTAAATCCAGCCGTTTCGAAGTTTTCGACGGTGAACGTTTCATCAATCCTGAGAACAGGTGCCACATCTTCGCCATTGTTGGACGTGGAAACGCTGTCGTTCGAGGATTCGCCCGATCCGCAGGCAACAAGGACGGTGAGCGTGGCTGACAAGAGCAGAAGGCTAAGTAGTTTTCTCAATTAAGCGGTATTCCAAGTTGAAACGTGGTTGTCATGCGGCTCATGTGCGTTGGCGATTCGGCAAACCTTAGCAAACGCCTAGCGTTTTCCAGCTGCCAAGTTCAACGATTCCGGGAGAGAACGAAGCCGAAGCATTGCGGCGGTGCCAACGACCGGGCCCAAAGCAAGCATCGCGAATGCCCAGCCCCAGCCAGACGAGTCTTTTACGATTGGCAGCAGCCAAATCGAAACGGCGGTCAAGGCAAATCCGACTCCAGTTTGGAATGTGAGCATTGTTCCACGGTAGGCAGGGTCGCTTAGTTCGGTCATCGCCGTTGAGAACTGGGCAGAGTCGGCGATGATGGATGCGCCCCAGATCATCGCTAAGATCACGATCAATACGGTCATTTCAGTGGGTATGAAGCCGATAAATGCCGCGACGGTCCCGCTAATCACCATTGCGATGCTGGTTACTGCGGTTCGGCCAATTTTCTCCGACCAAACACCCGCGAACGCGCACGCAACTGCTCCGATTGCGAAGACGAGGAACGTTAGAGCGCTGGCGAGATCGAGACTGTCTCCGATTAACGATCTATCGCCGATCACGTAGAGCATGAAGCTACCGATCCACGCCCACATTGCGTACAGCTCCCATTGATGTCCCAGATATCCAGTCAAGGCGAGACGAGGACCTCGTTCAGTTAGTGCCCCGATCAGGTAGCGAGGGTTGAACTTGGCCCCATTCACATCGTGAGGACCGTCTTTGACCATAAATCTAAGGATCAGCCCTCCGATTATCGCCAAGATTGAACTGCCAATGATCACAGCTTGCCAGTTCTCGGAGAACACAGATCGGAGTAGGTGCGGCGAGCCAGACCCTATCGTCAAAGCTCCAACCATAGTTCCGAGCGCGAATCCCCTGCCTTTCGTGTACCAGCCAGAAATTACCTTCATAGCAGGAGGATAGACACCACCTAAAAACGCTCCCGTTGCGAAACGAGCAGCGATAAGCAATGGCGTCGATTCGATCGGTATCACGAGCAGATTGGTTACAGCCGCCAAAACAGCCGAAACGGCAAATAGAGTCCGAGCGTTGAGCAGATCGGAGAGGTTGGTTACGGCGATTACCAACGTCCCAAACACAAATCCGAGCTGAACGGCGATGGTCAAAAGGGCAATTGATGATTCATCGACCGATTTTTCGAGTTCAAGCGCACCAGATATCGCGTTTGTAGAAAACCACACCGACAGTGAAAAAAAAGTGGCGACAGAAACGAAGAAGAGTGATCGTGCCTGGGTTTTGGCTCTAAACATGGTGATTTGATGTGTCGGCAGCTAGTTCAGATGTTTCGGCTTCGTAGAGTGGGTTTGACCCCATCCGAGTTGCTTTCAACCGAAGCCTCGAAGCGGTATTGTTTTGCAAGCGGGTGATAGCGAGCAACGAGCTGAACGGTATCGAGGAGAAGTATGACCGAGAGTGACCTAGAACGCACATATTTTCAGGACGGTCTGCACGGCAACCATTGCTACGGCTGCGGTGCCTGGAACGATAAGGGATTGCGGATCAAATCGTACTGGGATGGCGATGAGTCGGTGTGCGTTTATCAACCTGAAGCTCATCACTCAGCCATGCCACCTGATGTGATGAACGGTGGAACGATTGCCGCGATCATCGACTGCCACGGGGTGTGTTCAGCTATTGCTGATGCGTACCGAACTGAAGGTCGAGAAGTTGGTGAGGGTGAAACGATTTGGTATGCAACGGCTTCGCTAACGGTGAATTACCGGAAACCAACTCGAATCGATGGTCCGGTGACCGCCCGTGCTCGCCTAACTGAGAAGACACCCAAGAAAACGTTATTTGCTGTCGAGTTCTTCTCTCACGACGGAGTTCTGACATGCGATGCCACGGTACTTTCACTACGAGTTCCTGATGAGTGGGCCGACCCAACGGGGCTGTTTCAGCACTTGTAGCACACGAGTTTGAATGCACAACAATATGGAGTCGGACATAATCCTCTAAATACACATTGAACGAATTGGATTCCAAAAAATGAAATTAGCAGTTGGTGGCGATCACGCGGGATTCCCTATGAAGGGTCCTGTCGTTGAGTACCTGAAATCTCTCGGTCATGAAGTTACGGACTATGGAACTCACTCCGAAGAACCGGTCGATTTTCCTGATATCGCTCAGAGGGTGACATCTGCAATTCTTTCCGGCGAAGCAGAGCGAGGAATACTTGTTTGCGGAACTGGAGTTGGGGCGGCCATCGCCGGCAATAAGGTTCCAGGTATTCGGGCGGCCCTGACGCATGACACTCACTGTGCACATCAGGGTGTTGAACACGATGACGTGAACTTGATCTGCATGGGCGCTTGGATCATTGGTATCGAAGTTGCCAAGGAGGTTCTTGACGCGTTTTTGGGAGCCGAGTTTTCAACAGACCCAGATTTCAGGCGGAGAGTCGACAAGCTTGGCGAGATGGAACGTAAGTACGCTGAAGAGCTGGTTAACCCAGACTAACTCCGCGTACATGAGAGGCAGTTGACTTCTTTCGCTAATCCATCACCGCAGCTTCGAGTGCCTTCTCGTTTATGGTGAGGCCGAGTCCAGGCTTGTTTGGAATTGTGATTTCACCATCTTTGAACTGCCACGGATCGTCGAACAGCTCGTCTAGATCGTCTCGTTGCCCCGAGTACTCATGTGGCCGACTAGACAGCGGCAAAGTAGCGCAGAGCGCCAACGAAGCCGCGTTGCCGATCGATGGTTGAGTCATGTGCGGTACGACTGACATGTCGTACGTTTCAGCCAGTGCCGCAATTCGCTTACCTTCGGTTAGGCCAGCGCATTTAACGACATCAGGCTGCAGTAGATCGGGTTTGGCTATGTTGATTAGGTCACGGAATTGCCAGCGGGTGTACTCGTGCTCTCCCGCAGACACCGGCACATCGAGCGCATCGGCAACATCACGAATGCCTTCGTAGTTCGTCGGTGCCACAGGCTCTTCAAAGTGGTAGATACCCAGGTCTTCAAATTTTCGACCCTGCTGAATCGCTGTGGAAACGGAGTATCCGTTGTTGGCGTCGAAACTCAGTGGGAACTCAGCCGGAAGAAATTCACGGCACAAACGGAACATTTCCAGATCTTTTTTCGGGTCGACGTCTTGCTTGTATTTCCAGTCCATCCGAATTTTCACCGCTTTGAAGCCTTCCTCGTATGCGGTTTCGACTTTGGAGAGCATTTCTTTAGGAGTCATCATGCTGCCTCCTCCAATGCTCTTGTACATGGTGAATGTAGTACGAACAGCCCCACCCATGAGTTGGTATAGAGGCATTCCAGCGACTTTGGCCTTGATGTCCCACAAAGCAATATCGACACCGCTGATGCAGCTTGGTTGGGTGCCTGCTGTGCCAAGTTTGTGGGTGCCGAAATACATGTCGTCCCACAGACGCTCAACATCTAGCGGGTTCTTTCCCATGATCAACGGCTTGAGAGCTTTTTCTACGAAGTGGCACATCACTTCAACGTTCATCGGCGAGCACTCGCCAATTCCTTCGACGCCTTCGTCAGTGAATATTCTGATTAGTGCAGTTCGGGTTTTGAGTGGATATGCCTTAACGTCGATGATTTTCATGGTTTTTCTTAAACTAGCTGGCTAGCTGGAAGGTCTAGAGCACTGGCTTACGAACCGAAGTTTGGCTCTTCTTCTCGCTCGATCTTGTCAGGGTCTAGATCCATCATCATCCCTACACCGGTCGGAGCGTGAATTGTGCCCTTCACAGGACTTACAGGGTCCTTCAGGAAGTGCTGGTGAATCATGTTCCACTTGACCAGGTACTCCTGGTAAGGAGTGTGAATTGGCGATTGCGATACTGAGAAGTGGATTCCTGCATTGGTCGAGTGACCGTGTGGAATCGTGATCAGATCAAACGATGTTGCAAGTGCTGCAATCTTGAGTACTTCGGAGAGCCCACCTGCCCAGTAGATGTCTGGCTGGAGGATATCGAGAGCTTCAGCGTCGATAAATTGCTTCATGCCCCAACGCGTGTAGTGGTGTTCTGCACCTGAAAGTGGAATGTTGGTTGCTTCACGAATCTTTCGGTATGAATCGATACGGTCTGGCAATGCTGTTTCTTCAAGCCAACGAGGGTGAAACTCTTCGATCTGTTCGGCTAGTTTGATTACGTAGTTCACGTCCATCGACTGCCAGCAATCGAGCATGATGTCGTCGTCATCTCCGAGAGTTTCTCGAAGGGTTCGCACCATTTCTACGTTCTTCTTCAGTCCTTCTGGGCCTGACATCGGACCATGGCGGAAGAACCATTTCTGAGCCGTGTAGCCTTCTTTTTGCTTCTCTGCAGCTCGTTCCTTTACTAGTCCCATGTCTAGAACGTTGTAGCCGAGCATTGAGGCGTAGGCAGGAACTTCTGTTTGAGTCGGGCCACCGATTACGGAATAGACGGGGACGTTGAAATAGCGACCCTTGAGATCCCAAAGTGCGTTATCGATTGCGCTGATAGCAATCATCGTGTTGCCTTGACGCCCGTGCACACTGGCACGGTGCATGATGTCCCAGAGGAATTCGATCGCGAGAGGGTCGCGACCGATCAGGTATCGAGACAGCTCGTTTTCGATAATGAATGCGACGGCTTTGTCCATCGGGCCACCGATTCCGATTACACCATCATCAGTTTCGATCTGTACGAAGTAGGCATCGTGAGCGAGTTCGTTCTTCGATTTCTCAGAACTCCACTCAACCCGCTTCGTCACATCTCGAAATTCAGCGTAAACGTCGAGAGGCTGTACGAGTCGTTCTTCCCAGAACAGTCCGTCGGTTTCGATGGTTCCAAATACGTGGCGTAGTCGAACTTTTTCAATCTTCATCAGTAACTTCTTTTTGAAATGAGGCTGTATAGGGATTTATGGGCGCGACTTTACCGCACTCGGAATCATATCGGTGAGGTTGAGCAACAAAGAAAACGCGCCCTCTAGGACGCGCTTCTCGTAGTTACCGTCGTCAAAACCAATCGGTTGATCGATCCGGATTAGTGTTTTGGAGCGGCTTCCGGCTCTCGAATGTAAGGAATCAGACGAGGAGACTCGAACTGCTCTTCGCCTTTGATTCCTTCAAGCATTTCAAAAGCCGCTCGCACGTTGGACTCTTCTCCTGAGAGTGATAGCACTACAGCACCTTCATCTCCAGCAACACCGCCAGATGCAACGTGTGTTGCTTTTACACCTGTAAGAATGGCGATTGCTTCGATTTCAGTAACGACTTGAGCGTTCACGACGGGCATGAGACCAGCCGCCTGACCCATCGTTAGGTCCCAGAGGTGGTTTCCGCAAACCCTGGCTGCTTCGATGACATCGGGGATCAGACGTTCGAGGCTAACTGGAGCAACCCAGTGAGCACCACGAGCTGTGAGAGTGCCCCAGATTCCGCCAACGGTTCCACCACCACCATCAGCAGCAAGAACTCCGATGTTTCCGTTGGGGTCTACAGCGTTTGCGCCTTTGATAGAGACGTCGCGAGCACGGAACTCTCCGAGAGCTTGAGGCGCCGGTGTTTCAGAAAGTTCGCCGTTTTCGAAAACCCAAGGTCCGAGTCGATCTTCCATAACGACACTGGCAAGTCTTCCGCTGGTTACGATCCCAGCTGTGCTATTGCCTTTATCGGCTGGTTGACCAGTGAGTTCCTCAAGAATGTAGGCAGGAGTAACTCCTCGTGAGACAACGAACCAGCCTTCTTCGAGTACTCGTTTTACTTCTGGCATCTGCAGAACCGCCCGAGCCAAGAGTCGCTTCGACTCTCGAGGCAACAGCATCACAAGGGCGTGGAATCGGTCGTCACGCAGATGCGGAGCCGGCTTAATAAAGCTAGATGTGTCGTAGAACATTCGATACTTACTCCGCTCAAGGTCAGGTAGCTCGTCGATTTTGGACGTGCAGAATCCAGACCGACAGTTTTCGTTGTCAATCAATGAGAAAAATAGCGGGTTATTTTGCCGCCACTCTCAAATCAGCGTGGATGTTACGTGGGGATTGACGGTAATAAGCTGAAATCCAGCATGAAGCGCTAGATTGAGTCTATGACTGCTTGGGCTTTCGTCGGCCAGTCGACGGTCGTTCCGACAGCACCTGACCGGAATGCACGTCTAAGGGCGGCTTTCGAGTTTGCTATGCCCCAAGTACGGACAACGAGTCCAGCGTTATTTGCGTCGTTCACTTGCTTCTCGGTAACTTTGGCGGCGTTCGGGTAAATTCCTGAAAGTCCAAGATCGACAGCTGCTTTGATAGACGCTTTGTCGATCTTCTGAATCAGCCAGCCGTGTGCGATGTTAGGCATGATCGCTATTGATCGGACTAGTTGGTCGAAGTGGAACGATGAGATCGTCAGGCCTGGAGATACGCTATTGCCGGTGTTCTGATCGAACCAGCCCCACTGCGCGAGTGATTTTTTTGAGACTTCGGCAAGATCAGGTTGTTCAGATTTCAACTCGAGATGAACATGGGTTTTGCCTGCGTACCGTTCGAGAAATTCGTCGAGGGTCGGTACAAATGCTTCTGGATATGCGAGAGGACCTCGAATTCCTTCGCCATCTTTTGGCCCTTCAAACCAGAGTCCCGCATTCAGCGATTTGATCTTCGCTATGCCGGTTTCGGCGACTAGCCCGGTCGTGTCGGTAGTTCGGTCAAGCTTATCGTCGTGAACGAGAACAGCCCGCCCGTCACTCGTCAGTTGGACATCCGTCTCAAAGTTATCGAATCCTAGTTCGAGGGCGAGATCAAACGCTTCGAATGTGTTTTCAGGAGCATCGTACGACGCACCACGGTGGGCGATTAGGGTGAAGTCGTGTTTCTTGGTTTTGGGAGACATGAATTTGCTGAGTTCTGTTCTTTTTGACCGACAAACAGGCGGCATACACCAGTCAACTGGGACGAAAACTTACGAAAGTGTAAGTGACACACAACTAAAAGACCGTACAATCTGGCTCCCGTGCCTATCAATAAGATTTCAAATTCGTTCGCAGATGCCGTAGCCGACATTCCTTCGGGTGCGTCGATCATGATCGGCGGATTCGGTGGCGCTGGAGGGCAGCCAACCCGCCTGATGATGGCTCTTCGAGATCTGGGCGTTGGTGATCTAACGATCATTGGCAACGTGGCAGGCATTTCAAAGACGACGGGATACGGTTGGCCAGATCATCTTGACCCGATTGATCAGGGCATGTTTTTCGAGAGTGGACAGGCGACGAAGATTATTTGCTCCTTCCCCGTTCCCGGAACTACAAACCCTCTCAGCGAGATTGAAAAAGCTTGGCGAGAAGGCAATGCTGAAGTCGACATCGTCCCTCAAGGCACTCTGATCGAACGAATCAGAGCCGCTGGATCGGGAATCCCGGCGTTCTACACTCCGACTGGTGTTGGTACTCCTGTCGCTGAAGGCAAAGAACATCGCGAGTTCGACGGCAAAGCGCATTTACTCGAACATGCGTTATCTGCTGACTTCGCTCTCATCAGAGCGGAAAAAGCGGATACCAGAGGTAATTTGCAATACATCGGCACTTCTCGTGCGTTTAATCCAGCAATGGCTACCGCCGCGAAAGTAACGATTGTTGAAGTGGACGAAATTGTCGAACCGGGTGGAATCGATCCGGAGCGAGTCGGGACGTTGAGCACGTATGTGAATCGGATCGTATTGCGTGAAGCAGGAGACCCTCTGCCATGAGTAATTCACGCGAAATCATAGGTAGCGATCCGGCTCCACGACTCGACCGTGCGGCTATCGCAAAACGGGCTGCGCGTGATCTTGTTGACGGATCGACCGTAAATCTCGGTATCGGCATTCCCGCCTTGTGCGCAGATTTTCTGCCTAACGGAGTTGAACTGCTTTACCACGCCGAGAACGGAATCCTTGGATTCAAAGAACTTTCGGCACCTGGCGAGGGCGATCCAAACCTAATGGACGCTGGCGGGAAGTTTCCGAAGCTTGTCCCCGGTATGGCGTTCTTCGATTCGGTGGAATCGTTCAGCTTGATTCGCGGTGGTCACATCGATGTCACCGTTCTAGGCGCACTTCAAGTTTCACGAACTGGCGATCTTGCTAACTGGATAATTCCAAAACGTGGAATCGGCAGTATCGGTGGAGCAATGGATCTTGCTGCGAACGCCAAGAAAGTGGTGATCGCAATGGAGCACACTGCTCGTGGAGATATCGCGAAAATTGTTGAAGAATGCGATTTTCCACTAACTGCTCCGAACTGTGTGGACCAGATCGTAACGGATATTGCTGTTATCGACATCGATCGGTCGAGTGAGCAGATGATTCTTAGAGAAACGGCACCGGGATGGTCGTTCGATGATGTTCAGGCTAGAACAGGGGCGACACTTGTCGTCGATACTGAAATTATTGATATTTCGTAGTCCAACTGGTTGCGTATGCGGGTGCTTGCGCAGGTAAGTAGACTTGCGCCATGACTTCAGCCAGTTCAAATTCGAACGACAAAGCCAGAGAGACTTTCGATGATTTTCGAAAGTCGTTTTCATACGGTTCGCGAACTGACCTTCTGTTCAAGTTTCTGAACACCGGTTCAGAACAGCAGGCTGATGATTTCCTACGGGAACTGCTTGATCTAGCCGGGAACCTGATCGATGACGGCGATACTCGACCGATGATCGATGCGATTGTAAGAGCGCAGTCTTTGGTCTATTCGATACCTGGTCAATTCCAGTACGACACGAGGCCGTTTGCTGCTCTCGATCGTCCTGTTACCGAAAGCAAAATTGCGTTACTCACAACGACTGGTCATTTCGTCGAAGGTGACGACCCGATGCCTTTCGGAATGGGTGATCTAACGCAAGATCAGGTTGTGAAGATGACAGGCGAGTTCGGTAAGACCGACCCTGTTCTTTCTGAGATCCCAACTGCTACGTCGCCAGATCAAACTCGCGTTCGCCATGGTGGCTACGACATTCGGGCGACAGCTGCTGACAGGAATGTATCACTGCCGATAGATCGAATGAACGAATTCGCTGAAGAAGGCGTGATCGGCGAGTTTGTCGATCCCGCATTTTCGTTCGTAGGGCTTGCATCCCAACTTCGCCTCCGTAAAGAGATTGGGCCTGAGTGGGCAGCTAAAGCCAAGGTCGCTGGAGCAGATGCTGCTGTGCTTATTCCGATATGACCGGTATGTCACGTGTCGGTCGGACACGTAGCGAGATCGTTCGAGGAAGCCGGGATTCCGAGCGTCATAATTATGTCAACTGTGTTTAAAGACCGAACTGCGGCGATGAACCCAGCTCGAATACTGTTAACACCTCATCCGATGGGCCGGCCGTTGTCGGCGCCGTTCGATGTCGAGAGACAACGTGCTGTTCTGATGGCAGGACAAGACCTATTGAATACTGCGACCACAGGTGGAACTGTGGTTGAATACGATGAGCCGTACCGAACGGGTCCGTTTAGTAACTGAGAATTTTATGAGCGAAGAGCCAGGGCGAGTTCAGCCTCGACCCAACATAGTTGATAAGCGTGGGCTTTCATTCCGAAAGCGGTACGAGGTCGCCGGCTATTGGGTGCTGCTCAGCGTTGTTTTGGCGTTTGGCATCTGGTTTCTCACTGCTTCAGCTTCAGGAAAAAGCGATTCAGACAAGGTAGAGGCGACGGTAATTGCCACCCTATTTGTTCCTGAAACCGCAACTGCCGAAGCTGAGGAGACAGCTGAAGCGACTCTTAAGTAGCTAGAACTACACGAGATTCAGCGCGCCGAAATAAATTCCTACTTGGTTGGCTGCAATCACGCGGCAATTAACCGTTTTTCGCATGTAAACTCGATCTATGTTTGAGTCACTTTCCGACAAGCTTGGCGGAGTCTTCGGCAAGCTAACCAATAGCGGCAAACTATCTGAAAAAGATATCGACGCTGCCCTGCGCGAAGTTCGATTAGCCCTTCTTGAGGCCGACGTCGACTTCAAAGTAGCGCGCCAGTTCGTGAAGAACGTTAAAGAGCGTGCCGATGGCGACAAGGTTTACGCATCGCTGACTCCGGGTCAGTCGGTTATTCGCATTGTTCGTGAAGAACTTGCGGTGATTCTCGGTGGCGAAACAGTCGAGATTTCACGGGCCGACAAGCCGCCTAGCGTGATCATGCTTGTAGGTTTGCAAGGTGCTGGTAAAACCACACTCGCCGCGAAATTGGCTCTATGGCTCCGAAAGCAGAAGCACCCTGTAATGATGGCTGCTTGTGACTTGCAACGACCCGCCGCTGTCGACCAACTCAAACAGCTCGGTAAACAGTTAGATCTCACGGTGTACTCGGAAGAGCCATCGAGTTCGACTCCGGTAAAAGTCGCTAAAGCGGCTTACAAACAGGCTGCCGATGAAGGCATCCACTATCTGATTCTCGATACCGCAGGTCGGCTCGCAATCGACGACGACCTGATGAGCGAGCTCGAAGAGATCCGCGATGCGACATCTCCTGTAGAGACCCTGTTGGTCCTTGACGCCATGACAGGTCAGGACGCTGTTCGTTCAGGTGGAGAGTTCAACGATCGCATCGGCGTGACCGGAATGGTTCTCACCAAGATGGATGGTGACGCTCGTGGTGGTGCCGCTCTTTCAATGCGATCAGCAACTGGTGTGCCGATCAAGTTCATTGGTGTTGGTGAACGACCCGATCAATTCGAGGTTTACCACCCTGACCGAATCGCTTCTCGAATTCTCGGTATGGGTGATGTTGAATCACTTATTGAGAAGGCCGAAGTGCAGTTCGACACAGAACAGGCTGCGGCACTTGAACAGAAGATCAAGAAGAACCAGTTCGATCTGAACGACATGCTTCAGCAGTTCCAGACCATCAAGAAGATGGGGTCGATGACCGATATTCTAGGAATGATTCCAGGCATGGGGTCACTGCGAGGCAAGTTCAATCCAAAGGACATCGACGAAAGTCAGATGGCTAGGGTTGAGGCGATTATCCACTCGATGACCATGGGCGAACGAGAGAATCCTACGATCATCAACGGCTCTAGGCGATTGCGAATCGCTAACGGTTCCGGTACTTCGACTACTCAGGTGAACCAGCTTTTAAATCAGTTCAAACAGATGCAGAAGATGATGAAGAAGATGTCGGGTCCGGGTGGCAAGCGCGCTCTGATGAACATGCTCAAGGGCTAATTTCTGAGCGGTTTGGGCCTGATTCGTACGTTCGATACGCCACGCGCTGAATTCTCGGCGTTAGAATCAGCTTTTCGAATTTATCGGCCTGAACGCCGCACGCCTTTTGGAGTATTTCAACACGATGACTATCGCCCACCTGCGCACGTACACAATCAACCAAGGAATGCTCGACAGCTGGCTGGAGACATTTCCTAAGCTCATTCCAGTTATGGAAGAAGCCGGCATCAAGGTAGAGAGCTCGTGGGTGAACGATGCGAAGTCACAGTTCATCTGGATTCGTTCATACGGTGACGATGTAGCGAACATCGAAAAGGCCGAAGCTGCGTTTTACGGCAGTGACTACTGGCTAGCCAACGTGGACCACGTTCGAAGCCATCTTGCGCACCGAGACATCGTTCAGATCGAAACTGCGTAACGAGTTACGTTCCTAAGGTTGCACCGTCGATATCCGGCTGACCACGCAGGAAATCGGCGGCTGCAATTGCTTGGCGGCCCTCAAGCTGTAACTGCTTAAGTTCAAGCGAACCAGATCCACTTCCAACGAATAGGCGACTTTCGTCGGAGAAGACAACTCCTGCGCCCTGCGATGTCTCGTCAACTAGATCGGCAGCAAGGATTTTTAAGCCTTTGCCGTTCCAGCTTGTGAACGTTCCGGGCCACGGATCGTATGCACGGATCATGCGGTCTATCTGCTGAGAAGTGTTCGACCAATCGATTTCACCGTCGGATCGGTCCAGAAGTCCGGTCACCGTCGCAAGAGAATCATCTTGATCCTGTGGAGTAAATGAACCGTCGTTCAGTCCTTCGAGCACGGCTGGCAGCATAGAAGCCCCTTCCTTAAAAAGGGAACCCTGAAGCTCTGCGCCTTTTTCGTGCCCTGTTAGAGATATCGGAGCCGACTGCGCGAGTATCGGACCAGTGTCCATGCCTTCGTCCAGGAGCATCACCGTGACGCCAGTTGCATCCCTGCCTTCTAAGATCGCCGTCACTACTGGGCTGGGACCTCGGTGAAGCGGTAGGAGTGACGGGTGAATGTTCACCACTCCCATCGGCGGAATCTCTAAAGCTGCAGGTGGAAGTATTCGCCCATAGGCGACGACAACGAAGACATCAGCCGCAAAATTAGCGAGTCGCGCCAACTCTTCCTCGTTGTTCCTTAAAGATGTAGGTGTGAAAACTGGTAGGTCGTTTTCTAGCGCGTAGGATTTGACCGGAGTTGGAGTCTTAGTTCTGCCACGTCCAGACTTCCTGTCAGGCTGACTGTAGACCGCGGCGACCTCGTGACCCGCTGCAATCAGCGAATCAAGCGAGTCGGCGGCTTCGGATGGTGATCCGAAAAAAATGATTCTCATCCAACCACTTTATAAGCGTCGCGCCGGGCGTGGCGCGCCGAAATGGCTTGTGCGTTCCGGTGCTGGTTTGTTTCAGATTTATTAATAATTGTGGTCACTCAAACTGAGTCGTGATTGATGTCACAATGTCGCTGGGAAATTGGTTGAAAATTTGAGCCAATTGACCCGCTGAAGGGGTTGCATACCCCAACCCAACGCATGGTACGGTTGCCCTCAGATCAGCACCACCTCAGGCAGCGTCCAGCTGCCGAAATAGTTGGTCTAGGTCCTCCACATATTTGGTCGAATAATAATTAAAGCTAGTTAGATTGGCTCAGGACAACCTGTGCCCAAAAAGTGAGGGTTTGGCGACGGAAAACGCACGGCAAATCTGGTCAGCAGCACTTGGGCAGCTCCAATTAGAAATCCCCAGGCCAAACTACGAAACGTGGTTAAAACCCACTTCAACCGTAGGATTAGTGGACGACATACTTACGATTTCTACGCCCAGCCCTTTCGCAGCAGAAATGCTCGAAAAGCGTCTTTCAGGAACCATCCACCGCACCGTATCTAGGGTCGCTGGTCGGAAGTTAAAAATAGAGTTCAAAGTCCAGGGTTCAAGCCCTGAAAGTCAACCAGAAATTCCGCAAACGGACAGCGTTGACAAGACCGATTCAGCCGAAGATTCTCAAGCTGGGAAAATCGACTACGCTAAGTCCTACGCGCTCAAGCCATCTTTCAATTTCGATACCTTTGTTGTAGGCCCCTCAAACCGACTCGCGCAGTCTGCTGCTGCGAAGGTTGCTGAGGCTCCCGGCAGTGTGTACAACCCGCTTTATATCTATTCAGAAGTTGGTCTAGGTAAAACTCACCTGCTTCACGCGATCGGTCATGAGCTGAACAAACGCGGTCAGAAGGTTATGTATGTAAGCAGCGAGCGATTCACCAACGAATACATCAGCGCGATCCGCGAAGGGACTGCAAATAAGTTCCGAGAGCGGTACCGAAGTGCCGATGTTCTTCTGGTGGACGATATTCAGTTCATTGCTTCCAAGCCGCAGACTCAGGAAGGATTCTTCCATACATTCAATGAGTTGCACATGGCTGGAAAGCAGATCGTTGTAACTGGTGACGAGCCCGCTGGTAAGAGTTTGTTGCAAGAACGAATACAGTCGCGTCTTGCTGGTGGACTCGAAGTTGATCTTCAGCCACCTGACTATGAATCTCGATACGCAATACTGCAAAGTAAGGCCCCTGAGCTTGACTCAACCGTGCTTGATCAAATTGCACAGCGCGCTCATCAGAATGTTCGCGAGCTAGAAGGTGCACTGAACCGAGTAATTGCTTACTCGCAGTTGATCGGAAGTCCTGTGACGACCGAATTAGCGGATCAGGCTCTAAAGAGTTTGCTTGCAGAGACGCCCAAAGACGTCGCCACAGTAGATGAGATTCTCAATTCAATCTCTGAGTTCACTGGAGTTGCTGTTGACCGCATCGTTGGAAAGCGTCGTGATAAAGCAACTGCAGAAGCACGTCGCCTAGCGATGTATATGCTCCGTGAAGACGCGCATCTGACATCAGCACGAGTCGGAAAAGCACTTGGTGGTAAGGATCACTCGACTGTCCTTTACGCACAGAAGCGCTTTGAGCAGCTGATGGAAACGGACACTTCCGTACGTCAGCACTTGGCTGCGATCAGAGACATCATCATTCGTGCTCGCCGGGTCAGCATTTCAGCCGACTAACGTCATACGGTCTTAGTGGATGTGTTCCGTGGCTATAACCTACTGCCATCTAACACTACTGCTCGATCGGATTACAGCCATGTTTCTTGAGGCGATCGTCCGTCTATACGACTACCAACGAGAATCCAACGACCACTTGTTCGAGGTTACAGCGAACGTAGGCGCTTCTGATCTCACGAACGTAATTGTCGATGGCCAGCCGTCGATTAGAGATACGCTGATCCACATGATCTCCACTATTCGTACTCATAACGCCTGGTGGAGCGGCAAGCTCTCAGGAGAAGACGCGTTCGAACTTACAGGTATCGCCGAGAACTTCCCTGATCTTGAAAGTATTCGCATGTTCTGGGCATCAGTCGACCAAGAACTGAAGACATTTATCGATTCATTGAACTTGAATTCGGATCTGGAACGTACATATTCACGCATCCCCCCGAACGGTGAAACTCGCAACAGAGTGCTTTGGGAGATGATGTTGCATGTGATAAATCACGGAACACAGCACCGCAGTGAAGTAGCAATGATGCTTACAAAACTCGGTCATTCGCCGGGAGATATGGAAATACTCTTGTCAATCACAAATTTCTCTTGTGGAATCACTGTCGAATCTCATAGTAATAACCGTAAATACATGTGGAAAAATCAGAGAAATTACCAGCAGAAACCAATATCGATCCTGAACTACTAATCGGTAATTATCGGCATCAAATCAATCTCATAAACTTACTCCACACGCGATTTATTACTCATCACCAATTTCTTCTAATTCCAAATCATTACCAACCGTTTCTCAACAGTCGCTTTATACTCAAACTAAGAGTGTTATTCACATATCAACATTGCTTACTGATATGAAGATTAATTAACTAGAAGTATTTATTGGTCCAGTTTTCCACATGCTTGATTCTGCAGTAATAGAAGTTCGCGCCGGCAACGGTGGGCATGGACTCGTGGCTTTCATTCGAGAGGCGCTTCTTCCTCGAGGCGGACCTGGTGGTGGTGATGGTGGTCATGGTGGTGACGTTGTATTAGTTGCCGATTCTGAAATAAACACTCTTACCAAGTTTCATTGGCAGCCGCACTTCATCGCCCAAAACGGCACTAAAGGCGATGGTCATCACCGAAATGGACCTAAAGGCGAAACGATGGAAGTTACAGTTCCTGTGGGAACTGAAGTGTGGATTTGGGAAGACGGTGAAGACAAAGAGCTAATCGGTGATCTAAGTCAACACGGTCAGAAGATGATCGTGGCTGAAGGTGGTCGTGGTGGATGGGGCAATGCGCATTTCGTAACTGCTACTCACCAAGAACCATTGCTTGCTGAAGCTGGCGGCTTGGGTGAGATTCGTCGAGTTCGTCTGAACCTGAAACTTCTCGCTGACGTTGGTCTGATTGGGATGCCAAATGCTGGTAAATCGAGCATATTGACTGCTATTAGCGCAGCTCGGCCTAAAGTAGCCGATTACCCGTTCACCACCCTTGAACCAGTTCTCGGTGTAGTTGAACAAGGTCCTCGAGCATTTGTTGCGGTCGACATTCCAGGACTAATTGAGGGTGCCCACGAAGGCACCGGTCTGGGTGATGAATTTCTCAAGCACGTTCAACGAACGCGGGTACTGGTTCACGTTGTTGACGGTAGCGAAGATGATGTTCCGGGTCGTATCAAAGCGATCAACGATGAGATCACTCAATTTGATCCTGAGTTAGCGAAAAAGCCTCAGATCCTTGCGATCAACAAGCTAGACCTCGATGAAGTTTCGGTGTTGGTCGATGAAATCAAGGAAAGCTTGAGCACGATCGACGGGTTGCACTCAGAAACGCTGTTCGTTTCGGCAGCGACTTACGATGGTCTCGATGAACTGAAGCTAGCGATGTTCAACCTGCTTCGGTCGTCATACGAAAAAGAGCCCGCCCCGCCTGTACTTGATGCCGAAGAAATTCCAGTGCTGCGTCCGGTAGTCAGGAAATCCACTGATGTTGTAGTTCGTGACGCTGATGGGCATCTTCGAATCGTTCATCCCAAGGCTGTTCGGCTTGCTCGTGGCAGCAACTTGGAATCGCACGAAGCACGTTTGCAGTTTCACCGTCGATTAGACCAGCTGAAAGTAACTAAAGCGCTGCGCGATGCCGGGCTAGCAGAAGGCGACACCGTGCTTGTCGGCGACTGGGAATTTGATTGGGACTAATGGCATCTTCACGCATCACTACCAACAATAGGGTGGGCGTGTTTGGTGGCACGTTCGATCCAATCCACAACGGACACTTAGCCGTTGCTAGATCGGTACTCGATGCTCTTGATCTCGACCAAGTATTGTTCGTTGTGACTTCTGACCAGTGGCTCAGAGATAATCCGCCGGTGGCAACTGCTGCAAATCGGTTCCACATGGTGGAACTCGCTGTGGAGAACGTACTGGAATTTTCGGCTTCCGATGTGGATATCGTTCGTGACGGGTCCACTTATACAGTCGACACCCTTGGAGATATTCGTGAGCAACTCGATGAGTCGACCGAGCTGTTTTTGATCGTCGGTGCCGACTCTGCTGCATCTATGAATCGTTGGAAAGACGCTGAACTAATTTCTGGTCTCGCGTCGATAGTTGCAGTCGGGCGTCCAGGTGAGGAAATCGACCCGCCTTCACTCGACGATTCACACCCTGCCAGCGGGGCAGAGTATGTTGAAGGACCAATGATTGATGTATCGGCGACCCGCGTGCGGGATTTTCTGTCGGACGGTCAGAGTATTGATGAATTGGTTTCTGGGCCGGTCGTTGAGTACATCGAGAAACAGGGTTTATACCGCTAATAGGAGCATTACTGCGCATGGCTAACGGATCGGATCTCAAAAGTATCGCGACACGTCTATACGAACGAGCAATGAAGCTCGATTCGCTCCGGTTCGGAGATTTCACATTGTCGTCGGGTGCAAAAAGCACTTACTACTTTGATGGCCGGATGCTTTCTACTGATCCCGAAGGTGCAGACCTGATTTCTCGGGCGTTCAGTATTTTCATGGATGACGCGGGTGCAGAGGCTTTTGGAGGTCCGACCGTTGCGGCGGTTCCGATTGTTGGTGCTTTGGCGTTACGGTCGCATCTAGACGGCAAAGAACGCACTGGATTCTTCGTTCGTCCTGAACAAAAAGAGCACGGTGCGGGAAAGCAGATCGAAGGAAACCTTAAGCCGGGCATGAAAGTTGCTGCTTTCGACGACACGATTTCTACTGGCGGATCGCTGTTTCCTGCGATCGATGCCGTCGAAGCGACTGGTTGCAAAGTTGTGATGGCGATGGCGATTTTGGATCGGCATCAGGGCGGTGACGCCGAGCTTGAAAGAAGAGGTATTCCGTTCTTCAAGCTTTGGGAGTCGACCCCAGACGGCCGAGTAACGGTCGTCGTTTAGCCGATTTATAGTGCGGGCTCGTCTGGATTGATCAGTCCAGCGGCTGTTTCTACATGGGTGAAGGCTGGTGTAAGTGTTTGCGATATTAACTTCTGGATTTGCTCGAGATGAACAGGATTCTCTAGTTGTTCGATCAGAGAAAACAACTATTTTTCTCATCGCCATTTCTTGCAGCATTGCGGGAGTGTTGTGGGGCATCGCTTACGGTGTAATTCTGGGCTGGGGGCTGACGGCTGACGGCTGACGGCGTTATTGCCGTTTTTGTTTTCTGTTGTGGTTGGTAGTTCGCTCGCGGTTTCTCAAGCGTCGCGAAATCACTACTAAGTTGTTTACGCTCAGACGACTTCCATAATAATTTTTACCGCCGCGATCCAATGGTCGATCGGTGGAATGTTTGACTCAGGGGTCGTGCTTGTATGGGCAGCAATCGGTCCACTCGGCGCCCTTTTATTCTTTAGTCCCAGAAAATCGGTACCGTGGTTTGTGCTGTATTTCATCGTGTTGGCAATCACGATCAGTTTTGACGGTTACTTTTCCTCGAATGCGCTTGAGGTTTCCGAAACGTTCAAGAAAACGTTTTTAGCTATGAATCTGGGTGCTTCATCCCTTCTTATTTTTGCCTTTTCAGGTTATTTCGTGAACGCGTCCATTCGTGAACGTGCCAATGCTGATCGATTATTGCTAAACGTGTTACCGGCTGAGATTGCGGAGACGCTAAAAGAAAGTGACGAAACTATTGCTGAGCACCACGAGTCCGTCAGCGTGTTGTTCGCGGATGTAGTTGGTTCGACTCCTCTGTTTGCCAATCTTGAGCCGACAGAAGTAGTCGACTGGTTGAACGAAGTCTTCTCTGTTCTTGACGATCTTGTCGACCGTCATGGACTTGAGAAGCTGAGAACCATGGGAGACGGGTACATGGTGGGATCTGGTGTTCCTGGGACTCGCAAAGACCATTCGAGGGCCCTTGTAGCGTGTTCACTAGACATGATTCAAGCGCTCAAGTCGTTGCCTCCTCGTCAGGGCAAGAAAATGACATTCCGGTTTGGGATTAACTCAGGACCGGTTGTTGCGGGTGTTATTGGTAAATCAAAGTTTCATTACGACGTATGGGGCGATACAGTCAATGTTGCCAGTCGTATGGAGTCGCACAGCGAGGAAAGCCGACTCCACGTATCTCAAAGCACATACGAGCTGATAAAAGATGAGTTCGAGTGCGTTTCTCGTGGCATGACCGATATCAAAGGCAAAGGCCCAATGCAGACCTGGTTCGTTGAAAAGGCGCGTGGTGCTTGAAATAGGTCCGTAGATTGGGCTTTTTCACGAATATTGGTAGAACGCGAGACGACCTCGGGATTTCCCCCGAGGTCGTTTTCTATTGTTCTTTAGTGCTTGCTTATGCCAAATTACTTCGACATAAACCGCAACTCTAAACGTCTAGGTTTTTGACTTCTAGGGCGTTAGCTCGGATGAAGTTTCGGCGAGGCTCAACGTCGTCACCCATGAGGGTTCGGAACATATCGTCGGCCGCCATTGCGTCATCAGCAGTAACTCGGAGCATGAGTCGCTCGTTCGGGTCCATCGTGGTCTCCCACAGCTGTTCAGGGTTCATTTCACCGAGACCCTTGTAGCGCTGGACATTAACGCCCGACTTGTCGGAGTTGTTGTCTAGCGTTGATGGCAGATCGTTCCAGGCAACGTTGGTTGCGACGACGTTGTCGCCCTTAGTGACCGTGAACGTACCTGCGTCAACTACTTCCTGGATCAGCGGGTAGATCGTGCGAAGACGACGTACTGCCGGGTTCTGGAAGATGTCCTTCGTCAGCGTGTAGCCATCGACTTCGTAAGTACGGTCAGGAAGAATTTCTGGCTCGGCTTCTTCTTCTACGACCGCCTCGACAGATTCATCTGAAGATTCAGATGAATCTTCAGGGTCGCCGAACAGCGAAGCTTGCGCAGTTTCGACCGGGGCTTCTGGGCGTTCAGGTCGGAAATCGAGCGAGGCGTATTCAGGATCGAACGTAAGTTTTTCGATCACGCTCTCAGGAATGTTCAATACTCGTGCGACTTCGAGCGAATCGATGTAGTCACGCATTGGAGTAAGAACTCGACCAATCTTTGTGCTCTTCAGCTCGACTGATGGGTCGGCTTCCGACGTGATCGAGAAGTTGCCGTAAAGGCGGTTCGCTGTCCACTCATCAAGCTCTGCTTCTGAGTACAACCATCGTGCCGATCGCCCTCGTGAGGCTCGGTACAGCGGTGGCTGAGCGATGTAGAGGTGACCGTTTCCAATGATCTGCGGCATGTTGCGGAAGAAGAACGTTAGGAGCAGCGTTCGGATGTGCGCTCCGTCCACGTCAGCGTCCGTCATGATGATCACACGGTGGTAGCGAAGTTTCTCTTCGTCGTAGTCTTCGCCTAGTCCAGCTCCGAGAGCGGTGATTAGGGCTGCGATTTCTTCGTGAGCCAACATTCGCTCAGGTCGAGCCTTCTCAACGTTCAGGATCTTGCCGCGTAGCGGGAGAATTGCCTGGAACTGTCGATCTCGTCCTTGCTTAGCGGAGCCGCCAGCTGATTCACCCTCAACGATGTAAATTTCGGATGAGGATGGGTCTTTTTCAGTACAGTCAGCCAGTTTTCCGGGGAGTGATCCGCCATCCATCGCGTTCTTGCGAATGACGAGGTCACGAGCCTTCTTGGCTGCTGCACGAGCACGTGCTGCTGTAGTCGACTTGTTGATGATCGATGCGCCATCGCCAGGGTTGTCTTCTAAGAACTCAACCAGAGTTCGACCTACAACCTGTTCAACAGCACCTTTGACTTCAGGGTTACCGAGCCTGCCTTTAGTCTGACCTTCAAATTGAGGGTCCTTAACCTTCACGCTGATGACGCACATCAGGCCTTCACGAGTGTCTTCACCCGAGAGGCTCTTGATGTCGTCCTTACCGGTTCCGAGAAGGTCGTTTTTCCTTGCGAAATCGTTCAGCACTCGAGTTAGCGCTGATCGGAAACCAGTTACGTGCGATCCGCCGTCACCAGTCCGAATTACGTTGGCGAACGAGAGGGTGTTCTCGATGAACGAGTCGTTGTACTGCATGGCAACTTCGACAACTACGTCATCGATAGTTTCCTGCGCGTACATAACGTTCGGGTGAACTGAGCCACGTCGACGGTTTAGAGATCGTACGAAGCTGCGTACACCACCATCGAACATGTAAGTCACATCGTTGAATGGCCAGACATCGTCGTGCCACTCTGATCGAAGGTGAATAGTTAGGCCTTGGTTCAGGTAAGCCATCTCTTTGAATCGAGCAGAAATAACGTCCCAGTCGTAGCTGATTTCAGGGAAGATTCCTGAGTCGGGCATCCAGTGAACTGTCGTTCCTGTGCCTGGCGCATCGGTTTCGTCTGGCTTTCGAACTGCCATATCACCGATGGTCTTGCCACGTTCGTATCGCTGGCTGCTAACTTTGCCATCACGACGGACTTCCACTTCGGTCCACTCAGATAGAGCGTTTACAACGGAAGCACCAACTCCGTGTAGTCCACCTGAAACTTGGTAACCCTTGCCACCGAACTTACCGCCAGCGTGAAGCGTGGTCATGACCGTTTCGAGAGCGGACATGCCGGTTTTCTTGTGTTTATCCACAGGAATTCCACGACCGTCGTCGACGACAGTTACAGAGCCATCTTTGTGAATTGTTATATCAATTCGGCTAGCAAAGCCCGCCATCGCTTCGTCAACACTGTTGTCGACGATTTCTCGAATTAGGTGGAATACACCTTCAAGGCCAGTTGTACCGATGTACATTCCTGGACGTTTTCGGACGGCTTCGAGGCCCTCCATAACGGTGATATCGTCTGCACTGTATTCGGCTGAGCCGCCAGTGACATCGGCACTATCGCTTTTTCGCTTTGCCATCCGTGATCCTTACCATGTGGTGCGGTACGCGAACTGGTCAAATTGGACCTTTGTTGGAACCTGAAACCATGCACAGCTTTAGCTTTTGTAACGAAGGTGCAAAGAGCAGGAAAACAGAGGTTGAATCAGACTTGATTCGCGTGCGTTTACGTAATCTGTAAACGAGACCCTTATCCTACCATTTTTGGCGACTGTTCGCCCAGTTTGAGCGCAGTATAAAATCGTCTTAGATTTTGACTGTTTTGGATAAGCGGCACATTTGTTTTAGCAAGCATTGGAAATGTTGTGGATTTTTCGATCGACGAAATAGCAGCTTTAATCGCCATCGTGCTAGTGGTCGTCAACCTCGGTTCGGTGATCGCAATTTGGTGGGACAAACGCCGTGCGAAGAACGATCAATGGCGAATAAAAGAAGAAACCCTTCTAGTTTGGGCTCTAGTTGGAGGATGGCCTGGCGGCATATGGGCGATGAGACGATTTCGGCATAAGACTTCGAAACGTTCGTTTCAGGCTAAGTACGTGTTGGTTGTTCTTCTGAATATCGGCGCAATTGCAGCGGTGGTATTCGCCACTATTGGCTAGCGGTTCCGCGCTGAAGTAGGCACACAGTTGAATCTAGCGGGTCTATAATCTCGCAATTCCTATGGACGCTCTTGTTCCCCTGAACTCGATGTTTCCCCGGAATTTGTGTTGATATATGTAAGAAGTGGTAGCTGACTGGTCTGTTGAACTCTCAGCCTGCTTTGCCTGAAATACCCGAGGGTTAACCGTGGAAATCGACCGCGATATTTTGTTGCTGATGCTTCGCCGAATGTGGATGATTCGAAATTTCGAATTGAAAGTTATGGAAGTTCACTCAGCCGGTGAGTTCTCAGGTGCGGCGCACCCGTACATCGGTGAAGAGGCTGTGGCTGTCGGTGCTTGTGCAGCACTGGAAGACACCGACTACATTGCTGGAAACCACCGTTCACACGGACACCCGATTGCTAAGGGTGGTCGAGTAGATAAGGCGATGGCAGAGCTTTACGGTCGAGTCGACGGCTACTGCAAGGGCAAGGGCGGATCGATGCACCTTGCCGACTATTCGATCGGAATTCTTGGTGAATCAGGAATTCTCGGATCATCGGTTCCAGTTGCGGTAGGAGCTGCCCTTGCTGCCCACATCCGTGGCGATAACTTCGTATCGTTGGCTTTCTTTGGTGACGGAGCTTCGAACCAGGGCTCGCTTCACGAGTCGATGAACCTCGCATCTGTTTGGAAGTTGCCGGTTATTTTCCTGTGCGAGAACAACCAGTATGCGGTGACGACTTCATATGCCGACACTGTGGCCGTAGATCACGTATCCGACCGAGCTTCGGCTTACAACATGCCGGGCATGCTTGTGGATGGCCAAGATGCTGTAGCAATGTACGAGGCAACCTCGGCTGCTGTGGCACGTGCACGAGCAGGAGAAGGCCCAACTTTGATTGAAGGCCTTACTTACCGATTTGAAGAGCACTCACTCGGTTTGGGTCGTGTAGCTCGTGGAGCTTACCGTGATGAGGCGGAAATCGCTGAATGGCGAAAGCGTGACCCGCTCGACATTCTTGAGAACACTCTTATCACGCAAGGAATCGCGACTCGTGAAGAGTGCGATGCGATTAACGCCGAGACTGTTGAAGAGGTCGAAAAGGCTACCGACTTCGCCCGAAACAGTCCGTTCCCTGAGCCAGAAGATCTATTCGAGGACATGTGGGCGAACCCAATACCGCTGCCATAACCAGAGATCAATTTTCATTCATTCAGCAAGATATTTCTCAGTTCACAGGTAATAGATCAAAATGGCACAGACCGTATTTTTAGAAGCAATAAACCATGCGATGCAAGAAGAGATGAGACGCGACGAGAGCGTGTTCATTATGGGGGAGGATATTCGTCGAGCTATTTATGGCGCGACGGCCGATCTCCTAGGCGAGTTTGGTGAAAAGCGAGTTCTCGATACTCCGCTTTCCGAAGAAGGATTCTTTGGAGCAGCAGTTGGAGCGTCGCTGGTGGGCATGCGTCCAGTGGTGGAGACGCTGACCAGCTTCATGTGGGTCGGAATGGACCAGCTCATCTCTCAGGCCGCAAAGATGCGGTATATGTTCGGTGGGCAGGCAACATTGCCAGTGGTATTCCGAGCGTCGATGTTCTACGGATCAGGTTCGGCGGCTCACCACTCGGACCGTTCGTACCCGATGTTCATGAACATGCCTGGGATCAAGATCGTTGTTCCGTCAAACCCCGCCGATATGAAAGGCCTTCTTAAGACGGCTATTCGAGACGATGACCCGACGATCATATTTGAAGATGGTACTTTGGCCGGGATGCGTGGCGAAGTTCCTGACAATGCCGACTTGCCGGGCGAGGAACTACTTGTTCCGTTTGGCGAGGCGAAAGTGTTCCGAGAAGGTACCGATTGCACAATCGTCGGTATTGGTGGTGCAGTAAACCACGCCATTGCAACTGCTGATCAGCTTGCTGCCGAAGGTATATCAGTCGAGGTCATCGACCCTCGAACGTTGGTTCCTTTCGACAAACAGACGGTTTTGGATTCTGTTGAGAAGACGGGTCGACTAGTTATCGCTGACCCAGCCCACAAGGTTTGCAGTGCTGCATCAGAAATCGCTTCGATTGTTGCTGAAGAAGGCTTCTGGTCACTTCAGGCTCCGATTCAGAAGGTTGCTTCCGAGCAAGTACACATTCCGTTCAGTCCTTCGATTGAGAAGCTCGTGTACCCAGATGTTCCAAAGATCACGGCAGCAGTAAAACGAACGCTGGAGTCGTAGGTGTCATAGACACTTTTTCTCTGAGAATTTATGGAAGCCCTCGGCGATATTGCCGGGGGCTTTTTTATTGCCACATCGTCGGAGTCCTCGCAATGACATTTGTACGATTGATGCTGGATGTGAACTCGTCCGACTAGGTGTGGTGACAGATGAGCAGATTGGGCTGGTATTGCGGGCCACCCTTTTGCGGTTCTCGGGGTAGGCTTGGTGTGTCGGGCCGCAATTGTGTTGTATCTACCTTTGGTAGCTGGAGATGTCCTGTTGAACCCTGTTTTCGAAAACTGCAAAGCACTTACGTTTGATCTGTTCGGAACTGTGCTCGATCTTGGCGGATCGCTAACTCCCCATCTGAAGATTTTCCTCGATGGACGCGGCTCCGATATTGATCCAGCAGCTATGTGGCAACAGCTTCGCTATCGTCAGCGCATCGAGCAGTATCAGGACACGTTGGTAGAGCTCGGACACTCTGGTTATCTCGAAACAGTTCAAAAAGCATTCGACTACGTTGCCCGCGCAAACAAGCTCACGCCAACTCCCGAGCAGACCGAAACTTTCATGTCGGGCTGGCAGCAACTTTCACCATTCCCAGAAGTGGTCGCCGGTTTGGACAAGCTCCGAGAGCGATACAAGCTGATCGCACTCTCGAACGGTAATCCGTGGTTTCTTGATCACCTCGTTATGAATCGCATCAAGTACGACTTTGATGGCGTTATCTCAGTTGAGGAAGCCGGGTACTTCAAGCCGAAGCCTGGTGTTTATCGTCGGGCGGCTCGAAACTTGGGCATGGAGCCGGGCGAACTGATTATGGTTTCGGCGAATTCGTTCGACGTTATGGGCGCCCGAACGTGTGGGCTCCGCGGCGCGTACGTGAATCGGTACGATCTGCCGTTCGAGGATACTCACGATATGTACAAGCCAGATGTGACCGTTCTCAACTTCACAGAGCTTGCTGATGCCCTTACCTAAGGTCTGGCGAGGTGTTTCGTTGAGGACAAATCGAACTCACTTGTCATTTTTGGCGGCACTTCTTTTTGCGTTGGTAGTCGGATGCTCAAGTGGTTCGGATGCAGAGCCAACCTCTACACCGACGGTAGAGCCTATATCTACCGCGTCAATCACACCTGCCGAGCTGACGGTCGACGAACTTCTCGCTTCGATAGAACGTGAAGTAGAAGAGATTCGCGGAATCGAATCACCGCCACCTGTCGAACACAAATTCGTCGACAAAGCAGGGATGCAGGAGCGCCTAGACGAAGAGCTTTCTGATCCCGAAGTGCTAGATCAGATCGATCACGAAGAGGCCCTGTTCAAACTGCTTGGAGTGATTCCGCAAGACGCTGATCTGAACGCTATTTACGACAGTTTGTTCGGCAGCCAAGTCCTTGGACTCTACGATCCAGAGAAAGAAGAGTTCTTCGTTCTTGGTGATGATCAGTCGGGTGCGGAGTCGATCGATGTCGAGGCGCAGCTGACCTACGCTCACGAGTACATTCACCGGCTTCAAGATGCCAAATTTGATCTAGAAGCGATGGAAGATTTGGGGACAAACGACGACATGTCGTTGGCGATATCGGCTTTGATCGAAGGCGATGCGACGAGTGCGCAATCGCAGTACATGCTTGCGAATTACGATTTCTCTGAGTTGAGCGAACTTCTTGAATCTGCACTGGCCGATCAGGCAGAGCTTCCCGAATCGCCATATTTTCTACAAAGAAGTCTCGAGTTCTCATACACAGATGGAGCCGCATTTATCGCAGTAATTTTGCAACTCGGTGAGTTTGCAGCCGTTGATGCTGTGTTTGTGGATCCGCCTAAGAGCACCGAACAGATACTCCACCCTGAAAAATACTTGGATCAAGAACTGCCTATTGAGCTGGATATTCCAGATGAAGGGATTGGTGAAGACTGGTCGATCCAATCTGAGAACGTGATGGGAGAGTTCTTCATTCGTACTTGGCTGGAAGCGCTGGGTAGTGAGAATTCACTCGCAGCTGCCGCTGGTTGGGGTGGAGACGCGTACGCGGTTTTCGAGAACGAATCGGGTGATTCGGCGCTGGGGATTGTCACAGCGTGGGATTCCCCTGACGATGCCCGAGAGTTCATAGGCGAGCTATCGAGTACCTTCGGCGGGAGTGAGGATTTCCAGAGTCAAAGTGCTGGTTTGGACGATGTTTTAGAGCTTTGGGAGGGTCCAGGAGGATTTGTAGTGATTAGCCGGTGGGATTCGGACGGAACCGAACAAGTGGCAATATCCATCTCTCCAGAAACTGGCCTGTCACACGAGCTCAATTTCGCGTTGGCATCCGGATCGAGCCTGTCCGCTCAATAATCTCCCGCCGAAACCGCCGAACTCACCCCGAACTGCGCTAATATAGCCGCCGGCGCGTTGTTCCTGATTCCATATTCAGAGTTTCGTTCTTGGCTGCAGTTGGCTGCTGAAACGGAACATCGTCGATAAGCGTTGCGCCCGTAGATCGACCCAAAGAACGGTAAACGGTTTTATGTCTGCACCAATCACCCTGCCTCAGTGGGGCATGGGGATGAACGACGGCGAGGTCATCAAGTGGCTAAAAGCAGTCGGTGACCCGGTCGCCAAAGGCGATCAATTAGTTGAGATCGAATCTTCTAAAGTAAACGCTGAAGTCGAAGCGACTACTGACGGCACGCTCGGTAGGATCGACGTGGAAGAGGGTCGAGTAGTCGACGTTGGAACCATTCTTGGATATGTCTTAGAGTCTGGCGACTCTGAATCTGATCTTCCAGCAGTAGCTCAGGCCGCGGCACCTGTTGCTGCTGCACCTCCGGTTGTCGCTGCGAAACCTGCTGCTGCACCAGCCGCTGCAGCACCCCGAGGCGGAAAGCAGATCGTCACGCCACGGGCACGTCGGCTCGCCAAAGAAATGGGTGTTGATCTTGCTGGCATTGCCGGAACCGGCCCTAGTGGTCGAGTTACCGAGGACGATGTGAAGGCCGCTTCCGCTGCGCCAGCCGCTGGAGCCGCTGCACCTGCTCCATTGCCAGAATCTGTCGTTCCAGTGAAGGAAGTGATCAAGCTTTCAGGACTTCGTGGAACAATCGCTCGTCGTATGACCGAGAGTGCTGCGATTCCGAGCGTAACTCTTTCAACAACAGCCGATGTAACTGATGCAGTCGATTTCCAGCGTGAACTCGTTAGTGAGTGGCGACAGCACAAGATTCGTCCGCAATATCAGGACCTTGTGATCGCTGCAGTTGCTCGCGCATTGAAAGATATGCCGGTTGCGAACGCTCATCTCATTGGAGATGAAGTGCGAGTACTCGACGAAGTGAACGTCGGCATCGCGATGGCGATTCCTGAAGGTCTTCTAGTTCCTGTAATCAAGAATGCCGATCAGAAGTCGCTACTCGAAATTGCGCAAGAAGTCCGTGACCTTGCCAAGAAAGCGAAGTCGAACACTCTTTCGATCGACGAAATGACGAACAGCACTTTCTCAATAACGAACCTGAGTTCGTACAACATAAATACGTTCGACCCGCTACTGAACCCACCTGAAATCGGAATTTTGGGCGTTGGTACTGTCGAGGAACAACCCGCTGTCGTAGATGGCGAAGTTGCGATTCGATCTATCGCCAACTTGAACCTTGCGTTCGACCATCGAGCGTGGGACGGTGCCCCGGCTGCTGAGTTTGTTCGCTCAATAGCCAAGCTGCTTAGCGACACGAGCTGGATGAAGGCTTAAGTTGAGCACAGTCGGCATTGTTGCGAATCCGGCCGCAGGTAAAGATATTCGCCGACTCGTCGCACACGGTCGTGTGGTGTCGAATCAGGAGAAGGCGAACATTCTTAGACGTGTGTTCGCCGGAGTAGTTTCGACCGGCGCTGAGCGGATTTTGGTTATGCCAGATCACTCAGGACTCGCTCGACCCGCTGCTAACGATGTCGAAGGTCAGATCGCCGTCGAATATGTCGATATGGCGGTTGCCGATCATCAAGGTGCCTCGACGAATGCTGCCAAAGCGATGCGAGAACAGGGTGCAGACTGCATCGTGACTCTTGGTGGCGACGGTACGAATCGTGTTGTCGCCAAAGGTGCTGGTGAAGTGCCGCTAGTACCGATTTCGACCGGTACTAACAACGTGTTCCCGGCGAATACCGAAGGGACTCTTGCCGGTATTGCTGCGGGTGCGGTTGCTACTGGGGTTTTGACACGTGACGAGGCATGTCGTCGTTCAAAACGTATTGATATTTACGTTAATGGCGAACGACGAGACGATGCTTTAGTCGACGCCGCGGTGTCGACACAGATGTTCGTGGGCGCTCGTGCCGTTTGGGACACGAATTCGCTCCATTCGATGTTTCTCACCAGAGCCGAACCAGCAAGTATCGGTCTTTCGTCGATCGGTTCAAGGATCATGCCAATAGCGATCGATGATGAGCACGGGTTGTACATCAGATTTACTGGTGAACCGGGACCGAACGCAACGACTGTTCGAGCTCCGATTGCCCCTGGAATGATTTCCGATGTGGAAATTCAGGATTGGAAGTTGATGATGCCGGGCGAGAAGATCGATATAGACCTGAAGCCGGGTACGGTTGCTCTAGATGGCGAGCGCGAAGTTGAATTGCTACCTGACAACAAGGTTTACGCAGTTATGAGCGCTGATGGCCCGTGGGTTGTTGACGTTCCGACCACGATGACGCTGTTGGCGACGCGGTAGCGCGTGTCTAGTCCAATATCAGGTTCAGACTCCGAAAAATACACTCACGGACATCATGCCTCGGTTGTTGCTGCCCATGCTGTTCGGCGGGCTAGTGAGGCTGCGGCGTTTGTGCTGCCTCAGCTGAAATCACCGATGCGTTTGCTCGATTTCGGGTGTGGCCCGGGGACGATCACAGTTGACCTAGCCGAGCACTTGCTTCCTGACGGGTCGATAGTTGGAATCGACAGTTCTGAAGAAGTTATCGACCAAGCTCAATCGAGCGCAGACGAAAAAGGCGTCACGAACATCGAGTTTGCGGTCAACAGCGTTTACGACACTGGTTACCCGGCGGATAGCTTCGACGCTGCGTATGCCCATCAAGTTTTGCAGCATCTGTCGGAGCCTGTCAGGGCGCTCATTGAGGTTCGGCGTATTCTGCGACCCGGCGGCATTTGTGCCGTGCGTGAAGTGGACTGGGGAGCTTCAGCGATTTGGCCGCCCGACGAACGGCTAACTCGGTTTTTAGATGTGTACTACAAAGTCGCTGAGCGAAACGGCGGTGAGGCTCACGCTGGTCGCCGAGTGAAGCAGTGGTTTACTGAGGCCGGGTTCAGCGATCTGACCGTGACCACGTCAACTTGGACATTCTCGGATGAGAATGGTCTGAAATGGTGGGGCGAGCAGTGGGCAGAACGAATTCTTAGGTCTGATCTTGCTAAACGTGCTGTCGAGTACGGAATCGCAACCGAGTCGGAACTGGCCGAGATTTCTCAAGGCTGGCTCGATTGGGTTGACGCAGAAGGCGCATTCTTCGCCTTTATGCAGGTTGAAGTGGTTGGCACGAAAGCCTAGTGGCGTTGCACTAGCTCGTGATCTCGAAGATTTCGGTGTTGTGCGTTTCGGCTAACAACGGGTAGATCTGATCAAAGATCGTTGTGATCCCCGGAGTTTTTCGAACTGCGCTTCTCGAGGCTTCGTAGTCAGCAATTGAATCCCATAGCTGCTCTGTTTGCAGCATTCCGTGCGATCCATGCCAACCTCGGTAAACCGTTGGCTTTTTGTAACCCGCTGCTTCCATGGCAGCACTCGCATCATGTACCAGAGCCGCCAATTTGCCGCCGGTTCCGGGTTTTGGAAGGTATGTGCGTCTCACAGCAATCATGAACTTTTCCTAATTCGTAAAGGGCGATCTCTAAATCTTGAAGCTGCGCCAGTCTCGTTCGAATCGATCTTTGCTCTTCATTCCTGAAACCGTAGGTTCGCTCAAAACAGTTTGAGGCCCGCCGTCAGCAAGGAATTCTCCACCGACAGTTGCAGATCTGCCACCCGAGTAAGCCATGTAGCAGAACCCAACACCATCGTAGGCTTCAGGAGCGTCGGATCCGTTAATTCGACTAGAGATCACTTCACCAACTTTGGTGCCCTGTCCGGCTGCGAATACGCCAGCCTTAGGAATGGCAAAATCGCCAGACGGTACAACGTTTACGTCACCGATTGCGAACACGTTTGAAGTCGTAGTCTCAAGGGTCGCTTTGTTTACTGGGACCCAGGGCTTTCCGTTCGAAACGCCTGATGCAGCGACGATGTCCGGCATCTTGTGGACCGGGACAGTTGCGATGATATCGGCGGTCGTTGAAGACCCATCCGCAAACGATGCTTCTCGTCCGTTCGTTGAAACTTCAGTAACGCCCGCTCCTGTGACGAGTTCAATACCTCGCTGATCGAGTGCGCCACGAACTCGCATCGAGGCTTCTTTGCCTGCGACTCCGAGCGGTCCTGGTTCAGGAATGTACACAGAAATATCGAGGTCTTTTCGGATGCCTTTTTTGCGCGCCCACCAGTTGATGATCATTGCTGTTTCGAGCGGGGCGGGTGGGCACTTGTACGGGGGCTTCGCTGCTGCGAGCACGATCTTGCCTCGCTTGAGCCGACTTAGTCGACGTCGAAGGTGACGTGCATAGTCGAAGTCGTAGAATGAATAGGCGTCTTTGGCGCCGGGAACAGCGTCCCAGTCGTAGGCTGCACCGAGCGCGACTACGAGGTAGTCGTAATCGAGAGTTCCAGCCGATGTCTCAACTTTTTGACCGGTGGTGTCGATCGAATCGATGTTCGCTTCGACAAACTTAATTCCACGGTTTGCAAGCCGGCCAAGTGAACGTCCGGTTTTATCGGTATCTCGTTCGCCAACGATTAGCAGTGGATTCATCCCGCAGAGGTGCGGAACTCGGTTTCGATCGACGATTGTTACTTCGTGAGATGCGTCGAGAGATGCACGTGCGCTTATCGCTGCTTGCACGCCACCGAAACCACCACCCAGAACGAGAACTTTGCTACCGGCCATATGTGTCTGCCCCCGGACATCCATACGCAGACGCGACAAAAATGCGGCTGCGGCGAAAGCTTACCGGTTTTCCTTCAGAGACGGAACGATTTATTAGTTGCCGGGGAGACTATTTGCGACTCGAAGCAATCGCGCTTTTGCATCACACGCTGTATCGAAGATCTCGGAGTTGCCTGTTTCACGCTGGATGACTTCAGGGTCCATGAACGCGATCTGGGTGCCATCGTCGATTTCTTGAACTACCACGTTGCAAGGTAGAAGTAGACCTGCCCACGGCTCGGCATTGAGGACGTTGTTTGCGAGATTAGGATTGCAAGCGCCGAGGATCAGGTATTTTGGCCGATCGATATCAAGCTTTTTCTTGAGTGTTGCTTGCACATCGATCTCCGTGAGAATCCCAAAGCCTTCATCGGCTAGTGCAGCGGTAACAGCTTCGACAGCTTTATCGAACTCAAGACTGGTACTTCGAGAAATTCCGTAGTTTATTTTGGCTTGTGTCATGCGAGTGTCTCTTGATTTGCATTGCCAGCCTGTGGTTGGCGTCAATGTCGATGAGTTCAAGATAGTCGTGAGCGAATGTGAAAGCCGTGATTCTCTGTGAAGGGGGCATGTAAGATTCGCCAAAGCTGTATGGAGGCGGCTCACGCAACGTATTGTCGTGGGTCGATCTCGTTTTGGTTGGAGAGAATCAACGTCATTGGAAGGTCATTTGAGTAACCGATCTAGCAAGCCTTCGTATTCGATCGACTGGAGCGAATCGTGCGACACGATGGTCGCTTTAGGTGGATCAACTAGCGGCGGCAACACTGTTTTCGCCAAGAACAGCGACCGACCAGCTGACGAGGCTCAACCACTTATTCTCGTACCGGCAGCCGATCATTCCGGTGGTTTTTCAGGTACACAGTTTGTCGACGTTCCGCAGGTCGATCACACGTATCGTCATGTTGGGTCGAAGCCGTACTGGTGCGCAGGGTACGAGCATGGATTCAACGAGCATCAAGTTGTGATCGGCAATGAAGCGTTGCCTTCGTTGCTCCCGGAATCAAGTGAACCCAAGCTTGTGGGTATGGAAGTTTTGAGGCTTGGGCTAGAGCGATCTAGGACAGCCGCTGAAGCTGTCGATGTAATCACGGGTTTGGTATCCGAGTTCGGGCAGGGCAAGTTTGCCAATGATGCCGGTGTTCGAACTTACGACAATATTTTCCTGATCTCAGATCCGATCTCAGCCTACGTTGTTGAATGTGTGGGACATGACTGGGCGGTAAAGCAGGTCGAAAACGTTAGTTCGATCTCGAATGTTGGTCAGATAGGTGCAGATGCTGATCGTGTCTCGCCGGGAGCGAAGGCACAAGCAACTCGACTCGGTCTGTTCGAGATGGGATTTGGTGAAAGCTTCGCGTTCAAGGCGTTTGCAGATCCTGCAAATTCGTCGAGCGGATTGGCACGACAATGCCGATCTGAGGCGATGTTGGCTGCTGGAGCTGACCAACTCGACGTTCGATCGATGATCAAGGTTTTAACCGACCACTCCGACGGTGAAAACCCAGAGGAGACGCAGGTAGTTGATGTCGCAGGCGAGATTTCTATTTGCTTGCATCGCCAATCTGGAGAGCAGGGTGCTTCGACAGCAAGTTTGGTTGCTGATCTATGTGAAACCAACGAGCGACTTCCGATCTACTGGACCGGTTTGTACTCCCCTTGCATGACAGTGTTTCTGCCGAACTTTATCGAGGGTGATCTGCCAAGTTCGCTCGGAATTGGTGGAACATCAACGAGCGACGACAGCCCGTGGTGGAATTTCTATCGGCTCACACAGTACGGGCTTGAAGCAGGGGCCGAAGCTCGGGCTGAAATAAGGGCAACGCTGAGCGAATTACAGGACGAGTTGTTCAGCACGGCGTATGAGGTTGCGAGAGACGCAAGTCGATTGATTGCCAGCGGTGAGTCGGATGCTGCAAGTGAAATGCTGACCAAATACATGGAAGAAAACGCTCAGCGAGTGATTTCAAAAGTAAAATCGATGACTCCCACTGCTTCTTCGGTCGGATAGACGACCAGATTTACGGATTGATTTCTTGAGCGACCAAACTTCAAATAAACTTGATCTTCAGCTAATACTTGGTGCGGCTGACTCCGCTGCCGAATCGGCTAGTGAAGTTCTGCTCGCTCGATTCAGACCCGACGCTAACGACGCGCTCGACACCTTCTATAAGACACCCAACGCTCTTGTCACCGACGCAGATTTGGCGAGCGACCGGGCAATAACTGAAGCACTGCAAGCTGCTGGAGCACCGGGTCGAATACTTTCTGAGGAAAGTGAAACGAAGCTCTCAGACGACGAATCGTTAACGTGGTTGGTCGATCCGCTTTGCGGCACTGTGCCGTTCAGCACCGGGATGGATCACTGGGGCGTGAACATCGCACTTCGTCAGGGCGGAGATTTGGTTGCTGCTTCATTGCCGTTGCCTTCTCTGGGCGAACGGTTGGCGGCAACTAAGGGAGGCGGTGTATTTCGTAACGGCAAGCCGTTCACTGCAACGTCGCCACGTTCAAAACTTTCAGAATCTACGGTTGGGCTTGAAGTCGATGGCCCCGAGGAATGGCGAAACAGGCTTGATTCAGGACTTGATTGGATTCCGTCAGTAAGCCAGATCAACACATTCGCTTCGGCGGCGTATCCAATCGTGCTTGTTTGCCTTGGACGATTGCCAGCAGCGGTGTTCTACGGAATCGAGCCGATGCACTTCGCCGCAGGCGCAATGATCGCCAGCGAGCTTGGTATTTTGGTTACTGACAACCGCGGAGTTGAGATCGATTGGTCGAAGGACGATGAGCTGCCGGTCGTTGTGATCGGCTGGCCGGAGATTCACGCCCAACTAATGGACGTGATGTAGCGGTTGGGTTGTGGTGCTAATCGTTTGACGAGTACCAGCTTTGAAAGTAGCCTCGGCAGGCGATTTTCCAATATTCGATTCGCGAACAACTCTCACGAACACCTAGATCGAGAAAAATATGCCGTTCAACGTAAATCACATTCACCTGAAGTCCAGCGATCCTAAGAAGACAGCCGACTGGTTCGTCAAAGCATTCAATGTCGAGATCGTGTCCGACAACGTTCGACCAGTAGGCGATCGCTTCATCGTCACCAAGACCGAAGGTGGTCTTGCGATCAATATTTCATCCGAACGAACTGGTGAAACTCTCGGACCTGCAGATGCAAACCCGCATTACGGTCTAGAGCACTTCGGATTCGACACCGACGACATGGATGCCGACATCGCTCGGTTGGTTGCGATGGGTGCCGAGCACAAAGAAGGCCCAATCAACAATGGTGGTGGCGTAACGATCGCGTTCATTTCAGCTCCTGGTGACATTCGAATCGAACTGATTCACCGAGCCTAAGTGCCAGAGGCACGTTTCCTGAACTGAAACTTAGAACGACCCACTCTCTTATCAAGGGGAGTGGGTTTTTCTTTTGCCTCCTATCCCGACTAGGTAGTTTCAGCTAGTTGGTTACTTCCAGCTATTCGTCACTGATCGGGATGCGTCATGATTGGCAGTATGAAAATTACGGACATCGCAAACAGAACGATTCCGGCTGAACCGTGGGTGGATGGTGAGAAGATTCCGTGGAACGAGCCGGGTTTCAGCGAGCGAATGCTGAAGGAACACCTTTCGCAAGAGCACGACGCAGCAAGTAGACGAACCGAGATCGTTCATCGCCAAGTCGACTATATTGAGCGACTTGCTGGCGGGCAAGAACGTGATTTGAGAGTACTCGATATCGCTTGCGGCCCCGGGTTGCACTCTTTGGACTTGGCTCGGCGTGGTCATTCGGCTTTTGGCATCGACTTTTCACCAGCTTCGATCGAGTGGGCGAAGTCGTCGGCTGCCGAGCAATCATTGGACTGCGAGTTCGTGCACGACGACATTCGGCAGGCCGATTTCGGTACCGGATTCGACCTCGCGATGCTGCTGTTCGGCGAAATGAACGTATTTACAGCTGACGATTTACGCTTGATTGTGCGCAAGGCACGTGCCGCACTCAACCCAGATGGAGTTCTGCTTCTCGAACCTCACGAGCCGGGAGTGATTCGCGTTAATTTTGAGTCGAATCCCACCTGGAGTGCCCAAAAATCAGGATTGTTCAGCGCTCAGCCTCACATGCTTCTAGAAGAAGGCTTTTGGCACGATGATGAACAAGTAGCTGTGAAACGCTGGTACGTGGTCGATGCTGAACAGAGTGAAGTCGAAATGTTTTCACAAACGGTCGTCGAGTACACCAAAAACGATCTGGTAAAACTCGTCGAGTCTGAAGGATTCTCAGTTTCGGAATCGCCTCGGGGCTGGGCTTCAGGTAATCAAGATCGTCCTGCCGAGTTCTATACTCTGGTCGGCATCGCTAAGTAGAAAAATCGGGACTCTGAATGACAATCAAACTTGCAGTAGCTGGCGGCAATCGTGGGGCTCATTTCGATCAGGTGCTGAGCAAGCTGGAAGACCAAGTCGAACTGGTTGCGGTCTGCGATCCATCCGAGCAAGTTCGATCTGACTGGACCGAGGGTCGCCCTGAAATCAAAGCCTACGAGCAGTTCGAAGATTTGGTCGAAGATCCCGGAATCGATGCCGTATTCATCGCAACGCCAATGTTGCTTCATGCCGGACAAGCGCTAACGGCGTTGAATGCAGGCAAGCATGTTCTATCCGAAGTAATCGCAGCCGCAACGCTCGACGAGTGTCACGCCTTGGTTGAGACGGTTGAGAAGACCGGATTGACGTACATGATGGCTGAGAACTACTGCTATCGACGTGAAGCCATGATGATCAAGAACATGGCTGATCAGAACATATTTGGTGACCTTACCTACGCCGAGGGTGCCTACATCCACGATTGTCGAGATCTTATGTTCAACGCTGACTACACTCGCACTTGGCGTGGAGGTGCTGTTGGCCCGAACGGGACTGGTCCAACTCAGTCATCACGAGGAAATGGCTACCCGACCCACTCGCTGGGACCTGTAGCTCAATGGCTTGGAATTAACCGTGGCGACCGCCTGACGCGAACCACAACTTTCGTGACCAATTCAGCCGCTCGACAAGATTGGGCGAGGTCGGTTCTACCTGAAGGTCATTTCGACACGGAAGATGCAGCTTGGGCTGGCTTCACTGACTCAGCAACTACATTGATTGAAACTGAGCAGGGACGGGTTATCTGCCTGAGGAAGGACTCCGCCAGTCCACGACCTCACAACATGGCTCTCCATACGTTGCAGGGCACTAACGGGGCGTACATGTCGGGTAGATTCGTTGGCGAAGACCCGCTTGTGTGGATCGATGGAATTTCTAAAGGTGTGAGTCCCGCCAACTTTGGCTATCAGGACAAAGCTCGACCGCCGGGTGCAGCAAGTGAAATTCATCCTGAATGGCAGCCACTTTGGGATCTGAGCGAGCAGTATGAGCACCCGTATTGGAAGCAGCTCGGCGAAGAGGCGATATTGGCGGGTCACGGTGGCGGCGACTACTTCGTTATGTACGATTTCGCACGAGCTGTTGCTGGTGAGATCGAGCCACCGATAGATGTTTACGATGCCGTGACTTGGAGCAGTATTTTTCCAATTTCCATTGAGAACGTCGCTCGAAATGGCGAGCCTCTCGACATTCCTGATTTTCGAACTAGATAGGAATTGTTGCGATTAAAGAATCGGGCGGATACCGTTTGGCATCCGCCCTGGGGCATAGAGGCATGAGGCTGTCTGTTTGCCCTTGAGATTGGTAGTAACGCCGGTTTATGGCGTCAGAAAACCGTTCGCTCGTTGGTTTGGGCGATTGGTTTTGTTGCAACTAAGGGCGACTAGGCTTCCGCGTTTGAGCGTTCTGACCAGATCTTTCGAAGTCGAAGAATTAGCTCGTGAAGACGATCTCGCATGTTGGAAACGCGGTCGGTGAGACGTTCTTCAGTTCGTTCGAGAACGTTTTCTGCCCGCTCAGTTGACTTCTCGACTCGATCCCGGGCTTTCTCTTCAGCTTTTTCGACTCGTGCATCAGAGTTTTCTCTGGAGTTGTCGAGTCGATCAGCGAGTTTTTCACCGGCTTCTTCGAGTTTGTCGGCAGCCCGATCATGTAGTTCTTCGTAACGAGGGGTTCCAACTGCGCGTTCAAGTCGCTTAGCCAACTGGTCTTTTAGACGGTCGTACCAGTTGCGAGCCTGTTCCGACTGTTTGTCGTTTCGCCTGTCGGCAAGTTCACGAGTCTTCTCGACGAACTCTCGAGCACGGTCGGTTTGCTTGTCGAGGTGCTCTCCGACTCGATCCTGAGTCGATTCGAGCTTCTCGCGAGCACGTTCGGACGCTTGCTCAAAGCGTTTTCGAGCTTCAGCTGCCTTTTCACGAAGGCGTTCGTGCAGTCGTCGGAGTTCTTCATCGTTGAGGTCGTTGCCTTCAGATGGTGTGACTGCGTTTGATGGCTCAGACGGATCACTGCGTACGTTCTCATTGAAAGCCACAACAGTGAACGTGTACTCAACGCCGTTTTCTAGTCCCGGTACACGAACAAGGAATTCATCGGCATCAGCTTCGACAACGATGTCGGAAGGAGAAGAAGTAACGACATATCCGTCGGCGCGAACGCTTAGTTCGGCGGGAAGCCATGAAACTGCGGCAACTTGATCGCCTGCCCTGGCTTTTACATCGACTGGCGAACCGGGTATTTGCTCTGATTCGGGTATTGTCGTCCCGGAATCTGCGCTCGCCCATTGGTTGGAGCCAAGTAGTGAAATTGAAAACGCAGCAAACGTCGCTAGCATTGCGACGACGAACCGATTTGATATCAGGTTTTTAGTGCTTCGGTTGGCGAATAGAACGCCAGAATCCGTTCGTGAGAAGTTCATCGTAGTAAATCTCCCCCATCTCGGTCTCCTCGGTACCTTGATGGTGGTTGCCTAAAAACAATGATCTTCAGCAGTTGGTTACATGTGTATTACTCGCGTACGGGTCGATCGCTCTATTCGTGCGCGCCAATTACGGAATGGCGTGACCAGCCATAACTCCAGTAACTTCTTCGTTCTCCACAACAAGCTTTCCGTTCACGATTACGTGCGGAACACCTTCGGGATGCACAGCAGGATCTTCAAACGATGAACGGTCGTTAATCGTCTGCTCATCGAAGATGACCAAATCGGCGAATTTGCCTTCAGCGATTACTCCACGATCTGTTAGGCCGAATCGTTCAGCTGGGTTTTGGGTCATACGCTGTACGACTTGCTCGACCGGGTAGTTGTAGCGGCGGCGTAGGCGTCCAACAGTTCGAACGAAGCAACCGTAAGCCCGCGGGTGTGGCATTCCGCCGACGGGAATCGAGTCGGAGCCAACCATGTAGTCAGGACGTGCCATCAACTGCATGATGTCTTCTTCAACTTGCCTCCACTGTCGAACGTTACCGGGAGGTGCAACTCGCATTCCACAAGCGAGCGACGTTTCAGCCATCATGCGGGTCATCATCTCCTCGATGCTGACGCCCCACTCTTCGGCGACATCTTCGAACAGCCAGCCTTCGAATCTTGAATCTCCACCTGCACCGATGTGAGTCCAGACGTTGCCTTTTGTGGCTGTGTAAGTAATCTCGCCCATTCGAGAAATGAGTTCAGCACGTTTGTCTTCGTCGTTGAGAATGTTGAGCATGTTCTCGGGGCCACCTTCATGGAAGTAGCCCGGGAAGAACGCCTGCGGGAACGATGAGCCGACAGGGTACGGATAAGTTTCGAGTGTGATGTCGACGCCCTCCGCTTTAGCCTTGTCGATTGGCTCCATCAGCTGATCGACTTGACCCGCCGAAGTCGTAAATGTTCGGTAGTGCTCGAAGTGAAGTTTGGTTCCGGTTCGGCGCGCTACCTCGATTGCTTCTGGAACTCCACCGCCTTCAAATGCACGATCAACGTTGTGGTTTCGAAGATGAATCGACATCGGCTTGCCGTATTCACCAGCCACTTCCATTAGGTCGCAGAGTTCCTGAGTATCTGACCAACTATTTGGGTAATACGAGAGGCCTGTTGCGAATCCGACAGCTCCTTGTTCGAACGACTCTCGCAATAATTTTTTTGCCGCATCGAGCTTGTCGTCAGTTAGCGGAACATCGCTCATGCCTGCGGCTTCGAGTCGGATGGGTCCGTGACCGGCAAATGTGGCGACGTTGCAGGCTGTTTTCTGGTGGTAATTCTTTCGAGACGCCTCGATCGACGACATGTCGAGGGCTTCAGGTGCCCACCCGAGGATTCCCGATAGGTACCAGCGGTACAACTCGTAGTTTTTGGCAGATAGCGGGGCCAATGTGAGACCGTCAGGTGAAATTATTTCGGTTGTTACACCTTGGCGAATTCCGCTCGCATGTTGACCATCGTTCAGAAGCGCGGCATCTGCGTGAGAGTGAACATCGATGAACCCTGGTGAGATGTGAAGTCCGGTGGCATCGATCGTTTTAGTAGATTCGTCGGCCGACGTCGGAATATCACCGACGGCCGCGATTCGATCATCAGTAATACCGATATCGGCTTTCACGGGCGGTGCGCCTGTGCCATCGACTACAGTACCGCCTCGAATTACAACATCGAAAGCCAAATTATTTCTCCCGTGCCAGGTTGGCGAGAAGAGCAGTTGCTATCCCACCATGTGAATTGCCAGACGTGGGCAGGTTACGCCGCAACCAGGCAGTGGTCGAGCAATAGTTGAGGATTCGTTCATTGAATCTGGCACACAAGGCGAAAAATATCTGGAACAATGACCTCGTTCAATTCACACACAATTTCAGACGGTTTTCAGAGGCGAATAAATGGGCAGATTTAGCGACCGGGGCGCAATTGTTACTGGTGGGGCGCTCGGTATTGGCGGAGGCTGTGCTCGACGAATCTCCGCCGACGGTGGGTCTGTGTTGATCGTCGATGTGAACGAAGCAGCTGGTGCAAATACGGTCAAAGAGATTCGTGCCGCGGGTGGCATAGCTGAATTCATGGCTGGTGATGTTTCGAAAGAATCCACCGCAAAAGCTATGGTCGAGAAAGCCGTATCGTCGTTTGGTCGGCTCGATTTGCTAGTTCAGAACGCCTACGCCGGAGCCGCAAATGCCGGAAGTGCCGTTGAAGTGGAACCCGAAAACTGGCACAACGGAATGGATCTGCTTGTAGGTGCTCTTTATCTCGGAGCTAAGTACGCAGTTCCTGCAATGGAAGAATCGGGAGTTGATCCTAACTTCGAGCAGCCATCATGGAGTGGTGCAGGTCGACGGCACGGAAATCCGCCAGCCCAGAACGTCGGTCGTATCGTAAATATGTCTTCGGTTCACGGGCTGCACCAAGCGCCGCGATCGTTGATCTACAACGCTGGTAAGGCTGCCGTGATTGGCTTAACGAAGCAGATGGCTATCGACTTTGGGCCGTTAGGAATTACCGTGAACGCGATTGCTCCGGGTCACATTGTGACCGAACGTGGAGATGAGCACTGGAACGAGGTTGGCAACGACGCAGGGTTCCGACTGTTCGAGTTGCACTACCCTGTCCGCCGCACAGGTGTTCCTGAAGACATCGCCAATGCAGTTGGGTTCCTGTGTTCTAACGAAGCATCTTTCATCACTGGTCACGTATTGGCTGTTGATGGCGGTATGACTATTCAGTTGCAGGAAAACCTAGTGATGGATTCGAAGGACTACATCGTGGCTAATCCTGATTTGAAGACGCATTTCGACTCAAAGCGCGGCGAGAGCCGTTTTTAGGTACCGAACTCTGTGCAGATTCGTAAATTTCAAGAATCAGATCGAACTGATGTGATCGCATTGTGGCGGCTGTGTGATCTTGTTCGTCCGCAAAACGACCCTGATCAAGATATTGATCTCAAAATGGCTTTCCAGCCCGACCTTTTTTTGGTTGGAGAGATCGATAACTTGATTGCCGGTACGGTTATGGCTGGTTATGAAGGTCCCCGAGGTTGGATCAACTACCTTGCTGTGAGTCCTGACGTTCAGCGCGGTGGTCTGGGTGCGAGGTTGATGGCGGAGGCTGAGAGGCTTTTGCGAGATTTGGGTTGCGTGAAAATCAACCTTCAAGTGCGATCAAGTAACGAGAATGTTCAAGAGTTCTACCGTTCCCGATCGGGTTCTCTAAAGACGATGTAATTTCGATGGGTAAACGACTCAAATGAGAGTAACTGAGCTATATCGACACCCGGTTAAGTCGTTCACACCTGAGCGACTTGATCAGCTGACGGTGAACGGTGGAAAAATTCAAGGAGATCGTGTTCTTGGATTCAGGTTCGCCGATCAAGGCGCACCGGACGATTGGTCATGACGTCGCAAAATCAATTTCGTCGCCCTCTCGAACACGCCAGGCATGGCGCTTCTGAATCTCAAGTTCGATGACACCACTCGAGTTGTTCGGTTTGAGTACGGTGGTGAATTGCTTGCACAGGGATCGATAGATTCCGATGAAGACCGATTTGATCTATGCGAAGTTATCGGCGAATTCGTGACCTCCCTCGATATGAACCCATTGGTCGGACACCCTGAGCGCGTTCCATTGAACTTGGTCGGTGACGGTCGACAAGGACTGTTTCACGATTCTGAGGTCGGTGGTTTGACTATCTTTAGTCGTGAATCCCTAAGTGCCTTTGAAACTCACGTGGGCACACCCGTTGATGGCAGACGCTTCAGGGCGAACGTGGTCATCGAAGGTGCAGAAGCGTGGGAAGAACTTTCGTGGAGCGGGCAGGTCAGTATCGGTCAGCATGTCTACGATGTTGAAAAGACGATTCCGAGATGTCTCGCAACCCATGCAAATCCAGCGAACGGTGAGCAAGATCAGGACATCATGAAGAGTCTGATCGAAGCCAACGGTCACGAAATTCCTACTTTCGCAGTTCGACTCATTGCTACCGATCAAACGGCAGCGATTCGTGTTGGCGATTCGGTTGAGGTTCGATAGCCTGATTCGTTATGAGCACTAGCGTTCGAGACCTAATAATTACCGGCTGGGCGATAATTTTCGCTGTGACAGTTGGAGTCCTTGCATTTCACCCTTCGTTCAAAGAAGAAGGAGTGGCATCGACGCTCCGAATTGCTGGATTCGCGCTGATAGCGATGACCGCGGGAATATTTATGACGCGGTTCACTGAGTTGCTCGGTAGGTCGTCGGCTCGCACTCGAAAAATCGCACTCGGATTGTTCGTTGTTTGCATGCTGCCACTGATACCTGTCGCAATCGCTACCTTTGGGATGCCATGGGCTGCTCTGATCCTGGTAACGCTGGTATACGTGCGTTGGAAATGGGCGCTATTAGCGTCGCCCAACTAACAGCAACGCTGTTCGGTGCCCGTCAAACACTCGAAACGATTGATAAAATTTGCCATTCGCTACGTGTGACGCGCGCCCGTATGCGAGCTAAGTTGGTTTGATCACCGACCAATCCGAAGTGTTTACGAGTAAGTCCGGAAGCGAATTTTGACTACAACGGGTAACGATTTCGACCACTACACGCCAGCCGATATCGAAAAAAAATGGCAGCTGAAGTGGGAAGCTGACGGCATATACAACGCCGCCGATAAAGTCGAAGGCAAAGAAAACTTTTTCGAACTTGTGATGTTCCCGTACCCGTCGGGCGAACTGCACATGGGCCACTGGTTCCAGTACAGCGGTTCTGACACACAGGCTCGATTCAAACGAATGCAGGGCTACAACGTCATGCACCCGCAAGGGTTCGACTCGTTTGGACTTCCCGCCGAAAACGCCGCTATCGAACGCGGTGCCGATCCTCGCGAGTGGACCTACTCGAACATCGACAACGCGCGTCGTCAGTTCCGAGAGATGGGTGGGTCGTACGACTGGACGCGCGAGCTAATTACGTCTGATCCTGAGTACTACAAGTGGAATCAGTACTTCTTCCTGAAGTTTCTTGAGAAAGGCCTCGCTTACCGAAAACACGGTGCAGCGAACTGGTGCCCGAAGGATCAAACCACTCTCGCGAATGAGCAGGTAAAAGACGGTGCCTGTGAACGGTGTGGAACTGCAGTCGTAAAGCGTGCGATGCCACAGTGGTACTTCGCAATTACGAAATATGCTGATGAACTTCTCGAACTAGACCAGCTCGATTGGCCTGAGAAGATCAAAACTATGCAGCGAAACTGGATCGGGCGTTCGACAGGAACGACGATTGGCTTCGATGTTAGCGAGTTCGCGCCCTGCGAAAAAATCGAGACCTTCACCACTCGGATCGACACTGTTTACGGTGTGACGTTCGTGGTGCTTGCGCCTGAACACCCGCTGGTGGAAAAACTGACCCAGCCTTCTCACAAAAATGCGGTAGAAGAGTATGTGGCGCAGGCGAGTCGGCAAACCGAGATCGACCGGACTTCGACCGAGCGCGAAAAGACCGGAGTTGAGACCGGCGCTTACTGCGTCAACCCGCTTAACGGCGAACGAGTTCCAGTTCTCGTTGGTGATTATGTTCTTGCAACTTACGGAACTGGTGCCGTGATGGGCGTCCCTGCCCATGACACTCGTGATTTCGTATTCGCAAAGAAGTACGGACTTGAAATTCGCGTTGTTGTTGCGCCACCAAACTGGGACGGTGGAGAGCTTGAAGAGGCTTGGATTCCAGTAGGGACTCAGGTGAACTCTGGAGAATTCGATGGACTGTCGAGTACTGAAGGCAAGGAAGCTATTGCCGACAAGATCGAATCTGAAAACATCGGAACCCGTACCGTCACGTTCCATCTTCGTGACTGGTTGATCTCAAGGCAGCGTTACTGGGGCACGCCAATTCCAATCATCTATTGCGATGACTGCGGAACAGTTCCAGTGCCTGAAAAAGATCTGCCCGTGATGCTCCCAGATAGCGTTACCTTCGATGCCGACGGGAAGTCGCCACTTACCAAAGATCCGAACTTCCTAAATACGACATGCCCTAACTGTGGCAATGCGGCCACTCGCGAAACTGACACTCTCGATACGTTCGTGTGCTCTTCTTGGTATCACTTGCGTTTCGCCAGCCCAAACCCGGGTGAAGACCCGTTCGACAACGAGCAAGTAAGGGCGTGGACTCCGGTTCGTTCGTACACCGGTGGGTCTGAACACGCCGTGATGCACTTGCTCTACTCTCGCTTCTTCAACAAGGCGTTGCGGGACACTGGTTTCGTAGATTTCGATGAGCCGTACACCAAGCTCACTAACCAGGGCATGTTGATCAAAGATGGCGCGAAGATTTCGAAGCGATCGAATCCGCTTCCACCAGACCCTGTGGTCAAAAAGCATGGTGCCGACACTCTCAGGCTCTACTTGATGTTCTTGGGGCCGTGGGATCAAGGTGGAGACTGGTCGGATTCAGGTATCAACGGGATTACTCGTTGGCTACGTCGGATATGGGACGTTGCACAGCGTGATGCTTCGGTACTTGGTGATGGCGGCGAATCTGCTGCTGAGCGTGATTTGGATAGAGCGTCACATTCGACAACTCAACGTGTTCTTTCCGATATGGAATCGTTCAAGTTCAACACCTCGATTGCGGCGTTGATGGAGTACACAACTGCGCTGACCCGCAGTTACGACGCAGGCGATGTTTCGGCAACTCAATGGCGTTCAGGTGTTGACCGATTGTTGCTTCACTTGGCACCACTGGCTCCACACATTGCAGAAGAACTCTGGGATCGAACCGGGCATTCAGGTTCGATCCATCTCGAGCTAAATCCTAAGTTTGATGAAGCTCTCACAACTAGCGACACGATCACGTTGGCGGTGCAGGTTCAGGGCAAGCTTCGTGATCAGATTGAAGTTGCAGCAGAAATAGATAAAGACTCAGCAATAGCTACGGCTAAGACCGCCGAGAATGTGGCTCGTCATCTCGAAGGCATGACGATAGTCAAAGAAATTTATGTACCAGGACGGCTGGTAAACATCGTAGTCAGGCCATCAAATTGAGCAACCCAACCGAAAGCTCTAAGAGCGAGCGATCTCGAATCAATCGAAACCCGAAACGAGCTGCCTACGACAGTGAGACGGTCAACGAGATTCTCGATGCTGGCTACATGTGCCACGTTGGTTTCGAATCTGAGCATGGGATCGTAGTTATTCCGACGCTTCACGTTCGTGATGGCAACTCGATCATTCTGCATAGCTCAACGGGTGCTGGCATGACACGTGCAGTACGAGCTTAAAAGCCTTTGACGGTTGAGGTAACGCATCTCGACGGCATCGTGGCTGCGCGATCGCACTTCCACCACTCGATTAACTACCGCTCAGCGGTTGTCTTCGGAAAATCTGTTGAAATTACCGATGTTGTTGAGAAGCTGCGCGGGATGGAATTGCTAGTCGAGCACATCACACCCGGTAGGTGGGACGAGGCGCGAAAACCAAGCGATTCAGAGTTCGTCCAAACGTCTGTGATCCGTATGGAAATCGAAGAAGCTTCGGCAAAGATTCGTGCTGAAGGTCCAGGTGAAGAACCAGAGGATCTTGAACTAGATTTCTGGGGTGGCGTGATACCTGTGAATACTGTTCTTGGTACGCCATAACCCGACCCTCTTCATGCTCCGAAAGTAGGAGTGCCGGATTCTATTCGTGCTTCGATCACAAAATGGAACAACAACTTGGCTGATTAATTTTCTGCTTGAGGCAATGATGAATAGCCGAAAAGTTTTGGTTCCGATTCTGGTCGTAATGTCAGTTGCGTTCGTAGCCTGCGGAGGTGCCGCAGCTGAACCGACGGCAGCGCCGGCTACGTCGACACCCGCCCCAACGCCAACTCCTGCGATTTCGATTATTACCGAGTCCCCAGAACTGGATTTCGATGCATTCATTGCTCAAATGCCTGCCGCTGACGTTGATTGCTTGACCACAAATCTGGGAGCCGAGCGTCTCGAAGAGCTTGCTACAGGCGGAATTGAACTGAGCGACGAAGAAAACGCTGTCATGTCGACATGCTTCTCAAACGAGTTCGTTGTTGGATTTTTGGCGGGTCAGATTCAACGACAACTTGGTGAATTCAGCGGATCGTCGATGACCTGTGCAGCATCGTTGCTAGACGACATTCCAGCAGGACTGCTCAATGAGTTAGTGCTTGGTGAGGAAGAACAGCCTAGCCGAGAAGCCCAGTTGGCTATTCAGGGCTTCACCGAATGCCTAACGCAAGCGGAGCTGGCAGCACTCGCAGCGTCGGAAGCCGATGAAAGCTCGAACAACAGTGATGACCAGACTCGTCCATCATCACCGCTGGAGCAGTGCATGGTTGGTGAGCTTGGGCAGTCGTTCGCGGATGGCTACGGAGAGCTTCTCGGAGCAGGATCGCTACTTGGATTCTCGAACGCAGCGGAGGCGTGCGGTGTCGGGTTCTCAACTGAAGGCATGATTGCCGTTCTTGAAGACACTGAACGGATGTACACAATCGCCGATCTTCAAGAGGTTGGTTTCAAAAAGTCTAAGACCTACGACATTGGCGGACTCGAAGCTGCGAGTTCCGCCCACTACGGGTTCTACGGGATCGACCCGTACGACCGCCTTGAGTATGAAGCTCGGTTTTACTTCTCACATGAGAGCGCCCGAGATGAAGGAATCGAGTTCGCCAAGCAGGCATCTGGTGCCCATGCCTCACTGTACGAGGACGACCAGGTTTGGAAAGAAGGACTCGCCGAAAGACGTCGCTGTGATTCGAACGGTGGGCACCACGTCGGCAGATGCGGTTTTCCAAAGTACTTCGACTACGTAGTAGCTGGAAACATGGTGTTGATGTGCCAGGGCAAGGAAACCCTTGAATCGCTCGAAGCGTGTGTCGATCTTTTAGATGTGCTCCGATGAGCCACACAAGTCTTCACATTTCCTAAACACCTAGTCGATACCATTGCTGCTGAGCCCAATCACGCGTCTGCACGAAGCGTTGTGATCGGGCTCGCCATATTTGAATTAACTCTTAGACGAATAAGATGCCAAGACTCTCAAGATCGACTCTACTAATTTCGGTTGCAGTGATGATTGCAGTCGTCGCTGCTGCATGCGACAGCCCAGCTGAAAAGCCAACCGCTGAGCCACCCACGGCGGTACCAACCGTCGAGTCGGCGTCGAATCCAACCAACGACAGCGCGATCGAATCTACGGGTAGAACCAGAGATGGCGGTACGCGTGGAACTGCTAGTACGGCAGGTCTCGCCGATCCTGAGATGCAGGAATGTCTTGCAACCGAACTTGGAATTGACTTGTCAGAGACTTCCGACGCATTTGATCTTGGCGCACTGAGAGAGTTCGATCCGACCGAAACATCTGCGGCATTCGAAGCTTGCGGAGCTGATTTCGGACGCCCTGCTGGCGGATTCGTCGGCGGTGGTATCGCTGATCCAGAGATCCGGGATTGTCTTACAGGGATTCTCGGTGAAGATGCTCTAGACAATCTTGGTCAAGGTAGCGGATTAGGACTGGAACCAGAATCTTTAGCTGCATTTGAAGAGTGTGGTCTCAACTTCGGGGATGGCGGAGGCGGCTTCAGGCTTGGTGGTCGCCAAGGTAGGTTCGGGGGTGACGACGGTATATTCGGTGGTGGCGGCGGTGGCCTCATCGATGGGTCGTTCCAAGAATGCATGGCAGAGGAAATGGGCGAAGACACGCTAAGTCTCCGTATCAACCCTGACGGTTCACCTCCACCCGAACTTCAAGCAGCCCTCGAGAAGTGTGGCGGTGGTATCGCCATTCCAGTCGAACCAGACGGTGGAATTGGTGATGGCGCAGGTCCGATACCTGAGGAGCCAACTGCTACGCCAATCCCAGTTAGCGATCTAACTGTGGAGCAACTTACTTGCCTCTCAGGTGAACTCGACCCAGCCGCTCTTGCAGCCGCAGTGATAGCGACGAGTTCAGGTGATTTATCTCAGATCCCAGACGAAGTGCTTGCTGCTTTGCAGACTTGTGGAGTCGGCATCTAGCGATCGCAGTTCGTCTCGCAAATCAGTGGTCAAGTTCGTTGTACATGTGATCACTCGCGCCTAATATCCGCAGCATATTCACGAGACGGATAGAAAGTAGCGACAACCTTGATGCGATTGATGACCTGGCACGGTGGCGATAAGTTCACATTGGACCAGGTTCCTGACCCCGTCGCTCGCCCCGGCAGAGTCGTCGTAAAAGTCGACACGATCGGTGTTTGCGGGACCGACGTACACATCACGCAAGGATTGTTCCCTTCAACTCCTCCAAAAGTGCTCGGTCACGAAGGCTCCGGGGTGATTGTCGAGGTCGGCGAGGGGGTCGACAAGAGCCGAATTGGCGAACGGGTCGTTATGAATACGACTAGCCACTGTGGTGTTTGTTCGGCGTGTACTACGTGGTCGGAATCACGATGTGAAAACGCCGATCTTACTTCTGGCATGTTCGCTGAATATGCAACCGCTCCTTCTCAGTCGGCAGTGAAAATCCCCGATACCCTCGATCTTGAGCAAGCAGCGTTGACGGAACCGGCTTCATGTTGCCTTTCGGGTGCCGAAATGATGCGCGTAGACGACAACGGAATCGGAGTTGTTGTCGGCGGCGGAATCATGGGCCTGTTCACACTGGCGTTCTTGAAGCAGCAGGGCGTTGAGAGAATGATCATGTCTGAGCCTGTTGCCGCACGGCGCGAAATGGCAACTCAGTTCGGAGCTGACTTGCTGCATGACCCGGCTGAAGGCGACCTAACTGAGTTCATCAAGGATCACAACCATGGCTGGGGTGCGAACATCGCCGCGGAAGTGGTCGGTCAGCCAGGGTTAGTCGCTAAATGTGTTGAAGTTGTTCGACCTCGCGGTCAGGTGCTGATGATCGGCGTGAACCCTGAAGGTGCTCCGCTCACTGTCGATATGTACGACCTTCACTATCGGGAAGTCACTTTGAAGGGTGCCTTTGGTCGTGGAGATGTGTTCGCACGAACTCCGAGTGAGATCGACAAGCTCGATTTGGGCGGAGTAATTTCCGGTCGCTACGAGCTGCAAGATGTTCCTCAGGCGATTGTCGATTCCGGTGAGGGCAAGGGCGTTAAGTTCGTCATCAAGCCCCACGGGTAGTCGAGCTCACTCGGATTCGACTGGCGATTACACTCGGTCAAGCAGCTTTTTGACCGAGTCGGTGTGAAAGTCACGTACATTCTTCGCCGTGAGCGGATATCCACCGAGTGCTCGATAGCCAGCGGCCCACACGCCGGGATCGGGCATTTCGCTAAGTGCGACCGTGATTCTCCAAAAGTCGTAATCCATCAGGTTTATGCCTGAGATTTTTCTGTGCTGGCTGATTACTGCGTCTTCGATGTCCATCCCGAAGCACGCTGCATCCTGAACGATTACTGCAATGTCCCAAGTAGGCTCACCGAGTCGAGGTTCTTCCCAATCGGCGATTGCTATTAGTTCGTTGTTGTTCCACAGAGTATTTCCGGGCCAGTAATCGGCGTGAAGTAAATGATCTTCCGTTTTAGAGACCTTCGGCCAGAGATTTTTAGCTGCTTGCCACAGTTCGTGTCCAAGTGGATGCTGCGTGATTTCGTCTGTCGGTTCTGACCGAGTAAACAGTCGCTCGAATCCTGTGTAGAGACTAGGAACGAGTTTCTTTATTTTTGGTGTTAACGGGATGCCGTGGACTTTGGAAACTGCCGCAACTAGCTGTCCTGACCAATCGACCAAATCGTTGGCTATCAGCTTTGGGCGACCATCAATGAACGAAGTCACGATGGTGCGGTTGCTCATTATTTTCGTTGCTTGCTGATCTAGAACCAGCGATGGAGCCGCGACATCGTTCTTGCCCAACAGGTCCAGTACAGAGGCTTCGATATCGGCAGGATGTGGATCGTCTTTTTCATGCCAGGGTCCGTATTGGCGCACAACAACACGGCTCGTCTCATCGGAGTCAGTGTTCGCCATGCGGATTTCTAAGACGTCCATTCGGCAAGAAATGCCGCCATTTAGTTGGCGGGTCGAGACCACTTCAGCGTTGGGATCGATTGTTTGGGCGATTAGTTGGAACTGATCGCCCGATGGTTCTGGTGCTAGTTCTCGAAGCTTAGCCATTTGCGTTGAACTGTCTCAGCAGATTGGTGATGTGCTGTGAGTGCGCTTCTCGAATTTGATCTGCTGACATGTGACGAACTCCGAGCTCCTCGTAACCCTGCGCCCATGGGCCGACATCTGGAAGCGGCATTGCAGCGGCCATCATTTTCCAGAAGAGCAGATCTTCAACCGGTTTGCCTGAAACCTCTTCGTAGGTTTTGATGAACGTTTCTTCAACATCAAATCCTGAGTAGAAAGCGTCGGCTAGGAAGTACCCAACGTCATCACTCGGCACGCCGAGAGACGGCCATTCCCAATCGACAATGGCGAGCAGCTGGTCGGCGTTCCAGAGGGTGTTTCCAGGCCAAAAATCGCCATGAATAATCTGAACTTCGGACTTGTTCACACCTGGCCATAGGGTGCGCATCGCATTCCACAGATCGGTTCCTAGTTCGTGTTTGGCGAATCGGCTGGGTGGCTCAGGTGCATTCATCCATTTTTCCAGCGAGACAATGTGCGAGCGCTGAAGAGATTCGAGTTCCGGTGGGATTACGGAAGTGTGAATTTTTGCCATGGCTGAAGCCAGTTGCCGTGCCCAGTCATCGGGGTTGGCGGGTCCGAGATTGGGCATTCCGTTGATGTACGAAATTACTAGTCCTGGCCGACCGAATATCTCGGTCGCGGCAGCCTCGTCTAGAATCGGCTCCGGTGCTGGGACGCCGTTCGCTTTTAGTGCGGCAAGAATTTTTGATTCACCGAGCGGACGCTTATCTTTCGACGGATCATCTCGAACCCAGTATTGTCTGGTTACAACTCTGAGCGTCGAACTATCTTCAAGTTCCAGTTCAAGGACGTCCATCCGACAGCCAAGACCGCCTAGCAGTTTGTGAGTCGACACTACTTTCGAGTTTGGATCGATTGCTTCTGCAACCTGAGCGAACTGTTCGACTGTCGGTGCGGGTGGAATTGGCATAAGCGGCTATTGTCGCTTAGCCCAGCCGGCGTGCGGTAACTAGATGTAGTTACCAGTTACGAGCCAGAGCCAGTAAATGAAGCACTGGCTTCGGCAATTGACCCAAACGAGCCATCAGCAACCGAAGCGCACAAAGCTGCGCCAATTGCTGCTTCTTCGTTGTGCCGACCTAGCTGTAAGGACATGCCTAGCTCTGCCTCTAGTGACTCTCTGAGAACAGGATTGAGCTTAAGTCCGTTGCCAGATCCGACGAGAACCGAGCGTGTCCCCGCTCCAAGCTTCACGGCCTCTCGATATGAATCGGCTAGTTGCGCCGCCATTGCCTCGAAGAGCGCACGTGCCATGTGTCCGGGAGTGAACGTGCCCGGCGTGAGCTCTCGTATCGCTGCTTTCGCTAAGGGGTCGCTGCGAGAACCAGTGAATAGTGGATCAACCTCCACCCCTTCGGCACCAGGGGGCACGTCAGTAGCGAGTTCAACTAGCTTTTCGTAGAGAACGTCGGGGTCGAGTTCGTATCCCGCGATTGCACGACCGGCGTTGTTGAAGAAATCCCGAAGCGTTCGGAACGTTCGTCCTCCGACTACTCCGACGCCCGCAAGAAGGTAACCGCTTTGGATGTACGGACGAAGTTCCAACCAGCCGCGAGGAGTTGGCTTGTCGACAAAGACCGAAGCTTGACCACCTGTGCCAATGTTTATCGCCAGAGTGTTTTTATAGTCGGCAACTGTTCCAGCAAAGCTGCATTGATGATCTCCCGAAGCGACCGAGACCGGAATCCCAACTTTCGCACCTAGCTTCGCTGCCATCGCTGGTGTGAGTTGTCCTGCTGGTGCGCATGAATCCGCAAGATTTGAAAATAGCTGTCGATTTAGTCCAAGCGAATCGATTAGATCGTAGTTCCAGCCCATTTTCGTGAGATCGTACACGCCCCAGCTAACGGCATCGGTCGGGTCGGTGACGGGACGAGTACCGGTAAGCCGAGAAACGACGAATTCTGGCGCAGTAGTGGCGTGAACCTTGCCCGGGAGTTCATTGTTGGCTTTGAGCCAGAAAAGATTGGGTGCTGTGTAACCGGTAACGATCGGGCATCCGGTGTTTTCAAACGCAGGAAGTCCGTTCTCTTCTATCTCGGCTCCACCGAGTTCGCCCATCGCATCGAGATAAGTTCGGCTTTCTCCGGGAAGAGTGTCCTTTGAGCGTTGGTCCTGCCACGAAATAAAATTGCTAACGGTGTTCATGTCGTCGTCGAGCAACTGAAGACCCTGTTGCTGACCCGTGATACCGATTGCAGCTGGCTGTGCTTTTGTTTTCTCAACGAGTGTTGCTGCGTTTGCGACCGCCAGATCGGTCATCCGAACCAGATCCCACTCAGAACGGCCAATTTTCTTGTCGTTTGCCGACGTAACTTCAGCGTTGTTGGAGATAGTCGATGAGCCAACGACGGACTTAGCTTCGATATCTATGATCAAAGCCGTAACCGAGGTCGATCCGACGTCGATTGAGAGGTAGTGAGTAGGCATTAGCCGAGTTTATCGAGCACCCGGCTATTTAATCGAGCGCGAAAAGGTGCAGGCTACGGTTTTTGAGAAACCGAGTATTGCAAAGGCTATGTTGGAGAGTTTCTGGAGCATATATGCCGTCGGCTGCTAGTTTCCTTCAGGCACGTTTGGTGCGAAGAAGTGGCTTACTTTTTGGCCGGGGTCTTTGAATCCGGTGGCTTCCCATTTGTAGCCTTCTGTGGTTGATTCCACGTTCACATCAGAACGATCGAACACATCGTCTTTTAGGCGAGTTCCGAGCCCGGGTCCTTCTGGTGCAAGCAGGTAGCCGCCTTTGATCACGATGTTTGGCTCGATGAACTTGTCGTACCAGCCTCGATAGTAGGCTCTATTGGTTTCCTGAATCATCACGTTTTGGCAGTTCATTGAGATGTGGGCGCAGGCGAATACATTTACTGGACCCGTCCAATCGTGAGGGGCTATGGGTGTCTGGTACGTATCGGCCATGGTTGCGATTTTCTTGGTTTCCGTGATGCCGCCGGTCCAAATTAGATCGGGCATGACGATTTCCGCTGCGCCTTTTTCGATGTACTCGCGGAATTCATATCGAGTCATTAGTCGTTCAGCTGCGCAGATCGGTGTTTTGGTTTCCTGTGCAAGCTTTAGATGCGCTTCGACGTTCACAGGATGAATCATCTCTTCTTGCCAGAGCAGATCGTACTCATCCATCGCCTGTGTAATTCGAATTGCAGGAGCTAGCGCCCATTGGCCTCCGCCGTCGTGGGCAATCTCGATCTGATCACCTAAGGCTTTGCGTTGCTTGGCTAGCGGAGCAAGCCCCTCTTTGATCTGCTTCGCTGAAACGAAGTTTCCGCCAGATTCGGCGGCGTACGGAGCCATGTAGTACGCCTTGACCGCAGTTATTCCCTCGTCGATTAGGCTTTGCAGAAATCCGACCGGATCGCGTTGTTCGAACTCGTTGTCTTGCCAATCACCGTAGCTACCGATCGTGTTGTATATACGGATTTTGTCTCGTGATTTACCACCGAGAAGGTTGTAGATTGGCTCGTCGAGTGCCTGCCCAACGACGTCCCAAAGTGCAATATCTATAGCTGAAAGCGCTCGTAGTTCAGCCCCGGAGTAAGTGAAAATTCCAGAGAGCTTGAACAGCTCGTCCCAAATTCCTTCGCGATCCATCGGGTCGCGTCCGATTAGCGTTGGTCCAAATAATTCGTGGACAACTGCTGCGACGGATTTGGGCAGATACCACGTTTCACCAAGCCCAATTTCTCCAGAGTCGGTGTGAATACGAACCCAGCACATCTGCCAGAACTCGTCGACGTGGATTGTTTCAACTTTGGTTATAAGCATTTTCGTTATTGCTCCGGGCTTTAGTCGCGCTCGTGACTCGTCACTCAGCTTCGAGTCGCAGTTCTCCTACCTTAGCCCTTCCGTCCGTAAGGGGATCGATCTGTGCAGTCTAGCGTTAGTCACGCTTGTGACTCGTCACAGTGTTTTGGCGGCAGTCTACCGTCCATTCGTTCTTCCCGACGGAGACAACGGCGAAAAAAAGCCCCCAACCAGATGGTTGAGGGCTTTCTAATGGACTAGCTGATTGCTAGATATTGTGCCAATGGCACCTTATCGAGCGTTGTCGAGCACGATGTCGAATACGAGATCGGCGTTTGGCGGAATTGCTCCACCGGCACCCTGTGCACCGTAGCCCTGATCGGCTGGAATGTAGACCCGTCGTTGTCCGCCAACCTGCATACCGAGAATTGCGTCACGGAATCCAGGAATCACTCCTCCAACTGGGAATGAAACTGAAGCGCCACGTGAGTAAGACGAATCGAATACACAGCCATCGGCAACGAGCCAGCCTGTGTAGTGAACATCAACGGTGTTGCCTGATTCAGGAGTTGCACCGCTACCAACCGTGATATCGAACACTCGAATGCCTGAAGGCTGATCTGTGTATTGATCTTCGGTAACATCTTCGTACTGAGGAGCGGAGTCTGGGTAACCAGGGTTGTCGCAAGACACGATAGGCCCTCCTTCGGGCGTTGCTGTTGGGATTGGGGTTGCGGTTGCGTTAGCGGCTACAGCCGTTGCAGTGGCAATCGCTTCTGTGGGCGTTAGTACGCTCACAAGTTCAATTTCAAAAGTAAGAGTGGCGTTCCCTGGAATAACCGGAGGAGAGCCAAGTTCGCGGTACCCGAGAGGCGATGGAATTTCGACTCGTCGAATTCCTCCTGGTGCCATTGTGAGCATGGCTTGTCGCCAGCCTGGAATGAGCGCAACAAGAAGCAGCTCGGCGTCTTCGCCACGAGCGTGCGATGAGTCGAAAATACATCCGTCGTCGAGCCAGCCGGTGTACCGAACGGTCACCATATCTTCGAGATTTGGCGAAGTTCCTTCACCCACAACCACGTCGAATGTCTTGATGCCATCTGGATCGCCGGAAAGCTGACTCCTCAATACATCTTCGAAAACAGGTGAACCTTGTGGGTAAACATCGTTCTGGCACAGTGTTATGTCGACTGTTGGTTGGATAACCGGAATTTCGACGTTTTCAGGATTCTTGCCTGCCGCCTGACACGCGGTCAGCACGACCAGTGCGAGCATTCCCGCAACGATCAACATTCTCTTGGACATCACACTTTTCAATTCGAAAATTCCCACTGTCTGAATTTTTTATTCTTGCCGTTCGCAGATACTGTCGACTTCTAATTGTCTACTTTTTTCCAGAGTTTGCATTAGCAACAAACTGGTTGTAGCCATTTGCAATCCACGGTCCGGCGCCTGTCATGAAGAATCGCACACCCATTTCTACGTATGCAGCGACGTTTTCGTTTGTTGCAAGCGCACCAGCGTGCTTTCCAGCAGCAACGATTCGTTTGAGTGAGTCGTTGATCTTCTCAACAACGTCAGGGTGAGTTAGGTCGCCCATGTGCCCCATCGACGCCGCAAAGTCGGAAGGTGCAACGAAGAACACGTCGATACCTTCTACGGCGAGGATTTCGTCTAGGTTCTCCCAAGCAATGATGTCTTCGAGAAGGATGACTAGCAGCGATTCATCGTTCGCCTGATCGAAGTAGTTTTCAACTCCGAGTCCTTGTCGGCTTGTGAACATGCCGCGCTTACCGATTGGAGTGAACTTACCGCCATCGACAACGTTCTGTGCTTCAGCAGCATTGTTCACGTGAGGAACGACGATCGATTGTGCGCCACGGTCGAGCGTTCGGTAGATCAGGCCTTGCTCGTTTAGGTTAATTCGAGCGACGGAGGTCATGCCCCAAATGTCGCAGGCGCGGGTGAGGTTTCCGAGGTCGCCGGCTTCAGTAGCGCCGTGTTCGCCTTCAAACCAGATGCCATCGAATCCCATAGGTCCAACTGCATCGATGTCATCTGGATGAGTGATCCCGCTGACAATTGTTACTACTTCGCCGTTGGCTAGCTTCTGCTTGGCGCGGTTGGTCCTGAGTTTCACTGGAGTTGCTCCCCAAATGTGATGAGTAATAGACGGGCACGTTGAATTAACCCGTGGAATTCTAACTCGCTAGGCGAGAGTTAGGGGGAGGAGCGAATTTTGGTGTTTGAAGACAGAGAGGTTTTAACGTTCTGAGCCGTGGCAGCGTTTGAATTTTTTTCCGCTGTCGCATGGGCACATGTCGTTGCGACCTACTCCGGCGTAGGGGTCTGACGACATCTTGGGAATGGCGTTTGCCTTTTCCATGATGTTTGCGGCAGGTCGTCCACTTCGTAGCTCGCCAACCATCGCCTTCATGTAAGGCTCGGTGTGAGCGAAGTACTTTTTGTACCCAGCACATAGGTAGTTAAGACCATCTTCGCCATCGGGCGTTTTGGTGAACCGCTGCTTGGGGCAGCCACCGTTACAGGCAAATTTATATTCACAGCTACGACAGAACTCTGGGAGTGTGTCTCGCTTGTCGGTTCCGAATTTGCGCTGCTCGGGACTTTGAGCCATCACGCGAATTGATTTTTCTTTGACGTTACCGAGATTGAATTCTGGATAGACAAAGTGGTCGCACGAGTAAACGTCGCCGTTGTGCTCGATGATCATGGCATCGCCGCAAGTTTCGGCGAAGATGCACAATCCGGGATTTTGGCCCATCCAGCTGGCGAGTGCAGTATCGAAAATCTGGACGAAGTACTGTCCGATGTCTTTTCGCACCCACTGATCAAAAACGCCAGTTAGGAAGTTGCCGTACTGCTCAGACCCAACCGACCATTCGGTTACCGTTGCGCCGTCTCGGAACTCGGGTCCAACCAACTGCAAGAGGTGGGCAGGCAGTTTGTCGGCAACGCGTTCCACAATCGGAATGAATTGCAGGAAGTGACTACCGACTTCGCGGGTTAGGAATTCATATAACTCCTTTGGGTGATCGGCGTTGTGCTTGTGAAGCACTGTGAGAGTGTTGAACTCGACCTTGTGCTTCTTGAGGACTTCGATGCCAGCCATCACCTTGTGCCAGGTTGGCTCGCCGCCCTGCGTGATTCTGTAGCGGTTGTGAATTTCTTCTGGGCCGTCTATCGAAACTCCAACTAAGAACTTGTTCTCAGCCAGAAACTCTCCCCACTCGTCATCGATGAGGATAGCGTTCGTCTGGAAGGCGTTAGTGATCTGTTTTCTGCCTGCGTACTGCTTCTGCAGTGCAACGGCTTTCTTGTAGAAATCGACTCCAAGAAGCGTTGGTTCTCCACCCTGCCAAGCGAAAGCGACCACTGGAATATCGTTGGCTTCGATGTACTGCTTTACGTACGCTTCGAGCTCTTCATCGCCCATCTTCCACGAGCCACGTGCTTTATCTGGGTAAAGCTTCTCTTTTTCGAGATAGAAGCAGTATGTGCAGTCGATGTTGCAGATAGCGCCACTTGGCTTCGCCATTACGTGAACGGCTAACGGGCGTTGCATTGGTGGGCGTTGAGTAGGCGTGGTCATGTCGGGGGCGAGGTCTCATATCGATACGGACATATCGAGAAGGTGAGAAAGAATTCTACTTGGCGCGAATGGCGGGTGGTGATGCGAATTGGTGGTTACGAGAACCAGAGTCGATTTGCTGTCCCACCAAGAATCGCTTCTTGATCGGATTCTGAGAGTCCGATTTCGTCCGTGAACAACCTCAGGTTTTGAGCGTAGGAAGTGCCCTTCGACCAAAGTGCATTAGGGAAGTTCGATCCCCATACGCAGCGATCAGGTGTGAACGCTTCAATGACCCGTTTTAGAGGGACGTGCATATCTTCGTGCGGATAAACCCTAGCCGATCCGTGAGTTCCACTGGTTAGTTTGGCGTGAATGTTCGGGACTTTTGATAACCGTTCAAGTGCGGTCAGGGTTTCTTCCGTTTTCCTGATCGTGTTGAGCATGAGGCAGTGGTCGATGACGATGTTTAGATCGGGGATCTGGCGTGCCATCAGCTCGATCTCGTATACCCGTTCTAGATCGTCCATAACCATGCAATTGACAGTAACTCCGAGGTCGCTCGCTTTCTTCCATAGTCGGCGAACATTTGGGGACCCAATCTCGCCATTCTCATCAGAAGTCCCTCTGAGCCCCCTGACCGAATAATTTTCAACCGCATCCTGAAGCACATCGATGTGTTGTAGATCATCGGGACTGAGCGTTACGACTCCGGTCGCCCATTCGGAGAATTTACGGGAGGAGTCCATCACGTACCGATTGTCGTGACCGTAGAACGTGCTGGTCTGTATGAACACGGCCTTCGAGACATCTGATTCGTCCATCTTCGACTTCAGATCTTCAGCCGTGGCAGGTTCGCCTGGATTCCATGGATCGCTGATGGTCGGGTATTTTTCTCGATCATCAGAGTAAATATGTGGGTGTGCGTCAATGATGTTCATGGTGTTCCTAAAACCCCGGTCCACGGCCGGGTTCCCAAACGTGTGCACGGGCTACGTCTTCGTCTATGTCTACGCCCCAGCCGGGTTTGGTTGGAATTTGTAGTTCGCCGCCGGTGTAATCCAGAGCTCCGCCTGTGATTTCGTCTTTCCACGGCACATCGTCGATGTCGGCTTCCATGATTCGAACGTTCGGCACTGTCGCACAGAGGTTAAGCGAGTGCATCGTCGAAAGATGTGAATAGTAGTTGTGGGGAGCGATATTCAGTTCGTAACTTTCGGCGAGCATTGCTATATCGCGTGACCGTGCGAATCCGTTCCACGGTACGTCGATCATCACGTTGTCCATCGATCGGTTCTCGAAATACGGTCGATATTCGCGGATGCCAAATAGGTTTTCTCCAGAGGTAATCGGCACAGAAGTTGCAGCTTTCACTTCGGCAAGCCCTTCTGGTTCGTACATATCTACCTCGACCCACATCGTATTGAACTGTTCCATCACCTGGCATATTTGTCGTGCGGCGAGAGGTTTGAAGTGGAAATTAAGATCGATGGCGATCTGTACTTCACCTTTGGTGCCATCTTCGAACGCACCAATGTACTTTTCGATGTGATCTAGAGTCTGCCAAGTCACGTTTTGATCTGTTGCACCCGTTCCGAACCCACCGTCGTATCCGTGAGCTGGCTTGCCCGGATAGTTGATGTTCGTTTTGAGTGCTTTGAAACCTTTTTCTCGGACTTCCGCACCCAGCTCAGTCACTGCTTGGAACGAGTCGAGCGGCGGAACACCTATCAGTTCGTGCTGTCGGACTCTTGAACTACCACAGTGCGACCAGTAGACCTGCTGACTTTGCCGGGTCGGACCGCCGAACAGAGCGTAAACGGGTACTCCGAGCGATTTGCCTTTGATGTCCCAGAGCGCGAGTTCAATTCCCGCAATCGCTTTGGCAGCGATGCCTCCAGTCGATTGTCTCGCCAGCCGATACATGTCCCAGTATCGTTTCTCGACTGCTAGTGGATCTTGACCAAGCAATATGGGAAGAAAATCAATTACTGCCCCAACTAGCCCGTACGGATTTCGTCCATCCGACATCTCGCCGTAGCCAGTTATTCCTTCATCGGTCCGAACAGCAACGAACTGCCATGGACGCCATCCGGCGTCGACTACGAATGTTTCAATGGCTGTGATTTTCATGCTAGTGGACTCAGTTCACTGGTTTGATGTTTCAGCCGGAGTGTAGTGCAGTTTGGGTATTTTTCAAGGAGCGTCGTATACGGCTCGTTGTTGACCTGCGTAGTCCCAAGGGGCGATCCATTCTTCGGGAATTTCTAATCCGAATCCGGGGGCGTTAGATGGAACTACTTTGCCGTCTATCGCCGTTGGAACACCCGGCATGAGTTTGTCGGCTACTGGTTGTCCTACGTCGGTATCCATGAACCACTCTGCGAGTGTGGTTTCGGGCATAGCGTAGGCAAAATGCTGTCCCCAAGCAGTATTTGCGCCCATGTGGGTGATCGTTTCGATTCCGGCAGCTTCGGCATAGGTGTAGATCTTAAGAATCTCCGAGAGTCCGCCAGCCCATTCGATGTCAGGCTGAACGATGTCCACCGCTCGTGCTGCTATCAACTGTTGAAACTGCTTGCGTCCGTAGTGATGTTCGCCAGTAGCGAGAGCTGTCCAAGTCATTGCTCGTTTGAGTTCTTTGTGTCCTTCGATGTCCCATGGTGGGAGCGGTTCTTCGAACCATCGCAGCTTGTATGGACGTAGGCGGTCGGCAACTCTGAGGGCGAGGTCGGCGTTGTACGACATCACCGGGTTGAACGTGAGTTCTGCATCGTCACCGGCGATTTCGCGCTGGCTGGCTACATGGTCTTCCAAGTTAGAGAGCCCTTCTGAGCCTTCTTCGTAAAAGAATGGATTGCTGATCTTGAATCTGGAGAAGCCTAGTTCTCGCATCCACTCGATATCGTCACCCGTGGCGTACAACTCGACATGATCTCGCGATGGGCCGCCGATGAGTTCGTAGACAGGTCGACCAAGCAGCTTGCCCTTGAGATCCCACAACGCAAGGTCGACTCCACTTTGAGCCGCGGTGGCAATTCCACCCTGAAACCCTTCGTGCATTCGCCAAATCTGATCGTTTAGCAGCTCAGTGGCAAGTGCGTCTTTGCCTTCGATCAACGGCGCGATTAAGTAGTCGACAACGGATGCTCCCATTGCGCCATGCGCGAACGAACCGAGGCCAAAAGTGCCATCCTCAGCAATGATCTGAACCCAAGCTTTGCCAGACTGCCCTGGCTTGTTTCCGTCAACTCTCGTGTACTCGGAGTATCGTGCGATCGGTTGAGAGCGAGTTGAGTAGGTGTTCCAGCCAGGTTTGGTGTTGGGTCGAACCGGCGGTGCTGGCTTGTTGATCTGCACGCAGCGGACGCTTTTAATCTTCATGCTAGTTCGACCCCCAGTCTGAAATATCGCTTGGTTCAAACTCCATGCCGAACCCGGGTTCGCTAGACGGCGTTACTTTGCCTCTTACGGGTACAGATGTGCCGGGAATCCGGACAGTTTCTTCGAGCGGAACGCCCGGATCGGTGCCCATCCAGTACTCGGCCATCGGAGATTCCGTAGCCGCCATCGCAAAGTGCTGTCCGAACGGATTATTTGCCCCACCATGAGGAATCGTGGCGATTCCAGCAGCTTCACCGATGGTGTGGACCTTCATCGCTTCGGTCATGCCTCCACCCCAAGTCAGGTCGGGCTGAAGAATATCGGCAGCGCGCTTTTCGACGAGGTCGAGGAATGCGTGACGTCCGTGATGGTCCTCGCCTGTCGCGATAGCTACCCACGGCGCAGAACGTCGCAGGTGTGCAAGTCCGGCGGTGTCGGTGGGTACGAGCGGCTCTTCAAACCAGCGGAGGTTGTACGGTCGAAGCTCCTCCAGCAATCGGAGGGCGAATTCGACGTTGTATGACATCACCGGATTAATCATAAGGTCGTGATCTGCGCCAACACGTTCACGAGCCTGTGCGACGTGAGCGACAACAGCCTTGATTCCAGCATCACCATCTGAGTAGTGAGAAGGGTTCGTGATTTTGAACTTGGTGAAACCGAGTTCCTGTGCCCAATCGAGGTCATCTCCTGTTGCGTAGCAGGTGATCGAATCTCGAACTGGACCACCTAGGATTGAATACACCGGTAGTCCGAGAATTTTGCCTTTGAGATCCCAAAGTGCGAGGTCGACTCCGCCCATCGCTGTTGAAGCCGTGCCCGATGTGCCGAATCGGTGTGACGTACGCAGAACAAGATCGTAGAGATGCTCTGTGCCAAGACAACTGCGCCCTTCAAGAATTGGTGCGATCACGGTGTTCACGAAGGCGGCGACAGGTTCACCGAAAGCGCACTGGCCAAGTCCCCATGTGCCATCTTCAGCAGTGACCTGCACCCAAACCGATCCGAGTCCTCCTCCGGGCATACCGCCGGGTAAACCTGAGAATTCGGAGTACATATTTATCGGCATCGCTCGTTTTGCAGTGGCGTTCCAAGATGGACGGCGACTAGGAGTGCGATTTTCAGGTTCAGGAATTCTTACGTGAACTGCTTTGATCGACTTGATTTTCAAGTGACTTCCTCGTGATTGCAGATCGCATGTGCCCAAATGAGCAGTGAACGACTTATGCTTGCGGCGGCGCAAGTTTAGCAATGGAATAGGGAAGCGAACGAAATGCAACCAAGAGCGGTGGATATCGAGCAGCTTGCTTGGTCGTGGTCAAATGAGACGCACCTCGAAGAGTTGATCGTCACGCGTACACACTCTTCTGGCGAAGTGATAGAGCTGCCAGTCGCCAGGATCAGTGGTGCAAGACCTGGCCCGCAGATGACTGTGATGTCTGGGATGCACGCAGGTGAGTATTCGGGAATTATTGCGGCACAAAAACTAATTTCTGCAATACAACCCGCAGAACTTTCGGGAACTTTGCTCATCATTCCTGTCATTTCGACCCGAGCGTTCATGGAGCGCAATATGCAGTTGAACCCGGTTGATCAGAAAGAGGTTCATTTCATACGCCCCGGAAACCCCGATGGCACCTACAGCGACATGCTCATCGATACGTTGTTCGAGGTGGTTAAAGACTCCGACTACCTAATCGATTCTCACGCCGGCGAAATGGCACAGGCATTGATGTCTTGGGTGCCAGTGCCGATGCAGGGAGCAAACGAACTTAGCAGCCGCTCGCTCGAACTCGCTCGTGGATTTGATGTTGGGTACGTCGAGCCGAGATACGATCTGCCCTCCATTCCGCCACTGTGTTTGGCGCTGCTTGAAGCGGGGATAGCTAACGTATGGGTCGAGTGTGGCAAAAATGGAGTTCCGACTGAATCTGATACTGCCACGCATTTCAACGGCTACATTTCAGCTCTGAAAACGGTGGGTATGCTCGAGGGCGAGCCAGACAGGCCAGAACAAAAACTGCTGAAAGGCAGTCGTTCACAGATTAATTCCGAAAAATCAGGTGTTTGGCATCCGGCTGTTTCAGAAGGCGAAATTGTTGAAGCGGGTCAGTACCTAGGGCGGCTTACGGACTATTTCGGCAACACGTTGGAGGAATTCCACTCACCGACACGCTCACTTGTGTTGTATTACTGGTCTAACCCGGCAATAAATGCCGAGCGTCGACCCCACGGCTACGACTGGCACAACGGTCTAGTTAGCCTGTTAGATCTCGAGGAATAAATTTGCCTGATTTTCCGGTTTTTCTTGCGCATGATCACATGCAGCGAGCTGAAGATTTCGCGCGTGACTTGGCGGGTGGAGTGAGTGGCAAGATCGTGCATCTGACGATCGATTCGTGGATAGATGCTCCATCGAAAGAAGAGTACGACAACGCCTACGATAGCTATGACGGCTTCCGTGACCGAGGGCTGGGTGCTCTAACGAATCTTCATGCTGTGGCGAGTGAGCCAGATAACAACGTACGAGTTGTGCGTGAGTTTCGTGATTTAGAAACTGCTCGTCATATGGGCCAGCTTGGAGTTATCGCAGGGAACGAAGGTGGAAAGATTCTAGGCTCTGAGCCTGAACTGCTCGACGCATGGTTTGGGCTTGGCCTGAGGCATGTTCAGTTCAACTGGGCGATGCCAAATCTGTTGGGCGCTTCGCAAGATCAGGAAAACGATCCTGCCCGGCCAGGACTTACGGATTTTGGACGAACGACAATCGAGAACATGAACGAAAAAGGCATGATCGTCGATGTTTCGCATTCGGCGCCTCAGACGATTATCGATGCGCTGGAGACTACATATAGGCCGATCTTGAATTCGCACTCAGGCGGTCGTTCAATTGCCGACAAACCTCAGAACTTGCACGACGATCAAATCAAAGCGATGGCTGCAAACGGAGGTGTGATTGGCATTCACTTCTGCTCGCGGTTGGTACTTGGTGAGAACGGGGTTCAGGCAGATATCAGCGACGTAGTCAAGCAGATCAGGTACGTAGCCAATGTCGGCGGAATCGATGTTGTTGGGTTAGGCCCCGATTGGGTGCTTGGTGATCCGATGCGTGACATTCCGTACCTGCGCAATACAAACCAGGAAGATTTGACCTGGGCGAAGGGTCTCGAAGATTCTTCCGAGCTACCGAATTTGTGGGACCCGCTGGTTGGAGCTGGATTTACCGCAGCCGAAATCGAAAAAATCGCGGGCGGCAACATGCTCAGGCTGTTCAAAGACGTTCTACCGGGCTAAGAAAATGCACAGATCGATCAGCTAGTCGATCCTACGGGAACGTCGTAAAGTTCGATTCGCCGGTCTCAGGAATCCAGTTGAAGTTGCCACCACGTAGTCCGTCCGTGGCGTTGTGAACGGTTATTGACGCCTGCCATCGCAAAGGACTATTTGCACCTGCAGACGATTCCAGCACCAGCAGAATGCTGATGTCATCATTGCTGGTCAGTTCAATCCATTCAGGTTGTCCGGCCCAGAATGCGATCACATCGATGCTGTCTACGGACGCACCGGCGATCGACTCGTTTGTTTTGTCGCTGTCGTCTGCAAAATTAGACAGGCTACAAGCTGTGCCTTGCAGCCACACACTGCAGAAGTAATTATCGCCGTCTTCATAAAGCGACATCTCCCACATGGCGGAATATCCGGCCCCGGGACTTGGAATTGAAGCGGTCAGATCGCCCGATCCAAACTGTCCGGGTCGGCTAGCAACATGGGCTACCACTTGCCACACGATTCCATCCTGCTGTTTTGCTAGCAGGTCAAGAGCTTGGAATGCGGTGAGCCATTGGTTGAGAACAACTGGTTGAGGTGTAGCAGTTGGTGGAGTTGGCACCGCAGTTGGAACTGGAGCCACCGTCGGCGTTGGAATTTCAACGACTTCCGAAGCACCTCGTTTTAGGACCTGCCGGTCTCCTAAAGAGGGATCGAGCGCTAGGGCGGTTGCATCTTCGATCGCTTCCGCAGTCGATGTTGCGTCGTCCACGATCGCGGTTGCGGTGTATTCAGCGCTGATGACTGTTTGAATTTCAATAGTCTCGGCGGTTGCGGTCGTAAGCCGATCATCAAATCCGCCAGCTTCAGCTGTCGATGTAGCGTCGTATTTCAGCAGGTCATCGTAGAAGAAATCATCGTCAGCATTGCTGGTCGCCTCAGCCACTAAAAAGTCTCGATTAGTGGTGCCACCCGCTTCTATCGTCGCAGTGGCGTCTTCTTGGTCGACTGTAAGGCATGCGGTGGCAAACGCCATTGTCGTTATCGCGACTAGCAAGAACAGATTTCTTTTACTCACGACGCAACCACCACTACACTTTGCTCGACTATTTTCATTGCCACATGATTCACGACGATTTGGCGTCCGAACTTTACTGAATCCTCGTTCAATCGTTCAAGGCTAAGAAGATAGGGACTGGGTATCGATTGCGTGAGGATTCAATCTGGAGGATGAGTTGGTATCAGGGTTTAATCACACAGGCATCGTGGTGAACGATCTTGAAAAGATGGTTGCGTTTTACTGTGATGACCTTGGACTGAGTGAACTGTCCCGGGGCGACTCGAATGCTCCGCAAGAGGGCAATCACACTGGCATTTCGGGTTCGCGACGCACGCTTGTGTTTGTTGGATTCGATCAAGGGCATCGGATCGAGCTTGTGAAGTATCACGAGCCTGCTTCCGCATTACGAGATGACGATATGACTCGGCTAGGTACGAATCACATTTGTTTCAACGTGGACGACATCGAAAAGACTCATGCTGAGCTTTCAGGAAAAGGGATCGAGTTTGTGACCGAGCCGATTATTCGGGTGAATGACGATGGTATTAGGCACGGAATCGTTTACGCACGAGACCCCGAAGGCAACTGGCTCGAATTTATCGAGTAGGCGGCTGAATGGTCATCCCGACCTTGCCGGAGGGATCTAGTACGTTTTTGATCCAGCTATGGTGCGTTTCGTCGTCAGAGAATTGGCGCGTGTGGCAGATATAACGCCAAGATCCCTCCGCTTCGCTGCCGCTACGGTCGGGATGACAGTTTTGTCGAGATGATCTAAATACCTGCGGTGTCGTATGCCCAAGCCTTGATCAGGTGGTGAGCGATGGCAATTGGGCCGGGGACGTTCACACCTTCAAGTTTGTCTTCAAGGGCAAGCTTTACTTCATCTTTGGTGAACCACCGTACGTCAGCCATCTCGCCAGGATCAGCAACAATCTCGTCAGAGATTGCTTCGGCGTGGCAGCCGATCATCAACGATGAAGGGAACGGCCATGGCTGCGAGGAGTGGTATTTAACTTTTCCGACCTTTAACCCAGCTTCTTCCATGACTTCTCGTCGAACACCTTCCTCGATCGACTCGCCTTGATCCATAAATCCGGCGAGACACGAGTAAAAGGTCGAATTCTGGCGAGCAAGAGTTTGCCCCATCACACACTTATCGCCTTTGTAGATCAGCATGATTGCGACTGGGTCGGTGCGAGGAAAGTGTTGCGAACTGCAGTTCGGGCACTGGCGCATTAATCCGCCACGAAAGCTCTGCGATTCGTTTCCGCATACGGAGCAAAATCGGTGCTGCGAGTGCCAGTTTAGGTTTGAACGCGCCTGAGCGAGAATTCCTGATTGATCTTGAGGAATATCAGTGGCAGCTGAACGGCCATCTTCGAAGGCTGCGCCCGCGGCGAGTGCTGCGATGCCGGATGGGTCTTCAACAACGGAAATATCGACGGCGTAGTGAGGGTTTCGTTCTTCGTCGAATCCGAGAAACTTTGGCCCGCCTGCTTCTTCTGGAAGTCCGTCGAGAAACTCGTGACCGATCCAAGCCAGTTCGGCGGTTGGTTCGCGTCGTACCAATGGCTGAAGCTTGTGAAATGGAAGCAGCTTCGTGTTGTCTTGTCGAATCATCTTTTTGAGGAGGTCTTCATCTCGACGTTCGTGATCGCCACGGTCGAATTGGTTTCCGGCAAAGATGTGGGTGTACGACAAGTGATTTGCTCTCGTGATTGATTGGCTTGCGTTCGCAGCCCGACACTCTATCAGTGCACCAGCGGGATGTCGGCGCACAGGATCGTGCTGTCATTCGTAGGTGGTAGTAGCGAAATCCGTAAATACCGTCGCGTTTTATTGCTGAAACCACTGGGCGGCTCTAGGAAAATTGGCAATTGCGATATACAGCGAAGGTCAGATCGTTGCTTGCATGTCATTTTGGTTATCAGGGAGAAATGTAATGGGATTCGAATGGGATTGGGCTGGACTTGATTGGATTGCGATAGTTGTCGCACTTCTCGCCAATATGGCATTCGGGATGATTTGGTACAACAAACGAACGATGGGTTCGATGTGGATGGAAGACGTAGGGATGGACGAGGACAAGATCCGCGAAGGGAACTTGCCTCTGATTTACGGTTCCATGATCGTTTTGCTCGTGATCACTAACATTTTGATTGCGTTCGTCGTGAACAACATCGGTGGAGGCTTTGAAGAAGGTCTTGTTGTAGGAGCTGTTCTAGGATTTGGTATCGCTGCGACGAACGCTATTCCGCACTATTCGTTCGCACAGCAGCCGTGGCGACTCGCTCTCATGAATGCATTCAACACTGGGTTTGCGATAACTCTCAGTGGTGCAATTATCGGAGCGTTCAACGCGTAAGAGACGAATTTCAATAAAAAGAGGTCGACAACTGTCGACCCCTTTTTATTTTGTCTATGAGTAGAACTAATTCCAGTTCGGTTATCCGATTTGTGGGACGCTCTTCATTGCTTCTGCGATAGCTTCTGACGGCAGAGCATAGTCGACCATGTCGCCTGAGAAGTAATTGTCGTACGCCGAAAGATCCAAGTGACCGTGACCACAGAGGTGGAACAGAATGTTCTTCTCTTCGCCGGTTTCCTTGGCGATCAGCGCCTCATCAATAGCGGCCTTCAGAGCGTGGGTTGGCTCTGGAGCTGGAATGATGCCTTCAGTGCTTGCAAACAGGACAGCTGCCTCGAAGCAAGCGTTCTGGTGGTAAGCCTTGGCTTCGTAAACTCCTGCATCGAACAGCGCACTCACCAGCGGTGCCATACCGTGATAGCGGAGTCCACCAGCGTGAATTGGGTTCGGCACGAACGTGTGACCCAACGTGTGCATCTTGAACAACGGAGTCGTGCCAACTGCGTCACCGAAGTCGTAGGCGAATTCACCCTTGGTCAATGACGGCGAAGCTTCTGGCTCAACCGCAATGAATCGAGTATTCGTTTTTCCAGCCAACTTGTCGGCGATGAACGGGAACGAAATTCCGGCGAGGTTTGATCCTCCACCTGCACAGCCGATTACAACGTCTGGATAGGCATCTGCCATTTCCATCTGAAGAATGGCTTCTTGCCCGATAACGGTCTGGTGCATCAAAACGTGATTGAGAACTGACCCAAGCGAGTATTTTGTGTCGTCGTTTTGCGCAGCAATTTCGACTGCCTCAGAGATTGCTATGCCGAGTGAGCCCGGTGAATCAGGATCGCCAGCGAGAATACTTCGACCTGCTTCTGTTTCTTCACTTGGGCTAGCAGTTACGGTTCCGCCGAACGTTTGCATCATCGATTTTCGATAGGGCTTTTGGTTGAAGCTGGCTTTCACCATGTAAACCTTGGCTTCGAGTCCGAACTGCTGACATGCGTACGAAAGTGCGCTGCCCCATTGACCAGCACCAGTTTCGGTAACGATTCGCTTAGTGCCGTCGATCTTGTTGTAGTACGCCTGAGCAACCGCCGTGTTGGGCTTGTGACTACCAACCGGGCTAACACCTTCGTACTTGTAGAAGATTTTTGCGGGTGTTCCGAGAGCCTTTTCGAGTCCGGTGGCACGAATGAGCGGAGTAGGTCGCCACATTCGGTACATTTCACGAACAGGATCAGGAATATCGATCCAACGATCCTGGCTGACTTCTTGCATGATCAGCTCAGTCGGGAACAGCGGTGCGAGATCGGCTGGCCCTGCTGGTTCTAGAGTTCCTGGATGGAGCGGTGGCGATAGCGGCGTCGGTAGGTCGGCCGAGATGTTGTACCACTGCTTCGGAATATCGTTTTCCGAAAGTAGGAATTTCTTTTGTTTCTGGTCAACCACTTCGCTCTCCGATCAGTTGTTGGTACGCAGAGTCTTAGCTAATTGCTCGGCGCGAGAGTAAAACTGTTCGGAATTCTAGGTGCAGTGTGGGTCAGACGATGTGAAATCGTCGTGAGGTATGGCTGAGCAGGTGCTTAGTCGTTTTGGGACCGACTTCAGCTTGCTTTATCGAGCCATCGGGCTATCGCAGTACCGATACTCACGATTCGAGCCACGTTGAATGGTCCGTCCACGTAGTTTTCGACAGTGTTTTTCGCCGTGTCCGACATTTGGGCGACGTGATCTTCGTCGCGAAGGTGCGCAAGCCGCGCTCCTTCATCAATTGCGACTCGAGTGACACTGTCCGCACCAGAAGAAATTGCACCCTGGTTTTGCGCCTTTTCCAATCTCGACTGAATAAGCTCGAGGATGGCCGGCCAATGCGCCAAATGCCGATAGACCGTAGCTAGCCCGGGATTTTTTTCTTTTGTCCCGTACGAATTTACTCTGATAACGATGTCCCAAACGGGATCTGAAATTTCGTTACGACCCAGCAGGTTCGGCAAATCGCGACTTACCGACTCAGGTTCGAGTTCGGCATAAGGAATGTAGCTTGGTGTTGGCTTAGAGACGAGACCGGACTGCGTCAGCAGGTTCAGGCTATTCGAGCGATTGTAGGAACCCAGAATTGATTTAACTTTGACTAGATCATCGCTGCTAACACCGATCCGTTCGATCTCACTCATAGAGATCGGATCGAGGTCAGGAAATTCTGCATTGGCTCTAAGCAAAGCGAGCGATGCTTCAGGTTGTCCCGTTGCGTACACCGGCTTCACAGCACCCCACGTAGATGCCAGATCGGCGGTTGAATCAGCCAGAATTCTCCAGATCGAGGTTAGTGCAGGAATCCGCATCGTTTGTCGAATATCGGCGAATATTTCGGCAACTTCACCTGTTGCATCAGATTCAGCAAGGGCCGTCACCGTGTCGTGAACGAACTCATTGGTCATAGGTTTTGTCTGGGCTTACTCGTTATCGGGAGTCGCCCATGCACCGGTCGATTCATTAGCGTTATTCCACCAGCCCGGCTGGGCTTCAGGTGAGTCAACATCGATACGAAATTCTTCAATTGCCTCTGGAATTAGTTCAATCCCTAGACCCGGCTTTCCGTTCGGGAATATCGATCCGTCCCTAACATCGAACATCGGTGTGATGATCTTCTCGAAAGTTTCGAACCACGTGTGAAGACATTCTTCTCGGTACAAGTTAGGAATTGCGATTGAAGCTTGGAACGACGCTGCGATGGCTACCGGACCGAGCGCATCGTGCGGGCTTACGTTGATGTACTGAGTCTCTGCCATTGATGCGATGCGACGTATTTCGCTGATGCCTCCGCACCAAGCGATATCGGGCATGATGAAATCAACAAGACGATCCCGAAGAATTTCGTCGTAGTCCCATCGAGTGAAGTGTCGTTCACCCACGCACAGAGGAACGTTTGTGTTCTCGCGAATCTGGCGAAGTGAGTTGTGGTTCTCGACGTGAGTTGGCTCTTCGAACCAGACTAAATCGACGTGCTCGATGGCGTTTGCAGCCTTGATCGCGGATGCGACGTCCATCCGGGCGTGGGCGTCTACGAGTATTTCGTAGTCAGGCCCAACAGTTTCACGGAGCGCTTCCATCCATTCGACAGCCTCAGCGATTCCCTTTGGATCCATACGCTCGACCATGTTGGCACCGTAGAACGTTTCACCCATCGTTCGGCGGCTTGGGAACGGATCAGTTTTGATCGCCTTGTATCCCGCCGCCATCGTGAGGCGAGCTTCCTCCTGCATCACTTCGATGCCCTGACCCGCACTGAGATCGCGAACGTGGGTATACAACGGCACGCTTTCCCGAACTGCACCACCCAGCAGATCGTAAATTGGAGCGCCGAGAACTTTGCCTTTGATGTCCCAAAGAGCGATATCTATAGCGCTGATCAGGTGAGAAATGTATCCACGGCCGTTTAGGTCGGAGTTCACGTGGAATATGCGCTGCCAGATTTCTTCGATGTTCTTGGGGTCGGAGCCAACTACGAGTGGTTTGATCGCCTCAAGACCACGAACTAGATGGCTGTTTACGGCGTAATCAGTGCATTCGCCGAGTCCGGTAACCCCTTCGTCGGTTTCGACTTCCACAAATAGCCATGCAAGACCTGGGATCGGCATAACGACGTGGGTTTTAATGTCTGTGATTTTCATATTTTTATTAGCTCCGGGCGTCCCTGACGGGACTTGGTCGCGCGTCGCAATTCTCCCACCCCGGCTCTTCCATCTGGAAGGGAACCATGAGTGCTTCTGATGCCGCAGATTGTAGACCTGTGCGGGTCGAGTGTCGCTTAGCTTCGAGCTTTCACAAGCAGTGCTAGCAATCGCCTAACCGAAGCCGGTGAGCTGAGCGATGACGTGGCAAGTGATCCGCCCTGGCCAATGTGAACGGAATATGCGTCTGACGGTAGCTGTGCAAACAGATCCTCATCGGTACGGTCGTCACCTGTAGCGAGCACGAAATCGAATGGGCCCTGTTCAGCTTCTACGATTCCGTATGCGCGACCCTTGTCGAGGCCATGCTGTCGTATTTCAACGATTTTTGACCCTGTCAGTATTTCGACAGGCGCACTAGCAAGAGTGTTTTCCAAGTGGGTGGTGAGATCGAGCGATTGCCATTCTCCGACATCGTTTTCAGCCTCTCGGAAGTGCCAGACGAGAGCTGATGATTTCTCCTCGATTCGAGCGCCGGGCGTGCGGGACACGAAGTCGTTCATTATCGAAATTGCTTCGGTTTTCCACCTAAGATCTGGAGCAGGACCTAGACGGGTCCAATCGGGTTGACCTTTGTACCTGACCCATGATCCGTGTTCGGCGATCAACGAGATGTCTAGTCCATCGAACCATGTGCCTAGAGTGTGACGATCACGACCGCTATTGATATAGATTTCCGCGTCTTTTAGGTCTCCGAGTCCAGTCAAAATTTCCAGAATTTCGTCGGTTGGAATCGCATCCTCGTAGCGCGCCGTGAACTCACGAAGCGAGCCGTCGTAATCGAGCATGATCAGCGGCTTGTTGGCAGCAGCGAACGGAAGCGAAAGGGTTTCAGCAAGGGTGCTGGAACTGAGCATTGGTGGAGTCGCCGAAATTTCGTTGTCAGGCGACCCTAGTGAACGAATGAATCGATCGACCCAGTGATGAACGTCGTTTTCGACTACTCGACGATGCATGGGAGCCATGCGTTCGTTTCGTTCGCCGAACCCCATGTCTAGAGCGCGCTCGATCTGAGAGGCAGAACCTTCAACATCCCACGGGTTGATTCGCAGGGCTTCGCCAAGTTCGGTCGCCGCACCGGCAAATTCACTCAGTACGAGAACACCGGCTCCGTCGTCACGAACTGCAACATATTCTTTGGCGACAAGGTTTAGTCCGTCTCGTATTGGTGAAACAAGTGCCACATCTGCGAGTCGATATAAAGCCCCAAGTTCAGCTGGCGAAACTGATCCATAGATGTACTGGATCGGAGTTTTTCCGGCCCTGCCGTATAAGCCGTTTATTTCGCCAACAAGTCGTTCGATTTCAGATTTTTGATCTCGATAACTTCCGATAGCCTCCCGAGACGGAATCGCCACTTGAATCAGCACCGCTCCGTCACGCCAACGTGGTTCTCGGTCGAGCAGCGATTTAAATGCTTCGAGTTTGTTCGGTAGCCCCTTTGTGTAGTCGAGCCGATCAACACCAAGAATCACCTGAGCGTCACCGATGTTGCGTTTGTACCTTGTGAGAATCTGTTCGGCTTCGTCCGAGTAGGCTGCGTTCCGCTGACTTTCGATATCGATTCCGAGCGGGTGAGCTTCGATTCTCACGCTTCTTCCAGACAAGTTCACGACACCCTGGCGTGCCTCAAGACCGAGAACTCTTCTGAACGAACGAGAGAGATGGTCGGCGTATTCAAACGTGTGGACACCGATTAGATCGGCTCCGAGCAGGCCGCGTAACAATTCTTCGCGCTGAGGCATAACCCTAAGAACTTCAACGGAAGGGAACGGGATGTGTAAAAAGAAGCCAATTCGAGCACCTGGCAGCTTTTCACGCAGCATGCTAGGAACGAGCATCAACTGGTAATCGTGAATCCAGATCGTGTCGTCGTCTTCAGCATGTTCAAGAATTTTTTCAGCGAACCGTTCGTTGACGCGCTTGTAGGCGGCAAATGCTTCTGGATCAAAGCTGCAGTGTTCTAGCAGGTAGTGAAATAACGGCCAGATGGCTCCATTCGAGAAGCCTTCGTAGTAGCCGGAGTACTCGTCGTTAGGAATTTCGACCGGCACCAGGCGCATTTCGTCGAGGAGTTTGCTGGCGTTTTCGTCCGGGTCGGTGCCCGGATAACCGATCCACATTCCGTCACCGTTCAGGTGAAGAGGATCAAGCCCTGCCACAAGTCCGCCAGAACTGCGAGTTACCGATTGACCTGACTTGTCGTCGTGAATTGTGACCGGTAATCGGTTCGAAACTAGGATCAATCGACCCATGTAGTGCTCCGCTCAACCCTGTGTATCGAACTCGTCATCGAGAACGATTGGAGCGTACCACAGGGTTGTGAATTCACGATTGCTAAACGGTCAATCTAGGCCAAATTCGCTTCGTAGTTCTGGTGGAACTGAACCGGGATCATACGAGGGTTTGCTCGCTAATTTGAGTTCGCGGCACAACTCCCACGCCGCATCATCGAACGCTTCCGCGGTGTGAACGGTCTTTCCGCTGGAGTTGGTGTCTGGTGTGAATTCAAGAACATGGCAGATTCGCTTATAGCCTTGAGAGTCCTCGTATTTTTCGAGTTCTCCAAAGGGTGACTTCTGCTCAATTAGGTAGTAAACGCTTTGATCGTTTTTGTGTTCGATATTGTCGATGGTGACCCATGATCCCTCTTCTACAGATTTGCAGGAGATAAGAACAAGAGCGAGGACCGGCAACAGCAGTATTGCCAACGGAGTTCTCCGCAGGCGGGAAGTTGAATTCGTAGTCATCGGGGAGTTTCCGTTGAGGTGGTGGCGTTCGTTCAACGATCTAACGAGAGAGTACCAGTTGGCAGAAACGTACAAATGCCGTGTTTACGCCATATTCGCAAAATGACAGGTAGGTGTTGCCAACGAGATTTCGCCCCATCACACTCGTAGCAGCGAAATTTGAACTCACGATATTTGTCCAAGCAGCCCGGTTCTGATCGTTCACAGAAAACCATGACCCACAAACGTATTGAAGACTACGGTTTGATCGGAAATATGCACACCGCAGCGCTTGTCGGTAACGACGGGTCTATCGACTGGTTGTGCTTGCCGTTCTTCGACTCACCAGCTGTGTTCAACAGCATTCTCGACGATGAAAAGGGTGGTAATTTCTCGATATCGGCGGTCGACTACGTCGATCATCGCCAGATGTACTTTCCAGAGACGAACGTGCTCATTACGCGATTTGGGAGCGACCATTCCGCTGCTCAAGTCACAGATTTCATGCCGGTGCACGAGGAACACGAGTTCGGAGGAGATCCCTGGGTCGATGAGTCAGACGAGCTCTGTTGTAGCGATTCAAAGGTTGTTCGGTTAGTTCAAGGGCTTCTCGGTGAAACTGAGATGCGTATGGAGTGCAAACCTGCGTTCGAGTTCGCCAGCACTGATCATCAAGTGGAAAACACCGGTGCTGGAGTGATTTTCACGTCGGATAATGGTGAACGTATTTCGCTGACTGCACCCTGCGAATTCGTGATCGAAAACGGAACTGCTTTCGCCAATTTCACGTTGGATCATGGCGAATCGATTGCATTTGTCCTCGAACAGCTCGACCGAGATAGCAGCAACCAAACCTCGTTGACAGCTGAATCGGCCGATTCGGAGTTTAGAGAAACCGTCGATTTCTGGCGTGATTGGGTCGCAAAGTGCACGTATCAGGGTCGTTGGCGCGAAGAAGTGGTTCGTTCACTTCTTGCTCTAAAGCTGCTGACGTTCTCGCCTACCGGAGCAATCGTTGCAGCACCTACCGCTTCGCTTCCAGAAGAAATTGGTGGTGAGCGGAACTGGGATTATCGGTACTGCTGGATTCGTGATGCGTCGCTCACGATCGATGCGTTCATGCGAATGGGCTACACCGACGAGGCGCGCGGGTTCATGCGTTGGCTCGGACGTCGAACACGAGAGTCTCACGGAAACTCCGAGTATCCGTTGCAGATTATGTACGGAATTCGTGGTGAGCATGAACTCGAAGAGAAAACTCTTGATCACCTAAGCGGTTATCGAGATTCCGGTCCAGTTCGAATAGGAAACGGTGCTTACGATCAATTCCAACTCGATATTTATGGCGAGTTGATGGAATCGGTGTACATATACAACCGTCACGGCTGGCCAATTTCTTACGACATGTGGATGTCGCTATCCGGAATTCTCGATTGGGTTTCGAACAACTGGCAGAAACCTGACGAAGGAATTTGGGAAGTTCGTGGAGGTCGCAAACACTTCGTCCACTCGAAACTGATGGCTTGGAACGCTCTTGCTAAAGGGCTGAAGCTGGCAGACGAACGTTCGTTCCCGGCAAACCGTGAATTGTGGATATCGGCACGTGATCAGATATTCCACGAAATTATGGACAAAGGCTGGAACGAAGAAATCCAGAGCTTCACACAGTCGTATGGGTCGCCAGTTGTCGATGCCGCCTTGCTTCAACTGCTGAACATCGGGGCGTTGTCGCCTCGTGACCCTAGAATGATCTCGACTCTCCAACGAATCGAAGAAAAGCTCACCCGAGATTCGCTTGTATATCGATATGATCCTGAGGAATCGCCAGACGGACTCTCTGGTATCGAGGGAACTTTCACAATGTGCACGTTCTGGCTTGCCGAGGCGTATACAAGGTCGGCAAGACTCGAAGATGCCCGATTCTTGTTTGAAAGAATGCTTGGTTACGCGAGCCCGCTAGGGCTGTTTTCGGAAGAAACTGGCCCTACAGGCGAGATGCTTGGAAACTTCCCGCAGGCTTTCACTCATCTGGCTTTGATCAATTCAGCTTTCATACTTGATCGTGCTCTTAAGCAGCGAAGCGATAACAACGGCCGCAGTTAGCGGTATTATTCTCCGACAAATGAACGGCAGCAGTGACAATTTACTGCGCCAGCGGCTTGCCACAGGTTGTGCGACCGTCCCTACCAACAGAAAAACCGACTGGAACATTCAATGACAACACGTGTCACCCCCGGAAACGACACATCGGAAGTTTCGATTGCTGATGTACTTGGAACCGGAGCTGATCCGGCTACTCGTGAGATCCAAACTCACGCCGATGGCCCAAAAGGAACTGTTCCATTCACGGCTGAATTCCTGATCGAAGAGCCAAGTGGTAATCACTTCGGCATGACGCAGAACGCAGGAATGGGTTGGAATCCTTCAGAATTGATGCGTAAGCAGTTCATTATTTTGTCGACTGTTGGTGGTGTGAAAGAAGAAGATGGCTCTCCGATCGCTCTTGGTCTGCACACGGGTCACTTTGAACTTGTCGACATGGTCACTTCAGCTGCAAAAGAGTTGAAGGAACTGAAAGCTGTACCGTTTGCCGGATTCTGTTCCGACCCGTGTGACGGTAGGACTCAGGGCACAACTGGGATGCTCGACTCACTGCCGTATCGAAACGATGCAGCGCAGGTGTTTAGGCGCATCGCACGTTCGCTTCCGACTGTTCGTGGAGTTCTCGGAGTCGCTTCGTGTGACAAGGGACTTCCGGCAATGATGATGGCTCTCGCGGGTCTACATAACCAACCCAGCGTAGTTGTTCCGGGTGGAACGACACTCAAGCCACACGTTGGTGAAGACACAGGTCAAATCCAGTCGATTGGCGCACGATTTGCACAGGGCGAAGTAACCCTCGAATACGCACAGGATGTTGGGTGTCGTTCATGTGCGTCCCCGGGTGGCGGATGTCAGTTCCTCGGAACCGCAGGTACCTCACAGGTAGTTTCGGAAGCGCTTGGAATGGCAATCACTCACGCTGCTCTATCTCCAAGCGGAACTCCTGCTTGGCACGACATCGCTCGTCGATCGGCTCGAGCGCTGGTGATGATGGAACGAAGCGGGGTTACATCTCAAGATATCCTCACTGACGCTGCATTCGAGAACGCCATGGCAGTTCACGCTGCTTGTGGTGGTTCTACCAACCTGCTTCTACATATGCCTGCGATTGCACACGCTGCCGGCCGACGACGCATGACGGTTGACGACTGGAACCGAATCAACTTGGATGTTCCTCGACTGGTCGATGTACTTCCGAACGGTCCGGTTGGTCACCCAACTACTCAGCTTTACGCTGCTGGTGGTGTTCCTGAAGTGATGCTGCACCTTCGCAAGCTTGGATTGATCGATACGAGTGTGATGACTGCCACTGGTCAGACCCTCGATGAAAACCTCAATTGGTGGGTAGATTCAGAGCGTCGCCACGATGTTCGCAAGTACCTCAAAGACGTTGACGGTGTTGACCCTGACAACGTAATCATGTCTCCAGAAGGTGCCAGCAAGAAGAATCTCACCAGCACAGTCACGTTCCCGATGGGCAACATTGCGCCCGAGGGTTCGGTCATCAAGAGCACTGCTATCGACCCCTCGGTGGTCGATGACGACAATGTGTACCGAAAACTCGGCCCAGCTCGTGTGTTCCGCTCTGAGCGTGCAGCAATGGGTGCTATCAAGTCACGCGACGAAGATCACAAGATCAAAGCTGGCGACATCATGGTCGTCACTTGTGGTGGTCCGCTCGGAACCGGAATGGAAGAGGTTTATCAGCTAACCGCAGCTTTGAAGCACCTTTCGTACGGCAAACAGGTGGCTCTAATCACTGACGCTCGGTTCTCAGGCGTCTCGACAGGTGCATGTATCGGACATATCGGCCCGGAAGCATTGGCAGGTGGTCCTATCGGTCGTGTTGAAGATGGCGATTTGATCGAAATCATCGTTGATCGCAAGAATCTTTCAGGTTCGCTGAACCTTGTTGGTATCAATGGCGAGAACAAGGGCGTCGATTGGGGCACTGCTGAACTTGAGAGGCGTGCGGAGCCGGGCGATCTCGCTCCACACCCTCAACTTCCAGACGACTCTCGTCTTTGGGCTGCTCTACAGTCCGCTTCAGGCGGAACCTGGGGCGGATGTGTGTTCGATGTCGACTCGATCGTCGAGACTATCGAGGCAGGCAAGAAGGCTTTAGGCAAGTAGGGCACGAACTCGGCATGGATCAGGTGGAAACGATGGATCAGCACTACACAACAACAATGGACAGCCGGGTTGGTGTGCTGACTTTGGTTGCAACCGACAAAGGGCTTCGGGCCGTTAAATGGCCTGAAGAACGGGAAGGTCGATTGCCGCTACCTGACGAGTTGACGCCTAGTGGAGATCATCCAGTGTTGGAGGCGACCAAGGCCCAACTGGAAGAGTACTTCGATGGGCGTCGTGCCGAGTTCGACTTGCCATTGGATCTACGAGGGACGGAGTTCCAGCGTCAGGCATGGACCGCTTTAGCGTTGATTCCGTTTGGCGAAACAGTTAGTTACGGCACGCAGGCTGAACGAATCGGAAGGCCCAAAGCAGTTAGGGCTATCGGCGCAGCGAACGGTCGTAACCCGGTTTCGATAGTTCTGCCGTGCCATCGAGTCGTTGGAGCCAATGGTGATCTGACAGGGTTTGCCGGTGGAATCGAGACTAAACGTGAACTACTGGCATTCGAGAAGGATGCCAGTAGTCGGTAACTCGTTGACGGCTTGCGATCTATCCTAGAGAAACGGGTTTCTCTAGTTGATGAACAGACGGTAGCCCACGCCAGGTTCAGTGAGAATCTGCTTAGGTCGTGAAGGGTCTTCTTCGAGTTTTCTGCGAAGCTGCTTCACGAAAGTCCTGAGGTACTCGGTTTCTTCACCGTACTCAGGTCCCCAAACCGACTGTAGAAGCTGGCGGTGAGTCATTACCTTGCCCGCGTTCACTGCAAGGGCACGAAGTAGGTCGTACTCAGTACGCGTTAGTCGAACCTCTTCGCTATCTCGGTAGACGAGTCGTGCTGATAGATCGATCTCGAACGTACCAGCTTGAACGATAGGATCGGCTGTATCGGTAGTACCTGCCAATCGTTCGGCACGACGGATCGCTGCTCGAATTCGTGCAGCTAACTCTTCAGTTCCGAACGGCTTCGTGATGTAGTCGTCGGCTCCGATATCAAGCGCTCGAACTTTTTCTTGCTCCTGATCAGTTGCAGAGAGGATTATCACCGGGTCGGTGTACCACTCTCGTAGTCGAGAAAGGGTTTCGAAACCGTCGATACCTGGCATCGCAAGGTCGAGCACAACAACGTCTGGCTGGTGGAGGGATGCCTGATAGATGGCTTCTTCACCGTTTGCCGCGAGGAACACTTCGAAGCCTGACTGGCCAAGATGTGTGGCAACTAATCGCCTGATCTTAGGATCATCATCAACTACGAGTACACCGGATTTATCTTGCCTGCTGTTCATGGATGTCATATTTTCAGCCCTCTAACTTCTCGAACCTGTACATCATGCCTGGTCGGGGTCTCTAGGAAATTCAAACCAGAACGTGGCGCCGCCCTGAGGATTGTCGTTTACGCCGATGTTGCCGCCATGCGCACCGATCACGGATTTACAGATTGCTAGCCCCAGTCCGGAGCCTTCACGCCCACGTGCATTACCTTCTCTTAGTCGGTAAAACTTATCGAAAATTTCTTTGTGTTGTGAAGACGGTATGCCTTCACCTTGATCTATCACTTCGGTACGGATTGTGTCACTTTTTGGATTGTATGAGTTTACGACCTCGACATTTCCAGGTGCGTACTTCATCGCGTTGCTGAGCAAGTTGTCGAGTACTCGACCTAGTTGGCCTGGGTCTGCGTACATTTCAGGCAGACTCGGTGGGACCGTGGCGTGAATTTCACGTTCAAACCCATGTCTCGATCCCAAAGTACGCCGAACCGCATCTTGAACGATATCTGCCATATGGCAAATTTCCCGTTCGACACCTCGTGTTCCAGATTCAATACGTGACATATCTAGAATATTTGAAACTAGCTCGGTCATGTGGTCGACTTCTTCATCGATGGCATCGAGGCCAACTTGAATTTCACTCTCAGGTTTCGCTATCACGTTTAGCGAACGCGCCATGCCTTTGATTGTTGCGAGTGGCGACCGAAGATCATGAGTGATCATCGAGAGAAACTCTTTTTTAGCGTCGTCGACTTCGTGAATCTGCGTTACATCTTGGAAGATCAGTACCGCTGAATCGAGTCCGCCATCTTCGGCACCGATCGGCGCCGCTGTCACGACTACTGGCACACGTGAGCCGTTTGCTCGTTCAAATAGCATGTCTTGAGGTCGCGTAAGGCCTTGTTCAGCCAACGCTATTTCTAATGGCAACTCGTCGTGTTTGAGTAGCCTGCCATCGTTGTCGTAGAACGATGCAGCCTGATTTATATCGTCGAGATCAGTTCCGATATCTAGTGCATGACCGTAGAGCCGCCTGGCTTCTTGACTCGAAGCAAGCAGAATTCGAGTTCCAGCCTCGATGATTAAAACACCGACTGTAGATTCTTCAATCACAGCTTGAAAACGACGTTCTGCCGATTCAGCGAGTACCCGGTTTTCTCGTTCTCTTTCGTAAGAACTTGCCGCGTCGAGAGCTAGCTGTGCGAAGTGAGATAGCTGTGTGAGCTGGTGTTCGTCTTCTACTGTGAAGTCGCGACCACCGGGTGAATTGGCGAGGTAGAGATTCGCTTTGAGACCGGCACTGTTCGCTATTTGAACTCCGAGTAGTGCCTGCATTGGCGGGTGCCAATCAGGGAATCCGTAGGAATCAGGATGGGTAGAAAGATCCTTCATTCTCAACGGGGAATCGGCATGACCTAACTTGCCCAATACGCCTCGGCCACGAGGCAAAGCTTTTGATTTCCAGTCGAATTCATCCGACATTCCGTCGTGGTAAATACGAAGAGGTCGTCCGTTCGATTCTTGAACAGTGACGGCTGCGTACTCGGCACCAGTCAGTTCTCTAGCGAGCTTTGGAATGTCGCCAAGTGCTCGATCTACCGTCGGTGCATCGATTTGGGTCCTTACAGCCTCTGACGCCTCAAGGGCGCGAGCGTACCGTTCAATATCTCGACGAGAGAATCGGTTCCAGCCACCCGGGGTCGAGGTGACGGGCTGTATATCGCCGCGTTCGACAGCGCGGGCGAGTGTTGAGTGGTGCACATCGATAATCTCGGCGGCACGACGCAACGATATTGGACGTTCGGGCAAAAGCTAATTTCCAGCCTAGTGCTTTGGTATATCTCAAATACTAAGCAGCCCAAATTGGAAATGGCGCGAATGGAGCGTGATGAAACTACGATGCCCTGTTCACCAAGCTTCAAATCGGCGTGATGATCTTGTGAGGACGCAGGCTATCTATCAGGCGATTGCTTCTGCGGATTCCAGTTCCGGTTCATGAAGCTCTTTGTGCCAGGTCGTCAAAAGTGCTTTCACCGCCTGTGAAGAACTGTCTTTTGCAACATCACGCATGAATCCGCAATTCAGACACTGTAGGTACGAACCATGAGCATCGGAATTATTCTCGATGGTTCCAGATGTGCATTTAGGACACGACTTGAAGTGCAGCATTTGATTGTTCATCCCTTCACTCACCCAGCTGGAGATTCGCAAGAGCCAGTTAACCGCGCCTTTATGGATCTCACCTGTGTCAATTCGATGCCATCGATCTAGGTGTCGATGCACTGACAACACTAGGTGATAACTGTGAAGACACTGTGGATATCACTTACCGGTGGATTCGTTGCGAATTGGCGTTCTCGACAGTGAATATTTGAACTCAGCTCAGTTTGAGAAATCTCAAACGAGACGAATCGAGAGTTGCGGATTTCCGCAATAGCTTTAGGCGAATCAGCCTACTGGGCGGTCGGTGCTTACTGCCATCCTGAGGTAGTGGCATCCGCTACACCGGCTGTGAACAGGTATCCAGTAAGCCGCTAGGCGACTCTAGACTCGAGTCGACCAGCGAATAAGTATCCGAGGTTTAAATGTCAGTCCGAACATCTCGCAAAGTATTGTCGTCAGCGCTAAATGCTAAAAGTGCTCAGAGTGGAATATCAGGCGTTACAGTTGCAGTTGTGCTAGCAGCTTGCGCGGTAGTGACACTGACCATCGTTCAGGCAGCGACATCCGGTGGATCCGCAGCAGCGCAGAGCGGTATTCCAGGACTGATTGGCTAGTTCGTAGATGAACTAAACCAGAACAGTATCGTTCAGCTTCAATACCTGACCCGAGAGCACCACAGTTGAAGCTTGGTCCATGTCGCGAATATTCTTCGCAGGGTCACCAGCAAAGGCAGCCAGATCGGCGGACATTCCCGCTTGAAGGCTGCCAACTTGTTTAACGAGTCCGAGAGCTTCAGCCGTTCCAGTAGTCGAGGCGTTGATCGCCTTCCAGTTCGTCCATCCGAGCATTTCAACAAGTGCCCAAGCATTTGCCGCTGATCTATCGTGTGTGCCGTACGCCATCCCCATGTCGAGTCCCGTGGTGAACCTGACACCAGCGTCGGTCATGTCGTTGAGCCGAGCCAGATGCTCGGCCTCTGGTACTACTTTGTAAGAAACAGCCCAATGCGGGTCAGCAGGACCAACTTCACCACGCTCTTTGGCTTCAACTCCAAGTAGGTGATGCCCGATAGTAGGGTCGACCCATTGACCTTGATCAGCCATCTGTTTCACGGTGTCGACGGTGTAGTCCAGGCCCTTGTTCGGGTCTGAGTCGTACCAGCGGGCGTGGATGAGCTGATCTACTCCAGCTTCAACAACGTTGCGAGTGCCCTGAGCCGAGAGTGTGTGAGTGACGATTGGCACGTTCATTCGATGTGCCTCTTCGACCGCAGCTTTTAGAACTTCGACTGAATACTGAGGCGTGCGCGGATTGGCAGTTGGAGTGAACATTCCTCCAGTTGCCATCACCTTGATTACGTTCGCACCGAGCTTTACTTGCCTACGAATGGCAGTGCGTACTTCAGCTTCGGTATCGGCCTCGGTTCCGAAGAACCAGCAGTGGCCAGCCGTGATCGTGATAGGCGTACCAGCTAGTAGCAGGCGTGGTCCGGGGACGTGTCCATCGTCGATCATTTGGCGAACTGCGAAAGCAACTTCGTTTCTAGAACCAAGATCACGAATCGTCGTTGTTCCTGCCAAAACTGCTTTTCGCATGTTGTTGGTGGCACGAATCGTGAGCTGTTGGTCGTTCTCTGACATAGCGAGAGCCTGAGCATCGTGAGTTGCGCTGCAGTGCATGTGCGAGTGGGCATCAACTAGCCCTGGCAGTAAAGAAACATCACCGAGCTCGTGCACTTCATACGAGTCGTCGGCAGAAGAGATGTTCGCAACCGGTTCTACGGCGGTGATTACGTCGTTCTCAACTACAACCGCGTGATCTTCCAACCACCCAGAAACATCTGGGTTCGCCACTCGTTTTGCTTTGAATATGCTCTTGTTTGTCATGAATTTGATGCTCTTCGGTGTTAGCCGTTGTTGAGAGAAACTATTTCTCGTCGTTGTAGTGAATCTCAAAAGCTCCGTCGGTGATGAAAATGCCCACCATGTCGCCTTCATCGGTCGCGCCGTGCTCCATTGTTTCGCCCTGAGGGAACCATACCCACGTACCCGGACCGTAAACACCTTGGTGAGTGCGTAGTTTGCCTTCTAATACGAATATTCCGTGGCCGCAGGGATGTGTGTGTTCAGGATTGAGCACGCCTTTTGGGTATCGAATCATTCGTATTTCAGCGCCACTGTCAGGATCTTTCCGAAGCATTAGGCGCCCAAGATCAACCCCAAGTTTAGGATTGTGGCTTAAGTCCCACTCGACAGATTTCGTGTCGACCGTGTTGTAAATATTTTCGCTGGCGTTGTTTTCTGAATCAGCCATTTGGGTATTCCTGTTTTTCTACGTAATCTCGCGTCAGTTCTGTAGGTTGAAATTAGAGCGCTTTCCAGTACCGACGTCCTTCCCATCGGATCATCGTGCCCCAGCCCGGATAGCTTAGGTGACTGCCTATCACGACTGCATCTTCTCGCTCGGCTTCATCGAGGATGTCTTTGCGAGCCTTGATACCCATTGGTCCATCCCAATCGGGAGAGTAATGGAAATCAGTTTCAGTTGCTTGCATGGGCGAGCCAAGTATGTCGCCTATGAGCAGTGCCCGCTCGTTGTTCGAAGCGATGAGAAGGCTCATATGACCAGGCGTGTGTCCAGGAGTCGGAAAAGCTGTAACTCCTGGTGCAAGTTCGGTTTCACCGTCCATCAGATCAAGAACGCCTTGCTTTTCAAGCGGCATGACACTTCGATTGGTTGCCTCACCTCTGAGTTCATCGTCAAGCATTTCGGAAGTTGTGAAGTGCTTCCAATCGGCTTCATGCACTCGATACCTTGCGTTAGGGAAGCTTAAAGGGCGACCTGGTAGGTCTTCTCGAAGGTTCCAGCCGACATGATCGCCGTGCAGGTGGGTGAGGAATACGGTGTCGATCGTGTCGAGTCCAATTCCGTTCTTCTCGAAGTCGGCGATAAGTTCACCGGGAGCTGGATGCCCGAGCATGTCGCCGTGCGGTCCAAACCCTGAATCGGCGAGGACCCGTTTTCCACCTGAAGTAAATACGAACGAACCCAGGTTGTTCTGAAAGAACTGGCCGCTGAAGTACTCAGGAAATCTGTCGTAGAACGGCTCCCAAACTTCTAGAGGTTCTTCAGGGAATAAAACTCGAGGGTCGAACGAAACACTACCGTCCGATAGTCCAGTTATGTGGACGTCTCCGATCTGAAGCGTGTTGTTTGAACTGGCAGACATTCGGTATCTCTTGGAATCAGGAATAGATATTTAGCGAAATATACGCTGTTCATATCCATAAATCGGCGATCAAAACCGCTGTGAGAAATCAATTTCCTAGAAACCTGCATCCTTTCCGAAACTTGTGCATCTGATTTGTTGTGCTACAGTAAATGACTGATCGTCAGTCACCTGACTGTTTCACTAGGAAATGAATGACATGGCAGTAGCAGAACGAACACAATCAGAAGCGCAGCGTCGGAAGCAAATTCTCGACGCAGCTCGCGCTGTGTTCGGTGAAAAAGGCTACGAAAGCGCCACAATTTCCGACATTGTTCGAAAAGCAGGCGTAGCTCAAGGCACGTTCTACCTGTACTTCGACTCGAAGAAATCAGTAGTCGTCGAGTTGGCACGTCAGCCAATGGCCGAAATGGCAACTCGCCTACAGGGAATCCTGAGCGGGAACGAATCGTTTCCTGAGATTCTTCGAAAGTTCGTGCAGCTGGGATTCGAGGTTGGAAAAGACAACCCTGACCTATGTGCGCTAATGCACATGAGTGACGCTGATGACCAAGAGCTAGACAAACTTGAAGCTCATGCCGAAGTCAGCCAAATGGCAATCGGAATGTTTCAAGGGTTCATTGATGCAGGGCAAGCGGTGGCAATGGATGCCAAAGTAGCTTCGGAAATGTTCAGAGTGATTATGTCTGGCTCGATGAGGTTGGCCTTCGCGACTGAACCTCCAATTGCATCTGTTGAAGAGATTGCAAAGGCGACTGAGATTGTCATCTTAGGAGCATTTGTGTCACCGAGTGCGTAGTTTTTATTTGTTTGTTTTACGATGACTGACCGTCAGTCAACTAACCAAGAATTGGAATACAGAGGAGACGGGATGAGCGGCTGTATACGTGATCGTTCTTAGGACGATCAGCAGGATCAAGAATTTTTAGCCCGATCGATCGATTATCGGTTATACGGGCGGGTATAACTAAGGAATTTTATTAGTTATGAGTAATTCAACAGCGTCGGCGGAGGTCGCCTCAAACGGCACCAACGCTGGATACGCAAGACGGAAATGGTCCCTCGGGATTCTTTCAATCGCGTTGATCATCATTGGGCTGGACGTAACTGTTCTTAATGTTGCCATCCCAACACTTCAGGCTGAATTGCAGGCAACTGCTTCTGGTCTTCAGTGGATCATCAATGCGTACATATTGGTGTTTGCCGGTGTCCTTTTAACGATGGGTTCACTAGGCGATAGATTTGGAAGGCGATTGGCGTTCCAAGTTGGTTTGGTGATCTTCGGACTATCGAGTGTTGCTGCTGGGCTTTCTGAGGATACGACCCAATTGATCATCGCTCGTGCGTTCCAGGGTGTGGGTGGCGCACTAATCATGCCATCAACTCTTTCGGTTATTGTCGATATCTTTCCTCGTGAAGAACGAGCGAAAGCCATCGGCATATGGTCAGGTATGGCGGCGATTGGTATTCCGGGAGGAATGATCGCTGGTGGTTGGCTTCTCGAGAACTACTTCTGGGGTTCAGTATTCCTGCTGAATATTCCGGTAGTACTCGTTGCCCTAGTGGGATCACTTCTGGTTATTCCTGAAAGCAAAGATCCGAACGCTAAGACAACCGACCTCGTTGGTGCAGTCATCTCGATGATTTCACTGTCGGCTCTGATCTACGCAATCATCGAAGCTCCTGAAAAGGGATGGCTCGCAGGTGTAACGCTCGCCGGGTTCGCTATCTCGATAGTGTTTGGTGTTCTGTTTGTTTGGTACGAAAAACGCCAAGAGAACCCAATGGTCGACTTGAACCTGTTCAAGAACGCTCGACTTTCGGCAGCCGCCGGATCGATCGGTATTGCGTTCATGGCGATGCTTGGAATGATGTTCCTGCTGACTCAGTATCTTCAGTTTGTTCAGGGCTACTCGCCTTTGGACACTGGTTACCGACTGGTTCCGATGGCATTAGGATTCCTGGTTGGAGCGCCTACAAGCGCAGCATTCGTTGCTAAGACCAACTCAAAGGTTGTTATGAGTGTCGGAATGCTTCTGGTAGCGATTGCAGTCGGCGCGATGGCATTCCTAGAAGTCGATACGACGTACTGGATTACCGGGACTTTGATCTTCCTCATGGGACTTGGAATGGCTAACACGATGGCACCAGCTACCGATTCAGTCATGGCTGCAGTTCCAGAAGCACAAGCTGGTGTAGGTTCTGCGTTGAACGACACGGTTCGTCAAATTGGTGGAGCATTTGGTGTTGGAATCTTCGGCTCGATCATGAGCTCGGTTTACGCTTCAAGTATGACCGACGCTGTAGCCGGGCTGCCTGCTGAACTTGCAGATGCTGCGAGCAACCAAATTGGTGCAGCGCTGCAGATAGCGGGTCAACTTGAGGGTGCTGCGAGCGGTGCGATGGTTGTCGCATCCAAGCAGGCGTTCATTGACGGTGCTGCGACGGTGTACATCATCGCCGGAATCGTCTCACTGGTCGGCGTGGCGTTCGTCGTGAAGTTCATGCCTGGTTATGACCTGGCACCTGGAACTGATGAAGACGCTGTGGTAACCGAGCCAGTTGTGGCTGGAGATCTAGCCGGATAGTTCGCACGTACAAACCATTGGAGCTCGGCGCAGTTCATGTGCCGAGCTCCTCTCTCCTCTAGATCGCATCGCTTATTGATCCGAGGGATGCGAATCAAAAAATCCCCGGGCATAACGCACGGGGATTTTTTTGCCAATTCTTCCGCTGGTGATCACTATTCAGAGGCAGTGAGCAGCGTGTTCCAATCTTGTTTGCTTGCCCAGTCTGAAAACGTTGTCCAGGCGATTTCGGGGTACTCAGCACGGAGGTTTTCGATGTTGGCTTCGTAGCCGACGTTTTCGAACCAGTCGAACATCAGTGCAGCGTCCTCCATGGTTGCGGAGATCTCTTCTCGTGGCTGACGTTCGTATGTGATCGTCTTTCCGCTTGCTTCGGACATTAGTTCAGCGGCCTGAATACCTGTGAGATTGTCTCCGGCAATCTCGATGCGCTGGCCGTAGAACGACGAACCCTGATCGATGACATGCGCGTTGAACGATCCGATGTCAGCAGAGCTGATCATCTGCAGATAAGTCGACTCGCCAACGGGTTGACGGAACTTCCCGTTCTGGAGAGCAGGAAGGTTCCACATGAATGTCAGGTTCTCCATAAAGAACACTGGTGCCACGATGGTCCAGTTCTTAGCAACCTTTTGCAGGTGCTGCTCGACTACGAACTTGCTGTCGAAGTGCGGAACGCCGCTGTTTGCGTTGGCTCCACCGACGCTTGAATAGACGATGTGTTCAACACCGGCCGCTACCGCTGCATCGACCATACGGATGCCTTGTTCAGCTTCCTTTTCGATTCCTTCGTACATGTTTCCGACGATAAAGATTGAGTCGACGCCCGAAACTGCTTCGCTGATTGATGCTTCATCGTTGAAGTCGCCCTTGGCGAGAGTTACACCAAGACTCACCAAATCCGTTGATTTTTCTGATTCTAGGTTTCGTACAAATGCACGAACTTCGTGCCCCTTGTTCAACAATTCTCGAGCTACGAGGCCACCTTGTTGTCCGGTGGCACCCGTAACGAGTACTTTCTTAATCATTTTGAATTATTCCTTGTTAGTTAGCCGGCTAAGTATTTGCGTAAAATGTGTTGGAGATCAGTCACCTGAAAAACCATCTGAGACTTTGTTCAGAAGAATTGAAAGCATTTTCTGTTCTGGCTCGGTTAGGTTCTGAATCGTTTCGTATTCGAGTCTTGACCATGCCATCATCACGCCTTCGCGCAGTTCGGCAGATTTGAACGACGGTTGAACTCGACTCACTCGTTGATCTTCCGGGTCTCGGGACCTGACCACATGCCCTGCTTTTTCCAATCGCCTTAGAGCGACCGTTAGTGTGGCAGGCTGGATTTCCAAACGATTCGCAAGTTCCGATTGAGTCATCTCGCCTTCAGTCCAAAGAACGTTTAGAAGCATCTCCTGACCTACGTAGAGACCAATCTCGTTGAGCAGTTCATCTGCCCGCTGCCTATGCAGTTTGGCGACCTTGGCTACAGCGAAACTTACCTCGCCTCTCGATTCGATTGATGGCTCTGTCGGCACTACTTATCCCCATTACTTAGTCGGCTAAATAATATATTTCGATATCGCCGCCGTCAACCAAATCGAGGTTTTGGCTAGTTGGTTGTGAATTTACGGACTACGTGGTTGCCGGTATCGGCAACATACAAAGCGCCAGTGCCATCGAACGCCAATCCATGGGGTCCCTGGAACGTACCCGGTGCGACTTCACCAACATACTGAGCATCAGGAGTGAATTGCTGTAAACGATGGCCTCTGAACTCGGAAACTATGAAGCTACCCGTTGAGTCGAAGTTGATGCTGGTCGGTACGGTGAACTGCCCAGGTGCATCGCCAAGTTCGCCAAAGTTGCGGAGAAGGACTCCATCGAGAGTGAACTGTTGAATTCGATTATTTCCACGATCGGCAACCCATAGATTGCCGTTAGGACCGATTTTGATACCAGTGGGGTTCGAAAGTTGTCCTGGTTCTTGTCCAGATAACAACAGAGATCCGACAACATCACCGCCGGTCGTAAACACATTGATCCTGCCACCACCCCAATCAGTCACATATACGAGTCCCTCGTCGCTTATTGCCAGCACCATCGCTGATGCGAATTGACCATCGTTGTTACCCGAGCTTCCAAACGACGTTACCCACTCACCTTCAGGAGTGAACTTTTGGACTCGGTGATTGCCGCTCTCTGAAACAAAAACATTTCCTTGAGGTCCAATTGCAATTCCAGTCGGCGAATCGAATTGTCCGTCAGCAAACCCCGAGCCGCCCCACTCAAGAATAAGCTCGCCGTCAGGACTAAATTTTCTAACCCGATTGCCTTGGAATTCAGTCGTGTAAACGTTGTCATCAGAATCGATCGCCACACCGTTTGGACTTGCCCATAGGGTGTCTGTCGCGCTCCAAACATCGACTTCGACATATTCAGGCATTGCCGGAACCGGCATTAGGGTGGCGACTGGCTCTGATGTGTTGGCGACTTTATTTGAATCGGAGGCTGCAGATGTCGGCGATTCTGATGATTCAGCACAGGCGGCAGCAATCGCCATGATCGACAAGCTGAGAGCGATTAGTAGTTTTCTAGAGATCAATTGAGACACCAGCCGGCCTGTTAGTGAGGTTCAGTGGTTACTACGCTGAGGGTAGTCGTTTCGGATGCAACCTGACATCTCTAGGTATCGAGACAGCACGCCACGCGCCATCAAAGCAAAAAAAGCCCCCGACATTTCGTCGAGGGCTTTTCTAATTCGCTTTGATGGCGATCCCGAGCAGATTCGAACTGCCGATCTCCTCCTTGACAGGGAGGCGTGTTAGGCCGCTACACCACGGGACCGCGTTGGCGATTAATTAAAACCGCTTCTACTGAGAGTACGGCTGGTACCTAATGCCAGTCAACACTTGAGTTGGTGATTTAATACCGACGTTTCTGAAAACGCGCTCGTGATCAACGCTCAACCGTAGTTGCAGCCGATGCCTTTGTAGCCGATTTCAACTTCGCCCGAGGCGGTGACCATTACGGGTGTTATTTTGTCGCCGCCCGAGAGCCGTTCGACCTCCACCCACTTTTCAGGTTCTTTGGATACATCGATCTCGCGGTAAGCGATATCGTCCTTCACTAGATCCTCTTTTAGAAGATCGCAATACCCGCAAGTTGGGTGGGTATAAACAATTGCTACGCCATCGACTGGCGGCTGTTCAGTTTTGGGCATTCCTGTTCCCGGTGCGCTATCGAGTTGCACGTTGGGCGATCTCACGACCGCGTAAACGTTTCAATTTTCGAAATGTTGGCTAGTTCGATCAGATGCTGCTTGCAACACCTTCGGTGCAAGAAGCGGTGAAATTCGTACAAGAGATATTACATCTCGATAGATTTTTCGCCAGAAAGATAGCCTTCGGGATCTTTCTCGAACGCAACTCGGCATCCAGGGCCGCAGAAGTAGTACACGTTGCCTTCATGGGTCGACGCACCGCCGGCCGGGTTGCCTGTGTCGACAGACATGCCGCATACGGGATCGATTGCTGTTTCCGACTTACCACTGCTGAGGAATGGAATTTTCATTTCGAGTCTCCTTCGACTATGGATTCGGTGTCGTAAGTTATGGCTAAATTGTTGCGTCGGCGTTCCGAATTTGAGGTGATGGCGGTGGAGGCGATTGCTGTGAACGACGTGCACCACGCCCAAGTCGCAACGAATTTGTTACGACCGTTACCGAACTGAGCGCCATGGCTCCTGCGGCTACTACAGGGTTCAAGAAACCAACTTCGCCAATGATCGGCTGAAGAAACCCTGGTGCAGTCCCATCACTGAATACTGGGTAAAGGATTCCGGCGGCAATTGGAATGAGCAGGACGTTGTAGAAGAAGGCCCAGAATAAGTTCTGCTTTATCGTGCGCATTGTGCCCCGGCTGAGATCGATTAGTTCAGCCACTACGGCCGGGTTGCCTGACGTGATCGTGACGTCGGCTGCTTCGATGGCGATGTCGGTACCTGAGCCGATCGCAACGCCAACGTCGGCAGTAGCGAGCGCGGGTGCGTCGTTGATGCCATCGCCGACCATCGCCACAACGTGGTCACCTTGTTGAAGATCGGATATAGCGGCGGTTTTACCTTCAGGAAGGACATCGGCGATTACGTTTGTGATGCCAATAGCTTCTGCAACTTTCTCGGCAGTGCGCTGATTGTCACCGGTAAGCATCACAGTTTTGATTCCGCGAGCTTCGAGCTCTTGTATAGCGTTTGCTGCTTCATATTTCACTGTGTCGGAAACACCAATGAGACCGATTGCGACACCATCTTTGGCAATCGCCAAAACGGATTCACCTCGATCGGCGATAGCAACCGCATGATTTGAGACTTCTTTAGAAACATCAGCAGTCGAATCAATGAACGTAATGCTGCCGACCGCAATCGGTGAGCCATCGATGTTGGCAGATATGCCACGACCAGGTACCGCGTTAATTTCTGTCGCGTTCGGTATTTCGATATCTCGTGCAGTTGCCTCGGATATTACCGCCCCTGCAAGTGGGTGCTCTGAACTGGTTTCTGCAGCTGCCGTGAGTCGTAAAAGTTCGTCTTCGTCGATACCGAACGACTGAATGCTAGATATCGAAGGCTTGCCTTCGGTGAGTGTTCCAGTTTTGTCGAATACGACGGTGTCGATCCTATGAGCTCTTTCGAGTGCATCTGCATTTCGAATCAAGGCACCACTGGCGGCTCCACGGCCCATGCCAACCATGATCGCTGTAGGAGTGGCGAGTCCGAGTGCGCAAGGGCAAGCGATTACGAGCACAGCGACAGTCATCAGAAGGGCGTTGATCATCGCTGGTTCAGGTGCAACGAGCGACCATACGGCAAACGTCAGCACCGCAATTATCAAAACAGCTGGTACGAACCTAGCGGTGACTTTATCGACAAGATGCTCAATGGGTGCTCGGGACGACTGAGCCTGCTGGACCATTCGAACTATTCCTGCGAGGACTGTGTCACGACCAACAGCCGATGCGGTAAATCGGACTGCTCCGGTTCCATTTACGGTTCCAGTGAACAGCTCATCGCCGGTCTGCTTTTCAGCAGGAACAGGCTCTCCGGTGAGCATTGATTCGTCGATCGTGGTCGATCCTTCAATGATCTTTCCATCGACTGGTACCCGCTCTCCTGGACGTAAAACAATTGTTTCACCAGCGATTACATCGGAGATATCGATTTCAGCAGACTCCCCACCACGAACAACCATGGCTACCGAGGGCTGGAGTCCCATAAGTTTCTTGATAGCGTCAGAGGTTCGCCTCCGGGCACGTGTTTCAAGCCATCTGCCGAGCAATATCAACCCGATGATCGAGGCCGAAACATCGAAGTATGTTCCGGTTGAGTGACTCCCCCCCACCGCAGCTCCTGAGAACGTCAGAGAGTCGTCGAATAACGGGCGTAGAACTGTTACCGCAAGGCTGTAGAAGTACGCTGTTGATGTCCCGATCGCCACTAGCGTGTTCATGTTGGATGTGCGCAGCCGTGCTGCAGCCCAAGCCGACTTGTAAAACCTTCGCCCAGCCCAAAACTGGACAGGGGTTGCCAATGCTAAGAAGAAGATATTTACCGCCGTCGGCGATAAGCCGGCAAGCGAATCGACTTTGGTGTAGTTCATGGCGATCATTACGACCGCCGCCACCAAGAGACTTACGATCATCTTGTCCCTAGTCGACTTGAGTTCGGCTTCCCGTACCTTTCGATCACCATCCGCAAAAATCGAGGTGTCTTCATCGGCGAATCCTCGAACGGAATAGCCTGCGCCTGATAGCGCGTCGCGTAGGTCGGGCTTGGTTACCGAGCTCGCCGCGAATTCAACTGTTGCAGTTTCGGTTCCGAGGCTTACTTGGGCATCGGTAATGCCGGGAAGCTCTCGCAAGGCGTTTCCAACGTGGTGTACACAGGCGGCGCAAGTCATTCCTCCAACACTGAAAGTCAGGGTTGAAAGGTTCTCTTTGACTTTTTCTTCGGTCGGCAGTTGAGCATCGCTGGATTTAGCGGTCTGCAATTTCGTACAACTCCACTAGTTCGCTCAACACCTGCTCTTCTCGACCTTCTTTGACCCCATCGACCACACAGGTGCGTAGGTGGCCGTCGATCAGTTGCGATTCAAGTTTTTGCAAAGCGCGACGTACAGCGAAAGTTTGGCGGAGGATGTCGACACAGTACCGCTCCTCTTCGACCATTTTCTTCACGCCAGCAAGGTGACCTTCGATGTAGCTAAGGCGTTTGATTGCATCGTGCTTAGTTTCGGCTTTCGCAACTTCGTGCTTCGGGTGATCGTGGTGTTCGTGAATCATCTATCCCTCGAACGTTTGCTCTGCGATGGATTTGTACTGATGTGCACTTTATACCCCTACCGGGGGGTATAGGTAGACGGGATGTGAAGGTTACGTGGTGGATTAGTGATTGGCGCACGCCCGCGTCAAAAAAGAAAAGAAGGAACCGGCTAACTTAAAACGCGCTGAAAAGAAGGATTAGTTCAGCACGGGGCTCAAGTTGTTGAGCTCGGGTCGGAATGACTGCTGAATGTTCGGAGTTGGAAGCGATGGTCGATGGCGTAGTGCGTTTACGCGGGTCGGTCGGATTGCGTGACCACCACGAAGAATGAATCCTGAAAGCAGTTGGTCTCTCACGTCAGACATGTTGACGTTGCCGGTAGTTTGGCGCCACCTTTGATCAATCTCCCTCAATCTGTCGAGGAGTTTGTCGTTCCACTCGTTCAGGTTTGAATCGTAGTGCTTCCACCACCGGTTCACATACATCGCAACCATCAGAAGCAACGCGCCTGCAAGAGCATCGAGTACGTAGTGGTTGGCAGTAGCAATAATCGCCACAAACATAAACGCCTGGTAGAGGAACCCACCGAGTTTGAGCCACGCTCCTCCGATTCGGAACGCACCAATCATCACAAGAAGTGCCCATGCATAGTGAAGGCTAGGCATTGCTGCGAACCGGTTGTAGCTGATCGTGGAATCCGAGTGAGGTGCTGGGTCGAGGCCGAGCAGAGTTACCGTGTCAGTCATGCCAAGGCCAGGCATGAATCGCGGTGGGGCAAGTGGGTAGAGCGCGAATACGACTGCCGCGAAGATCATAGATAGGACGAACGTGCGGCGAAGATCTACGTATACCGATCGGCTTTTCACGAAAGCGAAAGCAGCCATAGCGATTAGTCCAAGCCACATTCCGACAGCATAGAAATAGGTGGTGGCTATAACCGCGCCATGAGAGATTCGACCGATTATTTGCTGGACAGACGCTTCGATGTCGATGGCGAGTGCGGCTTCTAGCCTTAGTACGCCCCAACCGTTGGTCACAGCCTGAAGCACCGGCGACGGGTCGGTGAGATTTTTAACAAGCGCGAAGGTCAGGTAGCAAAACCCGATTAGCAGTATTTCTTTGGTGATTGTTTTAAACACCGCAGGTCCCTGAACACGATATTCAAATCTCTCTCATAGAGAGAATGCTAAATTCAACCTAGTTAATATTTTTTGCTTTTCGCGTGTTTTAGTCAAGTCTTTACACAACAAATAACCACAAATCGCGCCGCCAACGACTCCAAAACCGAGCATGTTTTGATCGAGAAGTGCGGTTTTAGTAGCCCCAGATCGCAGTTTCAAGTTGAATCGATGGCGCGCCAATCTCAAAACTTGCGTTGACAGGTGGGATGGGGTAAGGCTAAACTTCGAGGCTGTCAGAGAAATGTCCATCTCTTTTCGTGTCGCCCTGGTTCATATTTTTTAATTCCCTACATCACCGAAAGTTCGTGCGGTAGCTCTGCGCGTCCTTCGGTTTTTACGCGTTTGAGAACGATTCTCGCACGCGTGTAATCCATCCTTCATCACTCTAGGAGTGTGTGTGCATGGTCATCGCTGATCGTCGGTTAGCCCCATCAGAGCAGCCCGGTTACAAAGGCTTCAACAGCATTGCAAACAATGTTGACGTCCCAAGTCTCGTTCAGGTTCAGGTCAATTCATTCGAATGGCTTAAGACTGACGGGCTGAAAGATCTTCTCGACGAAATCTCGCCGATTGAAGATTTCTCAGGCGGACGTTTTGATCTTAGGTTCCTCAGTCACGAGGTTCGAAAACCCAAGCACACCGAACGGGAGTGCAGGAAGCGTGAGATAACTTACTCCGCTCCTCTGTACATCACAGTTCAGCTTGTGATCAAAGAAACCGGTGAAGTTAAAGAACAGACGTTGTTCTTCGGCGATGTGCCGATGATGACTCGCAACGGTACATTCGTTATCAACGGTGCCGAACGAGTTGTCGTTTCGCAGCTCGTCCGATCGCCTGGTGCGTATTTCACTACTAAGGCTGACCCTGCAACGGGTCGTGAGCTTTGTAGCGCCAAACTAATTCCTTACCGTGGAGCATGGGTTGAGCTCGAAACGAGCAACAAGGACCTGCTTTCCGTAAAGGTTGACCGAAAACGCAAAGCGCCTATCTCAACTCTTCTCCGGGCTTTGGGTTGGACCACCGATGAAGAAATTCTCGGCCTCGTCTCGGATGTGGATGACGACCCGGTTCACAGCTTCATGCAAGCAACTCTTGCTAAGGACACTGCAGCAACGACTGAAGAAGAAGCTCTCCTTGAGTTCTACCGACGTCTTCGCCCTGGTGAGCCGCCAAGTGTTGACAACGCTCGTGAGTTGATCGAGAACTTGTTCTTCAACGACCGTAAATACGACCTTGGTCGTGTTGGTCGTTACAAGCTGAACCGTCGGCTTGGACTTGAAGAGAAGACTCGAACCCTTACAAAGAACGACATTGTTGAACTCATTCGACGAATGATTACGATCAACAATGGCCGTGCATCTAACGACGACATCGACCACTTGGGTAACCGCCGAGTGCGAGCTGTTGGTGAATTGATTCAGAACCAGCTCCGTGTTGGACTTCTGCGAATGGAACGCGTTGTAAAAGAACGCATGACTACGCAGATGGATCCAACAGCAACGACTCCTGCCGCCTTGATCAATATCAGGCCAGTGGTTGCTGCTGTTCGTGAGTTCTTCGGTGGATCGCAGCTTTCGCAGTTTATGGACCAGACCAACCCACTTGCTGAGTTGACGCACAAGCGCCGACTATCGGCTCTTGGACCTGGTGGACTATCGCGAGAGCGTGCTGGATTCGATGTACGTGACGTGCACGCGTCTCACTACGGTCGAATCTGCCCAATTGAAACGCCTGAAGGACCAAACATTGGTCTGCTAGGTTCGCTTTCAACATATGCACGACTGAACGACTACGGTTTCATTGAGACTCCATACCGGCGCATCCTTCGCACAATGGCGAGCAACAACCCTGACATTCAGGGTCGGGTTCCTATTGATGGCATCACGGATGCCGATGGCAAAATCGTGGCAGAAGCCGGTAAGCCAATTACTATTCCGATGGCAGAAGTGGTCAATGCGCTGCCGAAGCAGGACGTTAAGGTTCAGGCTTACGTTACGACTAACGAGTCGGACCGTGACTACCTTTCCGCTGACGACGAAGAGCGAAACACCATTGGTCAGGCAACGACACCAATGGACGCTAAGGGTCAGATCACTACCGAACTTGTTGAAGTTCGGCAGGGTGGTTCTGAGTCGTACACCTACGTTCACCCAGATGAAGTGAACTACCTCGACGTTTCGCCAATGCAGATCGTAAGTATTTCGACTGCGTTGATTCCGTTCCTTGAGCACGATGACGCTAACCGAGCTCTTATGGGTTCGAACATGCAACGACAGGCCGTTCCGCTAATCAAGCCTCAGGCTCCATTGGTAGGAACAGGTATGGAATGGCGTGTTGCTACTGACTCAGGTCAGGTAGTGATGTCTGAAACCGATGGTGTTGTTTCAGAGTCGACAAGTGATTACATCAAGGTTCTTGGTTCAGATGGCGATACTACTGAGTACCCGTTGACCAAGTTCGTTCGATCAAACCAAGGAACTTCGATCAACCAGCACCCAATCGTCCACAAAGGCGACAAGGTAATTCCTGGTTCACCGCTTGCTGACAGTTCTTCAACTGACAATGGTGAATTGGCGCTTGGCCAGAACCTTCTTGTTGGTTTCATGACCTTCGATGGTCACAACTATGAAGACGCGATCATCCTTAACGAAGACCTCGTGAAGGAAGACCGATACACGTCTATTCACATCGACAAACACGAAGTTGAAGCTCGCGAGACCAAGCTTGGTCCTGAAGAGATCACTCGTGACATTCCTAACGTTGGTGAAGAGTCTCTACGAGACCTCGACGAAGAAGGAATTGTTCGAATTGGCGCTTGGGTAACACCTGGCGACATTCTTGTCGGAAAGATCACCCCAAAGGGTGAAACCGAACTTACTGCTGAAGAGAAACTCCTACGAGCTATCTTCGGTGAGAAGGCTCGTGACGTAAAAGACACTAGCCTCCGAGTTCCGCACGGTCAGCACGGTAAGGTTATCGACGTTCGTATCCTCACAAAGGAAAACGGCGATGACATGCAGCCTGGTGTCACTAAGACCGTTCGTGTTTGGGTTGCCCACACACGAAAGATCAACGAAGGCGACAAGATGGCTGGTCGGCACGGTAACAAGGGAATTGTTGCCAAGGTGCTTCCACGTGAAGACATGCCGTTCCTACCAGACGGTACTCCGCTCGACGTAATGTTGAACCCAATCGGTGTACCTTCCCGTATGAACCTTGGTCAGCTGCTCGAAACCCACTTGGGTTGGGCTGCTAACACACTTGGTTTCCATGCTCGAACACCAGTATTCGATGGTGCTCAAGATAGCGTTATCGAAGACCAGCTCGCACGTGCTTGGTTCGTTCGTGAAGCGAACGCAAAGGACCACCGTGTAATTGATACAAAAGAAATCGACTGGACGAAAGTTGATGCATACCTAGAGGAACGCGGTTTCGACCGTGACCGACTCTGGAGCGATGCTCAGTCGAACCGTGGTGTAGCTCGTGAAGCTTGCCTGCGAATCTGGTTGAAAGAAATTGCCGGAGTTGAGACCGAGGACATGAAGCCTTCGGAACTCATGCAGGAATCTCTGAAGGTATCGCGAGAACGAAACCTTTCAGCTCCTATCTTTGGTAAGCAAACATTGAACGATGGCCGAACTGGTCTTCCATACGACGCTCCGATTACTGTCGGAAACGTTTACATGCTGAAGCTCATTCACCTTGTTCAGGACAAGATTCACGCTCGTTCTACCGGGCCTTACTCGCTGATTACTCAGCAGCCACTCGGTGGTAAGGCTCAGTTCGGTGGACAGCGATTCGGTGAGATGGAAGTTTGGGCACTTGAGGCATATTCAGCGGCTTACACGCTGCAAGAAATGCTGACAGTCAAGTCTGACGACGTGATTGGACGTGTGAAAACTTACGAGGCAATCGTGAAGGGTGAAGAGGTCATCCAGCCGGGTGTTCCTGAGTCATTCCACGTATTGCTAAAAGAGCTTCAGGGACTTGGACTATCGGTCGAGCTTCTAAACGAAGATATCGAACGATTTACCCAGGCTCAGACTCAGTCTCAGGAAATGTCGGCAACGCTTGGTGCGCCACTAGATTGGAATGATCTTAGTGATGAGCCACTTGACGCACTCGACATCGAAGAATTGGCAGTTGGTGATGCACCAGTTGAAGCCACAACCGATTCTGATGATGACGAAGAAGCCGAAGAATCTGGCGACCTCGATTCAGACGACGATGACGATGAAGAAAAAGAGCCAACTGAAGATTCGCTTCAGACTCTAGCTTTTGAAGAATCGGAAGAAGTCTCAGACAACCTTCCGGGCGTCGAAGACGAAGAGAACTAACAAAACAAATTACGTCCCGCCACGGTTCAATTGAACCTTGGCGGGGCACTTCAACTTTGCTGACTTAGCTGGTCAGCTATCACTATCGGGTTCATCACCCACGAGGGTCACTCCTCGGAAAGCAAGGAAACGGCCACATATGACGCAGTCGGGCGCCGATTTCAACGCAATCAGAATCTCTCTGGCTTCGCCTGAGCAGATTCGAGCTTGGTCATACGGAGAAGTGACCAAACCTGAGACGATTAACTACCGCACATTGCGGCCGGAAAAAGACGGCCTGTTTTGTGAAAAGATTTTCGGTCCTACTAAGGACTGGGAGTGCTACTGCGGTAAGTACAAGAAGATCCGCTACAAGGGCGTAATTTGCGACCGCTGTGGTGTTGAAGTTGCACGATCCAAGGTTCGACGGGAACGAATGGGTCACGTGAAGCTTGCAGCACCCGTGGCTCACATCTGGTTCTCGAAGGGCACACCTTCACGACTGGGCCTTCTTCTCGATCTGTCGCCTCGAAACCTTGAGCGAGTTCTCTACTTTGCTCAGTACGTGGTTACTTCGGTTGATGGCATGGCGCGACAGAATGCCATCGAGCAGCTTGAGGCTTACCGAGATGCTGAAGTCAACCGTCTTGGTGAAGATCTTAAAGAGTCGCTTGCTGGCGACAATGTAGAGGGCACGCTTGGCACAACGATGCAGGCGATGTTCGAAGCACGTGTCGAAGCCGATCGTATTGCACTTGAGTTTGCCGAAGCCGACAAGCCTAAGAAGAAGATCACTAAGGCTCAGCAGACTAAGGCTGACAAAGAAGCCGCCGCTCTTGTTGAAGCGCACAACGCCGAAGTTGCTAGCTTCAAGGGTGAAGCCGCTGCTACTAAGCTCTCCGAACTGACTGACGAGCAGAAGGCTGCCGTTGAGGCTGACGTTCAGGACAAAATCGATGACCTAGAGTCCATCCAGGTGATGGATCTTCTCACCGAAGCTCGATTCCGTGAACTTCGTGACAAGTTTGGTCAGGTCTTCAAGGCATCTATGGGTGCCGAGTCTGTTCTAGAAATTCTCCAGAACACTGACCTTGATGCAGTTCGAGTCGATCTTCAGGATCAGGTTCGTAACACCTCGGGTCAGCGCCGCAAGAAGGCAATCAAGCGACTTCGTGTTGTTGAGGCCTTCCGCAAGAGCGGTAACAAGTCCGAGTGGATGATTCTTACTGTTCTGCCGGTATTGCCGCCAGAACTTCACCCAATGGTTCAGCTTGATGGTGGCCGATTTGCTACCAGTGACCTGAACGACCTGTACCGAAGGGTTATCAACCGAAATAACCGGTTGAAGCACCTTATCGATCTACAGGCTCCAGACATCATCATTCGTAACGAAAAGCGAATGCTGCAAGAAGCTGTCGATGCACTAATCGACAACGGTCGCCGTGGTCGCGCCATTCAGGGTAGCCACAACCACAAACTCAAGTCACTGACAGACTTGCTTCGTGGTAAGCAGGGTCGATTCCGCCAGAACCTTCTCGGTAAGCGAGTTGACTATAGTGGACGATCAGTCATTATTTCCGGTCCTCAACTCAAAATGTACGAGTGTGGACTGCCTAAGAAGATGGCGCTTGAACTGTTCAAGCCGTTCGTAATGAACGCACTTGTTGTGAAGGGTTATGCCCACAACATCAAGAGCGCAAAACGAATGACTGAGCGAGCACGTCCGGAAATCTGGGACCTTCTTGAAGAAGTGATTCAGAACCACCCGGTAATGCTTAACCGTGCGCCAACACTTCACCGACTTGGTATTCAGGCGTTCCAGCCGGTACTAGTCGATGGCTCAGCTATTCAGATTCACCCACTCGTATGTACAGCGTTCAACGCCGACTTCGATGGTGACCAGATGGCTGTGCACGTTCCGCTTTCTCGTGAAGCTGTGAACGAAGCAAACCGACTCATGCTTTCAACCAACAACATGCTTGCGCCAAGCTCGGGCTTCCCGATCGTTTCGCCAACGTTGGACATGGTTCTTGGCATGTACTACCTCACTGGTATCGACAACGAAGAACTTACTCACGTCGAGCGTGATGAAGAAGGCAACGCTAAGTACAAGACGTACGCCAACTTCGAAGACGCTCGACTGTCGTTCGAGATTGAACGCGTAAAACTGCGTGAGATCGTTCGCGTTCGGGACGACAACGGTGAATGGCTTGAGACGACTATCGGTCGAATCATCTTCAACCGTGCTCTTCCTGACCAGATGGACTACCGCAACATTCTGTTTGACCGTGGCGCAATTGAAGCCATGGTTAGTGAAGTTGTGAACGAGTACGGCAACGAAGAAACCGTCAAGATGCTCGACCAGATGAAGTCGCTTGGATTCAAGTATGCGACTCAGTCTGGTACTACCATCGCGATGAAGGACATTGTCGTTCCGCCGCAGAAGCAATCTCTGCTGTCTGCTGCCGACACGAAGATTTCTCGACTTGATGATCAGTACCTCGAAGGTTTGATCACCGAGCCAGAACGCTACAAGGCTTCGGTTGAGATCTGGACTGATGTTTCAGACAAGATGACCAAAGCTGTTGAAGACACCCTGCCGAACTACGGCGGTATCTTCACGATGGCCAACTCTGGAGCGAAAGGTAACATCGCTCAGATCAAGCAGATGGCTGGTATGCGTGGGCTGATGTCTGACCCTAAGGGCAGAATTATCGAAATGCCTATTCGATCTTCGTTCGCTGAAGGTCTGTCGGTTCTTGAGTACTTCATTTCGACTCACGGAGCTCGAAAGGGTCTTGCTGACACGGCGCTACGAACTGCTGACTCGGGTTACCTAACTCGACGTCTTGCTGACGTTGCGCAGGATGTGATCATCACTACGGATGACGACCTAGGCGCTCAAGGAATCATGATTAGTCACGACCCTTCCGGTTTGCAGGCTCCGCTTGCAGAGCGAATCGTGACTCGATACGCAGCTGAGCCGATTATCAATCCTGCGACTGGCGAGATCATCGCTGATCGTGAAGATCTGATTACTCGATCAATTGCCGAAGAGATCACCGCAGCTGGTGTTCAGGAAGCATGGGTATTCTCACCGCTTTCAAGCACAACTCAGCGTGGTATCTCGCAGAAGTGCTACGGAGCATCGCTTGCAACTGGTAAGCCCGCATTGATGGGTGAGGCAGTTGGAATTATTGCTGCTCAGTCGATTGGTGAGCCGGGAACACAGCTCACAATGAGAACGTTCCACACTGGTGGTATTGCCGGTAAGGACATCACGTCCGGTCTACCTCGTGTTGTTGAATTGTTCGAAGCACGACAGCCTAAGGGAATGTCGGTACTTTCAGAGATCGGTGGCAAGGTTGAACTTGCACGACTCCCTGAAGGTCGTGTAGTTCGAGTGATTTCATCTGAGGAATTCTCGGAAGAGATGGACATTCCTGAGACTCACCGTCAGACCGTGAAGACGGGTGACTGGGTCGACGCTGGTGAATCAGTTCTTTCTGTGAAGAAGACTGCAATGGCAGCTGCAGTGAAGGCAGGCACCGACGAAGAACTGGACGAAGAAATCTTCGCTCCGGTCGCTGGTGTTGTGCAGGTCACTAAGACTGCAGTTCGAATTACTTGGCAGGAAACTGACGAGCGAGAGTACGTTATTCCAGCAGCATCAGAAGTTCTGGTTGCTGATGGCGAAATGATCGAGCCGGGTGCTCCTTTGACGGATGGCCCGAAGAACCCGCAGGACATTCTGAGAATCGAAGGTCAGGGCGCTGTTCAGCGTTACCTGGTTGACGAAGTTCAGGCTGTTTACCGATCGCAGGGTGTGCAGTTGCATGACAAGCACATCGAAGTGATCGTTCGACAGATGATGCGTAAGGTTCGAGTCGACAGCCCTGGTGACAGTGATTTGCTGCCAGGCGAATTGGTTGACAGGCACGATTACGAATTCACAAACAACAACATGCTGGCTGAAGGTGGCGAACCCGCAACAGCAAGCCCAGTATTGCTTGGTGTAACTAGGGCTTCCCTAAACACCCAGAGCTTCTTGGCTGCAGCATCATTCCAGGAAACCGCTCGAGTTCTGACAGAAGCCGCTGTAAACGGATCTGTCGACCGCCTGAACGGTTTGAAGGAAAACGTGATCATTGGACGATTGATCCCAGCTCGACTGGATCAGTCGCCTGAAGGTCGAGAACGCCTTGGTGTTGAAGAGGGCGATGCAGAATCAGGTCGACTGACCGGCTTCACGCAGGCTCCTGCAACATTCGAAGAGGCTCTTGCTGCAATTGGCGGCGGTGGTGGTGACTTGGTCGGCGTTGGTGCCGAACCTGCTGCACCTGCCGGTGGCGATGCCGCAGCAGCCGCAGCAGCGGCAGTTGCTTCCTCAGAGGCTTCGAGCGACGATGGTGGACTCCTAGCTGCAGTAACGGCTTTGACCGATGCTTCAGTGGCGAGCACAGGGACGACCGAATCTGGTGACGATGATGCTGCGAGAGCAGCCGAGGCACTCCGTGCTTCCACATCGACTGCTGAAGAGAACGTCGAACCTGCACCGCAGTTCGTGGATGAAGGTGACGACAGCGAAGGCGAAAACTCAGCAGAGTAACGCCTGACTCGTTGAAATACGATTATTTCGTAGCCCTCGGCTTTTTAGCCGGGGGCTACGTGTTTCTGATGATATTTTTAGAATAGGCCAAGAGAACCGCCCGAGTATGGAAATCCTGTCAGCGGGTCCATACGCCAAACATTTTTGAAATGCGTGGTTCTAGCTATAGCGGCAGAGCGCAGGATTTCATATAAAATTAAGGTTCTGCCAAAAGCGTTTGACGTCCTAGGCAAAACACCGGGGGCGGTTAGCTCAGTTGGCTAGAGCGCGTCGTTGACATCGACGAGGTCACAGGTTCAAATCCTGTACCGCCCACCACTTCTGATTTTGGTGCTTCAGGCATACGAATCAGATACTCGATAGAACAAAATCGTAACCATGTGCAATCAGTCGCTAACAGAGTTCAGAACCACTACGGTTCCTCGCGACACAACGGAGTGCAGCCCGTCGGACGGGCGCCACACGGCCACTACGTAGGCACGCCGCCCCGATACTTGGCGACGTGCCTCTCCTTCGTTTCTTATTCACATCATCCTGATGCGCGCCGATTTATCGCGTGTCATGATTTGCACAACGATGCACCAGCAGTTTTTTCTGAAGTTTCGTGTACATGGAGCCAATCGATATGGCAGACCGAGTTAAATTCAAAGACCTCTCACCCGCCGAGCAGCAAGACCATCGTGATCGACTGCGTCACTCGACTGCTCACGTCCTAGCTGAAGCAGTAACAAAGCTGTTCCCTGAAGCTCAACTGACGATCGGCCCTCCGATTCAAGACGGCTTTTACTACGACTTCGCAGTTCCTGAACCTTTCACGCCTGAAGATCTGAAAAAGATCGAACTCGAAATGCGAGATTCGATCAGGGCAAACACTGAGTTCGTCGAACGAGAAACTAGCCGAGACGAAGCTCTAGAGCTAGTCAAAGACAATCAATACAAAGTTGAAATTCTTCAAGGGATTCCCGCCGACGAACGAGTCACGTTCTGTAGCCACTCTGATGGAGCATTCGAAGACCTGTGCCGCGGTGGTCACATGCACCGCACGGGTGATATCAAGGCGTACAAGCTGCTTTCTACTGCCGGAGCTTACTGGCGTGGTGACGAGAGCAACCCAATGTTGCAGCGCATATACGGAACTGCCTGGGAGTCGAGAGACGCCCAAAAAGCATATTTGAAGCGTGTTGAAGAAGCTGAAAAGCGCGATCACCGCAAGCTCGGACGGGCACTTGGTTTGTTCTTCTTCGATCCAATTGCACCAGCAAGCCCATTCTTTCTTCCAAAGGGTGCTCAGGTTTTGAATAGCCTGATCGATTATGTAAAAGAGCTGTACGGAAAATACGGTTATCAGGAAGTCATGACTCCACAGATCTTCAACACTGATCTGTGGAAGCAGTCGGGGCACCTCGATGCGTACGCCGAGAACATGTATTTTGTTGATGTTGACGAACGCGAATTTGGCGTGAAGCCAATGAACTGTCCTGCGGCGGCGATGCTCTACCTTGCTGATTCGCACAGCTATCGTGAGTTACCGATGCGTCTCGCCGATTTCGGCCGATTGCACCGAAACGAGCGCTCAGGCGTTACGCACGGTCTGACTAGGGTTCGTTCGTTTGTGCAAGACGATGCGCACATTTTCTGCACTCTCGATCAGATTGGTACCGAGATCAATTCGTTCTTGGACATGCTCAAAGAGGCGTATAGCACTCTTGGTTTCGATAGCTACCGTCTTGAACTTTCGCTCCGACCAGAAAAACGGGTTGGTTCCGACGAGATGTGGGACAAGGCAGAAGCTGCTCTGACTGAGTTGCTCGATGCTTCTGGCGTGGAATACACCGCTGAATCTGGTGAAGGTGCGTTCTACGGTCCAAAGATCGACATATTCGTTCCTGATGCCATCGGACGTGATTGGCAGCTTGGCACAGTGCAGCTAGATTTCTCGCTCCCAGAGCGTTTCGACATGGAATACGCCGCCGAGGATGGAACACGTCAACGTCCAGTAGTGATTCACCGAGCAATGTACGGATCACTCGAACGATTCCTTGGCGTGTTGATCGAACACTTGTCAGGGGCGTTCCCGCTGTGGATGGCTCCTGTGCAGGCAGTCGTCGTGCCAATCGCTGATAGGCACATCAGTTTCTGTGACGAAGTTGCGGCCAAGCTGAAAGCTCAAGGAATTAGGGCTCACGTCGATAACTCGAACGACAGGATGAACGCCAAAATCAGGCAGGCACAGCTTCAGAAGGTGCCGTACATGCTTGTGGCAGGCGATCAGGAAATCGAAGCCGGGACAGTTGCCGTTCGAACACGGACTGGCGAGAATCTCGATCCGATGACCGTCGACGAGATCGTAGCCAAATTTACGACTCAAATTGCCGAACGATCATAGAACGGAAATTTGAACAGTAGATTTCACCTATAGAAAACTCATAAAAAGCAGTAGGCCGTCAATTTGACGGTCTATTGCTTGCGGTGTAGCCTCGAATCGCTTGAATTGCATTCGGCGCGCCTTCTCAAAAGTGTCGCTGAGTTCGTACATCCCGAGTAATTCATCTAGTAAAAACTTCAGAGCGTAGCGTCTTCGCGGACGTAGCGAATGGATCAGTAACCCCACATGGCACCAGACGACATCACAATTCATCGAGGACTGACGGGCGTTTACTTCGACAGGAGTAAAACTACTTTCATCGATGGTAAACAGGGTGTCCTTGAATACAGGGGCTACAACATCAATGATCTCGCTGAGCACTCTACCTTCGAAGAAACTGGATACCTGCTGATTCACGGCAAGCTCCCTACTCAGTCTGAACTCAACGTGTTTGATGCTGAGCTAAAGGCGGCACGAGAGCTTCCAGAGCGAATCTTCGATGTGATCGATCTGGTCAAAGATTCTCATCCAATGGATGCACTGCGTACTGCAGTATCGGCACTCGCATCTTTCGATGAAGACCGTAACGACAACTCGGCAGAAGCAACCATTCGAAAGGGCAATCGCCTAACTTCGCAGGTTCCTTCAATCGTTATGGCTCATCACAATATTCGTCAGGGCAAAGACCCGATCAAGCCAAGCACGACGATGAATCACGCTGGTAACTTCCTCTACATGCTCAATGGCGACGAGCCGAGCGCTGAGGCAGCCGCGTTGATGGATAAAGACTTTGTCCTCCACGCTGACCACGGGTCCAACGCATCAGCGTTCACAGCACGTGTCGTAGCCGGAACCGCTGCCGACATTCACGGTGCAGTAACTGCAGGTATCGCTGCTCTCTCAGGCCCTTCACACGGCGGAGCCGCTGAGAACGTTATGCAGATGGCTAAAGAAATCGGCAAGCCTGAAAACGCTGCTGATTATGTTCAGAATCTACTTTCAAACCGCGAACGAGTCATGGGATTCGGTCACCGGGTATACAAGGCTGAAGACCCTAGAGCAGGTCACCTCCGAGCTGGTGTGAAGAACCTCAGTGAAGAGATGGGCCAGCCAGAGTGGTATCAGATTCTCGAGGCTGTGGTCGACGCAATGAAGCCGTACGCACGACGTGGAATTCACGTGAACGTCGACTTCTTCGCCGGTGTTATCTACTACTTGAATGGCGTCCCACAGGACCTGTTTGTTCCAATCTTTGCGGTTGGGCGAATTCCTGGTTGGACGATTCAGGTTGTTGAGCAGTTCGAGCACAATATCTTGATTCGACCGCTCCTCCAGTACACAGGCGGACGAGAACTCCAGTACGTTCCGATCGGTGATCGTGAGTAAGGCATTCAGCTTTACAAAAATAGATAAAATTGCGGGGTGCCTTGAGCATCCCGTTTTTTATTTACGAAAATGATGACTACCCCTCCGACTCATACGCCTCTCGAACAACGACTGATCGATCATATTGCTCAGTACGGCCCGATCACGTTTGAGGCGTTTATGGAGGCAGCTCTTTACGATGAGGTTCACGGCTACTACCCAAGTAGACGAAACCAACCCGGTTCGACCCCGGTTGGTACTGATGGCGACTACTTCACGAGTCCATCGAGTCATCCGGCATTTGGTGCATTGCTTGCACTTCAACTTGATGAAATGTGGCGATCTATGGGTTCGCCATCTGAGTTCACAGTTGTCGAAATGGGAGCCGGTGACGGAGTGCTCGTGGCTGACATCTCGCAGTACATCGAACAAGAGCTGCCAGACTTCGCCAAGTGCGTTTCGTACATCTCGACCGATCTAGCTCCACCCGCCAATTCCGTATCGGTCGGTCAAACTTCTCAGCTGCCAACCGGAATAATCGGATGTGTGATCTCAAACGAGCTTCTTGATGCGTTTCCGGTGAACAGGTTCGTAGTTCGGGCCGGTGAAGTACGCGAAATATATGTCGACTTTCAAGATGGCAAGTTTGTGGAGACGGTTAGTGACGTTAGTGAACCCGAAATATCTGCGAGGGTAGAGCCGTTTTTAGATTCGCTTCCAGAGAATTATCGGGGTGAAGTGAACCTGAGAATTGGTTACTGGGCTGATTCGGTCGCCGCCACTCTTGAATCCGGATACGTGCTGACGATTGATTACGGATACGATCGGCCAGAGCTGTACAAGCCGACTCGTGTCGATGGCTCGTTGCGCTGCTACTACCAACATACTCTGAGCCAAAATTCACTTGGGCGAATTGGCAAACAAGACCTCACCGCACACGTTGATTTCACAGCTGTAGATCACACGCTCGGTGTGATGGGGTTTGAACGTATCGGAAAACCATCTCAACAGCGGTTCTTATCGAACCTCGGAATAGAAGGGTTTCTCGGCGATATCGAACAGCGATCTGCGTTAGGTGAACTCTCGCGATCCGAGTCGCAGGAGGATCTCGCAGGTGTTGGCTCGCTGATCGATCCTGAAGGGCTTGGTCGGTTCCGGGTGGCAGTGCACTCTAAGGGTGTTGATGTCGACGGAGAGCCGCTGCGTGCTCCGAGCGGGGTAACTGGTGGTACGTCGCTCACCGAGGGGCACCCTGCTCCAACGTTGAATCGTGCGGTAGCTGATCATGCCCGGCTGCTGAGAGCAAGTAGCCCGTTCTCTCAAGGCCAGACTCCGACAGGATCGATGCCAACTTGGGAAAAGCTCTTTAGTGACGAGCTATAATCACTTTGTATGGCATGTTCACCAATGTTGCTGAGTATTCCGAGTCGTTTCGGGTTAATATTCGATTCACCCCCCCATCGAATTATCAGAGTGACCGGAGCAGAATTTGAGCGACGAATCGCAATCCGCAAGTGAGCAGCTCAAAAAAACCGTCCTGAATTCCACTCACATCGAGTCAGGAGCCAAGATGGTTCCGTTCGGTGGTTGGGACATGCCTGTCCAGTACTCTGACGGAATTATTGCTGAGATAAAAGCGGTTCGAAATTCCGCTGGCATTTTCGATGTGTCTCACATGGGACGACTCGAATTCGAAGGCCCTGGCTCGGAATCGTTCCTGAGTTCGATCACCTCGGCGAATATTCCAGCTCTTAAAGTTGGCAGAGGTAAGTACAACTTCATCTGTAACGCCGAGGGTGGAATCATCGACGACGCGATGGTTTTTCGAACTGGAGAAGAGAGTTTTCTCCTAGTAATCAACGCAGGCAACACCGACACAGATATGGCGTGGATCACTCCTCTTGTTGCAGGCAAGGCTGATTTCACGATGAAGGTTGTGACCAACGAAACTGCCATGATCGCAATTCAAGGTCCGTCTGCGGTAGACATCGTCGATTCGCTCTCAAATGGTGAAGCGTCGAAGATCAGGCGATTCCGAATCGGTTCGGGGAAGGTAGATGGGATTCCTGCCACTCTGGCCCGCACCGGATACACCGGTGAAGATGGATTTGAGATTATTGTCCCGGCGGATCAAGGCGCGAAACTGTGGAAATCGTTGCGTGAAGCTGGAGCTTCGGAATGTGGACTTGGCTCACGAGACGTGTTGCGGCTCGAAGCTGGATTGCCACTGCACGGAAACGATCTTTCGACCCAAACGAATCCGTTCGAAGCTGGATTCGGAAGATTCGCCTATTTCGAAGCGCCCAACTGCATCGCTGGCAATGCGCTGAGGAAGTTTTCTGAATCTGAACCCTCACGGTCGTTAGTCGGGCTAAAAATGACCGGTCGAGGTATTCCAAGAGCTGGGTTGAACATACTCTCTGAGGGTGCTGATTTGTCTGATGAGTCAAACGTAATCGGAGCGGTTACTTCAGGTACCCATTCACCCACTGTTGACGCTGGTATTGGCATGGGCTACGTTGAGCAAAAGTACTCTGCAACAGGCACTCAATTGGTGATAGATGTGCGTGGGCGTGCCGTTGAAGCAGAGGTCGTTGATATGCCCTTTTACAAACGTGGGTAGCTTCGCCCCGCTTTGATGACATTGATGAAGAATTTGGTTAGTGATCTAGCCAGTGACTAGAAAACAGGAACGAAAACGCTGATGTATCCGGAAGATCTTAAATATTCGAAAGAACACGAATGGGTGCGGATGAATGGCAATATTGCCGAGGTAGGCGTGACCGTATTCGCTCAAGAATCATTGGGTGATGTGGTGTTTGTTGATCTTCCTGCAGAAGGTACTGAGATCGGGCAGTTCGACAAGTTCGGCGAAATCGAATCGGTCAAAGCAGTGAGCGATCTGTTTTCTCCGGTTGGTGGAAAAATCATTGAGGTCAATACTGCGGCGACTGATGCCCCTGAAGTGGTGAACGAAGAGCCTTACGGTTCTGGGTGGTTAATCAAGGTTGAGCTTGCGGATACAGCACAGCTCGATTCGCTAATGGACTCCGCGACATATCAGGCAACGTTGGACTAATCACGACTTCAATGGCTTCACCCGGAAACACTTCTACCAACCACCCGTACATCCCATCAACCGATCTAGAGCGCCAAGAAATGCTTGGTGCCATCGGTGTCGACTCGCTTGATGCTCTGCTTGGCGATATTCCAGTTGAACACCGACATCCCGACCTAAAACTCGATGCGGGTCTTGCTGAGCAGGAGCTTTCGACACTGTTTGGGTCGATAGCGGCGGAGAATGCTTCGTCGTCGGGTGGTTACATTTCATTTTTAGGTGCTGGTTCGTACAGCCACTACATTCCATCAACCGGTCGTTCGATTCTCCAGCGCGGCGAATTCGTTACTGCTTACACGCCGTACCAGCCAGAGGCTGCGCAAGGCACTCTTCAAGTTGGCTTCGAGTTTCAAACTGTAATTTGCCAGCTGACGGGCATGGAAGTTGCCAACGCCGGAATGTACGACGGCCCGACTGCTTTTGCCGAAGCATGCCTGATGGCGGCCCGGGTGACGAAACGAACTAGGGTTGGAGTGCTTTCGAGTGCAGATAGCCGGCTCCCTGACACATTGGTTGCCTACTCGAAGCATCAGGGAATTGAGATCATAGGCATTACGCCTGACGCAACCGAGATTCCTGATGATCTTGCATGCATCGGTATCCAAAGCCCTAACTTCTTCGGCGAGATCGAGGATGTCGAGCGACTTACCAAGTTGGCACACGACAACGGCGCGCTTTCAGTTGTTCACGTGAACCCCACCGCGTTAGGAATGTTCAAAGCACCAGGTGAGTTTGACGTAGACATCGTCACGGCCGAAGGTCAGCCTCTTGGCGTGCCAATGGCGTTCGGTGGGCCATATGTTGGCCTGTTCGCCTGTAAGAAGGCGCACATACGTCAGATGCCCGGACGAATTATTGGACGAACGACCGATACGCAAGGTCGTACGGGATACGCGCTAACGCTTCAAACTCGTGAGCAGCACATCCGCCGTGAGCGGGCGACATCAAACATCTGCACAAGTACCCAACTGATCGGGTTAATGGTTACGGTCTATGCCGCAACGCTTGGAAAGCAAGGAATCAAAGACCTTGCCAGCCTCTGCTATCAAAAGGCTCATTACGCCGCTGATGAGATCGGCAAATTGAATGGATTCTCCGTCGAACCGATGAGTCCGGGCGGAACGTTCTTTCATGAGTTTGTAGTCACATGCCCTGATTCACCATCCAAGATCAACTCCGCACTGCTCGCCAAGAAGATCATTGGTGGTCTCGATATTTCCGACCGATCTGAAAACGGAATGTTGGTTTGCGTGACCGAAACAAGTTCGAAGGCTGATATCGATAAATTTGTGAAAGCTCTGGGTGAGATCGGAGCTTCAGCATGAGCATCACAACCAATGCAGGTGACATCGACCGTCGATTGCTAATGGATCGCTCTGTCCCAGGGCGTAAAGCTTTCACACTGCCGGAATCCGATGTTCCTGTGCAGAAGTTGCCTGACTCCTCTTTCCTTCGGGAAGATGTTGAACTACCAGAGGTTTCGCAGCTTGAAGTGATTCGCTACTTCTCGGTTCTCAGCCAGTTGAACTTCTCTATCGATACCAATTTCTATCCTCTCGGTTCGTGCACGATGAAATACAACCCGAAGATCAACGATGAACTGTCGAATCTTCCAGGTCTTGCCGACATTCACCCGCTTCAACCTGACGAAACAGTCCAAGGTGCGATTCGCCTCTTAAAAAATCTTCAAGATGATCTAGGTGAGATAACTGGATTGCCTGGCGTGTCGCTGGCTCCGCTCGCCGGTGCGCAAGGTGAGTACGCTGGGTTACTGGTGGCTCGCGCCTACCACGATGCCAGAAATGACTCAGCACGCACGGTCGCTATCGTTCCTGACTCTGCGCACGGAACGAACCCAGCTTCAGCCGGTATGGCTGGATTGGACGTGGTCACAGTTCGATCCGACGATCAAGGCAACGTCGACGTCGAAAACCTTCGAGAGCTAGCGAACGAAAACACGTGTGTTTTCATGCTCACGATCCCGAGTACGTTGGGACTATTCGAACCCAACATCCTAGAAATCACGAAAATCGTTCATGATGCTGGGGGATTGGTATACGCCGACGGTGCAAACCTTAATGCCCTGCTTGGACTTGTGAAGCTTGGCGATTTGGGCGTCGATATTTGTCACTCGAACCTTCATAAAACCTTTTCAACACCACATGGTGGTGGAGGTCCAGGATCAGGGCCTGTGATGGTCACTGATGAGCTTGCAAAGTTCCTGCCGAAACCTGTCGCTGTGAAAACTGACGCAGGGTATGTGATGGCAACTCCTGAGTTGTCGGTAGGAGCCATTAACGGATTCCATGGGTCGTTCTCAATTGCTGCAAGAGCTTACGCCTACATCAAGGCACTAGGGCTTGAAGGACTGCAATCGGTATCTGAAAACGCAATCATCAGCGCCAACTACATTCAGGCGAAGCTTCGCGACAAGTACAACCTTGCTGCCGATCGGTACTGCATGCACGAAACTGTGCTTTCAGCGACTAAACAGAAAAAACGCGGTGTAGCTGGCCTTGATATTGCGAAACGACTTCTCGATTTCGGAATACACGCTCCCACGATGTACTTCCCGATGATCGTCGATGAGGCGTTGATGGTCGAGCCGACTGAATCGGAGTCGAAGGAAACTCTGGATCACTTCGTCGCTGTCATGAGACAAATTGACGATGAAATCGACAATTCGCCAGAGTTCATCCTCGAGGCACCACACGATTTGCCAGTGACTCGACTAGACGAAGCCACAGCCGCTCGTAAGCCTGTTTTACGTTGGACCTCCGAAGAGTAGTCAACTTCTCATCCTTTCGATATCTGCTGTCATCTTGAACTAGTTTCGGTTTCTAAGTTGGCGTGTACAACCGTTCGATCTTCGCACCAACGAATCTGTTGATTACAGTGCGAATACGATATTCGTAACCGTGTGTGGTTGTGCCGTCGAAATGTCCCCTTGACAGTGTGTTGCATAATGCCGCTATGTCAAAGAACACAGTAAAACAAGTTGTTATACCCGTTCTAGTTGTAGTTCTATTGGCTGGTGCGTCTATGACAGTGCACGCATCGACCGATGAACCTGTTCACGCCTACACGACTACGGCGTCAGGTGTGAAGACGGGATTCGGCTACGGACTCTTAGCTGTGGGTGTTGTCGCGATGCTTATTTTTGTATCGCGCTCATTCATGACTAGAACACGTCGGTAATCGTCCGCAAGCGAACGGAAAGATCAGATGCAGAAAGCATCTCGTTTGATCGCGTCTCCTACAATTCTGGAGAATTTGTTCAGCAGTCCTGATAAATCATCTCAGGCATGGTGCTCAGACTCTCTGTACAGCGGTAAGCTAGCCGGAGTTCACTAGTTCAAACAGTTCTCGGGAGCCACCGCACCAAATGATTGTCGATACCCACGTTCATATTTGGGAGATGCCGCCGATTGCGCCTATCGGTCCCAGTGCACCTAATTTCACCTCGAAGCCTAAGGCTCACGGCAACGCCGAATTGCAACTTGCGGATATGGATGCGAACGGTGTCGACAAGACAGTGCTCGTCCAAACATCGTTTTCTACTTGGGACAACGAGTACGTAGCGGCTTCTGCCATCAAATACCCTGATCGGTTCGTTTCGATGGGTCTAGTCGACCCGATGGACGACAAAAACGCTGAGCAGGCTGTGTATTGGATGGATGAACGCCATATGCAAGGCTTCAGGTTTCATCCTCAGTACTACGCTGAAGTGGACATTCTTAAGCGCCCTGAAAACGATGCAATGTTCAAAGCGATCGAGCAACATGAAGGAATCGTTCAGATTCACAACAGGCCCGAACATGCCCACCAATTCGATTATGTTGCAGAGAGGTTCCCAGGAATCACGTGGCTAATCGATCACATGATGTACCCAGAGCCAAGCATGGCTCCAGGTTGGGACGTCTACAAGCCGGTGCTCGAGCTGGCGAAACACGAAAACACGCTGATGAAGATTTCAGATATTCACAATCGATCTGAAGGCGACGAACACCCGTTCAGCGACATGCACGACGTGATCAAGATGGCGATGGAGGCCTTCGGAACCGAGCGGGTGATGTGGGGCACCGGCTATCCGGGCTACCACCGAGTGGAGCACGGCTGGCTATCGCTAGCGGACGAACTCAAGCTCGTGCGGGAAGGTTTCGACTGGCTCACAACAGCGGAGCGAGACCAGTATCTTGGTGGCAACGCTATGCGCGTTTGGGACTGGTCATAGGTAGAATCTCAAAGCGCCCAGCGAAATTTCCCTTTGGCGTGTAGATGGAGCAGTTACGACACATGGCACTTCAACCTGGAACACCGGCACCAGATTTCTCTCTCGAATCGCATTTGGGAGATGTGAAACTTTCCGACTTGCGTGGGAAGAACGTAGTAATCGGGTTCCACCCGGCCAGCTTCACCGGTGGCTGACTAAACCAGGTGCGCGGGTTCCGCGCAAACTACGAAAAGTTCGTCGCATTGAACACCGAGATCATTGAGATCAGCGCTGATCCGACGCCGGTGCAAAAAGCCTGGGTTGCGAGCATGAAAGAAGGCGATAGCGACGAGGATGGCGAAGTTCCATTCCCAGTTGCAAGTGACTTCTGGCCTCACGGCGAAGTGATCAAGGCGTTCGACGTATTCAACGAAGACTCGGGCAAGGCGAAGAGATCGGTATTTATTATCGATAGCGAAGGCGTCATTCGTTGGTCGAACGTGTATACCGATTCGATTCCTGCTTCAGGCGAGCTGCTCCACGAGATCGAAAAGCTCTAGTTTTTCATTCGATAATCGGAAGCGGTGTGACACCAAAATGGATTCGTCACGGAACTCGAGCAAAGCTAAGGCCGCCAAAGGTACAGCCGCCGCTTTGGGATTGTTCGCGATTGTCTATGTGGTTTGGTTCTTGTATGCAGTGATCGTTCTATACCCGAACGACGCAAATAGTTCGTTGATCGGCGCGGTAGGGCTTTCTTTGATGGCTTCACTCGGTGTGACAACCGTCGCAATGTCTCGATCTATTTGGTTGAGAAGCTCTGGGCGTTCGACAAATGCTCGACTGTTCTGGATTTACACTCCATTCATGGTCGTGTTTCCGGTTCTCGTGTACCCCCTTTCTCCGACCACGCTGATTTTCGTAATTTTCGCCTTTGTGTTGCTGCTCCTGAACAAGGAAATGGGGCGTGCGACGCCTCAACATATTTCAAAATAAAAAAGGTCGATGTGGCTATCCCACCGACCTTTTTTCGAACATTTTCACTCGGAGTAGACGAACTCCTGAGATTTAGTAGAAGGTACCGCCGCCTTCGCCATCGTCTTTGAGATGACCTTCGAGACCTGCCTTGATATCGGCGATCTGCGCATCAACGCCCATCTTGAGCATTCCGGCATCTGAACTCATTGGGAACCACTGCATCCCTTGCTTGATTCGACGAGCAGCTTCTTCACCACCGGTGGTGTGAGCGCCAGTGAACACGCCGTGGCGTTTACCTGCATCGACAACTTTTTGCACGGCTGCGATGTGATCAGGATGCTTGTTGTCAAGGCCGATCGGAACGCCCATATTCTGCGCCAGATCGTTCGGACCGATGAAGCACACGTCTACGCCAGGTACTGCCATGATCTCGTCGATCTGATCTACCGCAGCAGGATCTTCAATCATGATCACAACCAACGTCATCTCGTTGGCCTTCTTGTAGAAGCCAGGTCCGTATGCAATTTGCCCTCGCGCACTACCGATACCTCGGATTCCGTCAGGTGCATATTTAGCGGCCTGAACGATTTCACGAGCCTGTTCAGCATTTTTTACGTCAGGTGCAACGATTCCCATGAACCCAATATCGAGAATGCGTTTTATCCAAACTTTCTCACCATACGGAACCCGAGCGAACATTGGAGTACCGCTGCCTTGAGACGCTCGCAAACAGTTCACAGCTGTTGAAACGTCGATTGCGTTGTGCTCGAAGTCGACAGTGATCCAATCGAGGTCGGTCATATACGCCAGGACTTCAATTACCGAAGGATCGCCAGTTGTCGACCAAGTGCCGACGGTCGCTTCACCACGTTTCATTTTGTCTATGACGGGATTGGAATCCATTTAGATTTCTTTCTTCGGCGTCGATCACAGAAATTGTTTCTGGGATGGCGTTCGCGTGAGTGTTAATGAACTTTTATGGTCAAAGAGGTTACTACTCGCGCCAGTAGAGATAAACTAGCCTGCGGATAAATAACTAAAAGCATCGCAAGGGAGATTCCGAGTTGGCCAGACACACAAGGCTACAGGCACTAAACGCAGTTCACGAGATCGGTGTAGTTCCGGTTTTCTACAACGGCGACATTGCTACCGCGCAGAATATCGCCAAAGCCTGCGTAAACGGCGGAATCAAGGTTCTTGAGTTCACTAACCGTGGTGATCACGCTTGGGAAGTTTTCTCAGCACTCGATAAGTTCTGTGCAGCAGAGCTACCAGACGCCATTCTTGGTGCAGGTTCTGTTCTCGATGCTGGTACCGCTTCGATGTATATCGGTTCAGGTGCAAGCTTCATCGTCGGACCTGTAACCAACCCTGACGTTGCTAAAGTCTGCAACCGCCGAAAAGTTGGTTACATTCCTGGATGTGGAACTGCATCTGAGATTTCAGCAGCTGAGGAAATGGGCTGCGACATCGTGAAGGCATTTCCTGGAAGTGCCGTAGGTGGTCCCGGATTCGTAAAAGACGTTCTCGCTCCGATGCCATGGACTTCAATCATGCCTACTGGCGGAGTCGACATCACAGAAGAGTCGCTTCGACCGTGGTTCGATGCTGGCGTAGTTGCTGTTGGAATGGGCTCGAAGTTGGTTTCAGCGGACATTTTGAAAGACGGCGCTTGGGACAAGCTCGAACAACGCAGTAAAGACACAGTTGCGTTGATCAAATCAATTCGAGGTCGATCCTAGACGGACCCTGCTCAGCGCTGATCGATTGTGCCGCAACTGATCGCTCGCTGACTATTTTCAATTTAGAAACAAACTAGTTCGCGGCAGAAAAAAGGATCGAGATCCCCATGGTCAAGGTTGTAACTTTCGGAGAAGTAATGCTCCGGCTCGCAACTATGCGACGAGAACGCTTTACGCAAGCACGAGAATTTGAAGTTACCTACGGTGGTGGCGAATGTAACGTTGCTGTCTCGCTGGCGCAGTTCGGCGTTGATGCAACGTTTGTTACTGCGATTCCCGACAACGATATCGGGCAATCTTGCATTAACTACATTCGACAGTTTGGTGTCGATACATCAGAAATTCTTCGACAGGGTCAACGGCTCGGAACCTACTACCTCGAATCTGGGGCAGCAATGCGGGCTTCGAAGGTTGTTTACGACCGAGCCGCTTCATCGATTGCCGAAATTCAGCCGGGTGATGTCGATTGGGCAAAGGTGTTCGATGATGCTGACTGGTTCCACTTCACTGGAATCACCCCTGCGATCTCGAAGAGTGCCGCTGCGGTCTGTGTAGAAGCCGCAAAGGCTGCCAAAGAGCTTGGCCTGACCGTTTCGGCTGACATGAACTACCGAAAGAACCTGTGGTCTCCTGAAGAGGCTCAGGCAACGATGATTCCGATGATGAAGTACGTCGATGTTTCTATCGGCAACGAAGAAGACGCTGAGAAGTGTCTCGGAATTGCTGCTGAAGGTGTTGATGTGACTGTCGGTGAGATCGACCCGGAAGCATACCGACCCGTCGTTCAGGCTCTTGTAGATAAGTTCGGTTTCAAGAAGGTTGCGATCACCCTTCGAGAGAGCTTCTCTGCCGATGACAACGGTTGGAGTGCTATTTACTTTGATGGCGAAGAAATTCACGTTGGCAACAAGTACCCAGTACGAATCGTCGACCGCGTCGGTGGAGGTGACTCGTTCTGCGCAGCGATGATTTACGGTCTTCTTCAGGATGGCTGGAATTCTCGACAGGTTCTGGACTTCGCAGTTGCTTCGTCAGCGATGTCACACACGTTCCACGGCGACTTCAACCTCGTCAGCGTGAAGGAAGTAATGGCAGTTGCAGGCGGCGACACCTCAGGCCGAGTACAGCGGTAGCTAGCTACTTTTGGAATATTGGCAAAGGCTGGCTGAGTCGATAAATGGATCGGCGAACCGCATAGTCTAGTGAAACGAAAAGAACCCCCTGAGATTGTTTCAGGAGGTTCTTTTTTTTGGGTCTTTAAAACCGAGACTTAGGCTTGATTGCCTTCGGTTTTGATCACCACTTCAAAACCTAGAATTGCTGAACCGTGAGCTACCGTGCCGTCGGTTTTGTTCTGAGAAGCTTGCCGGTGTCCACGTTCGAACGCTTGTGAACTGACCCATGCTTGGAACGACTCTTCTGAATCCCATCGGGTGTACACGAAGTAACGATCTTCGCCCTCGACAGGTCGAAGTAGCTCAAAGCCTTCAAAACCAGGCTGGTTCTCAACTTCACCAGAGCGCTGCTGGAATCGCTTCTCAAGCTCTTCACCCTTGCCTTCGCCGACGGCGATTGCGTTGATTTTTACGATACTCATTTGTCGTTCGTCTCCTGAAGCCAGCCCATCGACCTTGAGGGTAGCGGATACATATACGAATAAATCGTAGTCGATGCGATGCGAGGCCAGTTAGGGAGACCAGCCCATGGTTGCGAGAACTTCAGATGTGATCTCGTAGCGCAACGGATTGCCAATTTGCCAACTCTGGAAATTCTCCACTTATTCCAGCTCGCCGTCAGTCTCGTGAGTTTCGACTAGCTTCAGATAACCCGGTAGAACATCTTCTATATAGGCCTGTTCGAGTAGCTTTACGAGTTCGATAGGGTCGCTGTGCCCGATAACTCGTGCTCCGGTGTCTTTATTGATCACCTTCACCAGCGCATCGATGTGATCTGCGATACCGCCAGTATCCTCAAGAACACCGATGATCTTTGCCTGATCGTAAGCAATAGAAAATTCGCCAAGAGTCCCAGATCTGCCACCGACGATTACGACCGCGTCACACGTTTGAATATTCTCGACTTCCCGTCCCATTAGTCCGCTGCCGGTATAGACAATGATGTCGTATCCGCGCGTTGGAGAGTTGTAGCGATCGATATGTTCGGTGAAGCTCTGAGCCGGCGATATTCCGATTACCAATCCGCCTTCAGATTTGGCACCGAGCACCGAATCGTGCGGGAGTCCCGGCGCTATACCGGTTACAAGGGTGTAGCCGCGTTTACCGACTTCAGCACCAAGTTCGTAGATCTTTTCTCGTGCCGATTCGGGTACTTCACCCCCTGCCGACCCCATGACTCCGAACACCATTTTCGGAAATTCAGATAGGTCGCCGTAGCTAGCGATAATTCTGTTTCTATCGGTTGAATTCGACATTAATAGCCCATCGCCACGCCATCCCGGCGTGGATCTGCGCCACCGAGCATAGAACCGTGCTCGGTGAACTGAATGCCCTGACCACCACCGACTGCATTGTGCCAATCAGGAGCCACGTGAACTCTGTGACCTCGGCGTGCGAGATCTTCTCGCATGTGCTCAGGGAATCGATTTTCTAGGAGAAGCATTCCGGTGTCGTAATGCCTGAATCGTGGAGCTTCGATTGCTTCCTGAACGTTCATTCCAGCATCGATGTGGTTGTGCATCATCTGGGCAGTTGTGTGGAGAATGCCCCAGCTGCCAGGAGTAGAGATCGATAGGCGAATCTTTTTATCTCCTGATCCATCTGTTGCGTCTTCGTAGATCTGAGCGGGTGCGATGCAGAAATCTTCCTGCTTGCCAGGTCCGATCAAGTTCGGGCTGTCGCTATCGGGATCAATGTCGAACCATTTGCACATGTTGTTCATGAACACGCCTGTGTCGCCAGCAACGACTGCCGATCCAAAAGCGCTTCCAAGAGACTGTGTAACTGTTACTACGTTGCCTTCAGAATCGGCGGTGACGAAGTGTGTTGTCAGGCCCGTTGCGTACTGAGCCTTTACTCCAACCGGGGGGTGATCGACTCTCGAACGGTTCCAACGCTCTGCAGGTGGCCCTGATGTTTCGAGCAAGTTGATTCCAGCCGCTCGCTCGGCAGCGTATTCAGCTGAGAGCAATCGATCTAAAGGAATATCAACATGATTCGGATCACCAGCGTATTTCGCTCGGTCGTCGGCTGCGATGTAAACGGCCTCAACCAACTTATGTAGAGTGTCACTCGACCCGTAAGGTAGGTCATCGAAGTTGCTCAGGATATTTAGCGTTTCCAAAATCTGGAACGCGGACGAGTTTGGCGGAGCAACTCGAACCTCGTAGCCTCGGTAGTTGGTGCTCAGCGGCTCTTGCCAGAACGAGCGATATGCGGCCAGTTCTTCACGACTAATGATTCCACCAGCTTTTTCGAGGCCTGCCTGAATACGATCACCGAGTTTGCCCTCGTAGAACTCTTTTTGCCCACCCTCAGAAATTGCAGCCAGCGTCTCGGCAAGGTCAGGTTGGCGGAAGATTGATCCGGCACCGAGTCCGTTGCGTTCGACAACGATCGCTTTTTGTGAAGTTTCGAATCGGTCGATTCTTACTAAGTTTTCCTCGATCATGTCGGCATTGAACGGCGAAAGAGTGATGCCTTCGTCTGCATAACGAATACCGTCTCTCATCACTCTTGAAAGTGACATCGATCCGTATGTGTCGTGCATCGTCAGCCAGCCAGATACGTTGCCTGGAACTAGCGGCGAAATCGGACCGGTTTCTGAGTTCAGATTGTCGTACATCTCAGGTTGAGCTGCATTTGGTGCATGACCTGAGAAGTTTAAGATCCTCGTGCGCTTCTCTTTTGCGACGTAAACCATTGCGATTCCGATACCACCGACTCCCGACATGTACGGCTCGGCGACGTTGAGCGTTGCTGCGACAGCCACAGCGGCATCGAAGGCGTTGCCGTTGTCTCTCAATACGTCTAGGCCTGCCTGCGAGGCGTACGGGTGGGCTGAGGCAACCATGCCGTGAACTCCAACGGCAGGGGCACGTGTGGATCGACCATGTGGCGATGTGCCTTTAGGAAAAAGCGCATTTGGATCGATTTCATCGACGTTGTACACAGGATCGCCTTTCGAGTTTTGTTAGCGAGTCTCAGAAAATGCTAAGCGAGGGTTGATAAATAATTTCGAGATTCGATTTGTTCTTCGCTCGATCCGTATGCCATGGAGTAGTGGCCGGTGTAGCCAGCGCCTTCTAGGCGGGTGAACAAATTGGAGAAATCGAGATTGCCTTCGCCCGGAACGAGATGTACTTCGTACTCGCCATGATTATCGGCAAGACGCACTTCTCCGATTCGATCGATCCCAAAAGCGTTGAGGAATCCGTCGATGCCATCGGGCACTAGGTGTGAATGATTAGCAGTGAATGCCCAACCCATGTGTTCGGCAGGGATTTCGTCGAAATATTCACGGGTTTCTTCAACCGTGTGTGCCATGTAGTGAACTTCGGCGTGCTTAGGCTCGAAATTTAGATTCTCAAGAAGAATTTTCTGGCCGGTGTCTGCACCGTACTTGCCAATACGCTTCAGCCTATCGATGGAAGCCTTTTTACGTTCTGGAACATCGCCTGTGAAGTGATATCCGGCGTGAACTACAGTCCATGCGCAGTCGAGTTGGTTCGCAAGATCGACACTTGCACGCATGTACTCCTCGACAGCTCGAGAAACGTATGGAGAGTATTCAGCGACATTCACGGCTGAAAGAGTGTGCAGCCCGATGGTAATGCCGTTGGTTTCACACAGATTTCGGACTTCGCGTGATCGCTCAGGACTCCACGTGTCCATGTGGTTTGGACCCGCATCAGCGTTGAAATCTAGGAAATATAACTCATTCTCAATAGCCCATTGAATTGCGTCTTCTAGTCGGGTCTTTCCAGCGTCAATTCCAATGCGATCTTTCAACGACATTATGGGGTTCCTCTATTGCTTTCGTATCTATCGTGTACTGTTCCTTAACGGGCTCGCCTAGTTCCAGTCCTTGTACAACATGCTGCTTTCAAGATCGATGATCTCGTACGGCAATCCGGTTGCAGCCGCTGCGTCCTTGCCTTCGTCTAGAACGAGCCATGTGCCGCCCTTTCCGATGGCTCTGCCGTTGAGCATGATCAGTTCACCGGCTACTAACGACATTGATGCCTTGCCTGTTGCTGGATTTATCACTGTCACATCTGCGTCTGCGCCTTCTGTGAAATGCCCTTTATTTAGCAGTCCGAGCATTCTTGATGGTGTGTAGCTCAGCTTGATAACTGCTTCATCCATGCTGAGTGCGCCAAACGCCACAAGCGCCATTGAACGTTCGATTGCAACGTTTCTTGGTAGTGATCCGCCGTCAGTAGAAATGGCGTCGACTCTAAATGTGCCGTCATCGTACTTCGCAGTCGCGATGCTGAACGCACTGGTTGGCGGGTTTACTGGGTAGCTGAGAGAAGCGTCGGTAGCCGCGGCCTCCCAAATATCAACAGCTTCCTTGCCAGTGACAGCGATGACCCGCCCACCACGTTCGATCAGTGCTGATCCATAACCGTCCATGAGCGATGCTTTCACACCCTCGTCGGTAGTCGGATAACCTCGGGCTTTTAGGCAGTTTTGAGCGACGTTGTAAATGACATCGCCATTTTCGTCGCACTTGCCGTTGGTTCCGTTCGCCTGTGCAAGATATGCCTCGGTGATCCATTGAGATCGCATGCGTTCGATCATTCCGAGAGCTTCTTGAACTTCCTCGTGCGGCTCATCGATCATCCCTCGTGTGTACGAGTTGATGTGCGCAACGTGTAATCGACCGTTTCCGGTGATTTCTGGTACTTCACGGAGTCCGGTCATATCGCTGCCAGAATCTTTAGTACCTACGTGAAATGCGACCCAAGCCAATTGCTCATTCGCAGCGGCCACCACGTCGGACGATGCCTCAGGAGTGAACGGGTGGTATCCGCCAAGCATTTTCACTCCTATGCCACCGCGTTTTTTTACATCGGCAACTGCGTCGCGCAAGACTGCAGGTCGAGGGTCGTCTTCTGAAACTGTTTCGTGTGGAACGAGACCCATTAGCGATGCCACATTCAGACCCGCACCACGCTGGATCATCCCGGTCACCATCGCAGTCGGATCACCGGCCAGATCAACGGCAGTTGTAGTACCTGATTCAACAAGCATTGCGTGACCAAATGCTCGATCGACGTTGCTGTTGAATGGGCTCGAGAGATGAGCATGCGTATCAATGTGACCGGGCATAACGATTTGGTCAGACAGATCGATAATGTCGTCAGCTTGTTCTAGAGGTATCGACTCGGCAACTGCGGCGATCTTGCCGTGGCGAACGCCAACATCAAAGATTCCGTCGATGTTGTTGGTGGGATCGACCACACGTCCGTTTTTGAGAACTGTGTCGAATTGCTGTGAAGTCGCCAATTTGAGAATGAATCCTGAGAAAATGTCAGATGCAAGAGTTTCGTTTTCGGCGATTCTACAGATGGGAAGGCGATATGAGTCGCACTAGCAACAGTAATCGACTCGTAATGAAAGCGGTAATCGAGCGGTAATTCAGGTGTAACCCCGGCGTAACGATGAACGCTGAATCATAGTTTTATCGACGGCGTGCCGACGAGATTCATAAATAACTAACTGGTTGCCTGCCGCATGTTGCGAATGAATCTCACGGCACGTTTTCGCGTCTGGAATCTGCCCGAACAGGCTACATACGTTAACAGCCGTATATGTCACAACAGATGACATTGAAGTTTCTATCGCAGGTGAAGGTTGGGTATCTGTAATCGACGAAGAGATTACGTTCGAACTTCTTGCTCTTGAAGGTGTTGAAGCAGTTCTAGGTTCTGCTGAACTGCCAACTGGCAAATACACCCAAGTTAGACTCTCTGTTCCTAAAGTCGAAGTAGAAAAAGACGGTGAAATAATCGTCGCAGAAGTACCAAGCGATACGATCAAGCTTGTTGGAACTTTTGAACTCGCAGCAGATGAGCAGACGTTCATAAGCCTCGACTTTGAAGTCGATAAATCTCTAGTAGAGCGTGGTCCGAATGGGTTCTTGTTCAAACCAGTGATCAAGCTTGCTGTAGGGGAGCCGGGTGAAGAAGGCCCCACTACCGTTGCTCTTACCGGTAAACCAAGCCCAGAGCCAACTGCAGTACCAGTTCCAACTCAGGTGCCTACTACGGCAACTCCGACTGAAGTGCCGACTGCAACCGCAGTACCACCGACTGCCACACCGGAGCCAACCGCAACACCGACAGCGATCCCTGATGCTACTGGTGCGTTCTTCTTGCACATTGCAGAGCCAGCAGATGGCGAAGCGATTGTTACGACAGATACGTTCGACGTCGTTGGCCGAACATCAGTTGACGCTTTAGTTAGCGTGAATGACCTGTTCCCTGAAGTGGCTGTCGACGGCACGTTTACCGTGACGGTTTCTCTAGAAGAAGGTCCGAACATCGTTGAAGTTGTCGCTAGTACAGGTGCTGGTGATGAAGCAAGTGAAGTTCTACTGATAATTTATGAGCCGGCCGCTTAGGAATTGAGATAAACACTATGAATGTTCAAACTTTTTACAGGCCGCTTGCACTGCTCTCGATTCTCTCGCTTTTGCTGGCGTCGACGATCACTGTCGCGTCGGTTTCGGCTGACTCCAGCGGCGCAGATGTTCCCCCTGGTCAACTAACTAGGCGTGGTGTCTCTGGAACTGTTGCAGCGGTTGGGAGCGACAGCATTGTTGTTGAAACTAAATTCGGCAACGTAACTGTCAATGTCGATGGCGGAACGATCATCAAATCGAAGGGCGACATAATCGCTCTTGAAGATATTCAAGTTGGTGACCGTGCTGGTGTGCTTCTTAACAAGCCACCGGACGCTCCGAAAGATAAAGACGACGACGATGATGGCGATGATCCTGACGTAACTCCTCCGGATTCTTCGGATGACACGTCGACTGATCCTGACGTCACGCCTCCGGATACTTCGGATGACACGTCTACTGATCCCGACGTAACTCCTCCGGATACCACGGATGACACCGCTACTGATCCAGACGTAACTCCTCCAGATACATCGGACGATACGTCTACTGATCCCGATGTGACCCCGCCTGATACTTCGGATGACACCGGAACTGACACGGATACTGAACCTGAGGACAAGCCTCTAGCTCCGTCGTTCCGACAGGATGTAACAGCACTTCGAATTTCGATTGTCCCGTCAAAGGCAACTCGAAAACACGAGTGTGTTGTCGTCACCGAAACTGGCGATGGCACGACAACTGTTCTCGATGAGGACGGCAATGAGACAGAGCTGGAAGGCGACGAGGGAACTGAAGGCGAAGACGTATGTCTGATCACTCAGACCGGTCGCGGCGGCGGTAAGAAGATTACTGGTTCGACCAGTTCTGACACTGTCGATACCCGTCTCGAACGTTTAGCTGAAAAGAATGCCGAACTCGCCGATAAACTCGCTGAGAAGAAGGCTGCAGTTCAGGAAAAGCGTGACGAGCGACTTGCCAAGACTGTTGGAAATGCTCCAGAAGATAAGAAGGGCAAGGCTCAAGGTGCCAAAGATAAGAACTCGAACCGGGGTTTAGGAAATTCTGACTCTGGATCGAGTGGTTCATCTGGTGAATCCGGAAGTTCTAGCAACGGAAACGGCAATTCAGGAAATTCCGGTAACAGCGGAAGTTCTGGATCGTCAGGAAATGGCAATTCCGGCAGCTCAGGCGGCGGGAAGGACAAAGACAAGGGCGGTCCACCTGAGGACAAAGGCAAAAAGAAGTAGATTCAACTTCTAATCCCGATTGAATGACACACCCGTGATGGCGACATCACGGGTGTGTTGCTTAACGACGATGGTTGAGTGGCTAGGGAGGTCGAACACGTGGGTTGAGTTTGTCAAGTCGACCCTAAACGCCGGGGCAGGTCTACACTCCGCACTTCTCTAGCTGCGCAGTGACCAATGACTTCGACCGGTTCGACACCAAATAACCCAACATCTCCGACCCCAGTAGGGCGACCTGGAACGGACGCGTTGATCGTCTACGCTGGTCGAGGTTTGCGCGATATGGGGCGTGGGCTTATCGCAGTGATATTGGCGATTTATCTGGCTGAAATAGGACTGTCCATCCCTCAAATCGGACTCGTCCTCGGCGCCAGCTTGGTCGGCGGATTTGTTCTATCGCTAGTAGTGATGTTCACTGCCAACTCGATCTCACGTCGTGCATGGTTCGTGATTATTGCTGTGGTTACCGGTTTAGCGATTGTGATGCTTTTCCTAACCGAGAACGTATGGCTGATCGGGCTGGCATCGTTCTTCGGGTCGTACGCCGGCAGTGGGATGCATTGGGGACCTAGTCTCCAACTCGAGCAGTCTTCGCTTACGGAAGTCACTAACTCCCGAACACGAACTCGTGCGTTCTCTAATCTGTCGGTGTCATCGGCTGGTGGCAGAGCACTAGGCAGCGCTCTAGTAGGTATTGCAACGTATTTGATCGGTGTGCGTGATTGGGAGTTGATCGACGCTTACAAGGTTCTTCTAGCGATTTACCTGGGTATCAACATCCTAAGCGCAGTCGTTTATCTGGCACTTTCTTCAGCTGTGGAATCGAAGGCAAGCGCTGGCGACTTGCTCGTAAATCCGTTCAAAACGCCTTCGCGTAAGCCAATCCTGAAGATATCCAGCTTGTTTGGGGTCGATTCGTTCGCGGGAGGCATGATCTTCGATGCATTCTTCGCTTTGTGGATGGTCGATAAGTACGGCATGAACGAAGGCACAATTGCCGCAATAATGATCGCCACGCAAGGGTTGAATTTAGTATCGATTTGGCTGGCGCCGTCAGTCGCCAAAAGAATCGGGTTGCTAAACACGTTCGTGTGGACTCAGGTTGTCTCGAATATCTGTTTGATAGCGTTCGCTTTCGCACCCGGGGCGGCGATTGCTGCCGGAATTTGGATGCTCCGTGGAATATTCGATGAGATGGACGTTCCGACTCGGCAGTCGTACATGATGGCTCTAGTTCCACCAGAAGAAAGAACGGTTATGGCTGGATCTGCAAATCTGGGTCGTGGATTAGGGCGAATGCCCAGCTCCACAGTGACCGGATTTTTGTGGGCGGGGGCGTATACGGTCGCACCTTGGTTGGTCGGTGGTGGGTTGAAGCTGGCCTACGATTTCGCCATCTACTTCTCGTTCAGGAACGTCGAACTGCCAGACGAATCAGACTAGTCTCGCCCTGAGTACATCATCGCTTTTGATGGATCGATGATTTGGTACGAAATTCCAGACTCTTGAACAGCTTTTTCACCGCGAGTTGTAGTGAGAATCGTTCCGCCTGATCCGACGACACGGCCTGCCATCATGATCATCTCTCCACTCACGAAGCTGTAACTTGCTCTGCCATCTTGTGGATCGATGATCGTAATATCGGCGTCGAATTCTTCTGAAAGCCTGCCTTTCGAGTTGAGGCCGATCATTTTCGCTGGATTGAGACTGAGTTTTTGAACCATTTCGAGAGGCTCTAGGGCTCCGAACTTGACCAGACGCATTGCCTGTTCGATGTTCACATTGCGAGGCAGAGCACCAGCGTCGCTTCCGATTGCATCGACAATGAACTCGTTGTTCGAGTTTTTCGCAGCGGTGAGCTGGAAAGCAGATTCGGCGCCGTTCACAGGAAAACTCATCGGCACGTCGGTGTTTCCTTCATCGAATAGTTCGACACCTCGCTCACCAGTCACGAGTACAAGACCAGTGCGAGTTTCTTCAACCGTCGAAGCGTAACCATCTCGCAAAGCGGCCCTGATGCCATCCGCAGTCGGATCATAATTTTGTAGTTTGAGGCAGTTCCCTACTACGTCAGCGAGCACATTGCCGTCGGCGTCACACTTGCCGAGAGTGAAATTCGGACGGGCGAGATGAACTTCAGAAACTATCTGGTTTCGGAGAGAATCGACGATTTGTAGTGCTTCTTGAATCTCTTCTTCGACGCTGAGAATTGAGCCACGGCAGTAGGCGTTGATGTGAGCGACATGGGCACGTCCGCTATTGCCGAGGATCGCAGGTACTTCTCGAAGTCCGTCTAATCGTGATCCCGATTCAGTAGTGCCTACGTGAAAGGCAACGTACGCGCCGAGATCGTTGGCTGTTGCGATGAAGCGAGATGTCTCTTCTGGGGTGAACGGATAGTAGCCACCCCATAACTTGATTCCAAGCGAACCAGCTTCGAGGGCAGTATCGACGATTTCAAGGATTGTGTCAGGACTTAGACGACCTTCAGGGACGGTCTCTCCCGGCTTTAGATAGCCGAGACTGCCTACATTTACTCCAGAGCCTCGTGCGGTGATCCCAGCGGTAAGTGCGTCCATGCTGCCACCCAGGTCGATGACTGTAGTTGCACCAGCTACTGCAACCATTTGCAGCCCGATGCCACGAATGCTTCCCAAATCAGAAGCATTGGCAACGTGAACGTGGGTATCGATCATTCCCGGCATGACCCACTGACCTGCTGCATCGATCGAGTCGTCGGCGTTGTCCGGGTTGATGTTTGGGTCGATTCGCTCGATCACACCGTTCGAAATGCCGATGTCCGCTATTTCGTCGAACCCGGATTCAGCGTCTAGAACTCGTCCGTTTCGGATTAGGAGATCGTAGTGACCCAAATAAATTCCTCACTGTTTTGAAGATATTTCGCGATTCATGCGGCAGAATTGAGCGCAGTTTATTCACTAATTTGCGAATTGGCTTTGGCACACGGCTGATTTGTGGGACTTCATACCCGAATTGATCACGAATACTATTTCACCAATCAAGTCTTCTCACTTGTTCGCTGCACTCGCCATTGTGCTGATAGCTGCTTTCGGACTGAACACAGCCGTATCCGCTCAGGATGACGCTGAAACTCCGATTCCTGGTTACCGAATTCTTGATGAATCTGAAGCTGGTCCTCATACGATTCAACTGCAGGTCAGCCCGGTTGCACCGATTCAAGGTATTTCGCGGTTCGCAATTCGAATACGTGACACTGCAACTGGTGAAGATGTCAACGACGCCAAAGTGAGCATCCTCGCTTCTCCATCAGAACGAGGTGAGGCGCAGTACTCCCTAGCTCTCAACTCGCCTGCCGACATCACCTACTATCTTGCACAGCTCGATATGGAAACCTCAGGTGTTTGGGCGGTTGAAGTTATTGCGGAGTCTGATCTAGGACAGGGCACGACAGTGATGTCGGTCCTAGTTGAAGACCGGGCGCGTAGTGGTACTGGAAATGGATGGGGTCAGGCATTGTTTGGGCTGGTCGCATTGTCGTTCATCGTTGGAATCGGATGGGTTTGGTATCAGTCACGGCAGGCTTTGAAACGACGAGCACAGCAGCAGTAGCCAATATCGGCAGAAATCACGGCGCGACGAATTCAGCCGATTTTGAGTTCAAAATTAGTCGGAAATATTGACCGTGAGCACTCTCAGTGCTACGTTTGCGGCATCTGGCAGCGGTGCGCGACAACCAATGAGGAACCGGTCATACCGGTGTGTCGTCTGCACACCCATTAAGGCGAAATCGAGTTCAGGTATCGATTTCGACTAACGAGGAGCACGCTATGACTGAACCGGTACGATTTGAGGCTGAAGACATCTCTCCAAACGAGAGCGGTCGTGGAATGGTTGCGGAATCCGCACCGTTCGTAGCCTCTGTAGAACGATTAATGATCAGAGTTCGCAGCGCGAAACTCAATGATCAAACCCAAATGTTAGACAACCTTCAAGCTTGGATAGATCGAGCGATGACAGGTGGAATCGACGTACTTCGAGACGGCGACCAAATTCTGACTACTCTGAGTGCAAACGTTACTGAGATGATCCATTCACGAACAATGCTTCGACGCATCGTTTCGCCAATGGTCGGTCTTACATTGCTTGCAGGTGCACTTGCCGCAGTGACTGTAACTGTTTCGGGTGTAGAAGCTCTATTTCTCGGAACGCCGCTTGAAATTGTGTTTGCAGCTGTGATTTTCGGAATCGCAGGAAGCGCATTTACTGTTCTTCTACGAACCGTAACTATGCAGCTTGAATACACGGAAAAAGTTGCACTGTTTATGGTTGGACTAGCCCGACCATTGGTTGGTGGAGTTCTGGCGCTGGCGGTGTTCGCACTGTTTGGTGCAGGAATTATCTCGCTGCCACTAGTTTCAGACCAAGAAAGCACTACGAGAGTAGCGTTCTTGGCTGGATACGGTGGAAGCGGAATCTTCGCTGGTCAGCTAGCGCTGTTTGCATTCGCGTTCGGAGCTGGAATCTTCGAAGGCTACCTCACACCACGCTTCTCACGAGGCATGGCTCGAGTTGCCGACAAGGTTAGTTCTGTAACTTCGTAGTATTCAATCGACGAAAACGAAAAGGCCGGGTTCAGTTTTTGGATCCGGTCTTTTTGATTAAGCAATATTTATCGAGTTATGTGAGTGTTTTGGCCCGATCCAGAGTTGTTGGTTTCATCGAGTGCCATCGAACTCATCCACACGATAACCACGACAATCAGCACTAGCAGGATGGCGAGGGTGACCAGTAGTGATCTGATCGGGGAACGACGTCGTAAACGCGGGTTTTGACTCAGAATCCGTGCTTCCATTGCGGCACTTTCCATTCGTGATCCGAGTCGATGATCGTGCATGTTCATGTTGTAGCTCCGAACTGGATTGGCTTGCGAAGAATGTTGTCGATGAATCTATCCGAATAGAACCACAAGCAATATCAGAATGATAAATGGCGATGCCATCAAAAAGCCGATGAACAAGAGTTTGAGGGTAGCGCTGGCAAGCCTGCCCCACACGTTTGGCGACTTTGCACCGGAGTTGTCGCTTTTTATCGTGTCGAAAACAGCTCCAAGTAAAGAAGCGTTGTGGGTGCCTGGGTCGTGATTGTTGTGGTGTTGCACTGGCTGACTGAATCTAGTGAATTCTGGATGGTTTATCTAAATCACCGCTGCTAGATGGTTGTATCGGATGGGTCAGAGCGAAGAGGCCCAAATTACTCCGGCGACTACAACGATCATCGGTGCCGCAAATAAAACGATTTTGAACCAGCTCGCCGATTTAACTCTGGATTTATGTGCAGATCGGAGAGCCTCGTTGTTCGCTACCGAGGTTTCTGCCAGTTTGTCGAGTGAATTTCGATTTTTCATGATTCGACTTCTAGCTGTATACCCACCAAAAGAAAACAATTGCTATTGCCAACAGGACTAAAAGTTTTACTTTCGAGGCAACTCTTCCGCGACGGCGATAGTGTTGCTGCTGCTTAGACCGAGCTTGAACTTCCATACCTTTCGCAAGAATCTTTCCACCAACGTTGTGATTGTTGTGGTGTTGCACTCTAAGCCTCCTGATTCACGTCCGTATCATTTGAATTATCCTGACTGGCATGCCGCAGGCACATCATATGCCTCTCGGAATTCCTGAAGCGTTACGGAGTCTGAACCGATTGAGAGGGAACCTGTGATTGGAACGTATCTACAGTGAGGATGCCCAGATCACACCAATAGTCAGGATCATCACAGGTAGAGCGAGCGCAATAACTTTCGCCCAGCTTGATGACCGAATCTTGGCTCGTCGCACAGATCGTGTTGCCGATTGGTTTTTTCTCGGGGCTCGGCTGGACAGCATCATCAAATTTTGGGTTGTAAACCACAGCGGTAACTAGCCTCTAGCCCACCAGATAATCGCAATGAAAACGAACAAGTAGAAGATAGCTCGAATTACCAACTGACGAACTGTTACTGATCGGCGACCGTCAGGATCGCGGTCACCGCTGCCTCGGTTCCAGAGATTCATTTTTTGCGCTCCAATCAAGAGCTACGCAGCATTGCAGACAGAACTAGACTTTGCCTTTGAATCCGGCAAGTTGATCAGCAAATGTGAACACTGCTGGAAGTCCGCCTGTGTGAAGGAAGATAACAGTTTCATCCTCGCTGAAACCACCTTCTTCTACTTGGTCGATAAGGGCCGCCATCGCTGTTCCGGTGTAGTTGGGGTCGCAGATGATCGCATCGGTTTGTGCGGCAATATGGATTGCCTCGTTTACCTGGGCAGTCATCACGCCGTAGCCTTCGCCGACGTACTGGTCCAACACTCGCATATCGCTTTGCTCGAACGTAACTGGTAGATCAAGCAGTTCTTGAATGTCTTTGTTGTGCTCGAATATATAGCCGCTTAGAGGTACATCGTAGTTCACCGTTACTCCAGTGAACTTCCAATCGAGTCCCATCGCTTTTGCAGCAACGATTAGTCCACACAACGATCGACCAGCAACACCGATGATGTGAACGTTTTTGAGATTGTTGGCTTCGATTTGCTCGAGGATTTCAATTCCAGCCTGAACGAAACCGACCATACCCACGATTCGCGGGAACAGATGATCTTGAATCAGGTACGGTTTGTGCCCTTCGGCTTCGAGCTGGTCTGCTAAATCCTTCGCGTAGCCTTCAGCGTTACCCGACTGATATTCGTCCAGAAGGTGTAGTTCAGCGCCCAGAATCTTGTCGATAAGCAAGTTGCCTTGAACGTTGCGGTTGGCTGCGTTCTTGAGGACCAGTATGTAGCGCATGCCGATTTTGTTGGCAGAAGCGGCCGTCATACGGGCGTTGTTCGAGTGGTAATCCATGATGTTGATCATCACGTCATAACCCTGTTCTGCAACGTGCGGCATCTCGAATTCGTAGTGCCGAGCCTTGTTTCCACCGTACGCAAGACCGGTCATGTCCTCACGCTTAATCCAAATGTCAGGACCGCCAAGCCGGTCCGTAAGACGAGGCATTTGTTCAAGCGGAGTTGGCAGATGGGCAATGTCCATCCTGGGCAGCTTGTCGATATGTGACTGAAGTTCGTCTGGAGTGAGATGTTGGGTCATGGTTTGGCGTGCCGTCGGCACTTTTCTATGCTGGATCGTGTGAAGGCTGAGCCGGGAATTGTAAATGGGTGGCGTGACTTGTGTTGTTTGAGCAGGCGAAGACGCAATGATCCCTTACATCAGTCCACGAACTTATCGGCGTGTGCGAAGAGCTGCGGGAGACCACCCGAGTGGATGAAACATATCGTTTCTTCAGAGTCGATGCACCCAGCTCTAAGTTCTCCAATTAAGCCCGACATTGCTTTACCGGTGTAGTTTGGATCGAGAATGAGCCCTTCTGCTTTGCCTACGATCTGAATCGCCTCGATGACGCGGTCGTCTGGCTCGCCATAGGCAGGTCCTCGGTAGTCATCGAGAACTGTAAGGTCGTTAGCGTCGAGTGATTGCTCAAGATCAAACATTTCTGCAACCTGCGAAGACCTATCTACGGTGACGTTTTGAAAATCCTCGACACTGCCAGGGGAGTACTGGCATGCCGTTGCTCGCCAATCAAGTCCACGGTTCTTCGCATATAGGCGCAATCCAGCAATAGAACGACCTGTGAGCCCCCAGAATCGAACGGGGCTTGTTACTTCAGCGGCTTCGAGCTGCTTTTCAAGCTCAAGACCAGTTTCGAGGAAGCCGATCATACCCATGATGTCGGAGAACGGATCGTCGGGCAGGATGTACGGCTTACGGCCAGCTTTTGTCTCTTCTGCAAAGATCTTGTCTGCCATCTGCCGACCGTATTCAGATGGAGTTCGGTGAATCTCGGCCCCCATCAACTTGCAAAGAAGCAGATTTCCGGTGAGAGGTGCAGTGACCATATCGATCGAGACGATGTGGTATTTCAATCCAGCTTTTGCACATCCAGCCGCAATAAATCGTGCTTGGTTCGAGTGGTAGTGGTTGATGTTGATGACTGTATCGAAGCCGCCCTCGAGAATGTGAGCAATTTCAAATTCGAAGTGTCGACCCTTGTTGCCTCCGAAAGCCAAGCCGGTTACATCGTCACGCTTAACAAGCATCCGATTCGGAACATCGACACCCTCGTCGATTAGCGCACTTCGTAGACGATCGAGCGGTTCTAAAGGCGTGTTCAAGTTCGACAACTTGAATCGCGGAAGGTCTTCAAGTTTCGAACGAATGTGTTCTTGCGAAACGGTCAATGAAAAAATCCCTGAGGTGTCGGAGTTACTAAAAACTATGCGTTCTGAGCTGGAAGCCAGCCCCACGGGTGCGGACCGTGATCGAGCGCCTGCAGCACGCCATCTTTGACAGCCATCACAGGTTTTATCGCCTGTGAACCAGTTTTCGTGATTCCAGATGCTTCACGGAACGAGAAATCGCCCTCGACGAGATCAACAATTGAAATATCGGCAGTTGTACCGACACTGAGCGATCCTAGATCATCGGCGATTCCGAGAATTTCGGCAGGTTTTGAAGTCGTCATTCTGATTGCGTCTTCGAACGAAATTCCGAGCGTCATTACCTTGCCCATGCACTCGACCAGCGAGAAGACTGGCCCCGCATAGATTCCCATCGCAGTGATGTCGGAACTAATCGTGTCGGGCAAGAAGCCTGAGTCGATCACTGCCTGAGCTGCAGCGAAAGTGAAGTTTCCTCCGCCGACTCCAACGTCGAAGTACACACCATTATTTCGGGCTTCTTGCGCTTGTGAAATTAGCGATCCGTCTGAAAGCAACGCTCCAACAGCACCGCTAAGCGTGTGGGTTACTACGTCGCCTGTGGTGAGAATATCGGTGAGCAAGTTCGGAGTGAGATCGGCTGCAATCGGATCTTGCGCAGCGATATCTCCGACGTGAACCATTACGAAACCGCCAGCCTCGTCGGTGATCGCCTTTGCTGCTTTTGGCATGTCGTTGCCGAGAGCCTGGATTCCGGGAGTGACCATGCGGGCTTTGACACCCTTGATGATGCCTGACGAGGACTGAATAACCTCTACTGAAGCATCGTGGTTTATATCGTCGGACGATTTCATTTCAGGAAGGTTCGCAACGCCCATCTTGCCGATGTTTAGCAACGCCAGCAGTCGAGTTGTGGCGTGTGGAGCGAGGTAGTTCACCAACCCACCTGAGTTCAATGCGCCAATCGATCCAGCATCGAGGATCGTTGTTACTCCAGCGCTTACGCCGGCAGTATCTGCATCGACCATGAATTCGTCGTTCGTCGGCTTGCGAATACCACCCGCAGCGTGAGTGTGAAGGTCGATCAGGCCGGGTGTGACTACAAGACCGGTGGCATCGACAGCCCGCTTGCTTGCTGAAGCATCGATATTCGCCTCAACAGCCGCGATTTTGCCGTTTCTAACAGCAATATCGAGTTTGGAGTCGGTGTTATTGGCTGGGTCGAGAACTCGCCCGCCGGTGATGACTAGATCGTAAGAAGTTGGTTCTGTTGGCATGGTGTTTTTAGGAGCTTGTGATCCTGAAAAATCAGGTTTCTTTAGGATCGAGTTTTATGTGTCAATCGGTAGCGGATTTCGTGAAAGATTGTGAGCCTGAAATCACCGCTTGTCACCCTGTCTAATACTCTCTCAACGACCCATCAGCGTTGATCAGCGGTGGTCGTTCGTAAGGCACTGGCGGGTAGTGCTTGAAGGCTTCTTCGTTTAGTTCGACGCCGATGCCGGGCTTAGTTGGCACTTCGAGGTAACCACCAACCCGCTTGAGAGGTTCTTTGACCAGCTCGGCTTTGATGCCCTTGTCGTCGTCGTACGGGTATTCCTGAACTGGGATGTTGTGCGTCGAAGCATCGATCTGCACACATGCGGCAGTTAGAACGCAGCTCAGCGGGTTGTGAGGCACAACTCCGACGTAAGCAGCCTCTGCCAAAGCCGCAATCTTCTTCACGTTGGTTATTCCACCTGCGAGCGATAGATCGGGTCGGACGAACGCTGCCCCCTGATGATTCATCAAGTCCCTGAATTGATACACGGTGTACAGCCGTTCGCCCATAGCCAGCGGAATAGGCTGCTGCTGTGCGACCCATCCCCATTGATCCATGTTCTCGGGTTCGATCGGGTCTTCGTAGAAATACAAGTTGAATGGATCGAGCGCACGACCAAGTCCGATCGCCTCAGCGGGTGTTAGTCGATTAACGACGTCGATCATGATGTCGGTATCGGGTCCAGCAGCTTCGCGGACCGCCGCGATGCGTTCGACGGCGTTGTTCTGCATACCGGTGAAACTCATCGTTTCGAGTCCTAGCCCCTCTTCAAAATCGGAATTACCGAAGTCGCCGAACGGATAGACACGAAGTGCCGTGAAACCTTCTTCAACTCGGGCTGCGGCCTCTTCAGCCAACGCTTCAGGGGTGTTACCGCCCAAATGCGTGTACAAGCGGACTTTTTCGCGGGTTGGGCCACCAAGGAGTTCGTAGACGGGCTTGTCGAGCGCTTTGCCTTTGATGTCCCACAGCGCGATATCGATTGCGCCGATGGCTGCCATCATGTCGGACCCACCTCTGAACAGCTGGCGACGGAACATGTGCTGCCAGTGTCGCTCGATGTGCCCTGGATCTTTGCCAACTAGATACTCAGCGCAGTATTCGACCGCCGCTCTCGGCACGAACGGAGTGCCACCGGTGCCAGAAGCCGGATGGAGCTCACCGACACCTGAGATACCTTCGTCGGTTTCAACTTTTACGTAGTTGAACCGATCGACGGAAAGGGTTGTTACTGCTGTTACTTTCATTGCACTACGTTCTCTGCGTTCGAATAAGGGCTACCGTCGGTTCGTTTTTCGTCATTGGACAACATCTGAATCGAGCGTATGTAGCAGAATCTTGTGTGCGGGCATTGAACACCTAGGCAAGCGAAACAGCAATAGGCTGGTGCATGCCTTTGCACCACCAGGTTGAACGATCTCAGGTGTAGTATTTGCGGGCATTTTCGTAGTTGGGTGATCGTTCGAATAACCTCACCAACTGCTTTCACTCTTGGTTAGAAGGATCGGTTACTCATGGCAGGACCTCTGCGCGTTGGATTGGTTGGTGTTGGACAGCGTGGACTTCAGCACGTTCAGGCACTGGTAGGAATGCAGGCCGACGAGATGGTGCAGATCACCGCTCTTGCCGATCCTTATCCAGAGAACCTCGAAGACAGCAAGATCAACAGGTTCGTAGATGGCTACTCATCAGCGGGCATTCAGATGTTCGATTCTGCCGATGGCATGATCGAATCAGGGCTGGTCGATGCTATTTGGTTCGTGATTCCACCAAACCAGCACAAGGGTGAAATCGAACGTGCTGCCGAGCGTGGAATTGCTATTTTCGCCGAGAAGCCTCAGTCGCTGTACTTGGACGACATCATTTCTCAGGACGCCGCAATTACGAAGGCTGGCGTGCCAAGCACGGTCGGCTTCCAGATGCGACATGACCGTGGTTACACCGATATCCACAACTACTTGAGCGACAAGTGGGTCGCAGCAATGACGATGATTGCCGAAGGCGCAGTCGAAGGTCATGGTGTGAAGCACACACGGACTGAAGAGCAAGGTGGTCCTGCAAACCGAGTGTGGACTGCGAACCGTGCATGGTCTGGTACCTCAATGGTTGAAGCCGGAATTCACCAGACCGACATCATGCGGTACTGGTCCGACGATGATGTTGAGTGGGTTCGTGCGACTTACACGGACCGTCCTGCCGAGCTTCACGACACTGAAGGCGACAATCCCATTGCGTACACCACGACCTACGGCATGAAGAAGGGTGGAGTTGCCAACCTGATCTTCACCAAGCCGGCTCGTTCGTACTACGGTGGTCGATTCGATGTGATTATTCACACTCACGGAACGATCAAGCTCGAAGAAGATTTCGTTGACTACGCATTCGATGGTGATTGGCCACCAGCACAGAACCCGTCTATCGACCAGGTTAGAAAAGTGATTTCCGCCGGGCCCCACAACACTGCGATGGGTGCGGAGAGCACACGTGGGATTGGGCAGGCGTTCGCCAACTCCATTACCGAGAGTGACCCTTCGAAGCGATTGAATTCGTTCAATTCTTCGATCAATTCACTCGCCGCGGTACTAGCAGCGAACATCTCGAACGATCTCGATGGCGAAAAGATTGTTATCGACGAGTTCATTAATGACGACAAGTACGCGAAGTACCGAGTAAACCCCAACCGCTAGTTCAGAAAAATACGTTGCCCTGTGAACGATTCACTATCTCGTAGTCGGAGTGTTCGCAGGGATTATTGTTGCTGACCGACATTTACGGAGATAGAAAAAATTGCCAATTGCAGGTGAATGGTTCACGCCAACCGAGTTAAGTTTCAATTCGATTAAAGCGCGACCTGAAACGACTTGGGTACATTTTTCACTTGGAAACGGTGACGGTATTACCGGACAAGGTGAAATTACTGATACCCAGGTGGATCAGACGATTGCGCCGATCGTTGCTCGATTAGCAAACAATCTGCGCGGTCACAAACTCACTGCTGATACCGACGTAATCACATTGAATAAACTGAGTATCGAGCAGCTTGAAACCGATATTCCGTTAGCTACAGCTGTCAGTGGACTTCGTTGTGCAATCGCCGATGCACTCGCTCAGGTTCTACAGATGCCGATGGTCGACTACTTGCGAGAGCTGTACGACCATGAAGGCAAGGCTGATCGCAAAGTTCAGTTGTATTCGAACATCAACCGAGCGCTGAAACCTGATTTCTATGGTCCTGTAGATAGGTCGCCAGACGGTTTTGCTGAAATGGCGCAACGTGCGATGGAGGCAGGGTTTACTACCGCAAAATGCGCACCTTTTGACGAATGCATGGCCCCATTCAGCAATTCGGGTCTTCCACGCGACGCTGAGATAGGACTGGATAGAATTCGGGCGGCCAAAGCAGTCATAGGCCCCGATCGAACATTGTTGGTTGATTGTCATTCTCGATTCGATCTTGAATCAGCTTTGGCGTTAGAGCCGGAGCTTCGTGAAGCAGGTGTTGGCTGGTTCGAAGAGCCAGTTGACCCGATTACGATGGCCGACGAGCTACGAATCATTCGTGACAAAGCCGAGATGACCATGGCCGGAGCCGAAATGGGTTATGGCGTAGACCTATTCAAGAAACTCATGGAAGAAGACGTTCTTGATGTCGTGATGCCCGACGTGAAATTCTGTGGTGGTCCGGTTGAGGCATATTTAATTGGTCGAGAGCTAGAACCCCGTTGGTCGGGTTCAGTATCGATGCACTGTCCTTCAGGTCCGCTTTCGCTGTTAGCTTCGGCGCACGCAACTGCGGCGTTTGGTGCAACGATTCCGCTTGAACACGCTGTTTACGAAGCTGAGTGGCGACACGAAGTTCTAGAGCCGTACGAGATCGTGAAAGACGGCTATTTAGAGCTTCCAGACGGACCTGGACTTGGTGCAAGAGTCGACCCAGTGGCAATAGCCATGCGCGGTCGTCAGTGGACTGAGTAATCAGGTCTTCTATGAGACCTCGCATCGGGGCATGTATAACCTGAAGCTCTCACGAATCACACCGAGGATCATCTGGCGTGCCTGCTGAAATTACGGCGACAGGTCCGAACTTAGTACACCGTTCAGCGTTGCTGGAACGTCTGGTCGATTTCGAGATTGAACCGGGGGCTGAATTCATTGTTGAGATGCACCCGCCCGGCTACTCGCTCGGCGAAGAATGGGTCTCACTCCCAAAATCGGCACAAGACTCAGAGAACGGTATCGTTGTTGTAAGCGCAGACATCGCCCCTTCAGGAGTTCGACCTCGGCTGGCGTTATTACCGCCATTTCCGATCACGGTTCCAGTCGAATCAAACTCGTTCGATGAGTTTCGAGCGTTTGACTCAAAGCATCACACCATTGCGATCATTCTTCTTCGACTAGGGCATTGGGCTGTAGGCATTGCTGAGGACGGAGAGTTAGTCGTTACGAAGACTGGGAGTCGATACGTGAAGAATCAACATCGCAAAGGCGGGCAATCTTCGAATCGATTTAGGCGAGGTCGTGAGAAATGGATTCGGGAATTGTTCGATCAAGCGGGAGAATTCGCAAGTGCACGATTTAGCGATTACCCGGGGCATCTTGAATTTTTGAAGCTCGGTGGTGACCGGGTGGTCCTGAGTCAATTTTTGAAAAGAGTTAAGCTGCCAGACGGGCTAGGTGACAGAGCCTTACCGAATAGAGTCAGCGTCGATCAACCCGGCCGAAAAGCGCTGGATGATGCTGTTAGAGATTCGTGGTCATACCGAGTTTTCGAGTTTGATTCATAGCGTATTGCTTGAAAATCATCGATGAATAGACGATATTCGAAACGACCGCCAGTTTGAGGGGTTTCTTCGCGACATGTAGATTGAGTTCATGAAATTTGGTCGATATCTAAAATCGCTAATTGAGCCTGATCCTGACGCAGGTTCAGTTGGCGCGTCTGGCGAGCAGCTGGAGAAAACCGCTGACGAGGAATCAGTTGAGTCCAGCAATACAAATGCCAGCGAGACCAAAGATGTGGCTCCTGAACATGTGGAGGCCGACAACTCTCCGGCTGGCGACGAATCGGAGCGAATGTTTGCCACCAGTGAAGAGCTTGAAGAAGCGGGGATAGATCTTTCTGTTCTGTTCGACGATGATTCGTCTGCTGATCAGGATGACGAGTCCGAAGTCCAACCTGAAGTCGATGTTGTCGATGAGGTTGAACCTGAAGTGGTTGTGCCGGAGGCTGACGATACTCCACCAGCGCCCGAATCAGAAATCGAAGAAAATATGCCAGAGCCAGAGCCAGAGCCAGAGCCAGAGCCAGAGCCAGAGCCAGAGCCAGAGCCACGCCCAGTCAGGACGGTGGAAGAGCCTCAAGTGGTTGCCAAGAGCGGAAGTTCTAAAACTATTGGTCACATGGAATCATCGGGAAACGCGAATGTTCAATCCATTGAACCCGCGCCATCGGATCTTGTGTCGCAGCTGTTATCGACGTCACTCTCTGAGAGTCCGGTCACTGAGGAGCATGATGATGATTCAGAGGGTGACTCAAGTGCGGAGACTGAGTCGCAGCCAACGCTCGCACTGAGTCCAGAGGCATGGGTGTTTGAGTGCCGGTTGCTTCCCGTGAAAGGAATGACGGCATCGCTGTTGGCACAAACGGTCTTGGTTTCAGCTTCTTCCGAGAAAGTGCTCCTTGCCACCAATGCGCATACCGATAGTTTACTCAACGAGATGCATCGGCGGCGAGTGACGGATGCGTTTGCGACGCAATTGGGAGGGGCCCCTGATCTCGTGATTGAAGTTCGCGATCAGTTGGGGGAGACGCCTGAATCTTATCGTCTCCGTTTGAAGGAAGAGCGTCTTCATTTGGCGCAATCGCAGTTCAAGGACGATCCATTTATTACAGCGCTAACTGAGCGATTTGATGCCTCTGTTCGCATTGATACGATTCAACCACGAAATGGAGATCACCATGTTTGATGGCCCCTTACAGGAAATGATGAAGCAGGCGCAGAAAGTCGCTGAACAAATGAAAGAGGCACAAGCGAAGCTCTCCAATCAAGAAGTGACTGGTGAGTCAGGTGCCGGTCTTGTGACTGTCACCTTAAATGGGCGAGGCGATTGCACAAATGTCTTCATTAACCCCAATGTGTTGGCCGATGAGGCTGCCATCGTCGGCGAATTGGTTGCGTCGGCGATCAATGATGCGAATCAGAAACTGGAAGCGCTCAAGCAAGACAGCATGGGCTCATTAACTCAGGGCTTGAACCTACCACCCGGATTTAAGTTCCCGTTCTCATGAGCATTTCTCCACTTTTGGTCAGTCTGGAAAAAGCGCTTCGGTGTCTACCTGGCGTCGGCCCACGCTCAGCCTCCCGAATGGCTTTGCATTTATTGGAGAGAGATCGAGGGCGTGGTTTACACTTAGCAGCCACGTTAACCCAAGCGCTCGAGCAGATTGAGCATTGTGAGAAGTGTCAGAATCTCACCGAAATTCAACCCTGTCGGATCTGTCAAGACGATACACGAGATCAGCAATTGCTCTGCGTTGTCTCCTCGCCCAGCGATATTTTAGCGATCGAACAGTCAGGCTTGTTTCAGGGGCGATATCATTGTCTGTCAGGACTTTTGAACCCTCTTGATGGTCTAGGACCCAATGAAATCGGGTTGTCAGATCTCGTGATGCGAGTTGAACGCGAGCAACCGACTGAGTGCCTCGTGGCATTGGCTTCGACGGTGGAAGGTGAGGCGACCACTCACCAAATCGTCAGTCAATTGCGATCGATTACTCGAATCACTCGACTTGCTCAAGGTGTACCTGTTGGTGGAGAATTAGATCATCTGGATATTTCGACGCTGTCACAGGCGTTGGCATCACGAACTGAGATCCAGTTGTGAGAGTCATCGGGTGGATCGATCATCAAGCAGAACTCGATGCGTTAGTTGAACAGGTGGCTGATGCAAACGCGATTGGGTTAGATACTGAGTTTGTCAGAGTCTCGACCTTTCACCCGAAACCAGGGCTAATCCAGATCGCATTGCAGGACCAAGCCTATCTGATTGATCCACTCGCTGAGATTGATCTCAAACCCCTCGGCTTGACGCTCAAACGCAGTGCGACCTCAGTGTTGCATGCAGCGCAGGAGGATTATGAAGTCTTGTTCCGACTCACTGGGTGTGTGCCAACCCCGGTTTTTGATACGCAAATCGCTTACGCCTTATTGCACGACAAGATTTCGATGAGTCTATCGGCCTTAGTCTTGGAATTGTTGGGAAAGGAGTTGTCCAAAGAGCAAACCCGTTCGGACTGGACCAAACGCCCTCTCTCTGAAGCGCAATGCCATTATGCGAAGGAGGATGTCTTGGTGTTGCAACCGTTGTATGAAATCCTCGCCGAGGAATTGGAGCGGTCCGGTCGTCTTCCATGGATGCAAGAAGAAATGGCTTCGATTCAAGAGCGTAATGCATTGGTCTTGATGGATGGGGATGTTGAAACACAAGTACATCGGTTTGGTAACGCCTGGCGTCTCAGTCCCGAAGGGATGTCGCGCCTGGTGCATCTGGTTCAATGGCGAGAAGACACTGCGCGACGAGTGGACAAACCGCGCAAGCAAGTCTTGAGTGACCAATCATTGTTTTCACTGGCAGCCGCAGGCCAAGTTGGCCGGCATCATCAGTTAGTGAGTCAACATGGATTAACCGATAAACAGGCGGATCGCTTTGGCAGTCAACTGCAAAAAGTCCTTGAAGATGCCTCGGAGGCTGGACCCATTGAGACCCCTCCGCCACCCCTGTCGAAGCGATTAAAGGAGGCCCTGAAGGATCGGCAAACTCGGGTCGAGAAAATCGCAAAAGCGCTCGGTATTGCGCCTGAAATGCTGGTGAAAAAGCGGCAATTGATTGCGTCACTTGATGGGCGTCAGTGGGAGCCTGTGGGTTGGCGACGAACATTATTAGAGGAAGTATTTCATGCGGGTTATTGAGATTTTTAAAGGCCACAAAAAAGAAGAAATGTATCTTTATGTCGAGCAAAAGAACGGACTGAAGTCGGTTCCTGAAGATTTGTTGGCAACCTTTGGTCAGACTGAGTCAGTGATGGTTTTGCTACTCACGAAAGATAAGAAATTGGCCCGAGTACAGGCATCGGATGTTCTGGCTGCGATTGAGAATCAGGGCTATTTTTTACAAATGCCACCACCACCTGAAGCCCTAGCTGAGGCGCAAATTGCGGCGATGGTAGAAGCAGAGGAAAAATTGGCCGATGCTCAGAAGCAGCAACCAGATTTGTAATGGTAATTCGAGCAAACCAACGACGATCAACGATGTCATCGCGGTTGCAATCATCATCAGCGCGTTGGCGATATTATTGACAGCGATTCGCTCGGCGACGGCCATAAGGTCGTCTTGCAGTAAGGTGTACAAAGGGAGCGCCAAAAACCCGCCGCCTGCACTGGTTAACATCAGTCCAATCGAAGCGATCTGATAGTCATTCACCTGAACCATAGAACCCCCGATTACCATCGCGATGGCTCCAATGAAGATTCGTTGAATAAGGGGTAAGCGCTTCATCAAAACTCCAGCAAATGCGCCGAGAGAGATTCCAAGGACAAAGTGGCTCAGCAAGGTGGATACCGAGCTTGGAGATAGCTGCCAAACGTCAACTGCTAACACCGGTAGATGAGTTAACCACACAGATCCAAGGCCCCAAAATCCACTCAAGCACCAAATCGCAGCCATCGAGCGGTGGTCTTGACGCTGTTGGTGAATTAATTCTGGAAGCGTCTTTTGAATGCTCTGAGAATACCCACTGAGCGATGGCATCATGACAATGCACAGACAGCCGATCAGCGCGAGCACCACGATCATTACGACTAAAAGCCAAGGGGCGGCGATGATCCAGTCTGCTGCCAGCAGTGTTCCGATTAAAATTGCGACAAATGTGCCGGTTTCCATCCAAGCATTTTTCTCAACGATTTGGCTGGGGGTGACCAAGCGCGGGATCAGCGAATACTTCAATGGACCGATCAGGGCCGATTGAACGCCAAACCCGGCGACGCAAAAGAGAAGCAGCCCGGGCAGTTCCTCGATAATTGCCAAGCAGGCCAAAAGGGCAAGACCGAGCTCCGTGACTTTTAAGATCAGAAGCCAGCGTTTCGGGGGTTGCTGGTTGGCCTTATGTGCAGCAAATCCGGCTAAAACAACAAAAGGAAAGATAAAGGATAAGGCTGCAAGATTTGCTAAAACAACGGCATCAAGCCCATAAAGATTCCATGACAGTGCAGAAATTGCGACAACAAATGCCGTTTTGATGAGGTTGTCGTTGGCTGCTCCGGCGATCATGATCGCAAGCAGGCCAGCAAAAGGCATCGTTGTTTTCAGTCTAGCGCCTCACAGGCATTCTCAAGGGCTGGCTTGTCAAGAATGTAGACGGTTTTCCCCTCGACTTTGAGAACAGTTTTTTCGGTCAATGATGCGATCAGGCGACTAATTGTTTCGGGGGCCAACCCCAGAAAATCAGCGATATCGGTTCGCGCCATGGGTAGATCGAATTCAGACTCGGATAAATGTCGTTTTTGGTGATGCGAACTGATGTCTTTGATAAATAGTGCAAAACGTGCAATCGCTGGGAGATTCGTTCTTGTGACCTGACGTTGTGCCTGCGCAGCCTGATTTGAGAGGGCCTGTAGTAAACCCTGCGTTAACATCGGTTGCCTCAATTGTGCTTCTCGAAGACGATCGAGAGGCAGTCGGCACACAGTGGCTCGATCCAGTGCTTGAGCGGTAAAGGCATATTGCCCGCAGGTCAGTCCACATGCGCCGACAAGATCCCCAGGCATCCGGAAACCGGAAACATGCGCGTCGTGCCCGCATAGCGGAGTCATAATTTTGAACGCGCCACTTTTGACCACGTAGAGGTTGTCGGCGCGATCACCTGATCGGTACAAGGATTGTCCCTTGTTGACTTTAATATCATCTGCAACAACAGGGCCGAGTGCAGAATTGAAGCATCCAACTATTCCTGGAAGACACAGAGCATGTAATGCACAGTGATTGCATCGTGCCGATTCCGTCGACTCAAGATGCTTGAATTGCTGTTCAGATCCCATAACCCACCCTGGTCCTTGGCTTCTTCTGCATTGTGACCGACTTTTGTGTAAGGTCAATACGCCGATTTTTGTTGCATCGCAAAAAAACCATGGTATGTTTGCCGTATTGTGCAGTGCAATAACCCAAATCGTGGAGGCAACTATGTACCAATTTGACACATCTTTGGCGGTTTACACGCTAAAGCAGGCAGAAGCCGTCTTGAATCAATCCAACGCCATGTTTGCAAAGATGATTGACGATTCGCTCGAATTTAATCGTGCGATGTTAAATCTTGAGTTTGTTGATATGACGCCAACCGACACACTCGCCACCTTATTTCCGTCCGCCACAGCCAGTGGCACGAAAAAAAAATCAGCGAAGCCGCAACGTGCACCGCAAGCCAAAGCGATTGCACAGGCGCCGGTTCGTCAGGACGATCTGAAAATGATTTCGGGTGTCGGCCCAGGCCTGGAGAAAAAGCTGCAAGATGCGGGCATCGTTTCTTATGCTCAAATCGCAGCATTAACCGATGCAGAAATCACTGAGTTGGAAACAAACGTGATCAAGTTTGCCGGACGCATCAAGCGTGACGACTGGATTGGTCAGGCAACGCAATTGATGGCGCAGTAACGCTCAAGTCGCTAATCACAAGTTTAAATTTTGCCGGGCATCGCCCGGCTTTTTTTAACGCAATGGTTTCGCACCGAGAATGCAGAAGGAGCGTTCAGGCAATGCTTTCTTCAACACGATAAATCCAACTACTGCAGAAATAATTGAGCCTGTCAGAATGCCGAGTCGATCTAACCCTGCTAACGGATTGCCCATGCCTCCAAAGGCCAACGATCCAATAAAGAGCGACATGGTAAATCCAATTCCGCAAAGGAAGGCGACACCGAGCAATTGGCCCCAATTGACATGGCGGGGCATGCTTGCAATGCCAAGCTTAATGATGATGTAGCAGAACAACATCACGCCAATCGGTTTTCCGATTAAAAGTCCTGCTGCAATACCCAATGGGACAGGATGGCCCAAGATCGATAGACCTTGTTCGCCAATCGCTACACCGGCGTTAGCAAATGCGAAGAGCGGGAGCACGAGATAACTTGAAAACCCGTGCAGTTCATGTTCTAGCCGAACAACAGGTGATGACTCTTGCTTGGGCAAGGTGTACGGAATGCAAAATCCGAGCGCGACTCCCGCGAGGGTGGCATGGACACCTGATTTTAGGACAGCAACCCACATGATAAAACCGACAAAAAGATAAGCGGACTTATTACCGACATTGGAATAATTCATTGCAATCAGGGCCCCGAGTGCCGCAAATGCAATGCCTAACGATCCAACGTTCAGTTGCTCGGTGTAAAAAAGAGCAATGATGATAATTGCACCTAAGTCGTCGGCGACCGCCAGCGTTAACAAAAAGACTTTGAGTGGAACCGGGACTCGAGGCCCCAATAAGGCTAAAACGCCAATCGCAAAGGCGATATCGGTTGCCGCAGGAATCGCCCAACCTGCGGACGCACCCTCGGTTCCACTGGTCACGATTAAATACACGATAGCCGGTGCTGCCATGCCTCCCACAGCGGCTCCAAGCGGTAGGAACGCTTGGCGGATATCTGACAAATGTCCGACCATTAATTCTCGTTTGATCTCTAATCCGATCAAAAAGAAGAAGATAGCCATTAATCCATCGTTGACCCACAGCAGGAAGGGTTTATCAATCACGATAGGGCCGATTCCAAAAACCACTTTCGTGCGAAACACATCCTCGTAGTAGGATGCGAGCGGCGAATTCATGATCGTCATGGCTAAAACAGCCATAATAACGAGCAAAATTCCGGGTCCGACCTCGGAGTGGAGAATCGATTGAAGCTTTTTAATGGGCCCTAAACTTTGATTTGGAGATTCCATGTGCGTCAATGTCTCCTTATAAACGCAATTTTCTAGTTATGAGTGCACAAAATTTATGCGCGTATTAGGTGTCAATAATGCGAAGGCTGAGGCTGAATGGCAAGAGTTGCCTTCGCCTAAGGTCGAAAAAGGTGAAATTCGAATTCAGGTGGAGGCGGCTG
>JBDQHW010000001.1:0-205911 GCA_040264655.1 Dehalococcoidia bacterium | reverse complement strand
GGTGGAGCGATGGTGTTTCTTCTCACGATGAAAGAGCTGCCGGCAACGTTGATTCTTTCTCCGATCGGATATCGAACACTATCGTCCTCCATTTGGTCCGCAGCATCCGAAGCCTTCTTCGCCAAGACCGCTGCCGCTGCGATAGCGTCGGCTGCTGCTTCTGAAGAGACCGGCGTGATTCATTTGCAGGGCGTTGAATGCACTTACCCAGGCGCTGACTCCCCTGCGATAAGTAATTTCGACCTGCTGATCCGACCCGGTGAATTCGTAAGTATTTTGGGTAGAAGCGGAGCCGGTAAAACGACGGCACTTCGCGTTGTTGCTGGATTTGAGCAGGTCACATCTGGGTACGTTCGTGTTGGTGGTCAGTTAGTCGGTTCGTCGTTCGTTCACGTGCCGCCTGATCAGCGCAGAATCGGACTGGTTTTTCAGGACTACGCTCTGTTCCCACACCTAACGGTTGCCAAGAACGTTGAGTTTGGCTTGAAGGATTTGAGCGCAGAAGAACGCGCAACTCGAATCGCACCTGTGCTGGCTATGGTCGGCATGAGCGGGTACGAATCTCGATATGTTCACGAACTTTCTGGTGGGCAGCAGCAGCGTGTGGCAATTGCCCGTGCGTTGGCACCTGATCCGGTTGCATTGTTGCTCGATGAGCCGTTTAGCAACCTTGACCGCCAATTACGCGCAGCTCTACGCAGAGATATCAAGAAGATCGTTCGTGAGACTGGTGCGACTACGTTGCTTGTGACTCACGACCGTGAGGAGGCCTTGGCAACTTCGGATCGCATCGCTGTGATGGGTGAGAACAGCATTGAACAGATCGGTACGCCTGAAGACGTTTATCAGAACCCCGTTTCAGCAGCTGTCGCCAAGTTGATAGGCCCATGCGAGTTGATACCGGGTGTATTCCGGGGCGGCGTGGTTGTGACTGAAGCCGGTGTGTTCCCAACACGAGTCACAGCTGACAATTCGATATCCGATGGCCAACAAGTGCTTGCTCTGATGCGAGCATCTGAGCTGGAGATTGAACTCGCTGGTGAGGACGATCAGCGTACAGCGACTATCGAGCTACGAGAGTTCGAGGGCGAGTTTAGCGAGTACAGCGTCCGACTCGATTCAGGCACCTTGATGCGAGTTCGCAGACGGGCCGCCGACGGACTAGATGCTGGTAGCCGCGTGATTGTTCGCAGCCGTGGCAAATCCAAAGTGATCGTGTTCCCGATCTAGTCAGATTTGACCATGTTCTCGTCGAACCTCCTCCGTTGTACACTCTGCGGATGCACGACGACGGATATTTTGACGAACGGTTTGCCTCTAGATACGACGAAATGTCGGCATCGATGTTTAGGCCTGAAATTCTCGATCCCACGGTGGAGTTCTTAGCGGATCTCGCCCAACAAGGTTCGATTCTGGAGTTCGCTTCAGGAACTGGAAGAGTGGCAATTCCGTTGAGTAACCGCGGGTTGTCCGTCGCAGGAATAGATATTTCAAAGGCGATGACCGATCGACTGAAGTTGAAATCAGGCGGTGAAGAGGTCGACGTCACCATTGGTGATTTCTCAACCACTCGGGTCGCAGGTGAATTCTCGCTGGTATTCCTTGTATTCAACACGATCATGAATCTGACGACTCAAGAATCTCAGATCACGTGTTTTCAGAACGCAGCAGATCACCTAAACCCGGGTGGAAATTTTGTGATCGAAGTGTCCGTGCCGAATATCCGGCATGTTCCACCGGGTGAGAGGTATCGGGCTTATAGGGTCGAAGATTCAAAAATGGACTTCGATGAGTACAGCTTTGCAGATCAGGGCCTGATCTCCCACCATTTCATTAAAGCTGGTGGCGTCTGGGAGCAGCTCTCAGTGCCGTTCCGCTACGTGTGGCCAAGCGAACTCGACTTGATGGCGAAAATGGCTGACTTGGAACCTGTCGATCGCTGGTCTAGCTGGTCCAAAGATCCATTCGACGACAGCGCTGAAAAACTAATCGCTGTTTGGCGGAAGAGCTAAAGGCTTAGCGCTTCGGGCTCCATGACGTTTGAGTTCAGGAAATCGATTTCTACGCGTAGTTCTTGATGACCAAACAGGCGTTTTGTCCGCCGAATCCGAAGCTATTCGAGAGTGCGACGTTTATTTCTGCGCTTCGAGCTTCGTTTGGAACGTAGTCGAGGTCGCAATCTGGGTCAGACACATCCTGGTTGATCGTAGGAGCGAGAAGGCTGTCGTTGATGCCTTTGATACAGACGATAGCTTCGAGCGCACCTGATGCACCGAGCGAGTGCCCGACCATCGACTTGGTTGAGCTCACCGGAATGTTGTACGCCTGCTCGCCGAATACCGCTTTGATCGCCTTCGTTTCTGAAGCGTCGTTGATCGGAGTCGAAGTACCGTGAGCGTTGATGTAGTCGATGTCGTTGATGCCGACTCCAGCGTTCTCGAGTGCCCTGTTCATGGCTTTAGCTGCGCCAGACCCTTCAGGGTGGGGCTGCACGAGGTGGTAAGCGTCGGACGAGACACCCCAACCACCGATTTCTGCATAGATTTTTGCGCCACGTGCCTGAGCATGTTCGAGGCTTTCGAGAATCAGGATTCCGCTGCCTTCTGCAGGAGCAAATCCGTCTCGACCTTTGTCGAACGGTCGGCTTGCCAGAGATGGGTCGCCATCCCAGGTTGTTAGTGCACGCATGGTGCTAAATCCACCCATGCCGATTTCACAAATTCCAGCTTCAGTACCGCCAGTAACGATTACGTCAGCTGATCCACGACGAATTACCTCGGCTGCCTCGCCGATAGCCTGAGTGCTGGCAGCACAGGCAGTTACACATGTGTTCGTGTAGCCAGTGAGATTGAACGTGTGTGAGATATTCGCCGATGCCATGTTCACGAGCATCATCGGGATGTAGTACGGACTCATTCGACCGACGCCACGCTTGACGCGAATTTCGGCCTGCTGGTCGGTCTCGGGTAGACCACCTGATCCGCTACCAATAAGCACACCGATGCGGTCGGGGTCTTCGTCTTCTAGATTCAGACCGGAATCGTCCATTGCTTGGTGTGCTGCAACAACTGCAAACTGCGAGAACCGAGCCATCCGGCGGGCTTCTTTGCGGTCCATGTAGTCGGATGCATCGAAATCTTGAATTTCACCCGAAACGCTGCATGGGAATCCGTCGGGACTGACCAGACTAATTTGGCGAATTCCCGACTGCCCGTTTTTGACCCCGTTCCAGAACTCTTCGACAGAGTTTCCAAGACACGTGATGGCGCCTAATCCGGTAACTACAACTCTTGTTTCGTTATTGTTGGTCATTTAATGGTGTTCGAGACTTTTTGAATTCAGGGTCTGGGTGGGAGTTTGATGTCGGGGTATAACTCAGGTTCTAGTCTGTGTTCAATCTCGATTATTTCTGCGGCTACAAAAAGTGATCCGGTTCCAAGAATCAGATCATCTTCGCCTGCTAGTTGTTTGGCTTGTTCCAGTGCTTCTTGAGTGCTGGCGGTGCCAGCATCCACGGTAATTTTACCCTGACCCAGCAATTCTGACAGTTCCAAATTGGTTAAGGATTTGGGGTGTCTCGATTGAGTTGTGATGATTTTTGGATTTAGCGATGCTAATTCACGCACGACGACCGACGGATCATGACCGCGAACTGTGCCGAGAATGAGGATCACTTGATTGGGGTACGGGAACAGTTTTTCGACGGTTTTACGAAGTGCCGCAGCAGAAGCGTCGTTGTGTGCACCGTCGACGAAGATCGGTGTCGGATCAGTCGATACCAGCTGGTTCCTAGCCGGCCACTCGACGTTCGATATTCCGTCAGCAGATTTTTTATTGGTGTTCGCAATGCCAATTTCGTTTAGCTGATTCATCGCCGCGATTGCTGTTCGAGTGTTGTCGATCTGATGATCGCCCAACAGCTTGAGGTGAACGCTGAACTTCTCTTGGTTTGCGTCGAGATCGAGATAGACGCCTTGAACGCCTTGGTCGTCGATGTTTGCGATCGATACTACTGCTGTTGAGGCTATTAAGTCAGCTTGCTGATTGCTTGCGCGTGATTCGATCACTGCAAGCGCATCAGGATGCTGTGGCGAGATTACGACGGGTACGCCCGGCTTGATGATTCCTGCTTTTTCGCCGGCGATGAGTTCAATCGTGTCGCCCAGAACCGCAACGTGATCAAGACTGATCGGCGTGATGACGGAAACTAGCGGGGTGATGATGTTCGTCGAATCGAGTCGTCCACCTAGTCCCACTTCAATCACGCTGATATCGGTGCCTGAGTTGGCAAAATGGCAGAACGCCATCGCTGTTTCGAGTTCGAATACCGACACGATGCCGATATCGCCGTCGGCAGTTACTTTTTCTACTGCCGCCCACAAATCATTAACGAGGTTGGCGAAATCGCTTTCGGATATTGGTTCGCCGTCTATTCGGAATCGTTCAGTAATTCGGTGGATCGAAGGCGAAGTGAACAATCCGGTTTTATAACCGTTTGCCGAAAGCGCCCAGGCGATCATCGCCGATGTGCTGCCCTTGCCCTTGCTGCCAGCAACGTGAACAAATTGTTGACCAATATGCGGATTTCCGAGATACCCAAGAAGACGTTCGATGCGTTTTAGGTGGAAATCTGGCGGGTCGTTGGCGCGTGATTTTCTCTCGAAGTCGGCGAGTGACAGCAGCTTCGACACAGCTGCCTGATATTCACTTTTTTCTTGAGATGACGTTGGCATAGGCAACGATTATCACGGTGAACTGGTGTGATTGTCATTTCCAAAGACGCAGAGCAGTACGACTTTGTGGACACGATTGCTAGTATTGACGGCTAGTTACCAAACTCAACCGCTACAAGTAGAGGCTCGGCAAATTCGTGAAGTACCGCGACCTTATTGAGAACGCCCTGAACGGCCATGGTGCCGACTACTGTGAAATCAGAATCGAAGAGACGGATAATTCACGTCTGACCTATCGAGGAAAAACTCTCGATACGATCGCTCAAACAAGTGGTCTTGGCGGGAACGTTCGGGCAGCTACTAAAGGTGGTTGGGGGTTCGCCAGCTTCAATAGTCTCGAAGAGCTGAGTTCGAAGGTCGCCGACGCCGTAGCGCAGTCGAAGGCTGTTGGCGGATCGAAGACTAAACTGGGTGAGGCGGAAGCTCACGTTGATGTCGTTCCGGCGTACATCGTCGAAGACCCGTCAGAAATTTCTCTCGATGAGAAAAAACGCCAGATGGACCACTACAACGATCTCGTGTGGTCGGTCGATGGCATCAACAGTGCCGACATTATTTATGGGGACACTTCCCGTAAGACGTTCTTTGGTAGCTCAGACGGTTCGTACATCGAACAGCAGCAGGTTCACGTTATTTCAAGAATTTCAGCTCAAGCCAGAAATGGTGGGGACGTTCAGCAGGCAGGATTTAGCCTCGGATCACAAGGCGATTACGGCCTGATCCGAGATTTAGATGATCAGGTCATCGATGCCGCAAAACGAGCGGTTGCCCTGCTCGACGCTAAGTCGCTCGAAGGTGGCGAGCGAACGGTAATTTTGGATCCGGTTTTGGCTGGTGTGTTTGTTCACGAAGCGTTTGGTCACCTTTCAGAAGGCGACAACGTTTACGAGAACGACAAGCTGAAAGAAATTATGTACATGGGTCGTAAGTTCGGTGGTAAGCACCTGAACTTCACCGACGGCGCAGTTATTCCTGCGCTACGAGGCAGCTTCAAGTACGACGATGAAGGCACTCCCGCAACTCGCACCGCACTTGTTCGTGAAGGCGAGTTGGTAGGCAGACTTCACTCTCGTGAAACCGCTGCGAAACTTGGCGAACAGCCTACGGGCAACGCTCGAGCAATTGGCTACAACTTCCCTCCGATCGTTCGAATGACCAACACAATCATCGAACCGGGCGAAGCTACGTTGGACGATCTCCTCTCAGGAGTCGAAGACGGTGTCTACGTCCGCAACTGGTACGGCGGAATGACACAGCACGAGATGTTTACATTCTCGTCTGGTGAGGCGTACATGATTCGAAATGGTGAGATTCAAGAGGCGGTTCGCCCTGTAATGCTCACAGGTAACTTATTCGAGACTCTTCAGAATCTTGATGGAGTCGGAAACGACCTCGATATGAATCAGGGCGGTGGTTGTGGCAAGGGCGGCCAATCGCCATTGCCCGTTTCGAACGGTAGTCCGCACATCCGAATTCAGAACTGTCTGATTTCAGGTGCGTGAGCACGGTGTTATCTAAATTATTTAGTCACTTATTCCGAGAGATATAACAATTGAGCGAATCGCTACTAAACGCCTCTGCAGCCAAATTTGATCAAGCCGAGGTTTACCGAATCGAATCGGAAAGTCATCCGGTTTCGTTCGAATCGAACAAGCTAAAAGAGATCATGCGTCGAGACACCTCAGGTGTCGCGCTACGGGTGATCGACGATGGCAGGATTGGATTTACTTCAACCACAGACGCTGCTCGTGAGAGCGAGTTGGTGGATCGAGCTGCGACACTGGCTCCGTTCGGTGCAGAAGCAGAGTTCAGCTTCCCATCTCCAAGCGAATACCCGACCGTCGATATCGTTGATCCGGCTGTGCCCCAAGTTTCACAGCAATCGATGATCGATACGGGCCAGGGTCTGATCGAACGGTTGATGGATGAATGGCCTGATTTGCTGTGTGACGCTCGACTTGGTTGGGCGACCGGCAAGGGTCGGATTATGAATTCGGCAGGGATCGATGAAACATACGAGCAGACGAGCTACTACTGTTCTCTCGGTGCTCAGTTGATTCGTGGCACTGACATGCTGAACGTGTGGGCTGGCTACGGTTCGAGTCATTTGTTCGGTGACGATGAACTCGATCGCCTTCTCCAGACGGTTCGCCGATCACTGCGATGGTCGAAAGAAACTGCGCAAGCAACCGCCAATACTGGCGATCTACCAGTGATATTTACTCCCCGTGGAGTCGGTGCCACGTTACTTCACCCGCTACTCTCGGGATTCAGCGGTACGAACGTAGCCAACGGCTCGTCACCACTCGGTGAGCGATGGGGCGAAAAGATCGTTGATGAACGAATATCTGTATACGACAACCCGTTGATTAGCGGTGCAAGCGGCAGCCGGCCGTTCGACGATGAAGGCGTGGCGAGTCGCAAGCTGGGACTGATCGAAAACGGTATTGCCGGTGGTCCATTGTTGGATCTGCAAACTGCCGGTCAGCTTGGAAAGACTTCAACGGGAGCTGCTGGTCGTGGATTGGCAAGCACTCCTTCGCCAAGTTCTTCGGTGATCGACATTGCCTCAGGCGACACACACTTTGAAGACATGATCGCCGGAGTAAAAGAAGGACTCGTTGTAGAAGAACTTCTCGGAGCCGGACAAGGCAATGAACTCGGTGGTGACTTCCGGGCGAACGTCTCACTTGGCTACAAGATCGAGAATGGCGAGATTGTTGGGCGTGTTAAGGACACTATGATTTCTGGCAACGTTTACAACGTTTTGTCGCAGGTCGAGCACGTTGGCGATTCGTCGGACTGGGTGTTTGGTTCGATGCGATCTCCAGCACTACAGTGTCTCGGCGTCGAAGTGGCTGCGAAGGAAGAATAAGAAAGCTGAATCGGCGTTCACGCTAGAATTTACCTATGGGCTTAGACGAATTTCTAAATCAACTTCCTGAAGACGATGACGCACAGATTAACTATGCGTCGTTACCTGAGCTTTCTCGGCTGTCGGGTCCTGAAGCTGACGAGTTCGGTCAGCTTTGGTTGGAGTGGACACCTGAGCGCGTTCTCGACATTGTCGAACGCATGGTTTCGTTATCGGACGAACAGCCGGACGTTGAATTCGAGACTGTGTTCAAGCAGGGAATGACTCACGCCAGCTCAAAGGTTCGAATCGCATCTCTCAAAGGACTCGAAGAGAGCAACGATCGAGCGTTGATTCGACCCTTGTGCGAGATGCTCAAGACCGATCCGGTCGTGGAAGTTCGAGCCGCTGCAGCGATTCCGTTGGCTTACCTTTCTGCTCTGGCTCAGACCGGGAAGTTGGGGTCGCTTTACGAAGAACGCCTGATCTCGGTGCTCTATGACGTGCTTGGCGATGAACGCGAAGTTCAGGACGTGAAGCTCAAAGCGCTTGAAGCGGTATCCGTATTTGCCGACGAACGACTTGATGCTCACATCGAAGCAGCCTGGTCTTCGGGTGATATCGGGGCTCGACAGAGCAGTCTGTTCGCCATGGGGCGTACGTCCGATCCGAAGTGGGTTGAACGAGTCGTTCAAGACCTGGATCACGACGTAGTTTCAGTTCGCTATGAAGCCGCAATGGCGATGGGCGAGCTGGGTGATGAAGAGCATCTACGTGCTCTTGAGGCTCCTCTGGATGATGCAGATTTGACCGTTCAGCTGGCGGCGATTTCCGCAGTCGAACGTATCGGCGGCGATGATGCCAAGAGCCAGCTTGAGAAGATGTTGGTGAGCACGGAACCGCGAGTAGTTGAGCTTGTTCAGCAGGCTTTACAGACGTTGAAGGATGAAGAGGATCTCGACGAGGTTGTGACTCAGGAGATGGCTCGTTCGATGTTCGGCGCTGGCGATACTTTGCCGGGAATCGATACTGAGGGTTACGAGCCAGCCGAGATGGAAGGTTGGGAGAATCTTCCCGATCCTAGCGAAGTCGACGATTTCGGAACTGGTGTCACTGAAGAAGCTGAAGAGCTAGGTCTAGATCGTGGTGATCCGTTCGATATCGATCTTCCACCAGAAGACCCCTGGGACCACGAAGAGAATTTCTAGGCTAGCGTTAGTCGCGGTCGTCATCGGATGACTCGGTTCTCGTCGCAGTCTCCCTCTCTAGCTCCCCCGATCCGGGGGAGGAGGTAAGTGGCTACTGCCGCCTCGCCTGCCTGAACGCCAGCTGCGCTGCACCCAGCAAACTCACATCGTCGCCTAGTCGGGTTGCCGTCAGTGGTGTTGTTGAACCGTAGCCGGGAAGCGATTTTTCGATCACGGTTTCCTTGAGCTTCTCCCAATGACGTTGGAGTCCTTGAACGACTCCGCCACCGATTACCAGGGCTTCAGGATTGAAGACGTTGATGAGCATTCCGAGACCGATGCTTACGTTCTGAATCGTTAGATCGACAACGCCTTGAGCTACTGGATCTCCATCGTCCGCCGCATCAAAAACAATCCGTGAAGTGATTTTTTCAGGATCGCCATCTGCCATATCGGCAAGCGAACCTTCGCCTGTCCAGCGATCCCGAGCGATCTTGGCGATTGCTGGACCTGAGGCGTTGCCCTCAAAGCAGCCGTCGCACCCGACGTTGCATTTGTAAGCGCCGGTTCGAACTGCCAAGTGACCGACTTCGCCGGCGCCTCCGGATGATCCGGTGACCATTTCGCTGTTGGCGATAATGCCGCCGCCGACACCTGTGCTGATCGTGACATAAATCAGATTTTCTGCACCAACATGATCGCCAAATCGAGTCTCGGCAAGAGCGGCCAGCGTTGCGTCGTGACCGACCCAAACTGGTGATCCCATCGCATCTGACAACGAAGATTTCATCGATTTGTCGTGCCAACCAGGAAGATTCGGTGGGTGGTTGTAGGTTCCGGTAGCGGGGCGAATTGGTCCTGCGGTCGAAACGCCTACACCTACTATTTCAGCACTGGATGGCGCTGTGGCTCGGGCGGCTTTGAGGAGACGGGCAAGCCGCACACTGGCGTCTTCGATTCCTCGTTCGGGCAGAGTGTCGATGGAGCCTCGACCGGTCATTCTGCCTTCAGAATCGACCAATGCGGCTCGAATGTTGGTGCCGCCAATATCGGCAGCAAGGGCGTATTGAGTGTTTGATGTAGTCACGCCCGGATATTAGCAGGAGCGTTTGCTGGCTCGTGACTCAGCGCATGGGATTTGGTGAATGTTTCACGCAGCCAGAGTTGCTTAACAAATCGTGCTTGTTGTGAATGGATATCGCGTCCATCATTTAACGATGCCCGAAATTATTCACAACATCGATCTCTCAGCCATCCCGCACCGCCCAGGTCAGTCAACTGATCTTGAGGCAAAACGTCAGCGTGCGTGGGCCCGCCTTTCCGATGAGGAAAAGGAGTGGGTAATTGCTGCTTGGGACGTTGCTGGAATGATTCCTTCCGCACCAGCATTTCGAGAGATGAAGAGCGCGGGCGACCGAGTTTTATATGTATTGGTCGGAACTGAAGAAAGCCTGACTCCTTTGGAGCTTTGCTATCTGATGATCGCTAGATGGTTCCGAAACATCGATCCCGCAACGGCGCGTGCCAAGATGGCTCAGCTGGTGAATCAGGGTTATGCGCGGTACACCGGTATCGGTCGAACGATGGCAACCGAAGCAGGGCTCGACGCACTCGAAGAGCTGACTTCTCGACGCCGGCGTTCGGATGATGACTATGAAGAAGAAGGCCGTTCTGATCACCGTCAGACAACTTCTCGAACTCGCATCGTAGATCGTGGGGAGTCTCCGAATTCAAACTTTGGAAACCGACGTTCCCCTAAAGGACGCTACCGCAGCGAGATTCCTGACGATGGTGGTCGGCCTAAACGCAGGGACGACCGTGGTGGTGATTCGCGGGATTCGAGAGACTCTCGTGACGACCGCAGGTCTCCCGATGAGTACCGAGGTCGAGATTCACGCGATTCGCGTGGAGCACCTCGTGACACTAATCGACCCCGACGCGATGACGGCGGCGGATATTCAAGAGGCCCACGACGAGATGATCGTGGCGGCGACTCTCGAGGCCCAAGGCGTGACGACCGCGGTGGTCGTGACGAGAGAGGTGGATATTCAAGAGGCCCACGGCGAGATGATCGCGGCGGCGACTCTCGTGGTCCAAGACGTGACGACCGAGGTGGTCGTGACGATAGAGGCGGCTACTCAAGAGGTCCACGACGAGATGATCGTGGCGGCGATTCTCGCGGCCCAAGGCGTGACGACCGTGGCGGCCGTGACGGCCGTGACGATAGGGGCGGTTACTCAAGAGCCCCACGACGAGATGATCGTGGCGGCGACTCCCGCGACCCGAGGCGTGACGACCGCGGTGGTCGTGATGACCGGGGCGGCTACTCAAGAGGTCCACGTCGAGATGATCGTGGTGGCGACTCCCGAGGCCCAAGGCGAGACGACCGTGGCGGTCGAGATGACAGGGGCGGTTACTCAAGAGGCCCACGACGTGATGATCGTCGAGGTGGCGATTCACGTGGTCCGCGTAGAGACGGTCGTGGCGGGCCATCTGAGCGCCGTCGCGTAAATACCGATGGCCCAGTAATTGACGGACGTGATCGACAGGAACGTCGAGTGAACACGGACGGCCCAATCATTGATGGCCGTGACAAAGACAACGGACCCTCTAGCGACGACTAGAAGTTCCGGCTCCAGCACACTCTAAGTCCTGAGAACTATCGGTAGTCTTCGCCGTTATCCAGCGGAGCGTAACCAACGGTTTTCTTGGCGTGATCGGTGTCCCAGAATCGCCAAGTGTTGTCGGAAACTCCGTAGAAAATCTCGAAACCTAACGGCTGAGTTAAGCACTGCGTAACCAGTTGAGTGAGATCTCGATGGCTCAACCAAGTTGCCAGTGTTCGTACCGATCCCTCTGGTCGAGCTTGCGGACCCTTAGGGCTGTTCTGCGGGTTAACAGTTCCGATTCGCAGGCAGGCTACTTCTAGGCCGAAATGCTCGTGGTAGTACCGGCCAGTCGCCTCGCCAAACACCTTGCTAACTCCGTAGTCAGAGTCAGGTCGCACAGGCACATGGTGGTCGATCATCTTGAATTCACCAGGAGTTAGCCCTTCGTAGTCGCCGGTTCGGATGCGACTGTACGGCTCGTCCATTTCGAAGTTGCCGACAGCGTGGTTCGAGCTGGCAAATACGACCCGCTTCACGCCGTGCTGGCGGGCGGCTTCGTAAACGTTGTGCGTAGTTGAGATGTTGTTCTTTAGAACATCGGGCCAGGGAGTTTCGACCGGTGCGTTCGCAGCGAGGTGGACGACGCCATCGACGCCTTCAAATGCCTTAGACATTGAATCGTAGTCGGAGCCATCGGTGATCGTAGTCGGAACATCGGGAGCGTGCTCTGATGTACGAGCGTCCAAAGCTGAAATTTCGAAAGAGTCCGACATCGCATTGATCAGCATTGATCCGATTAGACCCGACGATCCGGTTACTAGAACTTTCATTTTTGATTCCTCGTTAGGTTTGAGTGTCCGTGGAGCCGATTGAATGGAGAGATAATACTCGGATAAATGTTGTTCGTAAGTTGAATCCTTCACCTTTTCTGGTGCACAAAACACGATGTGAGAAACTTGCCGCATGGACCATGTTGCGATTGATGGCAGAGAATATGAATTCGAGGATGCTGGCCAAGTGTGGTTGGCATCATGGGTCCCACCTGGTGGCTCGGTTCCGGAAGGAACACGCCACGGATCAGGTGCCGTATGCAGAATTAGTGACGAACGAATTGTCCTAATTAGCCAAGATGGTCTTACCTGGGATCATCCTGCCGGTCGACCAGAAAACCATGAAAACTGGCGCGGAACTCTTGACCGAGAAGTGTTGGAAGAGGCCTGTGCGGTAGTGGAATCAGCTGAACTGCTGGGGTTCGTGAAGGGGCGTTGTGTTCAGGGCAAGGAAGCAAGTCTCGTATTAGTACGCGCACTCTGGAGCGCTAACGTCCGGCTTCAAGAATGGCAACCAAAACACGAAATCAAACATCGGAAACTGGTCGACAACAATCAGGTCCCAGAGTTTCTCAGTCATCCTTCAGGACTGGATCCGATATTCAATCGATGGCTTGCAGAATCGCTTAAAACTTAACTTGCTAAAAGTCGCGTAAAACATGCGTCGAAACAGGTAAGTCGAACTGGGTATTCACAGGTTCATCACGGCAAATTGCTCGCCTTCACATCTGCCACATGCGGTCGGTGAGAACCTTTGTACAGGGTGGTAATGCATCACGGAGCACAGCCGGACCAGCCCCCGACGTGTTCTAGCATTACTGCCTTTTAATGTTTAAATTTTTCTGCCGCAGTGTGACCTGATATCTAGGTCATGGCCCTGCCAGTAAAAGTCGTGAACGAACGCGCTGGATGGCCTATTTCTCTCTTCGTTCACGACACACCAGTAATTGACTCACCTTCGTGCCACTGATCGCTTGACGGGCGGCTAATATGCGCCTAATTTATTAGAACAAATGTTCTAATAACAAAGAAAGTGATGCTTATGGACGTACAAACAAGGGTCGTAACTCCTGGACTGGCTGATAGCTCAGTGTCGAGTGTCGACGAAGCTGTAACTTCGTTGTGTCCAAGATGCTCGAACGATTCTCCAGTGAAGCTCGAAAAGACCGATCCAGCCTCAAATACGTGCTACCGATGCCGAACGTGTGGCCACATTTTTAGCCCTCGGGACTAGTGCGTGCCGAGTCATTCGGCAAGACAAGTCTGTCTGGAATAAAAGCAGAAACACCGGACTATTCCGATTCGGTTAGAGCAATGTGGGCACGGGATCCGGTGCGGTTCGTTTCCGAAACGCTTGGTGCGAATCCGTGGTCAAAGCAGGTTGAAATACTCGAGGCGATCAGGGATCACGTTCGGGTGGCGGTTCGTTCATGTAACGGTTCTGGCAAAACCTACATAGCGGCGCACGTGGTGTTGTGGTGGCTGATGTGCCACCCGGATGCGATTGTGATTACGACTGCCCCGACGGCTCATCAGGTGCGAAACATTCTTTGGCGTGAGATTAGGCGTGCTCATCACGAGAACGCAGGTGCTGCTGCTCGGGAATCCTACTTCGTTGAAAGGTACGTTTTACGATGCTTTTCACAAACGAAGAGGTCTGTGGAAGACGATTCACATTTCGGCGTTCGACACTCCAAATCTTGTGAATGACGAAGTTGTGCAACCTGCTTTGGTTACGCCGCAGTGGGTGACGGATGCCGAGCAAAATTGGGGCAAAAAGAGCTACCTGTACCAAGTGCGTGTGTTGGGGGAGTTTCCGAGCGAATCGGAAGACACTTTGATTCCGCTAAAGCTGGTCGAGTTTGCTGCCAACTCAGATGTTTCGAATGAGCTTGAGGCAGGTTCTGCTTCGGTCGAGATTGGCGTTGATGTAGCCAGGTTCGGAAGCGATCGAACGGCGATTTGTGTGCGTCGTGGAACTCAGATCGTATCTCTAGATTCGTTTCGTCGGTTGGACACGATGAACACGGCAGGACGTGTTGCCAAGATGGCCCGTGAGCACACGGTATCGGCAATACGGGTCGATGAAATCGGAATCGGTGCCGGCGTTGTAGATCGTCTCAATGAGATGAAAGTTCCGAACGTCGAAGGGGTGAACGTCGCCCGCTGTGCGAACAAGCGAGAGCAGTTTGCGAACTTACGAGCTGAGCTATACGACGGTCTCAGGGATCGGTTCATGGGTAGGCGAATTCAGATCCCGAACGATTCGGATTTGATCTCACAGCTGGCATCAGTGAAGTACTCGTTTACGAGCAGTGGGCAGATGCGCATTGAAGGCAAAGACGAGTTGAGGTCGAGAGGCGAACGTAGTCCTGATCTCGCTGATGCGGTGATGCTCGCGTTCGCAAAGCAAAAATCTGGTGGTCTATACCTTCGAACCGGTTTCGAACACGCAGAAGCTACAGCTAACGACTGAACAAATATTGAGGATGAAGAATGAAACTCGGACTTCGTGGTGGAGCGGCAATAAAGTCGGGCATTGGGCGTGTTTTTAGTCAGCGCTTGCGGAGCACGTCTAAGGCGAACCGCACGACCCCGATAACGGTCGATCGGTTCGACGCTGTCGATGGCATCGATGCCGAGTGGTCGCCATCAACATACGGTGACTACTACGCCACGTCGTCGGTTGTGCACGCTGCGGTCAGGACTCGCGCTGATGCGGTTGGACGACCTGAGTTACGGGTAGAACGACAGGTCGAGTCGGAGGGCGTTCGTACTTGGAATGTCGTCGGTTCAACGCATCCGTTGCAGCGACTTATCGACCGGCCAAACGGCTCATGGAGTCAGGCTGAGTTAGTGCGGGCAATCGAGTCGAACTTGCTGCTTTGGGGTAGTGCTTTTGTCGGTGTCGAAAAAGACCATTCTGGCGCGATCAGCGAGCTATGGCCGCTGCGCCCTGATCGCATACGAGTGATCCCTGATGCCCGGAAATATGTTCGTGGATTTGTATACGAACACGCCGGCGAACGAGTCGCGTACCTGCCCGAAGAGATGGTCTGGTTCAAGCAATTTAATCCGTTGGAAGAATTTGCAGGACTGTCGTCAGTGGCGCCTGCTCGGCTGTCGGTCGATATGGGGTTCGAAGCACAGCGGTTCAACCGAAATTTCTTCGCTAATTCGGCGACTCCTGGGGATGTAGCGATCACCTCTGAGGAGAATCCAACTGACGAAGAGGTCTCAGCGTTTTACTCCCGGTGGAATTCGAGATTCAAAGGAAGCTCCCGATCGCACCGTCCTATTTTGTTGGGACGTGGAATGGATGCAAAACGACTTGGACTAACGCAGCGTGACATGGAGTTTTCTAAGGCTTTGGAATGGTCCGTTGAAGAGGTGTCACGAGCGTTCGGAGTGCCGACAGTATTTTTGGGTGAGCTGGAGAATGCCACGCTTTCGAACGTGAGCACTTTCGAACGATTTTTGTGGCGAAACACGATCGTTCCCGAGCTGAAGCTGATCGAGGATTCGTTGAATCGAAGTTTGATTCCTGCATTTGGATTGTCGACCTACGAGTATCGATTCAAGTTCGATATTTCGTCTGTCCAGGCACTAAAGGATTCTGAAGATTCGCAAGTGGCGCGTGAAGTTAGTTTGGTGAACGCCGGAGTGATGACTCCGAACGAAGTACGGGCCAGACACGGTCTCGAAGCAGAGGACTGGGGTGTCGGTGCGAGGGGTGGGTGACCCGAACCAGCCTAGCGAAGAACCAGCATGTCACTGATGTCTTTCAAGGCTATCGCTAGACCTAGTCGGTCCTTTTGGGTTGACTGGGTGGCTGAACAGATAGCAGCGGCTCCAATTCACCGAGTATTTGAGCCAGTTCTTCCATTTCCTCGTCCGTCAGTTCCCATTCGGCAGCAGCGGCGTTTTGCAGGATTTGAGCAGGGCTGCTGGCCCCCGCAATAACCGATCCCACCGACTTGCGAGCAAGTATCCATGCGAATGCTAGTTCGACCAGAGAGTGGCCACGTTTTTCTACCCAAACTTCTAATTGTTCAATGATGTCGAAGTTGTCATCAGTAAGACGAATCGATTGCGCATGTGGTGTGATGGCAAGCCGGGTGTTGTCAGGTACTCCGGCGCCCCGTTTGTACTTACCGGTGAGGAATCCCTGTGCAAGCGGGAAGTAAGGAATCGTGCCGATCCCGAAGTTTTCACAAACTGGCAGCACATCCCGCTCGATCCTGCGCTCAAGCATCGAATACTCGGGCTGAGACGATATGAACGGCACGTAACCGTTTAGTCGAGAGGTCCATATGGCATCTGCGATCCGCCATGCTTCGAAGTTCGACAGGCCGATATAGCGGACCTTGCCTGCTCGCACGAGATCATCAAGCGCACGCAACGTTTCTTCGATCGGCGTGGCGGTGTCCTGCGTATGAATCTGATAAAGGTCGATGTAATCGGTCTGAAGCCTGCGCAGCGATGCTTCAACAGCGGTCATTATGTGTTTGCGTGACCCACCCTTTTCGTTGGGTCCATCTTCCATTTGAAGACCAAATTTGGTGGCGATGACTGCTTCTTCCCGTCGGTCGGTGAGTGTTCGACCGATGTATTCTTCGGATATTCCATGCGAGTAAAAGTTTGCGGTGTCGAAGAGGTTCATACCCTGATCAAGCGCCGTGAATATGACCTCGCGAGCTGCCTCGAAATCCATACTCCGACCGAAGTTGCTTGTGCCTAACCCAATAGCGCTGACTTCGAGTCCTGAGTTGCCTAGATTTCGGTATTTCATGTTTATTTTCTCGTTTTGAGATCGGGTTTCACTGAAATTGTGAAACTAACCGGCTTTGATTTCCTGCGCGTCACGAGCATTACCTCGTATCGTCTCGCTCACTTCTGGGCATACGGTACACCCACAAGCAAATCGCTCGTAACTCGTTCTCAGGATCGGCGAAATTTGATGAGTGGTTTTTCTAGTATGAGAATGTGCACTCAGGAGACTTTGTAAGAGATTTTGCGTTAATCATGGTCGCTGCAGCCGCGGCCTTGATTCTTTTCCGACTCATTCGGCAACCGCCGATCCTCGGATATCTCCTCGCGGGCGTGCTCGTAGGCCCGTTCGCGCTTCAAGGTCGCTTCGTGAAAGACACCGAAACCGTTTCGCTCGTCGCCGAAGTTGGATTAGTCGTACTGCTGTTCGCCATCGGAGTTGAGTTCGGCTGGGAGCGAATCCGCAAAGTCGGATTCCGTGTGGTGCTGATCGGTGCAGTAGAAATAGCCACGATGATTTCGCTCGGCTACTACCTCGGTCGTGCCTTAGGTTGGACTCCGACCACTTCGATATACCTCGGCGCAGCTCTGGCATTTTCAAGCTCGGCCGTATTGGTTCAAATCCTTCGAGAAAACGGACAATTGATGTCGCTTCGCGGCCAGTTGGTTGTCGGAATATTAGTTGTTGAAGATTTCGTAGCTGTAGTGCTGCTCGCCGTGTTTGCTGGCTACGCCAATCAAGAATCAGGCGGATCGGTTGAAGTCTGGCCAATCGTCATAAAGATGGCGGTATTCGCTGTTGGAGCACTCGTGTTCGGCACGCTTCTGGCTCCACGACTCATGGACCTGCTGGATCATTTGAAATCCCGTGAAACGTTGCTTATAGGCAGCCTGGGCATGTGCTTTGGTGTGGGGCTTTTAGCACGTGAAATGGGACTTTCTGCTGGTGCCGGAGCGTTCTTGATTGGGACCGTACTAGGCGACACAAAACATCGAGATCAGATAGCCCGATTCATCTCTCCAGTTCGTGATCTGTTCGCCGCTTTGTTCTTCGTATCGATCGGCATGTTGGTAAACATGGGCGATGTACCAGAGTATTTGGGAACGGCGCTGATCGTGACCGGCGTTCTAATTGCAGGAAAGATGTTGGCTGCGACCATTGGAACATTCCTGACTGGTCACGATGGCGATACTTCCCTCAAAGTCGGCACATCGATGCCGCAACTCGGTGAATTTTCACTCGCCATCGCACGTTCGGGTAGCGAGCACGCAGCGGTTGGTGCACAGCTCTACCCCGTAGTGACAATCAGCACGTTGATGTCTTCTTTCATCTACCCGCTTCTGTTCAATTCTCACAGCTTCATTGGCTCCGTATTTAGTTGGATTCTGCCGTCGAGAGTCAAAACAGAGGCAGCGATATTTTCTTCGGCTGTTGATCGTGCGAGACGCGCTATGGCTCCCGCAAAACCCGCACCTCATTCGTTTGTTCGAGCGGTGAGATCGACCGCTGTCAGTTTCGGAATTATTGGTCTCGTGATCGTCGCAGGCGTACTGATTTCAAACGCTGGAGTAAGCATCGCTGGTGAACTCGGCATATCTACCGATCTTGTGGGAGTCGCCGTTCTTGCGGCGGTCGTCACGTTGGCTGTGCCTGCCGGACTCGTGCTGTGGCGCGTTCTGTCGGATCTTGGCATCGTGCTCGCACGTCGAGCCTTTATTCGCTTCAAGATGACCGCTCGTATTCAAGCTGCCGATGTAATGAGCGTTGTCGTTGTGAGCGTGTTTATGCTCGCAGCCGGGGTGTGGATGGTGACTCAACTGCTTGAGATGATGCCTGTCGATGACTTGACCTCGCCTGCGCCAGCTCTAGTAATGGCTTTAAGCGTGGCATCGACTGCGACGCTTGCAATGAAGATTCATTCACAGATGGATAAAACGTTCAGGCGAACGCTGCTTGGAGACGGACAAGCGTCACCTGCGGATCCGAATGCGTCGGATGGAACGGCTGGTGCTGGCGATTAGTCTTCGTCAATATTTCGGTATCCAAACTCAGGCCGGAGATATTGTGGAAAACACAGTTTCTGACCGATAACTCTGGTGTTATCAATGATCGAAAGCAACGTGCGATGTTGCACTTCGAATCCCCACTGAGTCTCGTCAAAAGGAAACGGCATGTCTGAAGATCGTTCAGCAATTCTTGAGCTTGAAGAACGGTACGCCGCCGCAACAAATGCTTCAGACGTCGATGAAATCGACGATATTCTCGCTGACGACGCCATGCTTATGATGCCCGATAGACCAGCGGTGAGTGGTCGTGATGCGATCGTTGCGCATCAGCGTGAATTTTTCCGATCTATCAAAGCCAGCATTAAGTCGGTTGTCGCCGAAATCGAACTGCTTGATTCGATCGTCTACGTGCGTGGAGCGTTCAACTACGCCATGGCTCCGAAGATGGGCGGAGAAGCCGTGAAGATGCGCGGCAAGTACATCAACCTGTACAAACGTGACGAGATGAAGCAGTGGCGACTCTGGCGGAGCATCAACAACATTGATCATCCGCACGATGACTAGTTAGGGCTTTCCAGTTTTCGGCTAGGCTACTTCGTCGCCTTTTGGCATAGTGTTTCCGAAGTGGACGACAGTCTGAGGCCACGGAATTTCTATGCCTTCGACATCGAAGCGATCTTTAAGGCGTTTTCGTAGTTCACCCATTGCACCGACGCGACTCATCGGCATCGTATCGCCCATGACTTTTATCTCGACGCCTGAGGCTCCGAGGTTGTCGACTCTTACAGCTTTCGGAGTAGCGAGAAGCTGTTCGGTCCATTCGTGGTCTTCCTTGAATTTTTCGCATTCATCGTTGATGACGCTGATTACTTGATCGAGATTTTCGCCGTATCCAACTTCGATGTTGAAGTTAATTCGGGCGAACTCTCGGGTCATGTTGGTGGCTTGTGAAATCTGACCATTCGGGATCTGATGCAGGGCTCCGTTTCCGTCACGCAGCACGGTGGTCCGAAGGTTTACTGCAACGACGAGGCCAGCGTTTCCAGCGACTTTTGCCGCTTCGCCAACCCGGTACCAGTCTTCCGTAATGATCAGGAAGCCGTGTAGGTAATCACGAATAATGTGCTGTGCTGCAAATGCCACTGCAAGACCGCCAATGCCGAGTCCGGTAATGACCGGCGCAACGTTCACGCCAAATTCGGAAGCAGCGGTGATCAAGGCGATTATCCAGACCGCCAGCCGGGCGACCCTGGATAGCGATCCGCCAACAGTGTCGGCACGCTTTTCACGATCTACGTCTGTTAGATCAGTGATCTGCTGCATACGTCGATTCACACCTGATCGGATCAACCTCGATATGTAGCGCCCAACAAGCCAAGCAAGGATAAGTATCGCCAGTGAAGTGACTGCAGATACCACCACCGACTCAAGATCGTAGTCCATTCCTAAAAAGCTGATCATCTAGCTGTTCCCTCGTTCGCAGTCCACTGCATTTCTGGCTCTATTCGTAATGACAGGCAGGATGTCGCAGATTTCATGCGTGCGCAAGATTTGCGATTCCGAGCGTTCAATCATTTCGACCGCTCTAAACCTTCGGTAGCAGTCCCAAAATGTTGTCGGCCATGATTCCGTAGCCTTCGCTGTTGGGGTGCAGATCGTCGGGCAGTAGGTATGCATTGTCGGAGTCGAACACGTTTAGTCCGTCGATGTAACTGATGTTCTCATCGCCGTTCGCTCGTAGGGTTTCGACCGCACGTTTCACCTCATCACGCATTTGCCGGAGTGAGAAACCTACAGCGTTGAGTTCAGTTTCGCGTCCGGGCGAGTAGATCGGTGACAGCAACGCAATGGGTGTGGTCGGGTGCTTTTCTCGAACGATTTTCACGAATCCGAGAATTCCAGGGTAGAAAGTTCGCTCGTTCAACGTTTCGCCACCGTAAATGTTGATGCCAAGGCACATCGAGATCAGATCGGCTTCTCGGTCTCGAATGACTCTGGCGATCATCGGATCGAGGTGACACTGTCCGCCGAATCCGAGGCAAGTCAGATCGTATCCACGGGTCCGAGCCACGATTGCTGGCCAAGTTTTGGTTGGCGAATCGGCAGCTGAGCATTGACTGATCGAACTACCGTATGTGATCCATTTCTTAGCTTGCGAATCGGTAGCGCTGTTGAGTATGGCGGCATCGTCGATTGTCAGACCGCCGAATCGGAACTCACCGAATTGCGGAAGCCATAGTTCGACATTTTTTGTTCCGGTTCCCAAACTGTCGAAACGAACCGAAGTTGTGTTCGTCGTCTGGACCGATCCGACCAAGTTACCGTTTATTACCAGATCCAGATTGCTTCGGTCGTCTGATTCGTCGCAGTTGATCGCTAGCGTTTGGCTATCGGTCTGAAAGCAGAGGCGCACTCCAGCAGGCATCGACGCTCGTTCGGTGAGTTCAAGGGCGTACAACTCTCGCTCATCTTGCTCGATACGCCACGGCATTACCCAGCCGCCGCTTACTTCGAGCGAAATATTTCCTGACCACTTGAATCGTGGATCGTTGGCAGCAACTTGTTGTGACATGTGTGGCTTTCGGGATCGATGTAAAAACTGGAACCGGCGAATCGTAGCAGTATTCCGTTGAGGCTCTTTTTTTAAATGGTCTATTACTTTCTGAATTCCAATCACGTTTGTGAAAATGTTTGCGACTTGGACTTTAGGTAACTCCTAATTCGAAATTTGTCTAGCCTTCGTGTCTTTTGTAGGCCGAATATTAGGTTTAATTTTAATCTAATTATTGTCTGGTGTTGTCAAGTGTTATACTTGTAAGTGTCAGAAACTAATTTGTGTTTATGACACTACTTTAATTAACAACATTGTGATTGATCGATGAGACATTTAGCAAAACGAAATAGAAAAATGGGCGAATTCTCTGAAGCGATCCTTAAATATGCAAAAAACTTGCCTGAGGGTGGAATAATTTCGGCGAAGGAATTTCTACATCTTGGGAATCGCGCGAACGTAGACCAAGCGTTATCCCGTCTCGCTAAACGAGGCGAGTTGTTGCGCGTGGGTCGTGGTATGTACACCAGACCTGTGAAGAGTCGGTTTGGTGTGGCTCCCCCACTTTCGAGAACCGTACTGAACTCGATACGTAAGCGGACCGGAGAGTCGATCGTTCCAAGTGGTGCGGTGGCTGCGAACGCGCTTGGTTTGAGCACACAAGTTCCGATGCGAGAGATGTTTTTAACTTCGGGCCCTAGCCGCAAAATTAGTCTGGGTCGAACAGAGGTAGAGTTACGACATGCGCCTCAGTGGCAGTTGAAAGAGGGTGTTGCTGGTGCCGCACTTAGGGCGTTGCTCTCATTTGGAGAAGAGTATTCAGCAGAGACACTGGAACAGTTGTGGGAGAGACTTTCTGAATCAGAGAAGAAACAACTGGTGGCGTTGCGCGGATCGGCTCCGGCCTGGCTTGCTGCTGCAATAGGCAGACAGGCGACACGGGGTGAGGAGGCTGTCGTTGCCTGATTCGTTTTTTTTCTCTGAGCCAGAATGACAAAAAACGATTGATGCAGCAGGCGTCTGTAGAACTCGACCGCAGGCCTGTGCAGCTCGAAAAAGATATTTGGGAAGTTCAGGTACTCAGCATCCTGTTCAGTTCTAGTTTCGCCGAGAATCTGGTATTCAAAGGGGGGACGTCTCTTTCCAAGGTTTACAAGGTCATCAAGCGATTTTCGGAAGATGTTGATGTGACAGTTGATATCAATAAATTGATTCCCGATAGAACAGTTGATTCAGAGTTCCCTCCGAGTAAAAGCCAGGCAGGTAAATGGAAACAGCGGATTGAAAAGATCGAACAGCCGAATTTCATTAAAGATGAAATGATTCCGCAATTGGGCTCCAACCTACCCGCGGGCGTTGAGTTCACACTCGATGAGAAAGATCCGGCGACATTTTAAGTCGACTACTCAGCCCTGTCGGTTGTTAGCGAAGCTCGAACGGTTGGGAGTCGCTCGTATATTGACACCCGAGTGAAAATTGAATTAGGTGGAGCGTCGACCGGGAAACCGAATCATCGGGCAGAAATTGAATGCGATGTGAGCTACTTGGCACAAGTAGGGGGAATCGAACTACCACGGGCCAATGTGAGGGTGATGGATATACAGCGAACCTTTTGGGAGAAAGCGACGTTGGCTCATATTGCTTCGGTTCGTGGGCAGAATAAATGGGCGGGCTATGCTCGGCATTGGCACGATCTCGCTAAAATATTCGAATCGACGTATTGGAAACAGTGTTTGGCTGATCAGGAAACCGCAAACTTAGTCGCTAAGGTGAAGCAACATTTTTATAACTACACCTTAGACGGCGATGAGATCAGCTATGCAGACGCCGTCAATGGAAACATACAAATCGTCCCTGCCGGAGAAAGTCTTGTTTCGCTTGAGAGAGATTACGGTGAAATGCTTGGTGCACGGATGGTTGAACAGAACCCAGACTCATTTGAAGATCTGATCGCCAAGTGTCACAAGATCGAAAAAGCTATTAATAGCCGCGATCTTGACTCTAACCAGACCGAATAATCTCGTATCTACCACCGCAAACTGAACTCACGGACGGAAAATCCCAATGCCAACGCATGTATCTGACGCAATACTGGATCGATTCAGGAAGGTGACTTCCGCCACCGCTTACAGTGCTGTGTGGCGATTGGCTCCGCCAGATGGGCAGGAGTGGTTTGCATCGGCGAACTACCAACTGTGCTTGATGAGAGACGTTAAGGCGTACACGCCGGGTAAGACGTTGGTTGGGCGTGCGCAGACGTTGCGTTTCGTGCCGGCACGTCCTGATTTGCTTGCTCAGACTCGCAAGGGCGGTGATTCACCTGAGTACTTAGCGATGGGCAAGTGCGGTCCGAACGATTTGCTTGTCGTTGAGGCGCACACGTTCGATGAGTATTCCTGCATTCTCGGGAACATGAAGACCCGAATGCTGTGGCACAAGAAGGCTCAAGGTCTTGTGACCGACGGTGCGATTCGCGACTTGCAGATGGTTTCCGACGAGTACGACCTGGCGGTGTTTGCTAAGAATCGATCTCCCGCAGGTAACCTGCCGTTCTTGGAGTCGTTCGAAGAAGGTCGACCTGTGAACGTCGGTGGCGTACTTGTGATGCCTGGCGACGTGATTGTTGGTGACGATGATGGTGTTGTTGTAGTTCCTGCTGATCGTGCGAAAGAAGTGATCGACTGGATCGAAGAGCAAGAAGAAGCTGAAGAGTTTGTTATCGGCTTGATCGATGAAGAGCAGGCTTCACCGGGTAAGTACTACCCGATATCTGCCGAGACCAAAGAACGATTCAGGAAGTGGAAGGCAGAGAGGGGCGAGTAGCCCTTCGGCAATTTTCTATGCTCAGCGATTGCAACTTCAATACGGATCGATTGACGGTCAGCAGTTGGCGGTCGCTTGGGCTAGAAGAACACGAAGCTGCGGAGGCGATTTTGTCTCATGTTTCTGAGGATGCTCGGCAGTTTTTACCGGATTCGTTGGCGTCGATCCGGTCTCTTGAAGACGTAGCTGCGTGGTTAGTTCAGCAAGCGACCGAAGGGACTGACGTGCTGTTTGCCAAGACCAAGTCATCTGCTGAGATTGCAGCGATGTTGATAGCGTCAGAACAATCGGATTCAGGCTCGACGTACTTATATATTGGATATCTCGTCGAACCGAATTATCGCGGTGGTGGACTAGCGACGGAGCTTGTTCAAGGATTCGTACAGTGGGTCAGATCTTCGACTGACATTGATTCGATTGTTGCTGGGGTCGAGTCTTCACACGCTGCTTCAAGGGCGGTTCTAAGTAAGTCGGGGTTCGTAGAAATCGGTGGTGATGAAGCTTCAGTGAATTACTTGAAGTATGAACACCGAGTAATTCGTTAAATCAAAAAGCCCGGTGCTTTCGCATCGAGCTTTTATCTATCGCCAGAATCGGATCCAAACCTTTACTGACTAGTCAGGATCCGATCCCGGGCACACGTTGCGGTGCTATTCGGCCGCACCACTTGGGGCTGCTTGAGGCGTAGGAACGGCTGCTGCCATTCGCTCGATTGCCTCTTCTTCTGCTTCAACTTTGCGAGTCAACTGGAGTCCGCCAAGTGTGACGAATACTCCGGCGACTGCGAACATGAAGCCGAGTCCCATGAAGATTGACCAGGACATGAAGTGCGCCATGCCCGCCATGTAGTCAGAGTTCATACCGTTCAGCAATGTGCTGGTGAGACCGAACGCCAACGGGCTCCAAGCCTGTGTGCGTACCGGACCCTCAAGCGGGTGCCTTCGGTCGAGATCTGAGAAGTAGCGTCCATCAACTGGTACTTCGTGTGTACCTGCTTCGTAAACAACGCCTTGGTACTCAACGTCTTCATCGAGAACCACGGTCTGCGTTCCATGCAGGGTGTGGTAGTTGATGATTCCGTACTGAACCATTAGCTCATCTGGTGTGTTGACCAGAGGGTCTGCTGGGTCCAAGTTTGCCCTGTTCAGGTTGAAGTTCCAGTCGTTTTCGATAAGCGAAAGGATGGCGTCTCCGCCTTCAACCGTTCCCCGATCGGTGAAGTTTCCTTCATCGTCGTAAGGCATGATTCTGCCCTGGGTCTCGTATACGGTCTCTAGGGACTCTAATCCGGCATTTGCTGTCAGGTAGAGATAACCACCAAGACCGATTCCGATGATTCCGCCGATAACTAGTACTAGTCCGGCCATCGAAATGAAATTGATCCTTGTTAGTTGTGCCATGATTGTCCTCACAATCTTTCAGCCCATAATCACCTTCATTGTCGGGGTGTGCCTGCGGTAATCCCGCTTTAGCCCGGCACGGCTGAATCAGTGGTTTACTCATTCAGCAGTGATCATGTAAATGAGAATATCCGGCGCTTGTGAGGCACCTGTGAAAACCGTCGCATAGTTTTATGAGCAATGTGTGACGAAAATCACATTTAGTGCTTTTGCACCAAAAAATGGAAGTTTTCACTCCGGTTCAAGAGGTTGCGATAAAGACCGGAAATCGTCGCTGGGTTTTCTGAGACGAACACCATTGAGGCTGAATGATAGTCAGGCAGCCTAGCTTCGAGAACCAACTTTGATTCTAGTGGCGCGGAGCATCCTCGACTTCGGCCTGGAGTCGATCGAGTTCAGCGAACATCGTCGCCTGAACTTTGACGTAATCAGGTGAGCCGTAGACGTTGTTCATTTCACGAGGATCTTGATCGAGATCGTACAGCTCCCACTCGGCATCAATCTTGATACTGGGATCGCGAGTATCTTCGGGTGTGACGCCGTAGTAGTGAATCAGCTTGTAGCGCTCGTTTCGAACACCATAGTTCGGAATAATCCGGTGACCAATTGTGTGCATCCAGTAGCGGTAGTACATGCTGGTTTGCCAGTCGTCAGGCACATCGTTGCTGAGCACCTTACGTCCCGACGTTCCCTGCATTTCGTCAGGTATTTCTACATCGGCGAAGTCTAGGAACATTGGTGCGAAATCGACGTTGAGCAGCATGTCGGTCGAAACAGAACCGGGTTCGATTTCACCGGGAAGTCGAGCTAGGAACGGCATCCTTAGCGATTCTTCGTACATGTATCGCTTGTCGTGCCAGCCGTGATCACCCAAGAACATTCCCTGGTCGGATGTGTAGACGACGAGAGTGTTTTCGGCGAGTCCGTGTTCATCGAGATAATCGAGGAGTGTGCCGACGCTATCGTCTACAGCTTGAATAGTTCGGGTGTAGTCAGTGATGTACCGCTGATACGCCCATTTTCGTGTCTCTTCGTGGGAGGCACCTTCCGGCGGATCGAATTTGAGATTGGCTTTTCGGGTGTCTTCGATCTTGATAGAAGTGAGCTTCACCGCTTCCGATCGAGTGGCGTAGTCGTCCATCAGGTTGTCAGGCTCTGGAAATTCGCCTTCGACGCCGAGATTTTCGTGTCGCTTGGCAGGAATCCACGAAGAGTGAGGCGCTTTGTGATGGACCATCAGGAAGAACGGGTCTTCGGTGTCGTCGTCACGTGAATCGAGCCAATCGACCGCAAAATCGGTGATTAGGTCGGTGACGTAGCCTTCGTATTTCTTCTCGACGCCGTTCTCGAAGAAGGTCGGGTCGTTGTAGTCGCCTTGCCCAGGAAGAACGTTCCAGTAGTCGAAACCTTGAGGGTTGCTGGCTTCGTTGTTTCCGAGATGCCATTTACCAACGATCGCCGTTTCGTATCCTGCTTGTTTCAGGAGTTTCTGAGATTGGATCGGCCGTGAACTATCGATTTCATCATCGAGAGTTTTTACTTCGTTCACGTGGCTGTACTGGCCTGTGAGTATCGTCGCTCTGCTCGGGGTGCAAAGTGCGTTCGTGCAGAATGCGTTGTCGACTCGCACACCCTCATCAGCAAGCCGATCGATATTCGGCGTGTTGTTGATCTTGCTGCCGTACGCCGAGATGGCGTGAGCTGCGTGGTCGTCGGACATTATGTACAGAATATTTGGACGAGAACTCAATGACGACTCCGGCGGGTGGTTGTTGGATTCGATAGTATATCGATTCGGTCGGACGTAGTAGCTTCGCTGAGCGACAGCCGAGCTGTGACACACGGTTATTGACCGGTGGTCGATCACATGGCGGATCAGTTCAGCGAACTGCCTGTAGTTGCTGTGCGGTTCAGGGGTGCCAACTACACCGATGCGACTTTTTCGTTCAGCCTGCTGTTGATCGCCGGCGGTTGGGATGTTGATGAAACTGAACTTGCGTTGCATGGGTTTCTCGATTCGTCGGGCTCTGAATCACTGAAGCTTGCACTCGATACCTATGCCGGCTGCACGGTCGTTTCATCCGGGCCAATCAAGCGGCGCAAGATCGGTGGTATCGAGCATCTTACTGTTGAGCTTGAGGTGGTGACTTGTGTTGTTTAGGTCAGGCAAGGCTCGGGCGGTGAGCTACAACGATCAGGTTGATATCGACGTTGCCGGTGAGGATGAACGGTCGCTGCGAGGAGTTGGTGGGCGTTGTGGAGATTCGCCTAGCACCGTTGGTGATTCACCAGATCTCAACGCTATCTGGAATGAACTCATGAGCATGAAGACCGTTGTAGAGGACGAGCATGATCGCAAACTTCGCCGGATCGAGAGCGATCTACGCTGGACCATGACGCTAGTAGGCGGTCAGTTCCTAACGATCATTGGCTCAGCAATAGCAATGCTTGCTGGTGAGTGAGATATTCGATCTTCAACCGGCACCAAAACCAATGCCACAACGCATACACTTCGCCGCTGTAACTATGAAACGTTTGGCGGCGAATTTCGTTTAACGCCGAGAGAGCAATTAGGGAGCTGCGTACGGATGCGTATTGGGATCATGGGTGCCGGTGGAATTGGAAGCGTTGTCGGCGGTCTACTGTCGAAGGCGGGGCACGACATCACGCTGATCGACCAGTGGTGGGAGCACGTCGAACAGATCAAGGCTGATGGCCTGATCGTCGAAACTCAGGAAGCCGAGTACCTCACACATCCGAAGGCGATACACATTCACGAGTTGCAGCACGAAACGGTTCCGTTCGACGCTGCATTCATCGCAGTGAAGTCGTACGACACCGAGTGGGCGACGACACTGATGCTCCGTTACGTCGATCCAGATCATGGCGTATTTGTTGACTTCCAAAACGGAATCAACGACGAGCGCATGGCGTCGGTCGCTGGGGTGGAACGCTCTCTCGGTTGCATCATCACCATCGGAGCTGCTGCCTACGAACCGGGGCGCGGAATCCGAACGGACAACTACCCGTTGGGATTCAAGATCGCCGAGCACGACGGAGCGGATACTCCGAGGGCCAGAGAACTTGTTGAAGTGTTGAGTGCTGTCGCCGACACCGAGTTTTCGAGTGATTTATGGGGTGCTCGTTGGTCGAAACTAATGGTCAACTGCATGGCGAACGCTCTTGCTGGGCTAAGCGGGTACGGCACGACCGAAGTGCGTACAGAACTTAACCCTCTGAGAATCGGAATTCAGTTGGGTGCTGAAGTAGCCAGGGTTGCACTCGCCAAAGGCATCAACTTGTACTCCGTGCTCGAACTTCCGGCTGAATCGATCATCGATGCTGCCGAAGGGCGCAACGTCGAAGAGGTCGAGGCGGCGTTCATGGAGGCCGGAAAACGAGGTGGAGTCGGTGGGGTGCCTTCGTTTGGTCAAGACGTTCGCAAGGGTCGTCGCAATGAAATCGACTACTTGAACGGGCTGGTTTCGGACTATGGCAAAGAGCTGGGAGTACCGACACCGTTCAACGACAAGATTGTTGAGATCGTTCACGACCTCGGAATCGATTTCAAAGGTGAGAAATCGCACATTCAGCCGTTAGTAGACATGCTTCCTTAGTCGGCATCGGTCACTACTAATTTCACGAGAGAATATTCGAGAAAAATGACATTCAAGATTGCATTGGTTGGTTGTGGCGGGATGGGGCGTCGACACGCCCACGGGTACATCGAACTTAGGAAGTACTTCGATACTGTAACGATGGCTGCGGTGTGTGATGTGCACGCCGACGTGGCAGGGACTGTTGCTGACGAAATCGGCGACGCAACAGGCATGCGCCCAGAGATCTACACCGACTTCGACGACATGCTCGCTAACGCAGATCTCGACGGAGTTGCGATCGTCACAAGCACACCCATGCATCACCGATTCGCAATCAAGGCGATGGAAGCAGGGTTGCACGTCATAACCGAAAAGCCGATGGGACTCACCCTAAAAGCTTGTCGAATGATGCGAGACGTTTCGAAGTCGACCGGCAAGGTCATGGCGGTCGCTGAAAACTATCGCCGTGATCCGATGAACCGACTGACTCGAGCGTTGATCGATGCCGGTGCGATTGGTACTCCGTACTTTGCGCTTGATATTGGTGTTGGCAGTTCGAATGGCGCGGTAATGCACAGCACGGTTTGGCGTGCGAAGAAGGTTCAGGCTGGTGGCGCGCCCCTGGATGCCGGTGTGCACAACGCCGACATGCTGCTTTACCTTCTGGGTGGTGCTAACAGCGTTTATGCCGAGACTGCGATCAATGAATCGCAGCGCACACTTCGCCCGATGGACGAGGTGGCTCCGGTACTGGCTCAGATGTACAACCATCGGAAAGAAGACGGTTACGAAACTGGCGACACCGTCGAGCAAACCGCGGTTGATACCGCGTTCGGAGTGATTCGATTCAAGTCGGGTGCTATTGGACAGTTGCTTATGACCGATACGTCACACGGCCAGTCGTTGGGTGTCTCGACGATTTCGGGTAGTACAGGCACTTTGTATCGACCAGCAAGCAGATCAGGCGAGTCGCCGCGTATCGTTCGCAACGACGGGACAGAGATTACGGCCGATGCGTTGCTGGATTTGGTTCCTGACTTCGAGTTAGACGACACGATTTCAACTTTGTGGAACGGTGCTCGTCGCATTAGCTCCTACAAGATGGATTTCCGAGAGATCGATTCGAAGATTTTGGCTTACGAGTATCTCGATATGGTCCAAGCTGCCGAATCAGGTGAGCAGCCAGAGGTGGGTCCTCAAGGAGGCATGGACGCACTGGCTCTCGCCTATGCACTGATGGAGTCGGGCGAGGCTGGAAAGCCGGTCACCGTAGAGGATGTTGCTGAAGGGCGTGCATCGGCGTTCCAAGACGAAATCGACGCCGAGATGGGTATTTAGATTCCCTCCCCCTCGTAGGGAGAGGGCTGGGTGTGGGTAGTGTCGCTAGCATCTCATATCTCAAGCGGTGCTTGATTCGTTGTGGCTGATGATGGCGAAGTTGGGGGTTGGGCGATTGGACCCACCCTCTAACTCCCTCCCTTGAAGGGAGGGAGGATTGGTACGGGCAATTAGCGGGGCGACTGGCGTGAAGAAAGTCGGTCTACTGCGAAACAAAAAACATCCTCAACTGAAATTTTGTGAGTTGATGATGATGATTTTCTCTCTTACTCCCTCCCTCTCTGAACCGAGAGGGAGGAGGTCTGCGTCTATGCCGCTGTGGGCGGGATGACCAGCACAGGTCGGTGTGCAGATCGAACCGCTTTGTCGGTCACGCTACCAACAACCCATCGTTTGATTCCACCAGCGCCGTGAGTTGCCATCACTACGATGCTTCCCTCGGCAGCTGCTTCATCCACGATCTGGATTGATGGGTTTCCAACCCGAACCTGGGCACGGGCTTTGAGCCCGGCGGTTTCAGCATCTTCTACGAATCGCTGTAGATACCGTTGTGCGCTTTCTTCTTGCAGCTTGGTATCCATCTCTTCAGCGTAGTGAACTGAACCGTATCCGAGTCCGCCCATGTCCATTCCGTACACCGGAAGTTTCACAACTTCGGTGAATACGAGTTCTGCCCCTGTTGCACGAGCGAGCTCACTCGCAGGTTCAACAGCCGATTCAGAAATCGTTGAGCCGTCGAGCGGAACCACGATGTGCTGCACGAATCCATATCCGAGGCTCGCGTCAGTGAGGTCCTCAGGCTGAAGAATCAACAGCGGAGTCGTGGTCGAGTGCAATACCCGGTCAGTCACACTGCCCAGGATTCCACGTGCTAGCGCAGACTCTCGACGAGTCGACATTGCGATCAGGTCGACGCCCATGACGTTGGCCTGCGCAACGATCGATTCGGCGGGTGATCCGGCTACGACTTTTACATCGATGCCGATGCCTGTGCCGCGAAGCTCTGCAGCTTCGACTTCGAGGTCGGCAGCTACCTTTTCGGTGATCTTAGTGATCACGCCTTCAGGTGCTGTTGGTCGCTCTTCGCCGCGTGCTCCGGCTTCAACGATCTGAATATCTTCGGAATCTATTACCGAAAGTAAGGTCAGGTCGGACTTGGTTGCCTTCGCGAGTCCAACTGCCCACCGCAAAATTGTTCGGGACTGATCCGAACTGTCGATTGGAACGAGGATTTTTCTAAACATTCCGTACCTCCTTTATTGCGAGTGGAGTCACCCGCCAGCCCTATTGGATGTTTCCATTATCGGGACGCGTCGTGAGGTTCTAGCGTGGAATGTATTCGGCGATATGAGGGGTACGTGAATAAACGAACAATGGGTGTAATTTCACTAAAATACGGAGCGGCGTGCCAGCGCTGTGAAGTGCAAATTTCACTTCAAGTATGTAGTTTCCGTGAGGTATCTTGACATATTGTGAATTAATTCACGAGAGTATATGTATATTCAAATATTCCGTTAGCAAGGTTGTAAGAATGGACGAGTTTAAGAACAGTCTTTACGGTCTGCATTCACGCATATTGAAAGTGCTTGCAAACCCTCGTCGATTGATGATTCTTGATCAATTGCATTCCGGCGAGAAGACAGTTTCAGAAATCGTAAATCTCCTCGAAATTCCACAAGCAACTGTTTCTCAACACCTTGCGGCGATCCGAGAACAAGGGGTTGTGACTGCGACTCGACGTGGCAATACCGTTTCTTATTCGCTTGCTGATCCTAGGATCGTTCAGGCATGTGATCTGTTTAGAGAGTTTTTACTTAATCGGATTCGAACCAGCCAGGATTTGGCAGAACGGTTCGATATGTCGATTACTAAAAGTTAGATAACGAAAACCAAAGTGGCTGGGAGGGATGAGATGGCTCAAGCATTAACGATTCCAACCCCTGATGAGCAGTTGGGAGAGATCCCTCAGGTTGCTCAGAAGAAAATATCAATGGTGGTATTTAGCGGCGACATGGATAAAGCGATGGCTGCATTCATCATCGCTACTGGTGCTGCGGCATCTGGCCTTCAAGTAACGATGTTCTTCACATTTTGGGGCTTGAAGCTAATCCAGGATGGGAACCGCACCGGATCGAGCGTTTTCGGTCGGGCGATGGGCGCAATGAACCGTGGTGGTATCGACCGGGTAGGTCCTTCGAAGTTCAACTTCCTTGGATTGGGGCGCTGGATGTTCAAAAAGATGATGCGTTCACACAATGTGGCTTCACTTCCTGAATTGCGTGAGATGGCAACAGATCTAGGCGTGAAGATGATTGCCTGCCAGATGAGTATGGACGTCATGGAGATTCCAAAAGAAACCTTGATTCCTGAGGTTGACCAAGTAGCTGGAGTGGCTGCATTCATCGAGGAATCGCAGCAGTCGAATTCAACTTTGTTTATCTAGGTTATTCATTCCTGAACCTTGAATTAGGAGGCACAAAAAATGACATCAGTAGCACCCGAAGTAACACTCAACTTAGAAGGCATGTTGTGCCCGATTCCTGTTGTGAAGGTTGCGCAGGCGTTCAAACAACTTGAGGTTGGAGATGTTCTTGAAGCAACTGCCAGCGATCCAGGTGTATTGATCGACATTCCGGCGTGGGCTCGAACCACGGGCAATGAGCTGCTTTCGATTGGAAGAGAAGAAAAGGTCATTACTTTCCAAGTGAGGAAAGTGTCATGACTGTTCTGGAAATTAGTGGTGTCTCGATTCTTGCCATCGGGTTGGTGCTGTTGCTGGTTGGGATTGCAAGCAATCTCAGAAGTACTAACCGCCGGGCGTTCAGAATTGATGTGGCCCCGTACAGGGGATCGGCAGCACGCGGTGTTGTCTATGCATTCTCACTTGGGATGGCACCGTGGGCGAAAGAAAGTACCCGTAGACACTTGATTGCCTACGTGCGAGGGATTGTTTTCCATGCAGGCGTATTTGGTTCGCTCGTGGTTCTGATCGCCTCGCCTTGGATATGGCAATTGAATTCTGAAATCAGAATTTTCATTGCAGCGGTGCTCGGAGTGGGATCTGTCGCAGCGCTCGGAGGGTTCTGGATTCGATTCAGAGAAGAAGCTCTCAGGCGAGTAAGTACGCCGGACGACTATTTTTCTCTTGGTTTAGTCACTGTTTTCATTGCGATCGCAGCTGTTGCGTGTGTGATTGAATCGGTCATGCCAGCGTTCTGGATAGTTTCAGGTGTCGTGCTGGGTTACTTGCCAGTTAGCAAGCTCAAACACAGCATTTACTTCTTCTACACCCGCTTCCAATTTGGAACATTCTTCGGTCACCGGGGAGTGTTGAAGTTTTCAAGGAGGGCGTCATGAGCGACAAAGTTTCACCCAAACTCAAAGAACAGTTTGGGAAGCTTATTGATCGTCGATTGATGGCTTCACTCGAGGCATGTGTACGGTGTGGGATTTGTGCTGAGTCGTGTCACTACTATCAGGCAGATCCTAAACCTGAAAACACCCCGTTTTTCCGGGCTGAGCAGGTGAGGTCGGTCTATCGATCAATGTTCGATCCTATAGGAAAGATCGCTCCTCGTTGGGTCGGTGCTACACCACCGACTCAAGAACGCATGAAAGAACTGACCGACATGGCGTTCATGAATTGCACGTTGTGCCGACGGTGTACCGTCAACTGCCCATTTGGGGTAGATACGGCAGCAATAATGCGTTCGGTGCGAGCAGTTGCTTCAGCGAATGGAGACGCACCCGAGATCCTTACTCAACTTGCCGATGCTTCTTTGGCTCGTGAAGAAGGAATGGAAATGTTCAAGGACATCTACCTTGAACAGATCGACATGCTGGAAGAGGAGCTTCGCGACCTGTCTGGAGATCCTGAAGCCAGGATTCCTGTTGAAGTCGAAAACGTGGACGTGCTTTACGTTGCACTTTCAGGTGCTCACACAATTCTTCCAGCTGCAAGGTTGTTTCATGAGACAGAGACTGATTGGTGTCTGAGCATGTTCGAGGCAGCGAACTACGGACTGTTCGTCGCCGACACACCTAAAGCGAAGAAAATTACAGATCGGATCGTAAAAGAGGCTAAGCGTCTCAACGCAAAACGAGTTGTTGTGACCGATTGTGGACATGCCTACACGACGCTGCGATGGGAAGCCCCGAACTGGTACGGCGAGCCGTTCCCGTTCGAGGTTACAAGCCTAATCGAGTTACTTGCAGAGTGGGTGACTGATGGAACGCTCTAAGTCGATCCATCGGCGAATCCTGATTCGATTACGTATCACGACTCCTGTAATTTGGGTCGTGTGAGCGGACTGATCGAGCAGCCACGAACGATATTGCGTGCTGTTTGTGAGGACTTCCGTGACATGACACCCAGCGGTGAAAACAACTACTGCTGTGGCGGTGGTGGCGGATTGGTAGCTATAGCTGAGGCGGCTGATATCCGTATCAAAGCTGGTAAGCCGAAAGCCGATCAGATCAAAGCCACTGGAGCGATGTTTGTGGCTGCATCTTGCGACAACTGCCAGATTCAACTCGGCGAGATCGCCACTAACTACCGACTGGGTACGCAAATTACTGGCCTACCAGAACTGGTTCTAAATGCGTTGATCCCAAAGAGGCGACCAGCCACTGTCAGTAACACTCAGCCTGTAGCTGACGACTAGCGCAGCGAATCTGTGTGCCCTTGACTCCTCCTGCCTAACTGGGTGAGGTAGGGGGAGACGAGATTGTTGTGGTTTTTCGGAGAATCTTGAGCTTAGACGGGGTGTACAGCTCGTACGATTCTTGCGACTTGAAGAGGTTGAGTCTCACAGTAGAAATCCGTGAATCCCTCACCTGTTAGAACCATCTGTAGATCCTGTTGCCAGTTTGATTCCCAGATGATTCTGAACAGATTTTGCGATGTTTCAGCCCAACCGGCCCGCATACGCATGAACGATTTGACGAGCAACCAGTACGCGCGGAACCCCATTCGTAGTAACAATGCGTTCGGGACGATGAAGTCATGAAGAACGATCGCTCCACCCGGAGATATTTTCGCCGAACAACTGGATGCGAGGCGCTCAAGATCAACGAGCTTGGGGGCGAATGAGCCGAGTACTAAATCGAACTCCCCAGGTAACTCCGCCAGGTTCTCAACTGGCATATGAATGAATTCAACATTTTTTCGGTTCTGTTTTTTCACTTTTCTGGAAGCCACGGCGAGATACGACTTCATGAGATCGATCCCAACGATTTCGGCGTTCGGAAATCGATCGGCGATTTTCAGTGTGGAGATTCCAGTACCGCAGGCGAGATCGAGGATTCGTCGGTACTCCCTACCCTCGGGTACGGCCTTCATCAGGCGATGTTTCCACCAGCGGTCCATTCCCAGAGTTGTAAGACTGACGACTGCATCGTATGTTTCGGCTGTGCCGGAGAACATTGCGTGGAGCAGGGCAACATTCGGATGCTGAGAACCGACGGCCGGACTATCGGTGCTGGCAGAATTTGGATTTTCATTTATAGCTGGCATGAACTGATTCCAACGGCGATGCCGGTCGATCGAGTGACTATCCGCTATAAAAAGTAGTTCAACAACGCATGAAGAAACATGCTGAGTAATGTAATTCTCATGGCATGAGGGTTGCTGCCAGACGACTAGATAGGTCGGCAGCGCAATCTGCGGGCAGTCGAACCTATCGAACGAACTGATTTAGTCGGGGGAAGCTGAGTCGCCGTAGGCTGATTTCAGCTTTGTGAATTCAGCATCGGTGAGGGTGCCGTCAAGGGCCGCAACATTCGCTTCGAGGTGTGCGATGCTCGATGTTCCAGAGATAACCGTCGTGACCGCAGGCGGCTCTGCAGCAAAGATGTAGCCCTTGCGTATTAGCTCTGCCGAATCGCCGTTGGAGAGCCAGTCGAGAGCGTTGCCGCCTTGGTCTTCGCCCCACTCCGCCATGCGTTCCTGGAGCTTTTCGGGTCGGGTCAGCGTCAACCGGACAGGAGCCATGTTGAGGATGCCAGTCGAAGTCTTTGAAGCCAGTGGCAAGGCACGTTTTGCTGCCCACTGGTTCATGATTCCGTACTTGAGCATCACTGAATCCCAAACGTCGGGATGCTTCTCCATGGCGAACGACATCGCCTTGTGCTTCGGGTCATCCGTGAGCATTTCGGTGATTCCAAGGAATCTTGTTTTTCCTTGTTCCTGGAGTTTTTGCATAGCCGGAATATAGACCTCAGAAACGAGATCGTAGTGTCTTTGGCCAACGCCGTGAATCTGGAAAATATCTACGTAGTCGGTCTGCATTCGTTCGAGGCTCTGTTCAAGCGAACGAACGATTTCGGAAGGGTCGGTGACTGACCCTTCTGGCAATCGATGAGACCACTTGGTGGCGATCAAATACGAGTCACGCGCATGACCACGTAACGCCTTTTCGAGCAGGACTTCAGAACCCTTGTACGCATCGGCGGTGTCGAATAGGTTCACGCCTAATTCGAGTGCATGGCTCACCAGAGCTGCTCGACCAGCGTCATCTAGGCCTGTTTTCTGGCCGAACTGCGACGGACCACCGGTTCCGTAGCTCAGGAGTGAAACGTCTACGCCGGTGTTACCAAGTTTTCGATACTGCAATTTTTAGTGTGCTCTCTTAGTACTCGAGGATTGCGCGACCTAGAATCTTGCCGCTTTGTAGGTCGTCGCACGCTTCGTTGATGTCATCGAGCTTGTAACGCTTGGTCACTAACTTATCGAGCGGGAACTTGCCCTCTTTGTAGAGGCGCAGGTACATGTTGAAATCTTTGTCAGGGTAGGTCGCTCCGAGCGATCCACGATACTGACGTTGGTGAAGCATGAAGTGCCCCGGCCAGAGAGTCATTTCAGGGCCAGGCATGCCGATCATTACCGCCATGCCACCAATGTTGTCGGCTCCAGAACCACCGCTTCTAGTCACAGGAAGAATCTGCTCGTTGGTGATCTTGAGACCGATAGCGTCGAATGCGTAGTCGACTCCACCGTTGGTCATTTCGATGATCGTTGCTACAGGGTCGACCTTCGCTGAATTGACTGTGTGGGTCGCACCGAACAGTTTTGCAAATTCGAGTTTTTCGTCGTCGATGTCGACAGCGATGATCGGGTAGGCGTTGAGCACCGATGCCATCTGAATAGCTGAGAGTCCGACTCCACCAACTCCAAATACAGCTACGGATTCTTCAGGGCGTACTTTGGCGGTGTGGGTTACTGCGCCTGCACCGGTTAGGATTGCGCAACCGACGATTGATGAAAGATCTTTGGGAGCGTCGTCTTCGACTTTTACTGCATATCCGCCCCAAACGATGGCGTCTTCACCCCAAGTGTAAGTTGATCCGTCGAGCGGCTCTTCTTGCCAAGTAACGCCAGCTGAAGGTGCTTTCCATCGGCCCTGAATAGGCTCACGTGGAACCCAGGTGACGATTGCAGCGTCGCCCTCTTTCAGGTGAGCGATATCTGATCCGACCTGAGTTACGACTCCAAAGCCTTCGTGTCCGAGCAGCCCCGGTGTTGGAGTCTCAGGGTTGTGCATCTGGTGCAACTGCGAGTGACAAACTCCGCTTGAGTAGAGTTTTACGACAACCTGATCGGGCTGAGGATCTGGAATGTTGACCTCGTCGACTACAAGTTCTTTGCCGAGTCCGACGTGAATAGCTGCTCTGCTTTTCATCGTTGTCTGTTCCTCTGTCTGAGCGATTAAGCTCGTCTACGTTGCTGATTGCGCTGGCAGTATGCCATTCAGAAGCATTGCTCGAATAGGCGGCAAGTTTAGCAGGCGTTGAAGTGGGTTCGAGAGGCGGTCGCAAGTATTTCGATGAAGAACTCTGGTTGAAAAGCTCGTTTGTTGAGGTCGAGGTTGTAGAACGGGAGTGGCTACACTTGATTCCCTCTTCTTTATTCTTTCGGCGAACACGTTTGTGGATCGTCTAGAAGCCATGGTGCAGTCCTAATAAATGATCGATCTATTTCCGCTTGAAGCCTCGGTGGGACAGCTGGTAATTCTCGGCACGTTCACCTTTGTTCTGAGTATCTTTGCTGGGATGGTTGGTGTGGCTCTCGGAGCCGTTCGGTTGCCAGTGATGTTGGTGCTTGGGTTTAATCCGGTGGTTGCCGCTGGTACCAACCTCGGAGTAACTATTCTTGGTGGAACCGCAGCTGCGTGGCCGCATTGGCGTGATGGCAGGGTAGTTGGCCGTGTCGTTCTGGTGCTTGGTGTTCCGGCGGTAGTTGGGTCGCTGCTTGGCGGATACTTTGCCGACGACGTTCGAGCTTGGCTATTGCTGGCGTTGATTGCTGCGCTTTCGGGGATCTCATCCGCGCTGTCGTTTATCCAGTGGTGGTCGGCACGGCGCAAGGCGCAAAATCCTGATGAGGTTTCTCAGGGCATAGATCGTTCCGTGTCGAGAGATGGAATTCGACTGAACTCACGGAATCAGACTAAGTACGGTTTGATCGGACTGGCGATCGGAATCGTGGGTGGAGCGTCGGGGTTGGTCCTAGCTGTCCTGCGATTCCCGATTCTGATCAACGTTCTTCGAATGGATCCTCGCCACGCAGCGGGAACGAACAATACTCTCGGTGTTTTAGCCGGAATTTTCGGATTCATGGGCCATGCCTTCAACATGAACTTCGACATCGGAGTACTCGCCGTGATGGGCGTAACTGGCATGGTCGGCAGCTTCATCGGAGCCAAGCAGACAGGACGTGTCAGCGCAGTGACTATGAGGCTGATCATCGCGATTTTGTTGGCAGGAACAACTCCTCTAATCGTGGTACGAATGTTCTCCGAGTATCCGAACTAAGCGTGTAGTCGCCGGAACTTAAAAGAAAAGAGTTCAGGCTCCGAAGAACCTGAACTCTTTTTTTGTTTCGATTCGTTTGCGGTCTAGCCACCAAGCAAAGCTGAGAGATCAACTTCACAGGTGCTTAGTGCTGCGAACAGACTTAGGTCTGGCGCTCCACCGGCGAGTAGGTTGGCGATTTGGTCCTCGCCCATTTCTCCGCTAAGGCAGATGATCTGATCTTCAGTGAACGGAAGTTCAACATCGGCAATGTCGTCGGGCAGCTCGATCTCTATTTCGACAGTAGGTATCGCTACTGGGTCGACTAGTGCACCTGGATCGATTGGGAGTTCACCTTCAAGCAGGTCTTCTAGCTCAACTCCGCACTTCTCCATGACACCGAAGATAGCCGTGATGTCTGCAAAATCAGGTTCAGCGGCTGTCGGGTCAAAGATCGACATACCGTCTTCACCGAGTTCGCTGAGAACACAGCCGATCTCATCGGCAGAAACGCCGAGTTCTTCAAATTGCTCATCTTCGATTGCGCCACATTCGATCATCAGCGGGAATAGCTCGCCGAGTGCTTCGAAGTCCATAGCGTCGGCAGTTGCGATACCCATGAGGTCTTCGAGTCCGGTAGGCCCGACCCCGTTTACGACACACTCGATAGCGTCGATGCCGCCAAGTTCACCGTATCCGTAGGAACTTGCGCTCGCAGATATCGCTTCTCGTTCATCGTGGTTTAGGCAGAAGATTCCTTTTAGACCGCTGATAACAACATCTGCTGCTGGCTCTTCGAGGAAGAGACCCGCTGCGGACATCCCACCGATTTGCTCACCGATACAAACGATAGTGTCGTCGCTGAGCGTGCCGGCTTCACGTGTTAGCTGACCAACAAATACTGCCTGAACAGTTTCGTCACTGAGGCAGGCGTCAAGGGCGTCGGCTTCGACAACGGTGAGTCGTTGGCTTCCTAGCTCTCCTGCGAGCATTGCAAGAACTCGTTCGCGTCCACCAAGTGCGTCGGCAGCGCAGGATGCTTCGTCAGATGGGAGTGCTCCTAAGAATCCGGCGGGATCGGCGATAGGATCGATCACGATTGGGGCTACTGGAGCAGGGGTGGCAGTAGGAACAGGTGTCGATGTTGGGACTGCCGTGGGGACTTCTGTCGGGTCGGCGGAGCTACCACCACAGGCAATTGCTACTGCCATGATGGCTGTGAGCGCTAGAAAAATAACGGTCTTTTGGCGAAACATCTCGAACTTCTCCACCCTGTGAAGGGTTTGAATCGGGCGTGTAAGTAGGCGTTGCCGTGCCAGCATTCGCGTTAAGTCTAAATCCGAATCGTTACCGCTATGTTTCCGAAATGAGGTGCTTTCGACCTATATGAGTGGGGTGAACTAGGCCTAGCCGCCCGTAATTGACCTGATGATGATGTCGTCGGTCGAAAGTCCAAGAACATCCGCTACGTCTTCTCTGAACGCTTCCCTTCGGGCCGCTGCGTCAATCGCTAGACTCGAAAGGTCGATTCCACAAATAGCGAGCGCTGTTGCGATTTCTGCTGATGCGGACGTATCTGAAACAGGGTCGCCGGCAATCATTTGTTCGAAAGCCTGCCAGCTAGCCGCGGTCATGTTCGTATGCAAACAATCGTTTTCAGTTTGAGTTAGTACCGCTGTCAAGATTTGGTTAAAAGACAACTCCACCGTTATTAAAGTTGTTGGAGTTGGTGTGGGGTCGCCGCGTTGATCTCCGACTGGACCAGCGAGATCGCTGGCATCGATTCGACACGCTGCCAGGGCTGCGAGAAGTTCTATGGTGGGTTCGTCACCAGAGCCTAGATTTCGCCAGACATCTTCACCAGCATCATCGAGTTCTGCCAAGAGGCATCGATTTTGTTCAGGTGAGAACGGAAGATCAGATGGATCGAGACCGTGGTTGAACCTAGGATCGCTCGACGAATCTGAATCTTCATCCATCAGCGCTTCAATGTCGATGCCGCAGGTGCCGAATGCAGGCAAGAAGCTCAGTATTTTCGCCTGGCTAACATTTGAATCGTCGCCGGCAATAATTTCAATGCCTTCGATGCCGATTTCGTCGACCAAACAGAGGATTTGTGCCGATGAAAGTCCAATATCGTCGAACATGGATTCATCGATTGTTCCGCAACGGATAAATACTGGTAGGTATTCGCTCAGCTCAGAGAAATCAGACTGCCCGCTGTTGAGCAGGGTAAGCATTCTTCCATGCTCGGCCGTCGGTACGGCGTCCAGGACACAGCTCACCGCATCTTTGCCACCTAGTTCTCGGAATTCAGCATCGGGCATAACTCCACAATCAACGAAGAGTTCAATGAATTCACCCAGTTCGTTGATATCTGGGTCGTTCGGAGAGAGAAGCTTGAATAGCTGTTCGAATTGCGTTGGGCGTACTCCTGACACTACGCACTCAACGGCACCAATGCCCCCAAATTCAGATAGTCCAAACCTACTGCCGGAATCTCCGATCGTTTCTCGTTCTTGTTCAGTGAGACAAAACAGTGCCCGATACAAAGCGATTATCTGATCTGCGTCTGGATCGGCAGAAAACACCAGATTTCCATCGACAATGAAGGTGGCGTCTTCAACGCAATCACGTGATCTTGGAGTTAGTCCACCAGTTGCCGACTCGATTTCACTGATTATCATCGACCTGACAGCGAGAGTGTTGAAGCAAGAGACCATCACGTCTGTTTCAGCCTTGGTTAGATCGGCCAAGGCGATCTCACCACGTACGAGATGTTCCAAATTCTCCTGTCCGATTGCAAGAATCGCACATGCGACTTGGTCGGCTGGAAGTGTGTCGATGTACGCCTGAGTTTCAGTGATTGGGTCGGCGGAAATCGTAGTAACGGTCGGGACCGGAGTGGCGGTCGGTGTTGGGACCAGGGTTTCAGTGGGGCGCGCATCTGGAGTCGCTGTTGTGGAACTGTCGTGGCCGAAGATGAAGGCTCGCAGGCCACTAGAAACGCGGCGAGTGCGACTAGGAAAATAATCGTAATGAATTTCTTCGAACCATATTGAACATCAATTCCTCCGCAACCGGTTACCAAAGTTCGCCTAGTTTACTCGGGTAGCCCCAGTAGTTCACGTCTGAACAAACTCAGGGCACCCATCGCAGCGCGCTGGCGATCTGGGCCGCCTCTGCCTGCCGAGCGAACGTGTTTAGTTCGTTCGCCGTCCGGGCCCGATACCACGATGTAAGTCTCGCCGCGCCCAAGATTCTCCGTTCGTTGGTCGCCTTCTTCGGTGCCGTGCACGGCTAATCCGTAAGTCGCACCTGTCGTCTTCTTTATTGCTCGTGCGAGGGCTGCTGCGCGTTCGGCACCGTCGGCGAAAGGTGGGGATTCGCCTCCGGCCCGGGCGATCTTCTCGAGTGCTTCGTTTGAGTTGACGATTGAGCTTTGCAAAAACGCTGAGTCGGCTGCTTTTTGAATTGCCGAGGCGACCGAACCACCGCTGAGATCTTCACACGTGGCGACCGTTGCGTTTTTCTTCGAGACCAGATCGCCAACTACCGATTCGATTGTTTCGTCATCGACTGCAAAAATATTGTCGCCGAGAAGCTTTCGTACTTCGACATCGACATCGTCGATTAGTGCGTTTGCTTCTTCTACGTTTTCGGCTAGGGCGGCGATTCGTACATCGACCTGACCGGGATGCGCGAGAACGCCTACGGTTGGGTTTGTTGAGTCGGCGATTAAGTGACCGATTCGGTCATCCACTGCGCTTTCACCGATGTCGGCAACTTTTAGAACGCGGTAGTGGATCATCTGGGTAAGACCGTACTTCTTGCGCAAGTAGGGAATCACTTCGTTTTCTACGAGCCATTTCATTTCGAAAGGCACGCCCGGCAGGCTGATAGTTACGCCTCGGTCGGTTTCAACTATGAACGCAGGGGCTGTTCCGTTTGGGTTTTTGACTACGATTGCGCCGCTCGGGATTTGAGCCTGGCGTTCGTTGTTCTTGGTAAGGATGAATCCGCGCTTTTGGAACCGTTCTCGCAACTCTTCGAGCGATTCGGGATCGGTTACAACTTCGCGTCCGGTTACTTTGGCGATTGCTTCACGCGTGAGGTCGTCTTGCGTTGGGCCGATGCCGCCGCCGGTGATCACAACGTCAGATCTGTCGAGGGCACGATCGAGGGTGTCGGTCATGCGGTCGAGGTTGTCGCCAACGGTCGTTTTGTAGAACAGGTTCACTCCGCTTTCCGCCAAGCGTTGAGCTATCCACGATGCGTTGGTGTCGACGATTTGGCCGAGCAGCAGCTCGGAGCCGATGGAGACGATTTCTGCGTTCATGTTTTGCGGAGGTTCCTGCGTTTGGAGTTGGTTGCGATGTGTTGGCTTCAACGTAGTGGCGAATAGGTTGATGGTCAAGAACTCAGAGCAGAATTAGTCAGCTTCGTCTGGTACTTCGCAATCGTTTGCTGCCTGATCGTTCCCCTTCCTTCGGGAAGGGCTCAGGGGATGGGTAGATTGCAGCCCTGAGCCGAGTGACAAGTCACGAGCGCGACTAACGAGAAATGCGGCGCCCGGAGCAAAAACGCAATTAGCGCTTGACAGGGTGCTTGACTTAATTAGAACAGATGTTCGATAATAGAACAGTCGTTCTGATATGACGAACGAAAGTTAGTTCTGAAGAGGTCAACATGAGCCCCACTGCCACCGCAATAGTCACGCCAGAAAATCGTTTCGGATCTTCTGCGGTCTCCAATTTGGCTTCGTCGCCTACGAACGCTACGAGTAGCGTTGGGTTGGTAGAGGGTGCTGGACTGAATACGGCTTGGGCTCAGATCGTTGAGAGTGTGACTAATCGTGGAAGTAACGGTGAGTCACAGGTTATTACTGTCGATCTTTCAGAAGGCGAGAGCGCACAGGATTTCTCGACCCGGCTTCGAATGCTGTTGCTATTCATGAATCGTGAGTCTGGTTCTGTTTCAGCCACAGTTTCTCCTTCTTTCAGAGACGACACCTACCCGGCAATGCTTGCCCTTGTGAAGGGTTTTCAGAGTTCTGGTGCGAGTGAAGATTGGCGCCCTGATGGTCCTCGATCTATCCGCATGGGTAACGCTAAGCATTTGTTTGTGAGTGTGGATATGCCGGTTGCTGACCGCAGTCCTTCGCCCGACACGCTTATCGAGATCGTTGCTGCTCACAAGATCAGCTCTGATTGGTACGACCAGCGCGTTAGCCCAAGGGTTGCGTCGGTTGGTATGACCACGGTGATGTTCGGTGTGCCGAATAGTCCGGGTTCTGAATACGCAAATTCGATCTTCAAACGAGAACGCACAAAGAATCTTTCTGGCCGATCCGGTGGGATTCATTTTTCACGTCAATTGAACTGGTCCGCTCCGGCGGCTGTCTGAGTTCATTCCTTTCCTTAGTAGGCCTCAACGGTCTTTTATTTCTATTCGGAGGCTTCCTCATGGTGATGATGCTTGGTCCTGCAACCCCTTTAAACTTTGGTAACTCAGAAGTATTGGCTCCTGTTAGGTCCGATACGCTGCCTGAAAATACACGCTACAAAGACGATGGCTGTGATGCTTCGGATAGCTGCCTAGATTGTCCATTGGCGCTGTGTAAGTACGATGATCCTGGATGGTTGCAGCGTGAGAGTCGTCGAACTCGTGATGATGAAATCTTCCGATTGCGAGAAGAGCGAGTTCCTGTTGCAGAGATTTCAAAGCGCTTCGGTATAAGCACCCGAACGGTTCACCGGATTGTTCAGCGTGGTGGAGCTGCGCCAGTGACAGTTTCGGAAGAAGATGATGGCCCGGTCATTTCGCTTAGCGAGTTGGCAGAGCGTTCACTGTTCCGAGAGCGAACACCGTTTCCTAAGCTGGTGACGGCAGACTATGGCAAGTTCGGGGTGAACTAGTTTTAGTGATGGATGTTGGCGGTTTGAACGAAGTTCGACCGCTAGACTATCGGTATGACTAACGAATCCGAGCATCCAGATCGCCCGCAACTACGTCCTGTTGAAGTAAGTCGCATCACCCACGAGGGGAGCGACTACTTCTTGTTAAAGGACCTCCGCCAACTGAGTGAACAGTCGTTGATGGTTCCGGCTCCGCTTGGACTGTACTTGCAAGGTTTCGATGGCAACAACACTCTGAACGAGATCGTCAAAGAAGCGCTGAACAACGGTGCTCCTGAGGTCACGCAAGAGACGCTAGACGATCTTGTTGGGCGACTCGATGACATGCTCTTGCTATCGAATGGCAAGTACGAGGCAGAAGTTGAGCATCGGCTAGACGAGTATCGAAGCTCACCAGATCGCAAACCGGCACTCGCTGATCTCGCTTATCCGTCGAGTACTGATGATCTACGCGGGTACTTGGACGGCTTTGCGTTCCCGTACATGAACGATGATGTGATGGTGGATGACGATCTACCGGCTGATCTCGACGTTGAGCTCAAAGCTGTAATTTCACCCCATATCGATTTCGAACGTGGTGGTGATTCGTACGGGATGATCTGGGAGTTAGTTCGAGATCAGCTTCAAGACGTTGAGCTGTTTGTTGTGTTTGGAACTGATCACAACGGAGATGGACCTCGTCTGACGCTAACAAACCAGAACTATCGAACTCCATTGGGTGTGTTGGAAACCGATATCGAACTTGTTGAAGAAATAGCTCGGATTCTTTCCACCGACGATTCGGTTGATGATCATGCGTTTGCGGACGAGTTCAATCACGCCAATGAGCATTCGATCGAGTTGGCAACAGTTTGGCTGCAACGGGCTGTCGGCAGTTCAAATGCCAAGATGCTGCCGATACTTTGCGGATCGTTGGGTGGTGCTCTAGGGTCGGCATCAGAGGTAGACGATCATCCGCAGATACGCCGAGTAATGCATCTGCTTCAGTCTGTCGCCAGCGAACGAAAAACAATGTTTATTGCTGCTGCCGATCTTTCACACGTCGGGCCGGCGTTTGGCGACGAAGTGGAAATGCCAAAAGACTCCGCAGATCGTCATCGAGTTCAATCTGATGATGAGCGATTACTTGAAGCGATCTCGAGAGGAAGTCGTAGAAGTTTCTTCGAGACGATCAAGGCTGACGGAGATCAGAACCGAATCTGTGGTCTGGCGCCGATCTACATGACCATGTGGGCGTCGGATGCAACTATCGGAGTTTGGAACGGGTATCAGCAGTGCCAGGCCGATGAAGACGACACGTCGTTTGTATCGATTGCCGGCGCGGCTCTATTCGGGTAGTTAGACCTATTGGAAGAGCGGAACCGGAGCTGAATTACTCGGCTTCGGCGTCGATCTGTGTTGAGCCGCTAACGAACTCACCAGTTGCCTGGTACAGAGCTCGCTCGACGATGTTCATCGCTCGGTCGGCAACTCGCTCGACGTTGTGGGCGACCCACATGAGATAGGTAGCACGTTCGGCGTTGTCGGGGTTGCTCTTCACTAGCTCCATGAGGTCGGCTTGAACCTTTGAGTAAAGGTCGTCGACTTCATCATCTTCTTTTTCGAGATCAACACTGAGCGTTCGAACCATGTCAGCGTCTCGGCTGATGAAGGCTTCGAGCGCCCGCTTCAGCATGCTGACTGCCATGTCGCCCATTCGAGGAATGTCGATCAATTCCTTTAGCGGAGGCTGGCTGCCCATCGTGATACTGATCTTAGCGATACCCTCGGCGTAGTCACCGATTCGTTCCAGCTCACCTGCGATTTGCAGTGAAGCAACGATGCGTCGAAGGTCACCAGCCATTGGAGTTTGGCGGCGAATTAGCTCGACACAGTAGCGTTCGATTTCCAACTCGGTTTCGTCGATGTGATCGTCTTGATCGATGACTCGCTGAGACCTGTCGATGTCGCGATTTTTCAACGCTTGAAGTGCGTCGAAGATGGCTTTTTCTACGAGGCCGCTCATCAAAATGAGTTCTGCCTCTAGTCGACCAAGTTCTCGGTCGAATTCTTGCCTACCAGTTGGAATAATGCTCTGTTCAGTCATAATCGGTGCAGTCTACCTCGGTTGCCGGTTAGCCGATACGACCGGTTACGTACGCTTCTGTTCGTTCATCTTTGGGGTTTCCGAACACTTGCTCGTTCGTGCCGTATTCGATCATGCGACCAATTCGCTCTTCACCCGCCATCATCACTGCGGCGTAGTCGGAGATTCGAGTTGCCTGCTGCATGTTGTGAGTAACGATGATGATCGTAACTTCACTTGAAAGCTCTTGGATTAACTGCTCAATAGCTTGAGTTGAAATAGGGTCGAGAGCCGAAGCCGGTTCGTCCATCAAGACGATTTCTGGGTTCACGGCGAGTGCTCTAGCAATACAGATTCGCTGTTGCTGACCACCGGAAACGCTTAGACCACTGTCGTTTAGGCGGTCTTTTACTTCGTCCCAAACTGCCGCACGTCGAAGAGAAGTTTCGACTACTTCGTCGAGATCATCGGTCATTCCGTTGATGCGTGGCCCGAACGCTACGTTTTCGTAGATGCTCTTTGGAAACGGGTTGGGACGCTGAAATACCATTCCGATACGGAATCGAATTTCTGTGGGGTCGACTTCGGGTGCGTAGATGTTCTGGCCGGCGAAGTTGACTGTGCCTCGGACAGATGCGCTCGAGATCAGATCGTTCATACGGTTAAAGCAGCGGAGAAGTGTGCTTTTTCCGCAACCAGATGGCCCGATTAGCGATACTACGCTGTTCTTCGGAACCTGAAGCGAAACTCCGCTGACGGCTGTTTGTCCGCCGTAGGAAACAGATAAATCTCGGGACTCGAGCACTGGCTCGATGTCATCGAATTTCAGAATATTCTCTACCGATCCAGCCTGTGAGAGGAGGTCGGTGTCATTGAAGGTCATTAGTCACTCCGCAAGTGAATATGATCAATATGCGTTCATCTTTCGAGTCAAATATTAGTGGCGCAACGTTAACAGAATGAAAGATTTTTCAAACAGTTTGCCAACGAATATGTGGTATTTCGTGATGCAGAATCGAGTTGCAGCTGAGGTTAAAGCTTGTTCGCCCAATATCGGCTTCCGTTGCTAAACTTAACGTTTACGTCCCCTTAGATAGTCCCCCTCCGATGACCACTCCTTCGTCCTCCCCTTCAGAGTCAACCGCTGTAGAAGCTTCCGAAGCACCTAAAGTAGCCGACAAGCTCCCTTCCATACTCGAACTTTCACGCGATCGACTCACCGCAACGATGATCGAAATGGGTGAGAAGAAATTCCGCGCCGATCAGCTTTGGCGCTCTATTTACTACGAAGCAGCAGCGAGTTTTGACGACATGTCGACTCTCAGCAAGCCGTTCCGAAAGACGCTTGGCGAGAAGTACTCGATATCGTCAGTCGAACAGGCAATGTTCGTTACGTCTGCCGATAAGTCGACCAGTAAGGCGCTGTACAAGCTGCGAGATGGTGAACTTATCGAGACCGTTCTGATGCGCTACGAAACCGACGGACACCGTCGAAACCGTAAGACAGCATGTATTTCTACCCAGGCAGGGTGTGCGCTTGGTTGCACATTTTGCGCAACTGGTCAGCAGGGCTTCCGACGCAATCTCACAGTTGGCGAAATCGTCGCTCAGGTAATCGAAATGCAGCGGATTGCACACGCTGAAGACGAAGCTCAAGTTGAGCAGGGCATTCGCTCTAAAGGCGAACTTCAGGGCGTCACAAACGTCGTATTCATGGGCATGGGCGAGCCTCTTGCTAACTACAAGAACGTGGTCGCTGCCATTCGAGTGCTCAACGACAATCAAGGTCTAAACATCGGTGCTCGGCACATCACTCTCTCGACAGTCGGGTTGATTCCGCAGATTTTGCAGCTCGCAGAAGAAGAACTCCAGATCAATCTGGCGATCTCGCTTCATGCTCCTGACAACGCCACTCGTTCGCAGACGATGCCGATCAACCAGCGGTACCCGGTCGAGGATCTCATCCGAGCTTGTCACAAGTACGCTGACGCTACTGGTCGCCGAATTTTCTTCGAGTACGTTCTTCTGAAAGAGCAGAACGATTCGCTTGAACAGGCGCAGAAACTTGGCCGATTGCTGAACGGATTGCACTGCCACGTGAACTTGATTCCGGTGAACCCAACCAAGTTGGGACCGTTCGAGCGAACCGACCTGGCGAATGCCAAAGAGTTCCAGGGCGGCTTGAAGCAGTACGGTATTCCTTCGACTGTTCGAATGGAAAAGGGAATCGACATCAACGCCGGTTGCGGACAGCTCCGTGAACGTGCGATCGACATTCTCGGCGCTTAGCTTCTCGTTCGTACCCGCGCACTGACCATTTCGTATGTAGAATTCCGCCTCGTTAGGTAGGTCTGAACTGGGCCTACTCAGTACGGAGTGGAGTACCCGCATGACCGATCGTGTTTGGCCCGAGGTTTACAAGAAGCTCGGAGTTTCGCCCATCATCAACGCCCAGAGCTGGGTCACTGCCCTTGGTGGATCGATCATGCGTCCTGAGGTTGTCCAGGCGATGGACGACGCTGCAAATGCGTTTGTCGACGTCAAGAAGCTCAACCTGGCAGCTGGTGAAGTTGTCGCCCGTTCGTGTGGAGCCGAGCGTGGACTTGTAACGGCTGGTTGTTCTGCTGCGCAGGTGTTGATGGTTGCTGCCTGCATGACAGGTCAAAGCGAGAAGAACGCTGAGCAGTTACCCGATACGACCGGAATGAAGAACGAAGTCATTCTTTTCAAGGGGCAGCGCAATCGTTACGACAAGGCGTTCGTAACCGCCGGTGCGACTCTGGTCGAGTACGGATCGGAAGATTCGGTAACCGCAGATGATCTTGAGGATGCCATCAATGAAAACACTGCGTGTGTCGCGTTTGTCGTTGCACCGTTCGTTCCTGTGGGAGTTGGGCTAGAAGAGACAATTCGAATCGCACACGAACACGGTGTGCCTGTGATTGTCGATGCCGCAGCAGAAGTGCCGCCTCGTTCGAATCTTTCAAAGTTCCACAAGATGGGCGCCGATATGGTGGCGTTCAGTGGAGGCAAGGGCATCGGTGGTCCGCAGTCTTCGGGATTGCTCGCTGGCAAGGCTGATCTCATGGAAGCTGTAGTCATGAACTCGCTCAACTTGGATTCATCAGTAGCAGCTATCGGCCGACCTATGAAGGTTTCCAAAGAGAACATCGTTGGTTTGGTGACCGCTCTTCAGCTGTTTACCGATTCCGATGAAGCCGCTGAATGGGATGCCTGGAAGTCGAAGTCGCAGTTTGTTGCGGAGCGATTGAGCGGAATCGATGGTGTCAGGGTCGTGATTGAAGACGACCCTGCTGAACGACAGGGACCGCAGCCTGTGCTCTACTTCGATGATGATTACGAAGGCCCTTCGATTGCCGACATCAAGCAGCAGCTGGAAGATGGCGACCCCGGTATCTACGTCGGTGGTGGCGGTAGTCGTGAAGAGATCAACATCGTTATGGTCAACGTTCAGGACGGCGAAGAGATCATCATTGCTGAACGATTGAACGAGATACTCCGCGGTTAGCCAAACGCCGAACTCTGTGGTGTAGCGCCTACACACCCCAACTCGAACTTTGTACGTGCGTATTTACTGGTATTTGAGCCGTAAATATGGGTAACGCTGCGATATCGGCACCTTTGCGAAATTGAGCCTCGGCGCGCCGTTGTTTCAGCCCTGTCGTTGGTTCTGAAACCTCTTACTTGAACTTGATATAAGCACTGCCATCCACGTTCAGCTTCGTCTTTACGGATGCTAAGTAGGTGCTGATATTTACCGCGTTCCCCGGATACCACTAGGTAGTTTCCACGATGTTGGCATGGTGCCCCAGCGACATAGTGGAACTTATCCGCCCGGCCAACACTCAAATAAAAACGAGTGGGCGATCTTATAACCACAGCGAGGGGGTTCTCGCTGTAGTCGCATAGGTCGAGCGGTACCAGTAAGGGGTAACGATTATGGTCCTGAAGGGATCCCGTGACCAACAAGGTATAACGGGTCTTGAAACAGCGATCGTGCTAATTGCTTTCGTGGTTGTGGCTTCAGTGTTTGCATTCACGATTCTTTCAGCAGGGGTGTTCTCATCCGAGGCAAACAAGCAAACTATCCATGCAGGTCTGAAAGAGACTAGGACGCGTCTGCGCCAAGCCGGCTCAGCGTTCGCATTTTCTGGATACGTTGGCAGCTCTCAGGCTGTGCACAAAATAGTATTTATTGCTCAGAACTCGCTCGCCGGTGAACCTGTCGATCTGACGGCACCGAACACGTCTGACGATTCAGGAACAGATCCTGACATTGTTCCAGGAGCGAGTACCGCAACTATCGTCTCGTACGCCGATGAAAATCAGCGACTCAGCGACGTTCCGTGGTCAGCCGTATTCGTAGGCAACTCGAATGGTGATTCACTATTGGAAGATGGTGAAAAAGCTGAAGTAACCGTGTGGCTGCTCGACCGTGTGACAGGCATAGATGTGAGCTTGAACGGCTCACTCGCCTACATGGACGGCACCGCCGCCAATGGTGGTGGAGTCAGCGGGTTGACAGCGACCGATTCATTGGTAGTCAATAGTACGAGGTTTGTCATAGAGATGACGCCTCAGCTTGGAGCGCCACTTACGATTCAAAGAGCGGTCCCTCCCGGACTGCGTGCGGTGATGAACCTGAACTGATCAGTTCGTAGTTCATCACTGGTATATGCAGTGCCCTTGTTCGTCCCGGCCGGACAACATGGGGTGCGATGGCCAATGGCCCGCCCCGGGAGCGTAATTGCTAAACCCCTCAGTTATTCGCTGATGGGGCGAGCCGAAAGACCTCAAATAAAAGAGGCGTCCTCTTGGCCGAGGACGCCTCTTTTATCGTTAACTCTATTTCTGAGTTGCCGATTGGTGGTCTAGTGCTTTTGAACAGGAAGGTCTTTGAGTAGACCTGCGTCGTCCATCGAATTCCATTCGTCTAGGAATGTCTTATTCCACTCGTCGGTCAGGTGGCTCTGCATCATGTCTCGGAACACAGGCCAGAAGACGATGATTCCGTCAGCGCCGTCTTTTAGGGCTGCTTCTGCGGTTGCTACAGATCGTACAAGTGCTGCTGTTACGAACGGTCGGTCTGCCCAACCATCGAACATGTCCTGACACTCACGGATGAGCTTGGTTGGGTCGCCACCAACGTCGCTAAACGGCTCACAGAACGGTAAAACGTGTGTCACACCGGCCTGCGCTACGGCAGCAGCCTGCGGCAGGGTGAAAACAGTTGTGCAGAAAGTAGGGATTCCTGACTTCTTCAGTTCAGAAAATGCGCCAAGAGCGTGTGTGCTTGCAGGGATTTTCAGGATGATCTGGTCGGACATTTTGGTGAACACTTCACCAACATCGAGTAGTTCTTGAGTCGAGTGACCATCGATTTCGATGACGACCGGCTTGTCGGTGATATCAAGGTATCGCTGAGTTAGCTCAGTGATCTGCCCATACTTTTGGACCATCTGGTTTAGCACTACGGTGTTTGTGACAATTCCAGCGGCTCCAGCATCGAGCCATTCGGGAAGATCTTCCGGGTCACCTGCCAACCAAATTGCCGGACCTGTGCCGGACATTCGTGCGTTTTCAGCGGTGCCGAACAGCGGTTCGGTTAGTTTTGCTGATGTTCCATTTTGCGTTGCCACAGTGATACTCCGTACTGGTTTGTGCCTGATTGCAGACATGATCGTCAGATGGCGGAAGTGTACCGCTTCTTAGTGCCAAGCGGTCGCCAGAGTCGTGAATATGCCGTGCGGCTAACGATAAGGCAGCACGGGATTTAGCTAGGATCTGTTCGCCGAGTAGCTGGCTCTAGTCGAACAGAGCGTCGGCGAGGATTTCTACAACGTGGCGAGATTCGCGTTCGGTGTTGAACCCGATCTGCTCTCGACATGAAACACCAGATGTAGCGATTTCGACGTTTGACCCGGCTGAACGAATGGCAGGGAATAACCGGTCTTCACCCGCGGCAGTCGAAACGGCGACGTGCCCCTTTTCGTATCCGAAAGAACCTGCCATACCGCAGCAACCTGCCGAAATTTCGGTCGCTTCGATGCCGGACGCAATGTTGAGCGCTTTGACTGAATTCGAAGTGCCAGTGAGGGCTTTTTGGTGGCAGTGACCGAAGAATTTCACTTCTTTCTTAGCGTCTGACCAGTTGATCTGCTGACCTTCATCACCGTTAGTCTCGACGATCAAATCTTCGATAGTGACAACCGATGCCGCAACAGCTTTGGCCTTTTCATCGTTGCCGAGAAGGTCGGGCCAGTCATCGGTCATTGCCGATACACAGCTCGCTTCGCAGCCAACAATTTTCACGCCTTGCTCTACGTACGGGTGCAGCAGATCGACGTTGTGACGAGCGTTGTCGCCGGCTTTGTCGAGGAGTCCTTTTGAAATCATGGGGCGACCGCAGCATTTGCGATCTTTCAGCACGACTACCTCGTAACCGAGAGCTTCGAGTACTCGGGTGGCAGATATGCCAACGCTCGGGTGGTTGAAGTTCATGAATGTGTCGTGGAACAGAACGATCTTGCCTCTTGGGCTTGCTGCCTGAGACTTGTGACCGTCGAACCATTTCTGGAACGTGTTTCGTACGACTTTGGGAGCCGGACGAGTCCGGTCGAATCCGACGGTCTTTTCTAACAAGAATCGCACTGGTGCAGAACGATTGACCATGTTGGCAATCGGCGCCATCGGAGCCGACAGCGAGTTCATTCGGTGAATATCAGCGACTAGCTTCGAGCGAAGTGGGACTTTTTGAGTTTTGTAGTACTGGTACAGGTACTCGTACTTGATCTTCGCCATGTCGACGTTCGAGGGACATTCAGATTTGCAAGATTTGCACTCGAGACAGAGATCGAGAACGTTGAGCAGGTTCTTCGAATCGAGTTTGTCGTGCGGTAGTGAGCCAGAGAGAACACCACGGAGAGTGTTTGCACGGCCACGGGTGGTGTGCTGCTCTTCACGTGTTGCCATGTATGACGGACACATGGCTCCCGCATGAAGTTTTCGACATGCTCCGACACCGTTGCACATCTCTACGGCTGCGGTGAATCCGCCCTCTTTGGTGAAGTCGAGGCGAGTCTTGATTTCGGTTGCTTTATAGGTGTCGCCGAAACGTAGGTTTTCTTTGATATCGGGAGTGTCAAAGATCTTCCCTGGGTTCATGATTCCAGTTGGATCGAAAGTCTTTTTCACTTCTCGGAATGCGTCGGTTAGTTCTTTACCGAACAGCTTTTCAGTGAAGAATCCACGAACGATTCCGTCGCCGTGCTCGCCTGAATATGCACCATCGAATTCTTCGACCAGTTCGGCGATATCGGTGGCGATCGCCTCCATCTGTTCCATTCCGTCGCGAGTCTTGATGTTGATCAGTGGACGGATGTGCAGACAGCCAACGCTTGCGTGACCGTAGTAGCCGGCGGTCGTGCCGTGACTCTGAACGATTTCGTCGAACCGTGCGACGTATGCCGGAAGCTTTTCGGGTGAAACAGCGGTGTCTTCAACGAACGCAAGTGGTTTGGCTGGACCATCGACGTTCATGATCAGTCCAAGACCGGCACGGCGGAAATCGGCGACCTGATTTTGCTCAGCCGCTGTGTACAGCTTGGTTGTTGCGAATCCGAGTTTTAGACGATCGAGCTTTTCGACCATGTGGTCGAGCCGTGATCGTGTTTCGGCTTCATCTTCACCACTGAACTCGACGACCAGAATGTCGGTTGGGTCGCCCTGTAGGAATCCGATTGAACGAGAGAACCCGAGTGATCGGCGAGACTGCTCGATGATGAGCTGCCCGACGTGCTCGATCGCAGCGGGCGACTCTTCGAGGATCGCAACGGTAGCTTCCATCGAATCGATGAGGCTAGAGAAATGAACTACGCCGAATACTTTGTATTTCGGAATTTTTACGAGATTGAGCTTGGCTGCTGTAACAGCGGCAAGAGTGCCTTCTGAACCGACCATTACCTGAGTTAGGTTTAGGGCAGAAGCATCTTGGGTGCGGTCGATGTTGTATCCGCCAACACGTCGAAGGATTTTTGGAAATTTAGATTCGACCAAGTTCGCTGCATTTGCAGAAATCTCGGTGATTCCACGATAAATATCACCCTCAAGACCTGGCTTGCGAAGTAGACCTTCGAGGGCTGCGGCGTCACGCATTCCGAAGTTGGTCTGCGTTCCGTCGGAGAGCGTGACGTCCATTTCCAGCACGTGATCGACGGTTTTGCCGTAGATGATCGAGTGGGTGCCGCATGAGTTGTTACCCATGGCTCCACCGATGTTGGCTCGGCTAGATGTACTTGGGTCGGGAGTGAAGAATAGGCCAGAAGGTTTGAGTTGACGGTTCAACTCGTCGATAGTCACACCGGGCTGGGTGCGAACCCATTGTTCTTCTTTATTGATCTCGATTACATCGTGCATGTACTTCGAGAAGTCCATCACGATTGAGTGATTCACGGTCTGGCCCGAAAGACCCGTTCCGCCACCACGAGGGAGTACGGAAACGCCGTTCTTTCCTGCGATTTCCAGTACAGCCTGAACATCCTCAGAATTTCGAGGAATGACTACGCCGACCGGCTCCATTCGATAGAGCGAGGCGTCGGTCGAATACATCTGCTTCGATATGGAATCGAATCGAACTTCGCCGCTGACAACCTTCTTCAGATCGTTTTGAAGGTCTGCTGAAGACGATGGTATTTGCTTGCTGTCAGTTTTAGCAGGCGTCAGGGTCATTACTTGCTACCCAGCTCTTCGGCTGGTTCTTCAGGTGCTGGGTACATTTTCGAGAGGACGATAGCCACCGTGAAAATTATCGTGATTACAACCAACGACAAGAACGGAGCTTCCATGATCTCTGGAAGGTGGAATTCGAAGGTGTGGGCTGCTTCTTCTAGAACCATCTTGATTCCGATTAGCACAAGCACAACTGCCAAACCGTACTGCAAGAATCGGAACAATTTGACCAAGCCTGAAAGCAAGAAGAACAGAGGTCGTAGACCCAGAACTGCCATGGCGTTGGAAGTCCACACAATGAACGGGTCTTGAGTAATTCCGAACACCGTTGGGATCGAGTCGATTGCAAACACGATGTCGGTGGTACCGAGTGCAATGATGACTAGCAGAAACGGTGTTGCCGCTTTTTTACCGCTAGGCAGACGTTTGAAGAAGTTGTGGCCTTCATATTCGTCTGTGACCGGCATGAACTTTCTGAATATTCTGACGACCGGGTTTTGTGCCGGGTCGACTTCAGAATCGCCAACAAATGCGATCTTGTATCCGGTGTAAATCAAGAATGCTCCGAGGATAAACAGTACCCATGAGAACGCTGTAATCAGTGATATTCCGATAGCAATGAATATGGCTCTTGCCAGGAGCGCACCGATGATTCCAAAGAACAGCGCTCGTAGGCGAATATCGCCCGGCAATCGGAAGTAGGTGAATATCACGAGGAAGACGAATAAGTTGTCTACGCTCAGGGCTTTTTCAACGACGAACGCCGTTGCGTAGTTCACTCCCTGTTCGGAATTTCCTTGTGTGAAAATCCAGACACCACAGACTGTGGCGACCCCCCACCAGAACGCTGTGAGCCAGGCAGCATTTTTCATGCTGACTTCGCGGTCATTTTTAGTGAGTATCAGGAGGTCGAAGATCAGGAGTATTACGAGCGCAATATTGAATATCAACCAGTGGTTGAAGGTCTCTAACAACAGAGATTCGTCTTTCTACGCTTACGCGTACACAGTTAGGCGCGAGATTAAGGCGACTAAATTAGCACAGTGAAATTAACGGTTGGTAAGACTATCTGAAATCCAGGATTCGCTTCGGGAGATTCCCCAATTACGAAGTTTTGCTGATCTTGTAAACCTGCTGACCACGAGGAGTTTTTACCTTCACCTCGTCGCCGAGCCTGTGACCAAGAATTGCTGAACCTACCGGCGAGACAATGGAAATCTTGCTTGCTAGCGGGTTTGCTTCGTTCGGCTCAACAAGCTGGTACTTGACCGTTTTGTTGGACGTTGTTTCCGTCAGTTCGACTTTAGATCCGATGTGAACGCGAGATTCATCCTGCCCTTTAGCATCGATGATGACTGCGACTTTCAAGGTGGCTTCGAGCTCTTGGATCTTGCCGATGGTCATACCTTGAGCTTCACGAGCTGCTTCGAGTGGTGCGTTTTCACGTACGTCACCGTCGGCTGCTGCACGCTGAATGTCTTCAACGATCCTGACTCGTTCTTCCTGCAATGAAGCAAGCTGCTTAGTCATTTCGTTGTAACCACTCTGAGTGAGGTTGACGCTTCGAGTCTGTGATTCCATGGCAACCGCTTTACCGGCTGTTCGGGACTTACGGAGTCGAAGGTGCTGTGCGAGGTTGACCTCGATGTGTTCCTTTTTCTTTAGGAACGTGAGGAAAAGCTTCACGGCACTGAGTCGTTCTGTGGCGTCACGAGTTGCGGTCTTAGCGCCGAAAATCTCGTTGTACTCGCCGATTTCAGAAGGAATAATAGAGTCGATCAGACGGTCGGCACCGATCCAGCGAACGAACTTGGCAATTTCAGGCTGAGCTGCCTTCTTCGTGTCCTGAGGCATCTGTCGTACGTAAGTCTGAAATGCTTGATTCAGCGATAAAACCGCTAGATCTTCCTGATTAGTTTCCGGTGCTTCAGACTTGGTTGCCATGTTTTGCCTATTTCTGTGAGAACAGTTGAACCTGTTTCCCACTGCTGGATGTCAGGAGAACAATCCTTTAATGATAGGGACGCGGTTTTGAGACCGCAAATAATTCAGATCAAAATCGTTTGACACTTAGAGTGTCTCGAACTTAAAATCAATCTTTACCCACCTGTAATTAATTCGGGCCACATCGCCTTAGGGTTTGAAATATTCGGAACCTGAAGGCTTCCCACTACAAATATGCCAAAGCGTACCTACCAACCAAAATCCCGTCGACGCCAGCGCGTTCACGGTTTCCGATCACGTATGAGTTCTAAGGGCGGACGTGCAGTTATTGCGCGGCGTCGAAGTAAGGGCAGGATGCGGCTAAGCGTTTAGTAAGCCGAGTTCTGTGTCACTACCCACCAAGCAACGAATTCGACGACCTGCGGAGTTCCGCAAGGTCTTTTCGCGTGGTCGCCGATCTTCGAACGCTTTCACTAACGTAGTGGTGCTCCCGAACGATCTTCCTTATGTAAGGGTTGGTCTGGCGGTGAGTAAACGAGTGGGTAATGCAGTTGCCAGGAACCTGGTAAAACGACGTATTCGCAACTCGTTCGCCAACATGGATATCTCCGGCGGTTGGGACGTAGTAGTAACTGCGAAAGCCGATTCTTCCGAAGTTTCCTATGCGCAGCTCGACCAGTCGATCAAAAAATCGATCCAGCGAGCAGGTGTTGAGTTTGCTGCATCCGATACGCAGGTGACTGTGTAATGCGAAGCGCACTGCTGCTATTCATTAAGTTCTACAAGTTGGCGATATCGCCCTACTGGCCTGGCCAGTGCCGATACGATCCAACCTGTTCAGTGTTTGCTGTTGAAGCAATTGAGACGCACGGTCCACTTAAAGGAACATGGCTCGCAGCAAAAAGGATTGGTCGGTGTCATCCCGGTCGATCGCGGGGTTACGATCCTGTCCCAGAGAAGAACGTGAATAAAACCAATCACGTTTCGCTGATATCTAAATAACTACACAACTTCTGGGCTGGACTGCCAACTGGCATCTCTTACTCAGTTCAATACCAACCGGAGGCCTAAAACGCCACCGTCAATAACAGGCACGATCCGAAACGAAAACTTCGGTTCCGAGCCAATAAATCGAAAACGCAGTAGCCAAAAACGGCTGCGCGTTATGTTTGCTCTTGTATTCGTGATGATCGCGGCCATGGCTTGCGTGAACGACCTGACACCAGAAGGTGGATGGTCGGGACCCGTAGCCGAAGGCGAAGATCTTTACATCGGCAATCGTGATGGTCATCTCGTCAAGTTCGATGCTGCTTCAGGCAACCTCGAAAACAGCTGGCGCTACCCTTCGGGTGATGGCCTCGGAGCCATTTACAGCAACGCTGTTGTGATTGGCGAGAACATCTACAGTGTCGGCTACACCTGTAATGGTGATAAATGCGACGGTGAGATATTTGGACTAAGCATCGCTACTGGGACTTCCATCTGGGGCCAGGGCGGACTTGAGCTAAAGACGAAGCTTGTTGGTGAAGTCGGAGTTTCTGGCGATACATTGTTCGTTGGAACTACGGCGATTGGCGATGAAGAAGATGGCGCCGACGGGTACTTCTACGCAATCGATTCATCGCCCGACGCTGCCTCGATTGCCAAGTGGCGAATACCTCTCGACGCAAACTCGTTCAGCGGGGTTGCAGTTGAAGGAAATACGGCGTTCATAGCAACGATGGAAGGAACTCTGTATGCCATCGATGTCTCAGACGCCGATGATGTTAGTTCTCCGTCAGACCGAATCATGTGGACGTTCGAGGCAGAAGGCGCAATTGCCGGTCCGATCAACGTTGTAGACGGAAGCCTCTACTTTGGTGACCTCGGTAGCAACGCATACAAGCTCGATATCGCATCACGATCCGTCAGTTCTCAGTTGTCTGAGGTGAACTCTGGCAGCGGAGAATGGGTTTTCGAAGCTAACGCTTGGGTCTGGGCTAAACCAGTTATTGAAGATGGCGTTGTTTACGTCTCTACTCTCGACGGATCGATCCACGCTATCGACGACGCTTCTGGCTTTGAGAAATGGTCAGCTTCGATTGAAGGTCAGATCGTTTCTGCTCCAACACTGTTCGACCGCAAACGTGGCGACACTCGGGAACGTGCTCTTGCAGTGCCTTCCGGCGAAAACAATGTTTGGGTTATTTCAGTAATCGATGGCCGAGAGCTTGGCGTGTTCGTTACGAACGAACCGGTCAAATCGACTCCATTGATCCACAACGACCAGCTTTACGTTCACACGCTGAACGGTGATCTCAAGTGGTTCTCAGTCGATGACACTACTCAAAGAGGGTGTGTCGATTTGAAGGGCGGTGGACGATGCGACTAATCGTTCTCGCTGATTCAATGAATCGCGGTACTTGCAACGGGGAGGCCATCTAATGGAAATATTTGGCTTGCTCTGGCAAGAAATTATTATGCGTCCGATGATCAACAGCCTTGCGCTGTTGTATCAGCTGCTGTTTTCGAACTTCGGTCTCAGCATCATCGTCTTTACTGTTCTCATCCGTCTGGCAATGATTCCGCTAACCGTGCGGCAAACACGCCAGATGAAGAAGATGCAGGCCATTCAGCCTAAGCTGAAGGCGATTCAGGATAAGTACAAAGGCAAGAAGGGCGACGCTCGTCGCCAGATGTCTTCGGAAACCATGGGGCTCTACAAGGACGCTGGGGTTAGCCCGGTTGGTTGTCTTGGCCCAATGATTATCCAGATGCCTATTTGGATTGGTTTCTATAGGGCAATATTGCGAACCATGCCATCGACACCAGAGGGCTTGGCGAATTTATCGGATCTGTTCTATAGCTGGAACCCGGCAATTGCTGCTGTTCCATTCAATAGTCAGTTCATAGGGCTGTCGCTCGTGGATCTCGTATCTGCCGCTGCACTTCCGTTCAACTATTTGTTGCCGGTTTTGGTTGGAGCATCAATGTTCCTTCAGCAGAAGATGACTACGAACCCAACTACAGACCCTCGACAGAAACAGACCAACCAGATGATGCTATGGATGATGCCGATTATGTTCGGTGCGTTCACGTGGCAGTTCCCTGCTGGACTGGCTGTTTACATCCTTTTCTCAAACGTTGTTGGTGTAGTAATTCAGTACTACGTCAGTGGCAAACAACCAATTGAACTATTCGGACGATCGTTCCTCGGAACCGATGCAAGCCGAGCGGAACGGGCTGCACAGGTAGCCGCTGAAGCTGCAGGTACCACGGTTACGACACCAGATCCGGAGGAGTCAGACGAAGATGACCAGAGCACGGAAGTACTCAGGAAAAACAGTGGACGAAGCGACCGAAATCGCACTCGCCGAACTGGACGCCGAACTCGAAGACGTCGAAATAAAGGTAGTTAGCACCGGACGGTCGGGAATTCTCGGCTTTGGTGGCGAACCTGCCGAGATCGAAATTTCGCTTCTTGGTGAGGGTGGCTCGTCTTACGACGATGACTTCGAGGACGCTGTAGAAGAACCAGAAGATTCTCAGGGATCTTCCGATGAACCTGCTGAACGAGAAACCGAAGAGCGTGCTCCTCGAAAGCGTAGCCGAAATCGCAACCGCAATCGCGGTCGTGGACGTGGTCGCAACGGGCGAGACCGTGACGAAGATCAGCAGTCAGACGCTCCAGAAGCATCAGCTCCTGAACAAGATTCTGACTCTCGTGACGAGAACCGAGATTCAGGCGACAGTGATTCTTCTGGTGGACGACGAGGTCGTCGCCGAAATGGTCGACGAGGCAATCGTGGACGATCTGACAACAATGGCGATTCTGGTGAACGCGATGATCGACCGGCGCGAGCCGGGCGATCTGAACGATCAGATCGACCAGAGCGAAACGGTCGAAATGACCGTAACGAGGATTCACAGCCGATCATTCGTGAAAAAGACGAAGAGGCAGAGAAGCTCGTATCTGAACTCATCGATTACTTCCTCGGAGCAATGGGCGTCGTAGCCGACACCTACATCCGTGAAGACGATGAAGAAGGCTCAATGACTTTCGAGATCGAAGGTCAGGACGCCGGATTGCTGATTGGTCGACGTGGTGAAACGCTTCAGGCACTTCAGTTCCTGATTCGAATGGTTACCAACCGACAGCTCGGTCGCAAAGCCTATGTCGTTATCGACATTGAAGACTACCGAGAACGCCGTGTTCAGATGTTGCGAAGGCTCGCACGTCGAACTGCAGGTCGGGTCGGTTCAAGCGGTCGTGAAGACAGCCTAGAGCCAATGTCGCCAGCTGAACGTCGAATCGTTCACATGGCGCTTGCTGGCCATCCTGAAGTTCGGACTGAGTCCGAAGGTGAAGGCAACCAGCGTCGGGTAGTCATCTTCCCGAACGACTAGGTGGCATAGCCACTTTTTCTGTGAGAAATCGAAAACGCCTGAGTTCACTTTTTGTGGCTCAGGCGTTTTCTTTTCTGGAATTACGCTTCTCTGAGTAGAACTCACTGTGAGATGAGAGAGGCTAGAGTGATATCGTCGATCCGTGTCGACGATAGGTTGATGTAGCAAGCGCTTCGAGGAACGAAACGAACAATGACCCCTGCCCTTAATTTCTTAGCACTTGGTCACCTTTCGTTCGATGTGAACGTTGTCGACAACGGTCCACCTTCGAGTCACATTCCAGGCGGGGCTGCTGCGTATGCTGCGCTAACGGCTCACAAGCACGATTTGAATACGGGTGTGATCAGTTCGGTTGGCGATGACTACCCGGTCGATCTGATTCTCAAAGGAATCGACGTGAAGGTAGTCGAGAGTGAGCACACCGCTAGCTTTGCCAACTACTACGACAATGGCGATCGCACACAGGTGCTCATGGCTTCAGGAAATCGCATTTCTCAAGCCGCCGTCCCAAGCGATTGGACGAAGCCAGATGTTCTGTTCGTTGGGCCTTTGCTTCACGAGCTACCAACCGACTGCGTGAACTGGTTCGAGCCAAAGCTTTCGTGCTTAGTTCCATCAGGTTGGCTCCGTCGTTGGGGGCATGATGGTGCGATATCTCACGCCGATATGCTTCCGCCGTTTAGAGGTAAGAAGTGGGACGTGATCGCCGTTTCTGAACTAGAGATCGAGTCGCTTCCCGAACAACAGTTATTCGACCTTGGTGAAGTGATCTGTGTCACACGGGGTGGCCGAGGTGCTCGGATTTGGAGTGATGGAAACTGGACCGAAATCCCAGCCGCCATTTCTAGTCCAGTCGACTTCACGGGAGCGGGAGATATTTTCGCGACTACGTTCGCTATCGCTATGAGCGAGGGTAAAGGAATCGAAGAAGCCGGAGCATACGCAGCCGTTGGGTCAGCGATATCAATAGAGGCGACCGGCCTGAGTGGATGCCCTTCGAGAGAACAGATCGAAGCACGTCTCGGCTGATTTAGGCGGCTTCCAGAGCTTCCAACGCTGCGCCCTTGTCGAGTAAGCCGCCGGACTGTCGCCAGACGATCTCGCCGTCTCGTCCAATCACGACAAACGTCGGTGTGAGGTAGGCACGGTAATCACGTATCAGTTGAGACGCTAGAGCATCCTGAACGTTGAGTTTTAGGATCTGCACGTCGTCGCCCATCTCGCGCTCAAGACTCTGCACCATTGGCTGAGATGCGAGGCAAGCTGTACAAGAGTTTGAGAAGAACTCGACGAATACCGGACTGCCTGACGTTATGACCGTCTGGGCTTCAGCTTCGCTGGCAACCGTGCTGTCGCCGGGGCGGAGGATGAACACGACACTTATTGCAAGGATCGCTGCGATTGCGTAGGTAGGAATTTGTCGGCGTTTGCCTTTGATCGGCAATAGTGCGATCAGCAATACGATGATTCCGGGAATCGTGATGAATGCCGAATATTGGTTGAATAGTTCGATCAATTGAGTTCCTAGTAGCCGTGCATTAAGTTACGGTTCGTGGAGTGTTACGAAGGGTTAGATTCACCAGATGCAAAATCGACGCGGGAGTTTTGAAACGAACGAGTCAATTTGGAATTGAGTCCTCTCCCTAAGGGAGAAGGGGCTGTAACTGTCCGCTCTACTCGAGTGGAGGGCCGTTGAGCAGGGCGCCTAGTGAATAGTCGTTTTCGATTTTGCCGTCTATTTCGAGTCGGTGAGTGCTGAGAGTTACGTGGTTGTGATCGCAAGTGGCCAGGATTTGCTCGAAACGTTCAGATGACGTGTTGCCGAACAGAATCAGTACCGGCAGCACATGCCTGCGTTCGGCTTTGAAGATTGCAGCTTGATACCAGAGCGCTTGGCGGAGTCCTTCAGACCAGGAGTCGGCTCGTTCGATCTCGATCACGTGCGTCGGAAATTTTGCGCTGTATCCGACCAGTAGATCGGCACGTTCTTTACCAGTCCACATTTGCGCTTGCTCGATAGCGTTGATTCCGGCGAGTCGGAAGATGCGCGTTACCTCTTCCTGAATTTCGGCTTCAGCTTTTTTCGGAATTCCCTGAGCGGCATCGAAGCCTTTCATGATTCCGTCTTTCAGCGTGGCATGCGAAAGATTGAAATGTGATTCCCACGCTGAGTAGAGTGCCGACTTACGAGAGTTGCTTAGCTGCGACCAGCCCGAAGCTTCAGCCTCTTTGTGAACCGTTGAAACTACGGTTGCACGTTCATCGCTGGAAAGTTCGGTCAGTGTGCGAGTCATTACTTCTTAAGGGCTGGTGGCTTGAATTTCGTTCCACTGCTGTGAGCTTCGAGGCGTTGCTGCGCCAGCTCGACGTATTCAGACGATACGTCATACCCAACAAAATGACGATTATTCTTCACGGCTGCCAACGCTGTCGAGCCTGTTCCCATAAACGGGTCGAGGACGATTTCGCCGGAAAATGTGTATAGCTCGATCGCTCGACGAGGTAGTTCTTCAGGAAAAGGTGCTGGGTGCCCGACCTGCTTGGCAGATTGCGGAGGAAATTCCCAAACACTCTTGGTGAATTCAAGGAATTCGTCCCGCGTGATCGTCGACTCTTTGCCTTCGACCTTTTTCCTGCCGAATGGCGGCTTTTGAAAAACAAGAATGTATTCATGGGTATCACGAAGCGTTGGGTTCGAAGCAGACATCCAACTGCCCCATGCAGTCGAGGTTCCGGCGCCAGCCGACTTGTTCCAGATAACTTCGCCTCGCATGTGAAAACCAGCGTGTGCTGCCTGTTCAATGATGTAGGCGTGCAGTGGTATGTATGGTTTGCGGCCTAGATTTGCGACGTTAACTAATGCTCGACCGCCATCGACGAGAACTCTGAATGTTTCATGCATTACGTTTCCGATTAGCTGCATGTACTGCTCGTGGGTGAGATCGTCGTCGTAGTCCTTGCCGACGTTGTAAGGAGGCGAAGTGACCATGAGGTGGACTGATCGATCGGGAAGATCAGACATCTGTTCACTAGACCCGTTGATGAACGTATCTAGGACCGAAACTGGAACTGCTTGTTCTGGCTCTGGTTTTTTGTCCAAGCTTTCCCGGTCGTCGGGCTGCAAGGCGCGTGCGTAGTACTCGGAGGAATCATGGCTGAATCTTCCGTTGGTCCCGAAGGACGATGTACTGGTGGGGCGCTGTTTGGGAGCAGCTTTTGAACGACGAGGCATCTTGTGAATAAGGATGCTAGCAGTTGCCGCGCGCGAGCGCGAATCTAATTCGGCGGTGCGGGTAGTTTCTGCCCCGTTTACTGAATGAGGTCCTCTCCATTCGGGAGAAGGTATTTAGGTCAGGGAGAACTACTCAGTTGCTTGATCGAGGATGCTGATGAGGTCGACGGCTTTTTTGTTGTCTTCTTTGCCTTTGGAAGTGATGCCTTCATCGAACATCTGGATACAGAACGGGCACGAAACAGCGACAGTATCGGCATCGGTATCAAGGAACTGGTCGGTGCGCATGTGGTTCACACGCTCGCCCTCTTCCTCCATCCACATTCGACCACCACCGGCACCACAGCAGAACGCCTGTTCCTGATTGCGATCCATCTCAACGAAGTCCAAGCCCGGTATCGAACTCATGATTTCTCGAGGAGCACCGAACTCTCCGTTATGTCGTCCGAGGTAGCAGGAGTCGTGGTAGGTGACTGATCCGATCTTGCCGATACCTGCTTCAGTCGGCTTCAGCTTGCCTTCTTTGAGCAGCTCGCCTACGAATGCCGTGTAGTGGATGACTTCGTAGTTTCCACCTAGCTGCGGGTACTCGTTCTTCATCGTATTGAAGCAATGTGGGCAGGTCGTGATGATCTTTTTGACGTCGTACTGCTTGAACGTTTCGATGTTGGTTTCAGCTTGCATCTGGAAGAGATACTCGTTGCCGAGTCGTCGGGCAGGGTCGCCAGTGCAGGTTTCTTCGTCACCGAGGACGGCGAAATCGATTCCAGCTTTGTGCAGAACCGACGCCATGGAGCGAGTCGTGTCTACTCCTCGTTGAACGAGAGCACCTGAGCAACCGACCCAGAAGAGAACTTCCGATTCTGGTTTTTCGGCGAGTGTCGGAATATCGAGACCTTCCATCCAAGACGTGCGAGTGAGAGTTGTTCCACGCCACGGGTGACCACGTTGTTCGATCGACTGCAACGCTGTCTGTGCAGTCTCAGGGGTGCTCGCTTCTTCGAGTGTGAGGAAACGACGCATATCAACGACTGAATCGATGTGGTTGATTTCGACAGGGCAGGCGTCGAGACACGCTGCGCACGTTAGGCAGCTCCATAGAACATCGTCACCAATAGCGTCGTGCACCATCGATGTGGCTGGCTCGGGTGGAGTCTCTCCCTCAGGAGTTCCCATCAGTACCGGGGCACGCTCTTCCATATAGCCGCGCATGCCTTGTATTAGGGCACGCGGGGATAGCGGTTTGCCGGAAGCCCATGCAGGGCAGGCGTCCTGGCAACGTCCGCAGTTGGTGCAAGCGTCGAAGCTTAGTGCCTGAGTCCATTGGAGGTCTAGAATATCTTTGGCACCAAACGTCTCAAGCGTTTCGAAATCGCCCATAGGCTTTAGGGCACCGCGAGGTCGGAGTGATCGGTAGTACCAGTTCATCGGACTGACGATCATGTGGGTGAATCGATTGAAGCGAGCGGATGCGTAGATGATCGCTGAGACGAATATGCCAGCGTGTACCCACCATGTTGCAGCGTGGGTGGTTTCAAGTGATGCCGAGGTGAAGCCCATACCGAGCAATGCCTTGGCAAAGACCCAACCGATTGGTGACCAGCCCGCGACAGATGGGTCGTGATAGACCGACGCTGGATTTAGTTCTGTAGCTCCGATGCGAAGTCCTTCGATGAGGAAGCCGCTAAGCAGCAATCCGAATAGGAATCTAAGAACGATTCCATCGTCAAGTGCAGTGTTGAGGCGTCCTGGCCGGATCACATAGCGTCGCCATGCGGCCATACCCAAACCGACGGTCGCCAGTCCACCACCGAACACATCCCACACGAATCCGAGCTGAACTCGAATGTGAGCCGTTGGCCAGATCCAGTCGAGGTATTTTTCAGCGTTGAATTCGAGAGCAGCGATCGTTGTGGCGATCAGCAAGACGCTGAAGCCCCAGAAGATGGAAAAATGCATGATTCCTGGGTAAAGGTCACGTCGTCGCACAAACTGTTTGTGTGCAAATAGTCCGACTGTAAGCAGCGCCAGGAATGACTTCCAGCGTTCGGAAGTGGGACCGAGGTCAACCTCGGCACCAGCGGTGTGCCACATTCGCCATCGACGGCGAAGTGCGTAAGCAATTGAAGCCAGGGCAATTGGGGCGATGAGGTAGACGAGCGCACCCGCGAACGGATAGCCAATATTCCAAAATTCAGTACGACCTGCAAATTCAGGCATGCTCTCGATTGATCCCCAATGTGTTGTCTTGATCAGCTGGTGCGATCAGGAATGCCGGCAGTTTACAAATTGGCGCTGGCTGTGTCGTGCTTTGATGTGGCTAATTTACGAGCCGGGTCCACATCAATACTGATGAACCTGTGATCAACCATAAGAAAATATTAATTAGAAGCGGCTTGTCTCGAATGAGAATTTCTTCTGGTGATTCTCCAACACCTTTGACGTGGATCAGATAGAGATAGCGTAGGACTCCATAAGCGACAAACGGGATAGTCAGCATCATCGAATGGTCGCCCGGTACGTTCGCTTCGGTCACGCCTGTACTGAATGTGTAGAGCGTGTACGAGATGAGAGTCGCTGTAGCTACTACGTTGATGAGGCTGTCGAGTAGCGGAACGGTGTATTCGTTGAGGATAGATCGCTGAGCACCTGAGTTTTCGCCCGCTGTATGCAGCTCGTTCCGACGTTTTGCCAGTGCGATAAACAATGCACCTAAGGCGGTCACAACGTACAACCAGGGAGAAATGGTTAGGTCTAGCTCAGTGGTGCCGGAGGCAGGGCTGATGATTGCGTGATCGATTGAGATTGAGCCGGCTACCGCACGCAACACGAAGCCCGAGGCGACGGTCATCACATCGAGCAGGACAATATTTTTCAGCCACCAGCTGTAGGCGACGTTGATGCCCAAATACCCAGCTGCAGTTACGACCATCGGAACTGAAATTAACGTTGCGCCGACTAACGCCCCGATGATCATCACGACCGATATCCCGTATGCCCACGGAATCGAAATTCTTCCGGCGGCTATCGGTCTGAACCGTTTTCTGGGATGAACTCGATCTTTTTCGACATCGACCGAATCATTGATGAAGTACACAGACGCCGAAAGTAGAACGAAGATGGCGAGTGCTGCAAAGGCACGGCCGATGATTGAGATCATCCCGCCCCAGTCGTCACCGGCGTACCAAATGTTTACTGTGAAGAAGAGTGGAACAAGAACGAGACCGTTCTTGACCATCTGCCGAGGGCGCGATTCTTTGATGATTGCTCGTATGCTTGGAACGCGCGCAGCCTGAATTGTGACTTCCTGTTCAACCGCCATATAGGCGATGATAGGTGTATTCAGAATTCGGGGTCAATCTGAACCACCGACGACTATCACCCATATTTATGCCAACTTCGCCAAAAATACGTCTTGATCAGCTTCTTGTTGAGCAGGGTTTGGCGCCCGATATCAAAGAGGCTTCCGCGCTTGTAATGGCGGGGAAAGTATCGCTGGCGGTGGACAAGCGATCCCCGACTCCGGGGATGCAGGTGCGATCGGACATCGTTGTTGAGGTTGCTCCCGAGAAGCGTTTCGTTTCACGTGGTGGCGAGAAGCTGGCACGAGCTCTAGAAGTATTTGAGTTCGATGTAAACGGACTTACGTGTCTTGATGTTGGCGCCTCGACAGGTGGTTTCACCGATTGCCTACTGCAAGCCGGAGCAAGTCGTATTTACGCTGTGGATACTGGGCGAGGACAACTTCATCAGAAGCTTCGAAGCGACGAGCGTGTTGTAAATATGGAACGCACCAACTTGGTCGATGGCACTGGACTACCTGATCCGGTGAAGGTCGATCTTGTCGTTGCCGACGTTTCGTTCACGTCACTAAGTGCCGTATTGCCTACTGCGTTTGATCAGCTTGTCGACGGGGGGCATGCAATTGTGTTGCTCAAACCTCAATTTGAGGCAAAGAAAAACGAAGTGCCACGCGGCGGAGTTGTGACAAGTCCTGAGACACATGCAGCGGTGATCGGTCGTTTTGTGAAGTGGGCTGGAGATTCGAACGTTCGCATTCGGAATCTTGTTAGTTCCGGGATACTCGGTGATAAGGGAAACCGGGAGTTTCTTCTGCATCTGCAACTCCCCGGCAATACTGGTGACTAATTGAGCCAGTTGCACACCCCGTTCGCGTTGACCGGGTAAGTTCCAACACGTTAAAATCGGTAGTTCACTCGCCGTCTCACTTTGGAGCTATTCGGTGATCCTGATTCTTGCGGTGCAAGCGTGCATTTCAAGAAATTGAGCGGACCGATCTAAAACAATTACATCTGTGTTAGACACCCCAGGCCCGATCATCCCAGTTTCCGACGATAAGCCGCATGAAGAGTGCGGCATCGTTGGTGCTTACGTACCCGGTGAAAACGTTGCTCGAACGGCGTTCTTCGGGCTTTTTGCGTTACAGCATCGAGGTCAGGAAAGTGCCGGAATCGCCACTTCAGAAGGTGATCAAATTCATCTCAAGGCGCAGATGGGTCTCGTTTCTCAGGTATTCCGTGAAGAGACCCTCGCTGGCTTGCCCGGTCATCTAGGCATTGGCCACACCCGGTACTCAACGATGGGTGGTAGCAAGGAATACAACGCTCAACCATTGATAGCCAATGGTCAACGCGGCCAAATCGCTGTTGGGCACAATGGCAATGTAATTAACGCCGCCGATCTTCGAGTCGAAATGGCTGAAGAGTTCGGTTCGAACTTTGAAAAGACTTCCGACACTGAAGTCATTGCCGAGTTATATGCAAAAGCTCCCGGCAACGATTGGTTCGAGGTTTCTGCGTATGTCATGCGTCGCCTCAAAGGCGCTTACTCGCTGGCAATAATGACCAAAGACCAGTTGATTGCGGTTCGTGATCCACTGGGCATTCGTCCGCTGTGTCTCGGAACTCTCAACGGTGGATATGTAGTTGCTTCTGAGACAGCCGCTCTCGACAACCTCGGTGCAGAGTTTGTGCGTGAGCTCGAACATGGCGAGACCCTGGTAATCGATAAGAATGGGATTCAGTCGAAAATATGGTCGGGAGCTAGAGAAGCGCACGCAATGTGTGTATTCGAGCAAATATATTTCGCCCGACCCGACAGTATTCTCAACGGTGAACTGGCTTACGAAACACGACAGCGACTAGGTGCCGAAGTGTTCCGAGAGCATCCTGTTGACGCTGACATTGTCGTTGGAATCCCTGACTCTTCGACTCCTCACGCCGTAGGACTCGCCGCTGCTGCGAAGATCCCTTACACAGAAGCGATTATTCGAAATCGGTACGTCGGCCGAACATTTATTCAACCCGATCAGCGTTCGCGTGCTCAGGGTGTACAGACTAAGTTCAATCCGATGCGTGGAGTAATCGAAGGCAAGAAGCTACTTGTAGTCGACGACTCAATCGTTCGCAGCACAACGATCACACGTGTCATCAAGATGCTGCGACGTGCAGGTGCTAAAGAAGTGCACGTTCGTGTGGCATCTCCACCGATTAAATCGACTTGCCACTTCGGTGTCGACATGGCGACTCTGAGCGAATTGATCGCTGCCAACAAAACTGTCGAAGAGATCACCGAATATATCGGTGCCGATTCGCTGGCTTATTTGTCGGTCGAAGGTCTTCTCCGTGCAGTGCGTGCGCCGAAGAACTCTTACTGCACAGGTTGTTTCACAGGCAACTACCCGATCCCAGTTCAACTTGAGATGAACAAAATGGGATTCGAAGCCGCATCTGCCGACTAATTCGGTTTGTTTCGCCTCCCGTACTTGGTGCGTTTTGAGGCTCAAAATTACCCCGTCTGAACGTATAATTATCGGCTGATTATTACGCGTCTGATTTCTGACAGACAATATCGTTCCGAGAACGTTCACGGGAGCCCTAAGCATGACTGATCGCCCGGCAGGCAAGACCTACGCTGATGCAGGTGTAAATCTGGATGATGCGGCGACGGTGAAAAGCAGGATCAAGGACATCGCCGCCTCGACACTCGGCGGAGCGGTTGTCGCTGGACCTGGTGGATTTGGTGGGGTGATCGACCCTGATCCAGCTGGTGACATGCTTTTGGTCGCCAGCACCGACGGTGTCGGTACAAAGCTTCGTATTGCAGATGCTCTAGGTGCTCACGACACGATCGGTGCGAGCATCGTTAACCACTGCATCAACGATATTCTTCCCGCCGGTGCAAAGCCGCTATTTTTCCTCGACTACATCGGCCTCAGTCGATTCGACCCTGACAAGATCGCCAAGATCGTCGATGGACTTGCCAAGGCTTGTGCAGCAGCCGGGTGTGCATTGCTTGGTGGAGAAACGGCCACGATGCCAGACATCTACCACGGTGATGACTACGATCTAGCTGGATTTATAGTTGGAACTGTTCAGAAAGACGCCTTACTCAAGCCTGAGAACACCCAAGAAGGTGACGTGATTCTGGCGTTGGCGTCAGATGGTCTACACACGAACGGGTACTCGCTCGTTCGTTCAATATTTGAAACCGATCAGAACCCTTCGGTGCTCGCAACCAATGTGCCTGAAACTGCGCACACTCTAGGCGAGATGCTGCTACGTCCGCATCTTTCTTACCTCGAGCCTCTTAGCCCGGTACTGGACAAGATTCGCGGGCTTGGTCACATCACTGGTGGAAGCTTCTACAAGAACATTCCACGTGCGCTTGATGAAGGCTTGGGTGCCGATGTCGATATATCTACTTGGGACATTCCGCCTCTGTTCAAGTTCATTCAGGAGCAAGGACGAGTTGAGGATCAGGAGATGTTCAGGGTCTTCAACATGGGAGTCGGCATGACGATCATCGTTGAACCAGGGCTAGCCGATGACGTATTGAACAGCGTGCCAGGTGCATTCCGTGTTGGTGAAGTGGTCAAGCGTGCAGAAGGCGAAGAACGAACGAAGCTGATCGGCCTCTAAGAATCCGATCTTCCCTGCACTGACCGTTTAGGAGTCGATGCAGCAGTAAGTTGAAAAGTAAAGAATCGAGAGTAATTTGAGGGCGCTACTATCTGCATATGACCGAACCGGATTGGTCGACTTTGCCAAAACTCTGGCAGCCAACGGTTTCGAACTGCTCAGCACGGGTGGTACTGCGAAAGAACTCAAAGGTGCGGGTCTCGATATCACTGAGGTGGCTTCAGTGACGGGCGCACCAGAGATTCTCGATGGTCGAGTGAAGACTCTTCACCCACGGATACACGGTGGGCTGCTTGGAAAGCGCAGCAATCCCGCTCACGTTGCCGAAATGAAGGAACAGGGCATCGAAGGCATCGATGTTGTTGTGAACAACCTCTACCCGTTCCAGCAGACAATTTCTAAGCCTGACGTGACTCTCGACGATGCGCTCGAAAACATCGACATCGGTGGTCCAGCTATGACCCGTGCTGCCGCCAAGAACTTTCCTGATGTTGTGATCGTTGTAGATCCATCTGACTACGATGTCGTTGGCGAGATGATCGCTGGTGGCGAAGTAACGATTGAACAACGTCGTCGACTTGCTGCCAAGGCGTTCCAACACGTTGCTGGCTACGACACGCTAATCTCTGCCTACCTCCGAGAGCCACACGCCACGGGCGATGACAAAACGGCTATGTTCCCAGAAGAACTCACGTTTGGTTGGAACCGTGTTGCAATTCCTCGTTATGGAGAAAATCCTCACCAGGCTGGCGGAATCTATGTAACCCCAGGCGAATCTGGCGGAATCGTGAACGCTAAGCGTTTGCACGGCATCGATATGTCGTACTTGAACTACTTCGATGCAGACGCTGCGTGGGTATCTGCCAACTCGTTCCAGTCACTCGGACAGCACTGTGTTTCAGTTGTGAAGCACGCTAACCCGTGTGGTCTTGCAACAGACGACAATCAGGCCGAGGCGTACCGCAAGGCATACGCTGGCGACACGATTTCGGCGTTCGGTGGGATCGTTGGATTCAACACGGTGGTCACTGCCGAAACAGCACTGGCTATGAAGGGCGTTCTGTACGACAACATCGTTGCTCCGGGCTACGAACCTGAAGCGCTGGAAATCCTCAGCAAGCGAAAGCGCACACGTGTTCTCGAAGTTCAGCCATCAGCGACTCCTTTGCTGAATGTTCGTAATGTCACTGGTGGTGCTTTGGTACAACAGCCAGACGACATCGTCGAGGATCCTTCGTCTTGGAAGGTTGTGACCAAGAAGCAGCCTACTGAACAGCAGCTTAGTGACATGGCGTTCGCTTGGAAGGCATGTCAGCTGGTTCACTCGAACGCCATAGTATTTGCAAAGAACTCGATGCTTCAGGGCATGGGTGCAGGTCAGCCTAATAGGGCCATCAGCGTATATCTCGCTGGTCGAGCAGCAGGCGACGAGGCGCAGGGCTGTGTGATGGCGAGTGATGCCTTCTTCCCGTTCCCTGATGGCATTGAGGGTGCAGCCGAGGCTGGTGCCGTAGCAGTCGTTCAACCGGGTGGATCGGTGAAGGATCAGGAAGTGATCGAAGCTGCCGATCGACTTGGCTTGGTGATGTTGTTCACCGGAACCCGGCACTTCTACCACTAATTCGATCTAAACTGTGAGTACGGGAGCGCTATCGGCTTCCGGCACGCTGTTCGTTCGATACTAAGAAACTTTCAATGGCAACTACAGTCGACATAGTCATTCCGGTCCTCAATGAGGAAGTGGCTCTGCCCGGCTGTGTCGATAAGTTGTACGCGTTTACGGCTGACTATCCTGAGCGTGACTGGCGAATCGTTATTGCCGATAACGGGTCCACCGATCGTACTACTGAGATTGCTACTGAGTTGGCAGAGAAGCATTCGTCGTTGTCGTTATCACGCCTCGATCAACGGGGGCGTGGTCGGGCTTTGAAGAAAGCTTGGGGCGAAAGCGACGCAGATGTTCGACTGTATATGGATGTCGATCTTTCGACCGATCTGAAGGCACTTCCGGCCTTGGTAGCTGCGATTGCGGATGATGGGTACGAAGTTGCCATTGGATCACGACTTACCAAAGGATCAGAGGTAGTTGACCGCACGCTCAAACGAGAGATCACTTCTCGTGGATACAACATTTTGATCCGTACTTTGTTTCCGCTCACCAAATGGAAAGATGCTCAGTGCGGGTTCAAGGCAATATCTCGAACAACTGCCGTTAACGTTCTACCGTTGGTGAAGGACAACGCTTGGTTCTTGGATACCGAGCTTCTGTTACTTGCCGGTAAGGCGGGCTATGGCATAAAAGAGGTGCCGGTGCACTGGAAAGACGATCCCGACACCCGAGTTGAAATTATTTCGACAGCTTGGGAAGACTTAAAAGGCCTGCTTAGGTTGAGGTTTAAAGGTCGCCCAGTTCCGCCATCTGCATCTTGACCATTGTTTTGTGCTGTAGCTAGAGTTGATACTTGCGTATCTGTTCTAGCGAGTAGAGCATCCGAATCATCAAACTATGACAACTCCCGGCGATTTTGAAATTGGCCGCTCGGTTCTAACCGGGTACACAGCCGATAACGAACTACATAGGGCATTGACCATCCTTCGTAACGAAGGCGTTAATCCCGAAGTTGTAGTTGAGTTCACCGCGGAACGAAATGGAATATTCTGCGGAATTTCCGAAGTGAAAACTCTGCTCGACCGTGTGTTGCCTGAGACTGGTCGAGAAGTGTGGGCGCTCGACGAAGGTGTATCGGTTGCCGGCGGTGAAGTGGCACTTCGTATTCGTGCTCCTTACGCATCATTTGGACTATTTGAAACTGCGATTCTAGGAACCCTGGCATCTTCAACCGGGTGGGCTACGGCTGCAAACGAGTGTGTCGAAGCCGGAGAAGGAATTCCTGTAATCGCATACGGTGCTCGCCACGTTCACCCTGAAGTTGTTGGGGTTATGGACTATTCGGCGGTTGTCGGTAAATGTGCTTCTAGTTCGTCAGTGGTTGGTCAGCAACTGCACGGACTTACTCCTTCGGGAACCATGCCTCACTCGCTGGTACTGCTTATGGGCGACACGGTTCGCTCGATCCTGGCGTTCGATAAGCACATGCCCCCCGAGGTTCCACGAGTGGCGCTCGTAGACACTTTCAAGGACGAGGCTGAAGAGGCGTTGGACGTTGCAAAGGCTCTTCGAGAACGCTTACGTGGAATCCGACTCGACACTCCGAAAGAACGTGGTGGTGTAACTCCCGATCTAGTGCACGAGATTCGAGCACGACTTGATCAAGGTGGGTACACGCACGTCGATATCTTCGTTAGCGGAGGAATTACTCCCGAACGAATCCGAGAGTTCGTCGATGCTTCGGCACCGGTAAGCGTGTTCGCTGTTGGATACTACATTGCAGCAGCAAGCCCGATTTCGTTCACCGCCGACATCAAAGAAATTGATGGTCGGGCGGTCGCCAAGCGTGGTCGTATTCCTGGCCTTGCTGTGAACCCACGGTTGTCGCAGGTTCTCTAGTCGGCTCGGTTCTGGTTGCGACTACGAACGCCGATCAATTCGATTCTCGTGACCTGAGTGTGCTCGGGTAAGACTTTCGCCCATTCTGCCAATCGGTACCCGGCGATCCAGATGATCCCTTCCGGAGAATCTACGATTGGGACCCTGTCTCGCCATCGCTCAGGAACGGCAGCTCCGACGAAGAAGTCCTGAAGTTTTACTTGTGGTTCCATACCTAGCGGTTGAAAACGGTCGCCGTTTTTTCGAGTGCGCAGATGCATGGATTTATCGAGAACATCTGGTGAAGCGAACGTGACGTGCGGATCACTGGAGTCGAGTCGCTCAGGGCGATTGATATGTTCAACTTTGACAGACATGCCGCCGCCGAGATCGAACGTGCCGGGCGCATTTAGTTTCGTGCGGGGAGATGTGACAGGATATGGGCAGTCATCATCGCCGGCAGATCTAAAGCCGAACACATCTTTATCGACATAAAACTCAACGTTGTTTGGCAGTTCGATTGACGTGCCGCTGTGGCGTTTGAGCAATCGGGTCATATCTGAAATGTGGGTTCGTTCAAGATTGTTTAAGTGACCAATATGCGACTCGTACGCGCTCATAAGCATCCGAGAAATTAGGCTGCCAGGTAGGTCTTCAACGGTGAAGCGTGAGTAGGAACCGGATGCTTCACGAGCGACTGTGAGATGCCGTTCGACGACCCAGTCGATGAGTTCTAGATCATCCGTGGCGTTTTTTGCGAGTCGTGCGAGAGATTGGGAAGCCTCAGGAACCGATTCGTTCAAAGCAGGTAGGACGTCGAGACGGATTTTGTTTCGTGTGTACTCTCGGCTTTCGTTCGACTCGTCGATTGCCGGGGTGAGGTGCTGTTCTTCGCAGTAGGACAGACACTCGTATCGCGGAGTATCGAGCATTGGACGTAGAACCCGAAGTTCTACGTTAGCCTCAGGAATTCTGAGGACAGAGTTGTAGTCCATTCCTGAGATGCCTTTTAGTCCAGATCCTCGAGCGGCGTGGAGTAAAACAGTTTCTGCTTGGTCGTCTCGAGTATGTCCTGTGGCAACTCCAAACGCTTTACGGTCCACGGCAATTTTCGCCAGCGCATCGTATCGAGATGTTCGAGCGACCGATTCGATCGATACCTTGGTTTTAGCGGATAAGGCGGGAACGTCAACAGCCACGTGCTGGAATTCGACGTTGAGGTCCTCCGCAATTTGCTGCGCTGCCGCTTGGTCGCGATCTGACGAGGAAGGACGAATCTTGTGATTTATGTGGATGGCAATTACAGAAAATTGGCGTTGTTCTCGAAGCGACGCCAAACCTGCGAGCAGGGCCGAGGAGTCAGGTCCGCCTGAGAACGCCACGACAACGGTTGCCCCATCTGGAACAAGAGCCTGATCGAGACCTTGGTTGAGTCGTTCGAGAAATTTCGAATCGGTAGACATTGGATATCGCCTACTGAACCACTTCGGCGACCTCGGTCACACGGCGCAATCGTACGCTCGTAATCTTCGATCCGTCCATTTCACCGACTTGAAGTCGGAGATTTCCGAAACGTACACGTGAGCCGGGTTTTGGCAGCTGTTGAGCTTGCTCTAAGAAGAATCCAGCGATGGTTTCGTAGTCACCTTCTGGAATTTCTAGTCCGAGCTCGTCGTTGGCTTCGCCGATTTCGAGTCCGCCGTCCAGAACGAATGTGTTCTCGTTGACCGTCACGAATCGTCGGTCAGGTTTGCTGCCTTCTTCACCCGTTCGGCCAACGATCTGCTCAACCAATCTCGAAAGGGTGATTAGACCGGCGATACCGCCGAACTCGTCAACGACAAGCGAAACCTTGTGTCCTGATTCCTGCATTTCTTCAAATAGGTCATCTAGGCGCTTCGTTTCTGGAACAAAGTTGGCTTGGCGAAGGAGGTTGATGATGCTGGTTTGAGGGTCGAGTTTGCCTTCGCTGAGAGTGCCGAGCACGTCTTTTACGGAAAAGATTCCAACCACGTCGTCGTGATCAGTATCGAATACTGGAAATCGAGTGTGAGGTGAAACTTGGTACATCTGGCTGAAATCTGCGTAAGTTGCATCAGCTCGAATCCAAACGATTTCTGGACGAGGCGTCATCACGTCGCGAACTTCCATTTCGCCGAATCGGAAGATGTTCTCCAGCATTTCACCGGTGTTTTCTTCCACCGTGCCTTCAGCTTCTCCGAGGTCGATGAGAGTGCGGAGCTCACCAGCTGTGACGATAGGGCTAGTAAAGGCTTCTTTACCGCCTAGTAAACGCATTATTCCTCGAGGCACGAGTGTGAATGCAAATACCACGGGCCAGGTAATCGTCATCAGGACGAGGACGATTCGAGCAGTGATCAGCGACCACTGCTCGGGAGCGACAACAGCAAGAGTTTTCGGTGTTAGCTCACCAATGGTCACAACAACGATAGTCGCTAGCGCTGTTGCGACAACTGTTGATAGGAGGGTCGCCTCACCACCACCAATGGTTGAGATAGCCAGTGTGGTGCCGACGGTTGCGACCAGGATGTTGAACAGGTTTCCGGCGAGCAGAATTGTTCCAAAGAACTTTTCGTACTGGTCGAAGATTCTTAGTACGAGACCTGCTCGCTTATCGCCCTCTTCACCACGGTGGGCGATTCTGTGACGGCTCGCGCCTAAAACAGCCGCTTCGGTTGCGCTAATGAATGCGCTACCCAGCAGCCCGATCACGATGATGATGATTGAGGTGGTCACTTGATTCCAAAAGCGAAGCAGCCAACAAAACTACGAATCGCCTATCTATCAAGTTTAGCGGTCAATGACCCTCAGCACGCAACTGACAAAAAAATGCCAGTTACGCCTGAAATGATCAGTTCAGTATGAGACCAGTGACTAAGCGGCTCTAGTTGAGCGCTGGTGCATCGGCCTTATCGCCTTTTTCCTCAGGCGGTGCAACTCCTGCTTCATTGGCACGAATTGCTGCTTCGATTTCATCTCTGATATCGGTATTTGCCTTAAGGAACTGACGAGACGCTTCACGACCCTGGCCCAAACGGGTTTCGCCGTATGAGTAGAAGGAACCACTCTTCTTGACGACTTCGATCTCGACACCTAAGTCGAGAAGGCTGCCTTCTTTACTAATACCCGAATCGAAAAGAATTTCCATCTCGGCTTTTCGGAACGGTGGTGCAACCTTGTTTTTTACGACGCGGGCACGCACACGGTTACCAATGATGTCTTGTCCGACTTTGACCGCTTCAATTCTGCGTAGATCGATTCGAACAGAGCTGTAAAACTTGAGAGCCCGTCCACCAGGAGTGACCTCAGGGCTACCGAATACAACACCAACTTTTTCACGAAGCTGGTTGATGAAAATACAGACGGTGTCGGTCTTGTGAATGATTCCGGTTAGCTTACGGAGAGCCTGCGACATGATTCGTGCCTGCAGACCAATCTGCATGTCACCCATGTCACCTTCGAGTTCAGCAGACGGAACAAGAGCCGCAACACTGTCGACAACGATGATGTCGAGTGCGCCACTTCGAATCAGATACTCGGTAATTTCCAGAGCCTGCTCAGCAGAGTCTGGCTGTGAGATAAGAAGTTTGTCGACGTCTACACCAATAAGGCGTGCGTACGCAGGGTCCATTGCGTGCTCGACATCAATGAATGCTGCCTGACCGCCGGCTGCCTGTGCTTCGGCAACTGCTGCCATCGCAAGTGTTGTCTTACCTGCTGACTCAGCACCGAAGATCTCGATGATTCGTCCTCGAGGTAGTCCACCGACTCCAAGAGCAAGGTCCAAAGCAATCGAACCGGTTGGTACTGCCTTAACGCCTTCACCAGATCCGGCGTCGCCCATTCGCATTACCGCGCCACGACCGAATGACTTTTCGATTTGAGCAAGGGCTAGCTCGAGGGTCTTTTCTCTGTCGCTAGCCGACCCGTTAACTGAGACGGTTTTTGTTGCTTTCTTTACAGCCAACGTCGCTCTTCTTTCTGCGCTACCTAAAGGCCGGAAATGCGGCTCAATGTGTCCGCAATGAAAAGCAGATTAGCACAAGTGTTCTAATGCTGCAACAGGCCTATGGCACAACGATATCGTTCTCCCATAAACCTGTGTGGCGGTAGCTGAAAGTAGCGCTAGGACTTCGCAGCGACGAAGTCGATGAACGCCTGTGTGTGACGTCCGCGTACACGAGCAGTTTCGTAGACGAGATTGAGGTCACGTTCAAGCGAAACCCCATCGATCTTTACGGCTACAACGTTGTTGCTGTGGCTGTTCACTGCGTGGCTGGTTACGAATCCGACACCGAGGTTTTGGTCAACGGCTGAAATCAGTGCCTGAGTGCTTCCGAGGGTCATCGATGTCTTGTGCTCAGGAAGTTCGATGCCTGCGGCCGACAGTGCTTGAACGACTGTCTGCCATGTTCCAGAACCACCTTCACGTTCGACGATGTTTTCGTCACGAAGCTGGTCGATGGTAATTGATCGTTGGTCGGCAAATTTGTGTTTCGAAGAAACTGCGAGAACTACTTCATCGCGTGCCATCGGAACTGCTGAATATCCAACTGCCGAAGATGGCATTCCCGACAAACCGAGATCGGCTTGGCGGTCGCTTAGGGTACGAGCTACTTGTGCGGAGTCGGCAACAAGTACTTCGACTGAAATTCCCATGTGCTCACGAGTGAATTCAGCAATTAGCGCTGGAACGAGATATTCGGCAGGTGTTGAGCTAGCAACAATTCGGATCACTCCGGAAAGTGCAGATGGGTCTGGACCGAATCGAGATACGAGTGCGTCGAAATCCGAAATCGTGCGGATTGCGAAGTTCATCGACTCCCGGCCGGCATCGGTGAGAATTGCACCAGTGCCACGTCGTTCGAGAAGGCGAGTACCAAGCTCTCGCTCAAGACGTTGGATCTGTCGGCTAAGGCCTGGCTGGCTCAGTCCCAATCGATCGGCAGCTCTAGTGAAGCTACCAGTTTCAGCGACAGCTTTTAGAGCTTCTAATTCCGCAATATTCATTCTCGATGCGCCCTCGACATTTTTATGCCAAATATTGAAGTATCACCTTTGCATACAAACCGAATAATATAACAATCAAGCTATTCAACTTAGAAATGTTGAATATAAGAGCAGTATATACGGTGAAAAGTTGGTGAAAAAACGTTAACGATTACTAGCCGTTATTCTGTAAATGTGTTCATTTTCAAAAAATGGGAGTTAAGTAATCCTAGCTGAGATGCCGTATCGGATGAACTAACAATTTGAAATGTGACAGTTGATCGACGAATGTCATCTCGACCGAATAATTATATCGGTATTTCCGAGTATTTCTAGTCGGATAGATGCAAAGCACTAGTTGCGTCGATTACATACGCGAAGAACCCTCAGTACAGGTACTGAGGGTTCTGAAATAGTTCGCAATTGTGAGTGGGCGATTAGGTGGTTGAAGGTCGAGCGCCAAGAACCATTGGTATCGCTGTCTCTACACCGTCACGGAACACTCCTACAACGATCTCGTCGCCGGGAGACGTGTTGAGAGCCAAGAACCCGATCAGGTCATCCATAGACTTCATTTTTATCGAGTTGATCGAAACGATTACGTCGCCATCAAAGTTGAGTCGGCCGAACTGGGTTCCAGTATCACCCCTGATGCCCGCTAGATCAGCAGGTCCGTCGGGAGTAACGCTGCTGACGTAAGCTCCAACGACATCGCCGGGTAGCCCAACGCTCTCGCGTAGGCTGAGATTCACTTCGTTACCGCTGATGCCCATTAGTGCATAAGTGTGTTCGCCTGACTCAATGAGAGACGGAACGACTCGCTTCACGAGGTCGACTGGTACAGCGAAACCAACACCGGAGCTTTGACGTGTTTCGCTCTTGATCTGAGTGTTTACCCCGATCACAGCACCGTTGATGTCGAGCAATGGTCCACCGGAGTTTCCAGGGTTGATCGATGCGTCAGTTTGAATCACGGACGGGATGCTGTAGGACGAGAACCCGCTGTCGAGTGTACGGGTTACAGCACTGACAATTCCGGTGGTCATCGTGAACTCTTCACCGAATGGGTTCCCGAGAGCGATGGCTGTCTGTCCGGGGCGTAGCTCTGAGGATGTACCAATTGAAATAGGAACCAGCTCGTGATCAATGTCGACTATTTTGATTACCGCTAGATCGGCGGCGGGATCGAACGCCACTATAGACGCACGATGTTCACGTCCATTGAAGAACTTGACCTGAAGTTCAGTGGCACCTTGAACAACATGGTAGTTCGTTACTACGTGCCCCTCTTCATCCCAGACAAATCCAGAACCTGACCCAAACGCCTGTAGGCCTTTTCTAGCAGTGATGAACACGATTGACTGAACAGTCTCTTCATATAGGTCTGCGAGGTGGTTCTCTTGAGCGGCGACTATTTGAGCGTCGGATAGTTCGGTAACTTCTGGAGCTGGAGCTGGTGCTACCTCGACTGCGTCACCAATCGGTGAATCGTCTATTTCGCCATCGAAAGCTGCAGGAATTGCTACCGATATTGGGGTTTCGACAGGCTCAGCATCCTGAGGATCGACAGGAACTACCGTGTTTATTAGCGTGGGGGCTACGGAACCCGAATCGACGTTTGAAACTTGTTCAGCGTTAGGCTCGGTTGCGATGGGTTCTTGGCTATGTTCAGCGGCACCGGAACATGCAACGGCAGCAACTAAGGTTAGAGCTGCGAGGCTGCCAACGAAGAATTTCTTGAGATTTGTCAACTTGTTCATGGTGTATTGGATGCAATGCAGGATCGTTCGATCTGCCTTGAATCACCTCGTGGGGACGATAGTTGGAGTTTTGCTGATATCTAATTTACGTATCGAATGTGGAGCAATTTTGTGGATCGAGGTGAATCCGGGCTGTGTGTTACTTAGAACGCACTGGTGTTCCGAGCGGATTCACACATGAATCCGCTATTTTTGCCAGCCGGATGCGATAGGCAGTCGTCGGTCTTTTCCAAAGGCCAGTCCGGTGATCTTTACGCCAGGAGGCGACTGGCGACGTTTGTATTCGTTGATATCAATTAACCGAACGATTCTTCGAACGACTACCTCACTGGCTCCGTCGGTTTTACCGAGTGCTGCTTCTTTTTTGACGATCACATCGGGCGAAACGCGCTCTTCGATGTACATGTGAATGATTCGGTCGAGCTGGTCGTAAGGCGGGAGTGAATCTTCGTCGAGCTGATCAGGGCGAAGTTCAGCACTTGGTGGCTTTTCGATGATCGCAACAGGAATAGGTGAGCCGGGACCACGCTGGTTTCGGTGGTAGCAAAGTTCGTAAACGAGAGTCTTTGGAACGTCCTTGATCACTGCGTACGCTCCTGCCATGTCCCCGTAGAGCGTTGCATAGCCCACAGCCATTTCCGACTTGTTGCCTGTAGTGAGAACCAGCCAGCCGAACTTGTTCGCAATCGACATCATTATGTTGCCGCGAACTCGTGACTGTGTATTCTCTTCGGCGAGTCCAGGATCGGTTCCTTCGAATACTCCGCCGAGCATCTCTTCAAATGACGAGTGACCTGGCTCGATCGGGATGTTCCACAACTCAACTCCGAGCCGTGAGCAAAGATCTTCGGCGTCGGTGACGCTTCCGCCGGATGAATACCTAGAAGGAAGAGCCACACCAACGACGTTCTCGGCTCCAATTGCATCGACTGCTATTGCGGTGACGATTGCAGAATCGATTCCACCTGAGACCGCAATAGCGACTTTCTTGAATCCCGTTTTCTTTAGATAGTCACGGGTACCAACGATAAGGGCACGGTACACGGCTTCGAGTCGGTCGAGTTTACGGATAGAAAGCGTCTGAAGTTTGGGCTTTTTAGTAGGCTTGGAAGCTTCGAATTCAATAGTCTTGGGCTGACCAATCGCGTCGAGTTCTTCCTGAGGAATAGCGAACGACTGATGCTTTAGGCGTGCACTTTCAAGCGGCGCAACATCGATGTCGGCAACAAGCAGTGCTTCTTCGAATCGTGGTGAAGTGCCGAGGAGTTCACCGTCGGGACCTGCCAGCATGCTTCCGCCGTCGAAGACAAGTTCGTCTTGGCCACCAATCTGGTTTGCATACAACGTGTACACACGATTGCGGTGAGATAGTTCGGTGACGATATCGACTCGATGACCCTGCTTGCCTGACTCATAAGGAGAAGAGTTCAGGTTGACGATAATCTGGGCACCGTTGGCGCACTGGACCTCGGATGGTCCGATCGGTTCCCAAATGTCTTCACAAATGTTTAACCCGACCTTGATGCCTTTGATCGAGAGGATTGGGCATTCGTTTCCGGCAGTGAAGTAGCGTCGTTCGTCGAATACGCCGTAGTTGGGCAGATGAATCTTGCGGTAGGTTGCGACAACTTTTCGGTTGTGCAGAACTGCCGCAGCGTTGTAGAGCTTCGTACCCGAATCGGTTGTCTCTGAATCGACGAATCCGACCAGCGCTACGATGTCGCCTACCGTTGAAGCTATGCGGCCTAGGGCAGCCTTATTTGCAGCGATGAAGTTGTCGTAGAGGACAAGATCCTCCGGCGGGTAGCCGGTGATCGTCAGCTCAGGAAAAGCGACGAGTTCGGCGCCCTGATCCTGCGCAAGACCGATCCATTCTTCGATCAGCCTTGCGTTACCGTCGATGTCACCGACGGTTGTATTGATCTGGGCGGCCGCAACTCTAAGAGTTCCGTTCGAACCCGAACTGCCATTTTCGGTAGTCATAGCGATTCGATTCTCTGATCTCTAGCCGCTGTTACTTGCTTCCTGCCGAAGACATGATCGGTGGTCGGGCGTATCCGCTTACAGTCGGCAGTCGAGATGATCCGGTGAGGAAGATATCGATCTGTCGAGCAGCACGTCGTCCGCTGGCTATTGCATGAACAACCAATGACTGACCACGTTGCATGTCACCACAAGCGAAGACCTTATCCACGTTGGTTTGCAGGGTGCCATCGGCAGCTACGTTTCCACGTGGGTCGTAGTCAACGCCGAGGTTGTCGAGTAGACCATCGTGCTGAGGGTGCAGGAATCCCATTGCAAGGAATACTGCTTCAGCTTCGATAACGAACTCGCTGCCAGCCACTTCATTCATGTTGAAGCGACCCGTTTCTTCGTCTTTGACCCATTCGACACGAGCACATTCAAGACGCTTTAGGTTGCCGTCATCGTCCCCAACGAATCGCTTCGTCAGAACGTTGTAGTCCCTGTCGCCACCCTCTTCGTGCGCACTTGATGTGCGGAAGATAGTCGGCCATTGTGGCCACGGGTTGGTCTCGGTCCGCGTCTCCGAAGGGCGAGGCATGATTTCCATCTGGATGATGTTTGCAGCACCCTGTCGGTGTGACGTGCCAAGACAGTCTGCACCTGTGTCACCACCACCGATGATGACAACGTTCTTGCCCTTCACATCGATGTTTTCTTCAGGAGAGAACTCTTGCCCTTTGAGCTTGCGGTTCTGCTGAGTGAGGAACTCCATGGCGTAATGCACGCCTTTGAGTTCTCGACCTTCAACAGGAAGATCGCGTGGAACGGTTGATCCGCCAGAGAGACATACGGCGTCGAACTTCTCGAGAAGTTCCTCGTGAGATATATCGACACCAACGTTTGTGCTGACGCGGAACTTCACGCCTTCGCCACGCATCTGGTTTACACGACGTTCGACAACTTCCTTCTCGAGTTTGAACTCGGGAATTCCAAGTGCGAGCAGTCCACCGATGTATTCATTGCGTTCGTAAACAGTGACGGTGTGACCAGCGCGAGCAAGTTGCTGTGCTGCTGCAAGACCGGCTGGTCCTGATCCGATAACGGCAACTTTCTGGCCAGTCTTATTTGCTGCCGGCTGCGGCTTGATCCAGCCTTCTTGCCAACCATGTTCAACGATCTGCTTTTCGATCATTTCGATGGTCACAGGGTCGGAGTTGACCGACAGTGTGCAAGATGCTTCACATGGAGCTGGGCAGATTCTGCCTGTGAACTCTGGGAAGTTGTTCGTTGCGTGAAGACGCTCGGCAGCTTCCTCCCAGTTCCCGTGGTAGATGAAGTCGTTGAACTCTGGTATAAGGTTTCCGAGTGGGCAACCGCTGTTGCAGAACGGAACTCCGCAATCCATACAGCGACTTGCCTGACGACGTGCGTCAGATTCGTCCCACTTGAGGTAGACCTCTTGCCAGTCGTTAATTCGTTCACCAGCGTCTCGACGTGAAGGAGTACGGCGAGCCGCCTCCATGAATCCGGTTACTTTACCCACGGCTACCTACCCCTTCTTTAGAGTCGGTCGATTCAGAAGCAGCAGCGCGTCCACGGAGGACTCGTGCGTAGTCCCGAGGGAACACCTTCTTGAATTTCGTCACTGAATTCGCCCAGTCGGCAAGCAGTTCGCTTCCTAGCTCACTGCCTGTGTACTTGACGTGGTTTTCAATCATTTCTTTAAGTTCGCTGTCGTCATCGGATCCCGGAACAACGTCGAGTAGATCAGCGATTGCATCGTTGAACCTGCCTCCGAACGAACCGTCTGGATCGATAACATATGCGACACCACCGCTCATACCTGCGCCGAAGTTTCGGCCGGCAGGTCCGAGAATGGCTACACGACCACCGGTCATGTACTCACAACCGTGGTCGCCGATTCCCTCAACAACCGCAGAAACTGCAGAGTTTCGAACTGCGAATCGTTCACCAGCGAGACCATTTACATACGCCTCACCACCGGTCGATCCGTATAGAGCGACGTTACCAATGATGATGTTGTCTTTGGCTTTGTAGGCGCTGTTTGCAGGAGGAGTGATTACTAGTCGTCCACCTGAAAGACCCTTACCGAAGTAGTCGTTTGAGTCGCCTTCGATCTTGAAGGTGAGACCCTTTACCAACCATGCACCAAAGCTCTGACCAGCAGAGCCCTGGAACGTGAAGTTGACTGAACCGTCAGGAAGGCCAGCTTCACCAGTCTTCTTGGCAATCACACCACTCAAAGTGGCTCCAACTGTTCGATTTACGTTGGTGACAGGAAGAGTTGCAGTAACCTCGTTACCGTAGTCGATAGCAGGTCGTGCAAGTTCAATTAGCTTGTTATCGAGCGCTTTATCAAGACCGTGGTCCTGCAGAATCTGCTGGTACGTGTGGTCCTGTGGAAGCACTTCAGGCTTCATCAAGATCGGTGAAAGATCGAGAGTCTTTGCCTTCCAGTGGTTGATGTCTTCTCGTGCCTTCAGCTTGTCGACTCGACCGATCATTTCGTTGACCGTTCGGAAGCCCATCTTAGCCATAAGTTCACGAAGTCCCTCAGCGAGGAACATGAAGTAATTCACAACTGCGTCAGGTGTTCCTGAGAACTTCTTGCGAAGTTCAGGGTCCTGAGTTGCGACACCAACTGAACATGTGTTCAGGTGGCACTTGCGCAACATGATGCAACCCATTGAAATGAGTGCTCCGGTTGCGATGCCCCATTCTTCGGCACCGAGAAGTGCGCCGACGAGAACGTCGAGCGATGTCTTCATCTGGCCATCAGTCTGAACAACGATCCGGTCACGAAGTCCGTTGGCAACGAGAACCTGCTGAGTTTCAGCAAGACCAAGCTCCCATGGCAATCCTGCGTGACGGATCGAGCTGAGAGGCGATGCTCCAGTTCCACCTGAGTCACCCGAGATGAGGACAACGTCGCCCTTACCTTTGGCAACACCGGCGGCGATGATGCCGACGCCAGCGACAGATACCAGCTTCACGTGAACACGAGAATCTGGGTTTACGTTCTTGAGGTCGTGGATCAACTGAGCCAAGTCCTCAATCGAGTAGATGTCGTGGTGAGGTGGAGGAGAAATTAGCTCCACGCCTGGGGTTGTCTTTCTTATATACGCGATGTAATCCGAGATCTTGCGACCTGGAATTTCACCACCTTCACCCGGCTTGGCTCCCTGAGCCATCTTGATCTGAAGGTCTTTGGCGTTGCTCAGGTAGTTGGTTGTTACACCAAATCGGCCTGATGCGACTTGCTTCACAGCACTCGACCGGTTGTCGCCGTTGTCGTCGAGACTAAAGCGTTCTGGGTCTTCACCACCTTCACCAGTGTTCGAACGAGCACCGATTCGGTTGGTCGCTACAGCGAGTGTTTCGTGTGCCTCACGACTAATCGAACCGAGCGAAATCGCACCGGTTGCAAATCGTTCAGCGATAGACGATGCAGGCTCTACTTCATCAAGAGGAATCTCATCGCCGAAGACTGGCTCCAGCATGTTCCTGATCGTGATGTGTTCTTCACCTTCATCGTTGGAAGCCGATTCGAACTGCTTGAACACATCAGTGTCGTTTCGGGTTACGGCATCCTGAAGCAGAGCGATCGTGTCTGGGTTCCACATGTGGCGTTCACCAGTCGATCGCCAGAGGTATAGGCCACCAAGATCGAGCTTGAGGTTCGACGGAATGTTGTCGTCGGCGTAAGCACGAGAGTGGTTAGCAAGAACGTCGAGAGCGATTTCGCCTGTGCCGATTCCGCTGATGCGAGATACGGTCCAGGTGAAGTACTCATCAACGAGTTCCTGCGAAAGTCCGAGCGCTTCGAATACCTGTGCACCGATGTAGCCCTGAAGGGTTGAAATACCCATCTTGGCCATAGTCTTCACAACACCTTCTTCGATAGCTTCTCGGAAGTTTTCTTCTGCGGTGTCCTGATCAGGAATTTTCTCTTCCGCAGTCGGTCGCAATCGAAGACCGGCAATGGTCTCTAGCGCCAAGTAAGGGTTGATTGCAGATGCGCCGTAACCGAATAGCGTTGCGAAGTGATGCACTTCACGTGGCTCTCCAGATTCGACAATGATGTCGGCCTGAGCACGGTTTCGTTCCTTGATCAGGTGGTGATGAACAGCACTGGTTGCAAGCAGGGAAGGAATGAATGCGTTCTCGCTGTCGACCCCTCGGTCGGACAGGATGAGAAGCGTAAAGCCGTTTTCGATTGCCTGACTTGCTTGATTGCGGATGCGATCGAGTGCTTCATCAAGAGCAGCAGCTCCACCTGAAACAGGGAACAGAGTCGAGATCGTCTTCGCCTTCACGCCGGGAACGGTTGAAGCCTTGATCTTTGCCAGTTCAGAGTTGCGCAGAACCGGGTGATCAATTCGAAGCGTCTGACAGTGGACAGACGTGGTTTCGAAAATGTTTGGACGTCGTCCAGCAGGAACAGCTCGCTGCGTAATTAGCTTCTCGCGAATAGCGTCGAGCGGTGGGTTTGAAACCTGAGCGAAAGCTTGCTTGAAGTAAGCAAACATGTTCTGTGGCTTGTCAGAAAGAACTGCAAGCGGAGCATCGTTACCCATCGAGCCCTGAGGCTGGTGACCGGTAATCGCCATTGGGCGAACGAGCATGTGCAAGTCTTCACGTGAGTAGCCGAACGCCATCTGGCGATCAACGAGAGTGTCGATGTCGGTTTCTGGCACGTTTGGAGCGTCAGGAAGAGACTCGATAGTGGCTCGGTTTTCTTCGAGCCACTCTCCGTAAGGATTCTCTGAGGCGATTCGTTCGATTACTTCGTCAGGCTCAACAATTCGCTGCTCTTCGAAGTCGATCAGGAACATGCGACCCGGCTCAAGACGTGAACGGTACTTGATGCGGTCAGGATCGATGTTTAGAACACCGGCTTCTGAAGCCATTACAAGTAGGTTGTCTTTCGTAACCCAGTATCGGAACGGGCGTAGACCGTTGCGGTCGAGTACTGCACCAACTGCGTCACCATCGGTGAACACGATCATTGCAGGACCGTCCCACGGCTCCATCAGGTTGCCGTGGTATTCGTAGAAGTCTTTCACGTTCTGCGGCATCGACTCGTGGCCGTTCCAAGCTGCAGGCATCATCATCGCTGCGGTGTGTTCAACCGAGCGACCTGTCATGCGGAGCAGTTCGAATACGTTGTCGAGCGAAGCAGTATCGGAAGCGTCGTCGGCTTCACAGATAGGCGTGAGCTGGTCGATCTTGTCGCCAAAGAACGGAGAATCGATCAAGCGTTCACGAGCCTGCATCCAGTTTCGGTTTCCACGAACTGTGTTGATCTCACCGTTGTGAGCCAGCATTCGGTAAGGGTGCGCAAGCTTCCAAGAACCAAGAGTGTTGGTTGAGAAACGTGAGTGAACCAAGCCGAAAGCACTAACCATGCTCTCGTCTTTAAGATCGAGATAGAACTCGCCGAGTTGGTGCGTGAGCAACATGCCCTTGTAGATAAGAGTTCGTGCCGACCATGAACAAACATAGAACTCTCGTAGGAGAGTCTTCTTTGTTTCAGGGTCTGATTCGCCGTTTACGAAATTCTTTTCGGTCGACTTTCGAGCCAAGTACATCACACGCTCGAACGCGTCGTCTTCGACACCTTCTGGAGCTGCAACGAATAGCTGAGCGAACTTTGGCATGATCGATTGAGCAGTAATACCAGCGGAGTCTGGATCGACCGGAACTTCACGCCAGCCAAGAACAGTCAGACCGTTATCGGTAGCTGAAGATTCAAGCGCTGCGCGAGCTGCTGCATTGAGCTTGTCGTCCAACGGGAGGAACGTCATTGCAACGCCGTAACGTCGTTCGGCAGGAAGTTCGATACCGGCTTCGCCAGCGACTTTACGCATGAAAGCGTCAGGCATCTGAATCGTGATACCTGCACCGTCACCAGTCAGTGGGTCGGCACCAGCTGCTCCACGATGATCGAGGTTTACTAGCACTTCTAGTGCCTGGTTGACGATTTCGTGTGACCGTTCACCAGTGATGTTGGCAACCATGCCGACACCACAAGCATCACGTTCCAACTCAGGAACGTACAACCCACGCTCTGCGACATCGGAGAAATCGGGCACAGCAAATGCTGGCTGAGATCCCTCCGTGTGGGATGCGTTCTGGGTCGGTTCAAAATTATTACGGGCTTCGGTCATGTTTCTCCTAGTACCAAGATGAGGCCTATAGCCTGCAAATATCGCGAATTTCTGGATCGGATGATTTACAGGTGTCGGTATCTTGCTAACTCGTAGTCGGTCACCGTGTTGCTGAACTCCTGCCACTCCAGCCGTTTATTTGCGAGGTAATTCTTCATGACGGTTTTACCGAGAGCTTTTTCTAGTAGCTCACTGTTTTCCGCAAGGCGAATTGCCTCGTCAAGTGTTCGGGGCAGTCGTGCCACTCCATGTGCGCTCAACTCTGCATCCGTCATTCGGAACACATCGTCTTCGAGCGGCTGTGGAAGCGGCAATTTGCTTTCGATGCCATCAAGGCCTGCTGCGAGCAGAACCGAGAATAGTAAATAAGGGTTCGCGGCAGCATCGGGTGCGCGATATTCGAGTCGGACGCTTTCTTCGCGTCCGGGTCGATAGCTTGGGACTCTGATCAGGTCGCCAAAATTTCCGGTCGTCCACGAAGCAAATATTGGAGCTTCGAGACCCGGAAGAAGTCGTTTGTATGAGTTGATCCACTGATTCGTAATGACGCAGATATCGGCGGCGTGACGCATTAGTCCGGCGATAAAGTGTCGGCCGTTTTCGGAGAGATTCATCTCGTCGTCGCCATCGAAGAATGCGTTGTCGTCACCGTTGAACAGCGACATGTGAGTGTGCATTCCAGAGCCGTGGCGGTCACCAAACGGACGTGGCATGAACGTAGCGTGTGCTCCCTGTGTTGCGGCCAGTTCTTTAGCGACTACTTTGAATGTGATGATCGAATCGGCCATAGTCAGCGCGTTTGTGTGGCGCAGATCGATTTCGTGCTGACCATCACCGACCTCGTGGTGACTGTGTTTTACCGGAATGCCCATCTTTTCGAGCGTGAGTACGGTGTCTCGACGCAGATCTGCACCAGAGCCATCGACAGATGCCTGGTCGAAGTAGCGACTACGGTTGGTTCGAGAGGCTTCTTCAGCTTCACCCATGTCGTAGTAGTACTCGATCTCAGGAGCAACGTAGAAGTTGAAGCCCATTTCCGATGCACGTACTAAGTTGCGTCGAAGCACTTGTCGGCCGTCGGCAGCCGAAGGTTCGCCAGTGGGAGTTTCGATATCGCAGAACATTCGAGCGACAGCATCTTTACTAGGACGCCATGGTAGAACTTGGAACGTCGAAGGGTCGGGCATTGCGACCATGTCGGACTCGCCGGCGCGAGTGAGACCTTCGATTGATGCACCATCGAAGCTGGCGCCGTTTCGTAGTACGCCTTCGAGCTCATCAACGGTGATGGCGAAGCCTTTGAGAGTGCCCAGGATATCGGTGAACCACAGACGAATGAACTTCACGTCGTGTTCGCGTGCCGACATCAAGACGTATTTGATCGCCTCTTCGTCGAGCTTCTGACGTGTATTTTCCGGTGTCTGTGTCATTTATTGATCGGGCTTCGCAAGGCAGTTTCATTTGCCTTTGAGATTGGTCGTACTAATTTGACCGAAGGTTGAGTATTGAAAAATGTTCTTTGCTTGTCAATTAAGTCTCTTGGCACTGAGTGTCGAGCTTGATTGATCTATGTGAAATTGCGGACTACTTATATTGCTCTCGTGTGCGCGCAATGCGCGCGCTACCTGTTAAGAATTTGTTTCAATTTGAAACATTTGCCTATTGAAAGGTCTAAAAATCGGTTGATTTAGTCTGATCCTCCGGGTGATCGGAACCGGTAACCAACGTTCCATTGGGTTTCAATGAAGTTGTTTGAAACATCATCGATTTTGCTTCGGAGCCGCCTGATATGGACATCGACTGTTCGGGTTCCGCCGAAGTAGTCGTATTCCCAAACACTGCGCAGCAAGGCTTCTCTGCTGAACACTCGACCTGGGTTTGATGCCAAATACTTGAGCAGTTCATACTCCTTATACGTGAGGTCGACTTTTCGTCCCTTGAGAGTGACTTCGTATCGATCGAGATCGATTACCAAGTCGCCGTGAACGATATTGTTCTGCGTTTCTTCTGTCACGTTTCGCGCCATTGCCAAATTCAGTCGAACAACAACTTCCTCTGGTGAACAAGGCATGAAGCACACTTCGATCTCTTGTCTTGAAGCGTCAATGCCTTGTAATGACACAGTCGGCAGAACCACTACCACCGGAACACCGGCATCGGCAGCGGCATGCACAATCCCAGAAGGTCCCGCTAATCCAGTACCGGAACCCCAAACAAGAGCCCCTTCAACGCTTGAGGCAAGCTCTTCTTTGCTGGTTTCTGCGGTGAAAGTAACTAAATCCAACGACGAATCGAGCGCGCTGAGTCCTGCCGTGAGGCGTTCGGACTCAGAATCAGCAAACCCAAGAAGGGCTATAGAACTCAATTAGTGTCACCCGGATTCAGTAGCATGCCCATATTCAAATAGCGGGCTCTGCGCTGTTTAACGTGTGCGCACGCGCGTGTCATTTGCATCTATGCAACGGACAGCATGCGACGGCGAAGCAAACTAGGGTATTAGTTTGTGGTGAATTTCACAACCTTTGAATACGGATGGCGCTCCGCTTCGTCGAAATTCGTAAAAGATTCCAAATTCTCGTTGACTTGCCAAGGTGCGCGTTCGTATACTTACTCTTCGTGGTCTGATCAATATCGGTCGGGCTCACCTTCTTGTGACCATTTTTCTGGACTTCAATTTGCCCACGATTAACCAACTGGTGCGTAACTCACGAAAGCAGAAGAGGCGTAAGCCTAAGACTCCTGCTCTGCGAGTTGCATTTAACTCATTCTCGAGTCAGCAGGTAGAGCTGAAAAAGGGAAGCCCGCAGAAGCGCGGCGTTTGCCTTCAGGTTCGAACTGTAACCCCGAAGAAGCCTAACTCGGCTCTTCGCAAGGTAGCTCGAGTTCGATTGAGCAACGGCATGGAAGTTACTGCTTACATTCCAGGCGAAGGTCACAACTTGCAGGAACACTCGGTTGTCCTTATTAGGGGCGGCAAGGTTCCAGATCTGCCAGGTGTTCGTTACCACATCGTTCGTGGAACGCTCGATACATCTGGTGTTGAAGATCGAAAACGTGGTCGTAGCAAGTACGGCACGACAAAGAGCTAATTACTAAAAGTCTCTGTCAATAACGACCGCCTGTCTGGAAATTGGGTAGGCGGCTTGGTTTGTCAGAGACATTATTTGAACAAACAGCGAAAACGAAGGTAAACACATGGCACGCAGGCGCCGCGCTCAGCGCAGGCATATAGCTCCAGACCCCCAGTACGGGAGTGTGGAACTCACCCGATTCATCAACCGTCTAATGATTGGCGGCAAGAAATCGGTTGCTCAGCGGGCAATGTATGAAGCCCTCGACAAGCTCGAAAAAGAAACTGACAGGCCTGGTCTGGAAGTGTTCGAGCAGGCAATTCGTAACTCAATGCCTGCACTGGAAGTAAAGCCTCGCCGTGTAGGTGGTGCTACTTACCAAGTGCCGGTTGAAGTGCGACCCGAACGACGGGGTGCACTTGCGCAGCGCTGGTTGATTACAGCTGCGCGTGAGCGTTCTGGCAGGCCGATTGCTGATCGGTTGTACGCGGAACTGCTCGAAGCTTCAAGGGGCGGTGGTTCAGCCGTTCGGAAGCGTGAAGATCTACACAGAATGGCCGAGGCTAACCGGGCTTTCGTTCACTACCGCTGGTAGGAACAGGCTAAAACCGAAATCAGCCGCAAAACCGCCCCGATGAAACTCTCACGGGGACGGAACGAATGGCAAATCAGAGATGACAACTACTTCTGCAAAGAAAACCGACCTCAAGAAGGTTCGGAACATAGGCTTCATTGCCCACATCGACGCCGGTAAGACCACGGTGACAGAGCGGGTGCTCTTCTTCACTGGTGAGACTTACAAGATCGGTAACATCGATGAAGGCACAACCGTTATGGACTTCATGTCGCTTGAACGCGAACGTGGAATCACCATCGGTTCAGCCGCAACCAACGCTCAATGGGATGGCCACCAGGTCAACATTATTGACACTCCTGGTCACGTTGACTTCACAGCTGAAGTAGAACGTTCCCTCCGTGTGCTCGACGGTGGTGTGGTTGTACTCGAATCTGTATCAGGTGTGCAGCCGCAGTCAGAAACTGTTTGGCGCCAGGCTGACACTTACAAAGTTCCTCGCATGATCTTCGTCAACAAGATGGATCGGCTTGGGGCCAATTTTGATTACGCAGTGTCGACGGTCCACGACCGACTCGGCGCAAACGCTGTTCCGATCCAGATGCCTATGGGTGCTGAGTCGGAATTCGCAGGTCTTATCGACCTCGTCGGCCAGAAGGCTTACTACTACGCAGAAGCGGAAGCAGTTGAGCACACGCTGATCGACATTCCTGATGAGTACGCTGAAGCTGCCGAAGAAGCACGCCAGCATCTCATCGAAAAGGTTGCAGAGACCGATGACGCTCTGATGGAGAAGTTCTTCGAAGAAGAGGAAATCACCACGGAAGAGCTCAAGGCTGCCCTTCGTAAGGCAACTATCGATCTGAAGATATTCCCAGTTTTGGTTGGTTCGGCTCTGCGTCACCGTGGTGTTCATCCACTACTCGACGCTGTTGTTGACTACCTGCCATCTCCGCTCGACGTAGATGCAATCAAGGGTGTAGACCCTTCGGATGAGTCAGTTGAACTCACTCGGCAGCCTTCGGCCGACGAGCCTATGTCTGCTCTTGCATTCAAGGTTGTTACTGACCCGCACGTTGGTCGGTTGGTTTACCTCCGCGTTTACTCAGGAATTCTTGAAGCCGGAACGAACATTTACAACTCCGCCACTCGTTCACGTGAACGTATTGGCCGGCTCATGGTCATGCATGCTGACTCTCGTGAAGAGAAGAAGACCGCTGGGCCTGGTGAAATTGTCGCTGCGATTGGTCTTAAGGACACAATCACCGGTCAGACTCTCTGCCCGCAGGATGCACAGATTTCACTTGAGCAGATTTCGTTCCCAGACCCAGTACTTTCTGTAGCTGTCGAGCCTAAGACTCGAAGCGACCAGGAAAAGATGTCGACCGCATTGGTTCGACTCGCTGACGAAGACCCAACTCTTACCGTCGCTTCTGACGAAGAGAGTGGCCAGGTCATTCTTGCTGGAATGGGTGAACTTCACCTCGACGTTATCGTTGAACGGATGCGTCGTGAATTCAATGTTGATGCAACGGTTGGTGCTCCTCGAGTAGCCTACCGAGAGACCGTTACCCGGGCTGCAACTGCTCAAGGTAAGTTGGTCAAGCAGAGTGGTGGTCACGGACAGTTCGGTGACTGCACATTGCGACTTGAGCCAGTTGAACCTGGTGATGGTCTGCTGTTTGAATCTGAAATCACAGGTTCGACTCTTCCACGTGAGTACTTCCGCCCGATTGAGCAAGGCTTCCGAGAGGCTGCCCGTGCTGGTGTCATCGCTGGTTATCCAGTTGTGGACATGAAGGCTGTACTTGTGGACGGATCGCACCACGATGTTGACTCTTCAGAAATGGCTTTCAAAGTGGCTGCCTCAATGGCATTCAAGGCTGCTATGAGCAAGGGTGCCCCGGCGCTTCTTGAGCCGATCATGAAGATCGAAGTTGTTACTCCTTCTGAATTCCTTGGTGACGTACTTGGAGACTTGAACTCCAGGCGTTCTCAGGTTCAGAACATGGAAGCCCGTGGCGAGGCGCAGGTAATTTCTGCGTTCATCCCGCTTGCGGAAACCTTTCAGTACGCCACGCACGTTCGATCGATCACTACCGGTCGTGCCAGCTTCGCAATGGAGTTGGATCACTACACGGCAGTTCCTAAGAACGTCGCAGAGAAAGTATCAGGAAACTAGGAATGCCAGGACAGAAGATTCGAATCGTCCTCAAAGCGTTCGATCACCGAGTGTTGGACATCTCGGCTCAGCAGATTATGGAAACTGCCGAGCGTACGGGTGCACAAACTGCAGGGCCGGTTCCTTTGCCAACAGCAAAGCGCCGATTCACGGTAATTCGAGGGCCTCACGTTCACAAAGACTCCCGTGAGTACTTTGAGTTGCGCGTCCACAAACGCCTTATCGACATCCTTGAGCCTAGCTCGAAGACAATCGATTCACTAACACGACTCAACGTCCCCGCTGGCGTCGATATCGCTATCAAGCTCTAGAGCAAAATAGTAAACGGTAAGCAAGTAAACGAAAATGACTATCGCTGGACTTCTCGGTCGCAAGATCGGAATGACAACCTACTACCACGATGACGGAACTGCAGAGTCAGTTACGGCAGTCGAGGTCGGGCCTTGTGTCGTCACTCAGGTGAAGACGGATGCTCGTGATGGCTATGAAGCTGTCCAAGTCGGATTCCTTGCAGCAAGCAAGCTGAATCAGGCTGAAGCCGGGCATCAAGCTCGGTCTGGTGGAAAATTCCAACACCTCCAAGAATTCAAAGTGGGCGACCTCGCTGAATTCGAAGTTGGTCAGGAGTTGACTGCCGACATATTTGAAGTTGGAGAATCGATCAAGGTAACCGGTACCTCTATAGGTAAGGGTTTCTCAGGTGTTGTACGCCGGTGGAACTTCGCTGGTGGCCCAAAGACTCACGGTCAGACCTCCCGACACCGTTCATCTGGTTCCATTGGTGCGGGTTCATCACCCGGACGTGTATGGCCAGGACAGCGCATGGCTGGACACTACGGTACAGACACGAAAACAGTAAAAGGCCTTCGGGTCGTAGCCGCTGATGTCGAGAAGAATGTAGTGCTTGTTCGAGGTTCCATTCCTGGAGCTAAGAACGGCATCGTTCGCATCGAAAAGCAGGGCAAATAATGGATCTGCAAGTAAAAGACAACAAAGGAAAAGTCGTCGGATCTGTCGCAGCTAGCGATCAGGTGTGGCGAGCTGAGAGCAACGACGCTCTTCTGCACCAGGCTGTAGTGGCCCAGCAGGCGAACAAGCGTCGCGGTACTCAGGACACCCAGCAGCGGAATGAAGTAACTTTCTCCACAGCGAAGATCCGTCCTCAAAAAGGAACCGGTCAGGCTCGTGCAGGAAGTCGTAAATCTCCTACCCGTGTTGGTGGTGGTGTAGCTCACGGGCCACACCCACGAAGCTACCGACAGCGCCTTCCTAAGAAGATGCGCCGACAGGCACTTCGCATTGCTTTATCTGAAAAAGTTCGTGACGAGGCTCTAACTGTTCTTGATGCATTGAAGCTTGATGCACCTAAGACCAGCACGCTTCGTGACATCGTTGCAGCATTCGAGCTCAAGGGCCGAACGCTGATTGTTACTGGGGTGACCGATCACAATGTGGTCAAGTCGGCTAGCAACATCCCTGGTGTTGAAGTTCAGGCAGCAGCGCTGATGAACCCACTCGACACCACCAGCGTTCCTAACTTGATTGTTACTCAAGAAGCTATTGAGACCATAGACAGTCTCTGGGCTGATGGAGGCAACTCGTAATGAGCCTGGCTAAAGTTCTAAAGCGTCCTATCGTTACTGAGAAGAGTCATCTTCTCGGCGAGCAGGGTCGCTACGTATTTGAAGTTGATTCCGGCGCTAGTAAGCACGACATTGCTAAAGCAGTCGAATGGGCATTCGATGTCAAAGTGGTCAAGGTAAACACCCTGACTGTTCCTGGCAAAGTAAAGCGATACGGTCAGCGACCGTCGAAGCAGCCCGACTGGAAAAAGGCGATCGTTTCTCTGCAAGCTGGCGACACTATTCAGTTGTTCCAGGGGGCGTAACAAATGGGACTTAAGGAATTTAAGCCTACGTCTCCGGGTCGTCGCGATACGGTCGCTGACGATTACAAGGACATCACAACGAACAAGCCAGAGAAGTCTCTGCTTGCTCCGATAAAGAAGTCTGGTGGGCGTAACAACCGTGGTCGAGTAACAGTTCGACACCGCGGTGGTGGTCACAAACGTCGCTACAGGATTGTCGACTTCAAACGCGACAAGGCTGGAACAGCGACTGTAATGTCGATTGAGTACGATCCAAACCGTACGGCTCGGATCGCCCTCGTACTATTTGAAGATGGAATGAAGCGATACATTGTTGCGCCTAACGGCGTGGTAGTTGGCGACACCGTTGCAAGCGGTGACGATGTTCCGGTAACAACCGGTAACAGCCGATCACTGGGTTCACTCCCAACAGGTACGCTCGTTCACAATATTGAAGTCACACCTGGTAAGGGTGGGCAGATGGTCAAGAGCGCCGGTGCGGTTGCTCAGGTCATGGCTCACGAATCCGGTTACACACTCGTCCGACTTCCATCGGGTGAGATGCGACGATTGCTGAGCCAGTGTTCAGCAACTGTGGGTCAGGTTTCTAACTTGGACCACAAGAACGAAAAACTTGGTAAAGCTGGTCGGAACCGTCACCGCGGATTCCGCCCAACCGTTCGAGGTTCAGTAATGAGCCCGGCAGCTCACCCACACGGTGGTGGTGAAGGACGTTCCGGTATCGGAATGCCTGGACCTAAGACTAAGTGGGGCAAGCCAGCGCATGGTGTTCGCACGCGTCGAAACAAACGTACGAACAAATTTATCCTGAGGCGGAGGTATGACCGCTAGACACCCCTGAGGTGTTTAGCTGTCGAGACATACAGATGTCACGATCAATCAAAAAAGGTCCATACGTAGACCCTAAACTGATGAAAAAGGTAGCTGCAACCCAAGCTGCTGGTTCACGAAATGTGATCCGAACCTGGGCACGCGCTTCCATGATCATGCCTGAAATGGTAAGTCTGACGATCGCCGTTCACGACGGTCGCCGGTTCGTACCAGTCCTCATCACTGAAAACATGGTCGGTCACAGGCTCGGTGAATTTGCGCCGACTCGTACCTTCCGTGGTCACATCGGTCGATCCGATCGGACAACAGGTTAGTTATGGCGATAGCAAGAACAAACAACGTAGGTATTTCCGATTACAAGCTTCGGCTTGTAATGGATCAAATCCGCGGCAAGATGGTCGTCGATGTATTTCCAATGCTTCGATACATGACTAGTCCTGCAGCAGCCGAGATCCTGAAAATTCTCAAGGCTGCAACTGCCAACGCTGAGAACAACGACCTTCAGTCACGAGATGACTTGAAGATTGTTCGAATCACCGCTGACAAGGGAACTTGGGTTCGACGATACAGGCCTAAGGCCCGTGGTCGTGTAGGTGCGTTCGACCGTCCTACATCGCACATTACTATTGAAGTCGACGAGGTAAGAATTTAGATATGGGTCAGAAGACACACCCGATCGGGTTCCGACTCGGTGGCGTTCAAGATTGGCGAGCACACTGGTTTGCAAGCAAGGGTTCGGACTACCGAAAACTTACTGAAGAAGACCAGCAGATCCGCGGACTAATCAACGGACAATATGCAGATTCTGGTGCGATCTCTCGAGTAGAGATCGAACGTGGTGCGCAGGATTTGGTTGTAACGATCAACACTGCTCGACCAGGAATCATCATCGGACGAGGTGGTACGCGAGTTGATGAGCTTCGAGGCGATCTCGAAAAGCTCACCGAGAAGCGCTCACGCCTAAATATTCAAGAGATTCGTCAGCCTGAACTAGACGCAACATTGGTTGGTCAGTCGATCGGTGAGCAGCTCGAACGACGTGTCGCCTACAGGCGTGCGGTTCGACTTGCTATGCAGCGAACGATGCAATCAGGTGCACTAGGTATCAAGGTTGTTGTTTCAGGTCGGCTCGGCGGTGCAGAAATCGCTCGAACCGACAAGCAGAAGGAAGGTCGCACACCGCTACACACGTTGCGTGCGCAGATCGACTTCGCTGTTTCTGAAGCAAAGACAACTTTCGGTGTCATCGGCATCAAGGTTTGGATCTACACCGGCGACATGATTCCTTCTGCCGAGAACCTTCGAGCACGCTCGATGGCTCGACTTTCACTGGGTGCAACTCAGGAAGGCCAGGGCAGCGATGACTCTAAGTCGTCTGGTGGAGGCGGTCGCTCAGGCGGCGGTAACCGTTCAGGTGGTGGCGGACGTGGCTCCGCTCCTAAGGGCAAGAACGCTGGAGGCGATCAGAAGTAATGCTTCAGCCAAAGCGAACTAAATTTCGTAAAGAGCACCGAGGTCGAATGAGTGGCATTCGAACCAAGGGTTCAACGTTGGTGTACGGAGACTTCGGTCTTAAGGCAGTAGGCCCAGGCTGGGTAACTGCTCGAGAGATTGAAGCAGCTCGACGTGCTATCACCGGTTATGTAAAGCGTGGCGGTCAGGTATGGGTACGATTGTTCCCAGACAAGCCTGTAAGTTCACGACCTGCTGAAACCCGTATGGGTGGTGGTAAGGGTGCGGTTGATCATTGGGTAGCTGTTGTTCACCGAGGGCGAATGCTCTACGAAATGGCAGATGTACCGGAAGAATTGGCTCGAGAGGCTCTTCGACGAGCAGCTCACAAGCTGTCGATTCCAACCAAGATCATTGCTCGGAGTGAAGAATTTTAAGGAAGCCCGATCGAGTTTCACATTTAGTGAAATCAATCAGGCGGAAACTGACAAACGATGCGTATTAGCGAAGTAAGAGAACTGAATGACACTGAACTCGTCAAAGAGTTGGGTGATCAGGAACGTGCCATGATGAACCTCCGGTTCCGCAAGGCAACGATGCAGTTGACGAACACGAACGAAATCGGGGTAACCCGAAAGACAATTGCGCGCATCAAGACAGTGATTCGAGAGCGTTCGATCATTGCAAACTTGGAAGCCGCAACAGCTGCCATGGCAGAAGGAGAATAGGTTGGCGCGCAAACAGCAAACCGGCACTGTTCTGAAAGATAAGAACGACAAGAGCGTCATCGTTGGCGTTTCTTGGTTACAGCGTGACCGTATTTATAAGAAGGCTCGTCGAAAGTTGTCGAAGTTCGTTGTTCACGATGAACAGAACATCGCAACTGTAGGCGACCGCGTATTGATCGAAGAAGGTCGCCCGGTTTCAAAGACCAAGCGATGGCGTTTGGTAAGCATCCTCGACAAAGTGGATGTTGCCGACGTTCAGCCTTCCGAACTCGTTAGTGAAGCTGCCCTCACTGGTGCAGACGACTCTGAAGAGTCTGAGGACTAGAGATGATTCAGCGAGAGACACGGCTGAAAGTCGCCGACAACTCTGGCGCACGTGAGGTGCTTTGCATCAACATCGTCGGAGGAAGCGCGCGTCGTTACGCCAGCCTAGGTGACGTGATCACCTGCACAGTAAAAGATGCTCAGCCCGGTGGCGCCGTAAAGATGCACCAGGTTGTGAAGGCCGTTATTGTTCGAACTTCTAAAGAGGTTCGACGCAAGGATGGTTCATACATTCGATTCGACGACAACGCTTGCGTGATCATCGGCGACGATGAGAACCCTCGTGGAACTCGAATCTTTGGCCCGGTAGCTCGTGAACTGCGAAACAAGCAGTTCATGCGTATCGTGTCGCTGGCTCCGGAGGTTCTGTAACCAATGAGTCAAACACGTATCAAGAAAGACGACGAAGTACTCGTCATTTCTGGAAAAGACAAAGGCAAGCGCGGCACAGTGCTCCGAATTCTCCCTACGGTGAATCGGGTCGTTGTTGAAGGCGTAAACATGGTTACTCGCCATGTGAAGGCTCAGCAAGGCGTGGCACAGACCGGCATGGTCCAGGGTGAAGCTCCGGTTTCGCTCTCTAATGTAATGCTCATCGATCCAGAGACTGGCGCAGCCGGTCGTACTGGTCAGAAGGTCCTCGAAGACGGGACGAAAGTTAGGGTGGTCAAGAGTGGCAAACGCTCCTGACAGTAAAAACGAAGACAAGGCAGTAGAGGCAAAGGCTTCGAAACCTGCAGCTAAGAAAGCAGCGGCCAAAAAGCCTGCTGCCAAGAAGCCTGCAGCGAAGAAACCCGCCGCTAAAAAGCCTGCCGCCAAGAAGCCAGCAGCTGCAAAAGCCAAAGCTGAAGCTAAGCCAGCAGCCAAAAAAGCTGCACCTAAGGCAAAAGCTAAAAAGCCGGCCGTTGTAGTAAATGTGCCTCGCATGAAACAGCTCTACCGTGACAACGTGGTGGAGGTGCTGACTCGCGAGTTTGGCTACAAGAACCCAATGCAGGTTCCGCAGATCACCAAGATCATACTGAACATTGGTTTGGGTGAAGCTCTCGACAGCAATTCTGCAGTTGGTGCTGCGGTTGGTGATCTCCAGAAGATCACTGGTCAGAAGCCAACTGAGAACAAAGCCAAGGTTTCCATTGCGAACTTCAAACTTCGTGAAGGATCTGTAATTGGTACGTCGGTCACATTGCGGGGATCTCGCATGTGGCAGTTCTACGACCGATTCGTAAACATCACGCTACCTCGTGTACGTGACTTCCGCGGTATCAGCCGAACCGCTTTCGACGGTCGAGGTAACTACTCTCTTGGAATGCGCGATCAATCGACGTTCCCTGAGATTGACTACAATGAAATTGACCGGATGCGTGGTATGCAGCTGACGTTTGTCACTACTGCTCGCACCGATGAAGAGGGGCGTCGTCTCCTCGAACTACTCGGCATGCCATTTGCGCACGTCGATGAGCCCGTTGGGGCCCTCTAAACCACCTGGAGTTATTTGTATTGGCTAAGAAGTCGATGATCGAAAGAGAAAAGCGCCGCCAGAAATTGGTCGACGCTAAAGCTGAAGTTCGTAAAGAGCTTCGGGCAATTTCGATTGACCCAAAACGTACTGCTCAGGAGCGATTCACAGCTCGCCAAGAAATGGCGAAACTGCCTCGCAACTCTGCTGCAATCCGTTTGCGCAACCGCTGTGCTGTAACAGGCCGCCCACGCGGATACATGCGTTTCTTCGGCCTTTCACGAATTACCTTCCGCGAACTTGCACTGAAGGGCGAACTGCCTGGAATCCGCAAGGGAAGCCTGTAAAAAGCCACTAACTACCGAGAGAATCGATCAGAGTGCCAGTAACAGATCCCATAGCCGACATGCTCACCCGAATCCGCAACGCGGTTCAGGTACGACATGAATCCCTTGAAGTTCCTACTTCACGAATGAAGTCTTCACTATTGAAGCTCATGGTTGAAGAAGGATTCATCTCAAGTTTCACGGCAAGTGAAGAAGAATCAGTTGAGAAGAAACTCGACGTTCAACTTCGCTACTACGAAGACAAGACTCCTGTAATTCAGGGGCTCAAGCGCGTAAGTAAACCTGGTCTAAGGGTTTACGTAGGCAAGAACGAAGTACCTCGCTACTTTGGCGGCCTTGGTGTGGCATTTATGTCTACATCTAAGGGTGTAATGACAGGCCAGCAGGCTCGTCGCCAAGGTGTCGGTGGAGAACTGCTCTTCTACATCTGGTAGAACAGCAACTTCCTCAACCCTGCCTGAATTTTAAATCAGTACCAGAACTAAAGAATTTACGAGAGAAGATCTAAAGTGTCTCGAATAGGAAAAGCCCCGATAACTGTGCCAAGTGGCGTCGATGTAAAAATCGATGGCACAACGGTTTCAGTTAAAGGCAAGGTGGGTCAGCTAACGCGAACCCTCCCGGCAACGATGAAAATTGATCTGACTGACGGTGTAATTACCGTCAGCCGTCCTAACGACCAGCCTGATCAGCGAGCTTTGCACGGGTTGACCCGTAGCTTGTTGAACAACATGGTCATCGGATGCGCAGATGGCTTCTCGAAACGCCTCGAGCTGATCGGTACTGGTTACCGAGTGCAGCAGAAGGGCAAGGCGCTTGAAGTCAGCGTTGGCTACTCGCACCCGGTTCCGGTTCAGCCAATTGGCGATAACGCTCTGGTTGCAGATGGCGCAACGTTCATCAACATAACCGGCCCGAGCAAAGAAGACGTAGGTGAGCAGGCTGCTCAGATACGCAAGGTTCGTAAGCCAAACCCTTACACGGGCAAGGGCATTAAATATTCTGATGAAGTCATCCGACGCAAAGCTGGTAAGACAGCTTCTGGAACTGGTGCTTAAACATGGGTAACAGGAAATTCGATTCACGAAAACGGTGGGTTAGGCACAGGCGTGTTCGCAAGAACGTGCGTGGTATTGCTGACCGACCACGGCTTGCTGTTTTCCGAAGCAGCAACCACATCTACGCGCAGGTTATCAACGACGATCAGGGCCACACGCTGGCTGCTGCTGGTTCGGTTGAACTCAAGTTGGATGACGCAAAGACGGATGTTGCGAAGGCTGTCGGTACGGCAGTTGCAAAGAAGGCACTCGCAGCAGGAGTCACCAAGGTCGTATTTGACCGAGGTGGGTACAAATATCACGGTCGGGTCAAGGCATTAGCCGAAGCAGCCCGCTCAGAAGGACTTAGCTTCTAAATGACCACGCAGAACGATAATCGCGGCGGTGGTCGCGGACCAGGCGGTGGCGGACGTGGACCCGGTGGATCCGGTGGACGTGGTCAGGGCGGAGAACGCCGTGGACGACGCCCAAGACGTGACGAAGAAGACTCAGGTCTCGTCGAACGCGTTGTAAAGATCCGCAGGGTTTCAAAAGTGGTCAAGGGTGGCCGAAACCTAACATTTAACGCAATGGTTGTAGTCGGAGACGGTAACGGAAACGTTGGCGCAGCTCTCGGCAAAGCCGGTGCGGTTCCTGACGCTGTTCGCAAGGGAACCACATACGCCAAGAAGGCAATGACTAAGGTCGAGCTCAATGGTCCTACCATTCCGCACGAAATTACTTCCAAGTTCTCGGGTGCAAAGGTTCTTCTGAAGCCTGCTGCCCCTGGTACTGGTGTGATTGCTGGTGGTGGAGTTCGAGCCGTGATGGATGCAGTTGGTGTGAAGGACGTTCTGTCTAAGACGTTCGGTTCATCAAACACCATCAACATTGTTAAGGCCACACTCGCCGCACTTGATCAGCTACGAGACCCTGTTGCCGCTGTTGAGCGACGCAAGGGTGTTAAAGCCGATGATGGTGCTTCAAAAGACGAGAAAGCTTCGTAGAAACAAATCATGGCCAAATTACGAATTACACAACTTCGATCGAGTATCGGCACGAAGCCTGCACAGCGGGCTACGTTGAAGGCACTCGGACTTCGAAAGATCCGCCATGAGGTTGTCCAGAACGACAGTCCTCAAATCCGCGGAATGATCGCAAAAGTCGTTCACCTCATCTCAGTTGAGGAAACGAAGTAACTAACACACGCATCGATTATTCGACGCAATAGTTCACTTAGTCAGTAAGAATTTAGATATGCCTGGACTACACCAGCTAAAACCATCCAAAAACTCAAAGAAGAACCGAAAGCGCGTTGGTCGCGGTAACGGTTCTGGCTCCGGTACATTCTCAGGACGAGGATCCAAGGGACAGAAGCAACGCGGTAGCGTGCCGTTCCTGTTTGAAGGTGGACAACTTCCGCTGATCAAACGACTCCCGCACATGCGTGGATTCACAAACATCTTCCGTGTTGAGTCGACTCCAGTGAATCTTTCGATTCTCGAAGAGTTCGCAGCCGGTTCCGACGTTACTGTCGCCAAGCTCACTGAAGCCGGTGTTATTCGAAAGAAGAACACTCGGGTCAAGATTCTTGGTGATGGTGACCTTACTAAGAAGCTAAACGTTTCTGCTCACGCATTCAGCAAATCTGCCAAAGAGAAGATTGAAGCTGCAGGCGGAACCGTAACAATCATTGAAGTAGATAAAGCAGACCACGCTAAAAAAGCAAAGTCGGCTAAGTAACTATGACCCAGGCCAAACAAACGTCTGAATCTCCGGTACCAGCACTATTTCGTGCTGCCGCTGATGCATGGCGCATACCTGACCTTCGATTCAGAATCCTCTTCACTTTGGGGATTCTTGTCATTTTCAGGCTCTTCGCTCACGTTCCCGTTCCGGGAGTAGACCGCGAAGCTTTGGCCGCGGCGTTTGACGCCAACCCTCTTCTGGGATTCTTAGACCTGTTCTCAGGTGGAGCGCTCAGAAACCTATCGATTGCCGCTCTTGGTGTGTATCCGTACATCACGGCTTCGATTATTTTGCAGATTCTGACACCTATCATCCCTACCCTGAAGAATCTTTCTCAGGAAGGTGAAGGCGGTCGACAGGCTATCAACCGATACACCCACTACCTAACGGTTCCTTTGGCTTTCCTTCAGGGTTACGGCCAGTTGAACTTGTTCGCTAGCGGTTTCACCTCTCAGGGTGGAGCAGCGATTAGCGGTATTGGTTTCGGAGCCGACACTCTAAACACGATGACTATTTTGCTGGCTATGACTGCCGGTACGATGCTTCTTGTTTGGATGGGTGAGCTCGTTACAGAAAAGGGTATTGGTAACGGTATTTCGCTGATTATCTTTGCCGGTATCGTTTCGACCTTGCCGCAGGTTGTTGGACAGCTTTGGCTGCTCCGCGATCAGATTTTCCAAGTTGGAATGCTCATATTCATTGCGATAGCGATCGTTTACCTGATTGTTTACTTTGCGGAAGCGCAGAGGAAAATTCCTGTTCAATACGGACGTAGTGTGTTCCGTGGTGGGCAGATGTATAGACAATCGGGGGCGACCCATATTCCGTTGCGTGTTAACGCGGCTGGAATGATCCCGCTGATTTTCTCGTTCTCGATTCTGATTTTGCCTTCTGTGGTTGCAAGTTACTTCAACGACGGATCGGGCGGTTTCATTTCGAACATCGCTAACTTCTTCCAGAATTCATTTGGGCCAACAAGCACGATCTACTGGGTTGCAGTGTTCTTGCTGGTTGTGATCTTTACGTTCTTCTACACATTGGTTGTTCATAACCAGCAGAACCTTGCTGAGAACCTCCAGAAAAACGGTGGTTTCGTGCCGGGTATCCGCCCTGGACCACCTACAAAGATCTACCTGATGCGTGTGGTTCTTCGAATCACTTGGGGTGGTGCGCTCTTCTTGGGCTTCATCGCTATCCTGCCGTACCTCGCTCAGTTAGTGACCAATTTGCCAAACGCTACGACCATTTTGCAGAGCACAAGCCTGCTGATTATGGTTGGTGTAGCGCTCGACACGATGCGACAGCTCGAATCTCAGCTGTTGATGCGTAACTACGAAGGGTTCGTCCGCTAAAGAGCGGGTACTACGTAGATGCGCATCATACTTATGGGCCCCCCTGGAGCGGGCAAAGGCACACAGGCACGTCGCTTGGCCGAATCGACTGGCATGAAGCACCTTTCAACTGGTGACATTCTGCGGGCCGAAGTGGCTGCGAAGTCTGAGCTGGGCCTTTTGGCCAAAGGGTTTATGGATCGGGGCGAGTACGTTCCTGATTCACACATTATTTCGATGATTCGAAATTCTATTGGCGACCCTGCAGGCATACTCCTCGACGGCTTCCCACGGACGATCGTTCAGGCGAAGGCTTTGTTTGTAGAGCTTGAGAACGCAAAAATGGCGATCGACATGGTTGTTCACTTCAAAGTCGATACCGATGAGTTGGTAACACGGCTTTCAAGCAGAGCTGTCTGTGAGGATTGCCAAACTCCGTACAACTTGGTTTCAGACGCCCCTTCGAAAGCAGGCGTTTGTGACAAATGCGGTGGGGCGGTCATCGTCCGAGATGACGACAAGCCTGAAGCGATAAAAACTCGCATGCGGGTATATGAGGAGCAGACTGCTCCGGTACTTGATTACTACCGAACTATCGGTGAAGTGATCGAAATTGTTGCAACAGGAACACCTGATTCTGTGTTTGAGAGACTCTCTCAAGCGATTGAATCTGGAGTTTCATCGAACTAAGTCCCAATTTAGGGATATACTAGGAGAGATCGTTCTTTGAACGGTGAATCGACACCCCGAATAGCAGCCAGCGAAAATGCAGCTCCAGGTGCGACTTTGAAGTCGTCACGGGAGTTGGAAGTTATGCGCGAGGCCGGGAGAATTGTCGCGTTTGCCGTACGAAAAGCGTTCGAAGCGTTAGAGCAGGGAATTACGACCCGTGAACTTGACGATATTGCTCGTCAGGCAATCGAGTCGGAAGGTGCTAAACCCGGATTTCTGGGTCTGTACGGGTTTCCGGCAACAGCGTGCATATCGATAAATGAAGAGATTGTTCACGGAATTCCGGGTGACCGAGTTGTCCAATCGGGTGATTTAGTAACTCTGGATTGTGGCGCGATAGTTGACGGGTACAACAGTGACCATGCTGTAACGCAGGTTGCTGGTTCTTCCACAAGTGAGAAGGATGACCTGATCAACACGACTCGTGAATCACTTGAAATGGGGATCAAAGCAGCTCGACCTGGTAACAGGGTCGGCGATATATCAAACGCCATCGAAAGCCATGTGCTTCCGAAATCTTTCGAACTAGTTCGAGAGTACGTAGGGCACGGGATTGGCAAAGACTTGCACGAACCCCCGCAGATTCCAAACTTTGGTCCAGCAGGACACGGTTTAGAACTTCGGGCTGGTCTCGTTTTGGCGATAGAGCCAATGGTCAATGCCGGTGGTTGGAAAACCAGAATGCTGGACGACGGTTGGACCGTTGTCACTGAAGATGATGCACTTTCGTGTCACTTCGAGCACACGGTAGCGATAACTGAGGACGGTCCGGTTGTTCTCACAGTTGAATAGCAACGAATAGAACATAGAAACGGATCGAAAATATTTTGGCAAAAAAGGAAGCAATAGAAGTTGAGGGTCTCGTAAACGAGGCGCTACCAAACGCGTTCTTCAAGATCGAACTACCGAACGGTCACGAAGTCCTCGCTCACGCTTCAGGAAAAATTCGCAAGAACTTTATCCGCATCCTGCCTGGCGACAAAGTCTTAGTCGAACTCTCGGCTTACGACCTAACCCGTGGCCGGATTACATATCGATTCAAGTAAGAGTCATGGAAACCTGCTGAGGCGATAAGCCCTAGCTAAGTACTCCAGCACAGAGAAATAAAAATGAAAGTCAAAGCATCCGTCAAGGCCAAGCACCCAGGCAGCAAAATTGTTCGCCGAAAAGGGCGCGTCTACGTGATTAACAAGCAAACCCCTCGCCTCAAGGCGCGACAGGGCTAGCCGAACAACAGGAGAAATCGCCCTTATGGCAATCGTCGCCGGTGTAAACATTCCGGACAACCAGAGACTCGAAATAGCGCTGACATCAATTTATGGCATCGGCAGAACCACATCTAAGAAGATTGTGGAAGAATCCGGCATGACTGAAGCAACTCGCGTTCGAGATCTTAACGACGAAGAACTTGCTCGAGTACGAAGCGCTGTCGAGAGGACAGGACTTCTGATCGAGGGTGACCTTCGACGAGAGACTCAGCTGAACATCCGACGACTCACGGATATTCAGACACTCCGGGGTTTGCGACACCGTCGTGGCCTCCCAGTTCGTGGACAGCGAACAAAGACTAACGCTCGAACCAAACGTGGTCGTCGTCAGACGGTTGCCGGACGTAAGCGAGTAGCTGGTCACTAATCAGGGCCATTGATTCACGGTTGATAGCTATTACGGCGTTTGACGCCTTTTAGAGGATTACGAAGAAAAAAATATGCCACGACAGCGAACACGACGACGCGAAAAGAAGTTTGTCCCACAGGGCAAGGCTTTTATTAGCGCAACGTTCAACAACACGCTTATTACGATGACCGACCCGCAAGGGAACGTTATTTCGCAAAGCAGCGCAGGTGCAATGGGTTTCCGCGGCTCAAGAAAATCCACTGCATTCGCAGCTCAGCGCGCAGGTGAAACGGCAGCAAGAACAGCTATTGAACACGGTCTGAAGACTGTGAACGTCATGGTCAAGGGCCCCGGCTCTGGTCGTGAAGCAGCTATTCGAGCAATTCAGGGTGCAGGTATTCGAGTAGTGTCGATTCGCGACGTTACTCCTACGCCACACAATGGATGTCGCCCACCTAAGAAGCGCCGAGTCTAAATAGTCACGAACGAGCCGCCTTGCCAATTAGCAGCTCGTTCCACTGACGACAGCACGATAGACAGTTAGAAACAAGTACGACAGGTAACTCAGGAAAAAATGGCAAGGTACACAGGACCTAAATGCAAGAACTGCCGACGCTTCGGAATGAAGCTCTGCTCCAAGCCTTCAGGCAAATGCGCCTGGGAGCGACGAAAGAGCGCACCCGGAGATAAGTCGACTCAACAGCGACGACGACGTATTTCTGAATACGGAACTCAACTGCGTGAGAAGCAGAAAGCTAAGGCAATCTACGGCGTGTTGGAACGTCAGTTCCGAAACTATTACAAGAAAGCCAGCCGACTCGAAGGTGTTACAGGTGATCGCCTGCTCCAACTTCTAGAAAGTCGATTGGACAACGTTGTTTACCGACTTGGCTTTGCCGATTCGCGACCACAGTCCCGACAAATCGTTGGTCACGGTCACGTTCAGGTGAATGGCAAGAAGGTAAACATCCCTTCATACCAGGTGAAGCCGGGTGACCGGATCAGCTGGCGCGATCAGTCGAAGAATACTGGTCTGTTCGAAATCGTGTCAAACGGCATGGGCGCAAACTCGGTAATCCCGAGCTGGCTCAACGTCGATTCTGACAAGGCCGTTGGCGAAGTCGTAGCTCTTCCGAAGACAAGCGACGTCGAACTATCAATCGACACTCGTCAAATAGTTGAGTACTACTCAAGGAAGTAAGACAAGCCTATGTTGGAACGAATGTACGGCATTACTCCTCAGGAAGAACTGCCACCAGCCGAACCAGAGGTCCCAGACCTCTCAATATCGATTCAGGAAAACGAAGAAGCCTATGGTCGCTTCGTTGCGGAGCCGCTTGAACGTGGTTGGGGTGTCACACTTGGCAACCCACTACGACGTGCGCTTCTCAACTCGCTGCCAGGTACAGCCGTTACGTGGGTGAAGATCGATGGAGCACTGCATGAGTACTCAACCGTTCCTCACATGCGTGAAGAGGTTGTCGAATTCCTTCTCAACGTAAAAGGCATTCGCCTACGTTCACTTGCCGACCGCCCAGGTCGACTTCGCTTAGAGGTTGACGGTGAGGGTGAAGTTCGCGCCGGTGACATCATGGCGACTGCTGATTTTGAGATCGTAAACCCAGAACACCACCTCGCAACTCTCGACAGCGCTGGAGCTCGACTTTCAGTTGAGTTCAACGTTGAACAGGGTGTTGGCTACGAGCCTGCAAGTCAGGACGAGGGCCTTCCTATCGGTGTGCTTCCGGTCGACGCTATCTACTCTCCAGTTCGTAAGGCCAATTTCTCGGTCGAGGCGACTCGAGTAGGTCAGCGATCTGACTTGGAGAAGCTCATCGTTGAGGTTTGGACTGACCGGACGGTCATGCCTCTCGAAGCTATGCAGTCAGCTGGTAACAAGTTGATGGAAAGCTTCTTCCTCTTCACACGACTCGATAAAGAGCCTGAAGAAGAAGCTAACCCAGCTGCTGGTCTTGGCATTTCGCCCGATGTTTACAACACTCTTGTTGAAACACTTGCCCTTTCGGCACGAACACTTAACTGTCTCAAGCGAGCAGGCATCAACCGAGTTGGTGAAGTGCTTTCGATGCCTAAGGGTGAACTACTGAAAATTCGTAACTTCGGTCAGAAGTCACTCGATGAGCTTTACGACAAGCTTGCCGAGCGAAACCTTCTGCCTGAAGAAACCTCAGAAGAGGGTGAAGGCGAAGACGAAGCTGAGGGCGAAGAGCCTAAGGGTGAAGTCGAAGCCGGCGCTGAAGCTACTGAGGATGCAGGAGCAGACTCCAGTGAGGCATAAGCTAACAGGTCGGCGTTTAGGCCGAACTTCAGCTGCTCGTAAGGCTATGTTCCGGATCATGGTTACTGACCTGCTCCGTAACGGCCAGATGAAGACGACTGTCGCTAAGGCGAAGGAAATTAGTCCTTTGGCCGAAAAGATGGTTACTTTGGGCAAGAAGGGCACCCTTCACGATCGACGTCAGGCTGCAGCGTTCATTACCGATAAGTCGGTTGTGAAGACTGTATTCGACGACCTCGCACCTCGTTTCAAGGAACGAGCCGGTGGCTACACTCGCATCACTCGTCTTGGCGTTCGCGCTGGCGATGCTGCCGAGATGGCATTGATCGAGTTGGTTGACTAAGTAAAACGATGCGTATCGGATTGTTGGTTGAGTACGACGGAACCGAGTTCCACGGCTCACAGATACAAACCAATGCGAGAACAGTGCAGGGTGAGATTGAAGATGCCCTGCGCAACATCTTCAAAAAGAACATAAGAATGCACTTCGCCAGTCGTACCGACGCCGGAGTACATGCAAGGGGGCAGGTTGGTTGCTTCGATGAAGTTACCGACATGACTCCCGATCAGATCAGGAAAGCATTGAATCACTACGTGACAAAAGACGTGCGCATTCGCTGTGCACAGTTTGTCCAGGATGGACCCGAAGGGTTCGATCCTCGTGGTGACGCGTCTTCACGGACTTACGTTTACACGTTCAATGACGCCCGATCTGCACCAGCACTTGATCGTCACGTTGTGACTCATGTGCGAGCATCGCTCGATGCTGATGTGATGAACGCTGCTAGCCAATATTTCGTTGGCCTGCACGACTTCGCAGCTTTCGCAGGGCCAAGCACTCCACAGGACGCACCAACTCTGCGTAACGTGAAGTCTGTTTCGGCTACTCGTGATGGCGACAACATCGAGTTCAAAATTACGGCAAATGCCTACCTGCATCAGCAGATTCGTAGGATTGCGGGAGTGTTGTACGACGTAGGGAGAGGTAACGCCTCTGCCGATGTTGTCGGACAGTTACTAGCTTCGGGTGACCGGGGTGCCGCATCTCACGTAATGCCAGCAGAGGGACTTTGCCTCGAAGAGATTTCATACAACGGATCAGGAGAATGCGGATTGCCTGCAATCGCCGCTACTGAATCGGTTGATCTGAGCGTAAACTAGAGCGTTGAAAATCACGGACTGAACGACTGAACATGGTTACCAAGCTAAAGCAATACAACCCGAAAGCCTCCGATATCGTGAACGACTGGCAAGTCGTTGACGCAGACGGACAGGTACTCGGACGACTCGCATCTCAGGTGGCAATGTACCTGATGGGCAAGCACAAGCCCACTTACGTGCCACACATGCTGACTGGCGACTTTGTCGTTGTCATCAACGCTTCAAAGATCAAAGTTACTGGCTTGAAGGCCGAGCAGAAGATCTACAAGCGCCACAGTCAGTACCCAGGAAACCTCAAAGAGATTCCTTACGCTCGAATGCAGGAACGACAGCCAACTCGAATCATCGAGCTTGCTGTTCGTGGAATGCTTCCTAAGAACAAGCTTGGCCGACAGATGATGAGCCGCTTGAAGATTTACGCTGGAGCAGAGCACCCACACTCAGCTCAGATTCTAGGTTCTGAACGACGACCGGCTCGGGAAGAAGCTGCTGCAGCGAAAGCTGAAGCAGCTGCTGCAGCAGCAAAGAAGCCTGCTGCTAAGAAGGCCGCTCCTGAGAAAGCATCTGCACCTAAAGCCGAAGCCGCTGCGGTTGCAACTGAAGCAGTAGAAGCTGCCGAGGCTGCACCTAAGAAGGCTCCTGCCAAGAAGGCAACCGCCGCTAAGAAACCTGCCGCCAAGAAAGCCGCTGCTAAAAAGCCAGCTGCTAAGAAGGCGACTACAGCAAAGAAACCTGCGGCTAAGAAGCCTGCAGCCAAAAAGCCAGCCGCTAAGAAATCTAGCGACTCGGGAGAGAAATAGTTGACTAGCCAGCAGTACTACTACGGTACCGGCCGTCGAAAGACAGCCATCGCCCGTGTTCGGGTTTACAACACTCCAGGCGGTTCAACCGTCAATGGTAAGCCTATCGATGAGGTATTCACCGTTGGTGCATGGCTCCGACAGGCAGTTAGCCCACTCGGTGCTACCAACCTCACTGACAAGGTAACTATTGTTGCTAAGACTCACGGTGGTGGTTCAGGTGGTCAAGCCGGTGCTTTCGCTCACGGTCTCGCTCGAGCACTCGTTGTAATGGACGAGAATCTCCGAAAGCCTCTTCGTGACGCTGGTCTTATGACTCGTGACTCTCGAATGAAGGAAAGCAAGAAGTACGGTCTCAAGAAGGCTCGTAAGGCTCCTCAATACACAAAGAGGTAAGTCGCTCGCACTTGCTGATCATTTTGATCAATCTAAAAAGCCCCGAACATTTCGTTCGGGGCTTTTTTTGTGTTTGGGGTTAGTCGAGTTATTGAATTATTTTAGCTAATCAGTATTTGTCGAATTAATTATGATGTTTTATTTTGTTGATCATGAATTGGGCACAACAATATTTGAACAACAAATATTGTTTATTATGATCCACAATAAGTTTTGTTGTTTACAGGTGATCACCAAACAGATTATTTGCCTTCGGCTGTACTTAGTAATTCTGTAAACATTAAGACACCCGGGCGGCTACCCGCTGGTTCTCTTAGGTACTTTAAAAGACCTTGTTCTCGTGAAATCTTAAGAATTCGTCGCGCCGTAGGCTCAGGAATCCCACAATTTTTAGTGAAGTTTGATGTGTTGAATATTGGAGTACCGAAGAACCAGTCAATCGCTGTCTCACCATATCTAGATTTGAGAGTTTCTCTGGCCCATTTTCTTTGCTGTTTGTGTAGCAGCATAATCTTTAGCACTCTAATTCGGTTTTCATTTGCTTGAATCGTTAGAGCCTGAAGAAAATATTCACACCACTCCGTCCATTGATCATGACTCGAAATTCTTCTGAGTCGATCATAATAATCATCCCTGTTTTCTTCGAAGAATTGGCTAATGTAAAAATTAGGTTTGTTGATGATGCCTTTGTGCACCATGAACAACGGAATTAGTAGCCTACCGACCCGGCCATTCCCATCTAGATGGGTGTATAGCTTCAAACTCGGCATGAACGATTGCGAGTTGAATCAACTTACTAGGTAAATCTTTATGAATGTAACCTTCCTACTCGGAAATTGCGGAAGGCAGTTCGCCCGCGCTAATAGGAACAAACCGGGCGTTCTCGACATTCTTATCCGATCCGATATGAACAGGTGTTTTTCGAAATTCTCCCGGAGCTTTGTTCTTGCCTCTTACACCTTGCATTAAAACACGGTGGGTATCTTTGATAACACGCAAGGACAATGAATACTTTTCCATTAATTCAACAGCTGCGCGCGTCGCAGAGCGAGAATTTACGATCTCCTGAATGTCGATACGTTTAGCCTCAGACTGGGCAGCAACCCCGGCTTCGTGTTCTAAAACTTCACCCATCGTAGCCTGCGTTCCCTCAATTCGACTTGAAAGAACAGCTTCTTGTGTCGTCAGAGGAGAGAGGAGTACGTCAGAATTCGGAATTCCGGCGAGAGCACCTTCGTAGCCAGCAACTGCGCTGCTTGCTGACTCGATCAGCGGTAACAATCGCTCAAACTCAAGGTTTTTCGGCGGGAATTTACCGAGATGATATTGAACAGGAGGCATTGAAAATTCCAAGAATGGTTTATGAATCGGGCTTATTCTAGCGTCCGTCGCTTAAGAGGGTGTTTCGTCTGACGCAAACACTTATTCAATTCTGTGAGGTAGTGCTATTCCAAAACTTAAGCGTGCTCAATCGATACACAGCGGGTTAGTCCAGCTAGATCGGTGAGGAGCGAAATACCTGCGTGCGGGAACGTTTCTAGCGCGAGCTGCATTACCGCATCTTCGATTGGTGGATCTATCTCGATGTAGGCGGCACTGTTTGTTGGCTTCAGTATTTCGGTGATTCCAGCGAAGAGCGGACGAATTACGTCCAAGCCATCGTTTCCGCCATCTAAAGCCAAACTTGGCTCTCTGGCGACCTCAGCCTGTAGTGAATGCATCGCAGATTCGATTATGTATGGCGGATTCGACACGATCACATCGAACTGACCTGAAAGCGGTTCAAGCAGGTTGCCTTCGTACATGTCTAGCTCGGCGTTGAGGTCGTCGGCGTTTTGCTGCGCAACGGTGAGTGCACCGGCTGAGATGTCGGTGGCATGAACTTCGGCGACCGGCATTTCGAGAGCAAGCGAAATAGCGATCGCACCAGAACCGGTGCAAATATCGGCGATGCGAGGACTTTCGAGGTGACGTTCTCGGACGAACGAGATTGTCTGAACTACGAGCTGCTCGGTTTCAGGTCGAGGGATCAGAACCGATTCGTTCACGCTGAACTGACGACGATAGAACTCGGTGCTGCCGGTGATGTATTGCAACGGTTCGCGAGCGACCCGGCGCGCAACCAGGCTTTCGACATGTTCGAGTTTGTCGACGGGTACAGGATCGAGCAGACGTCCAAGTTGTTCCGCAGCTGACCAGCCGAACGCACTTCTAACGAGTAGTCGTGCGTCGATACCCGCGTCTTCGATACCGGCATCGGCAAGTCGAGACGTGATCGAACGGATAAGTCCTGAGACGAGTTCGCCAGACATGAACCCCGCCTTAGTCGCCTGCTGCGGCGAGCTTTCGAGCTTGTTCTTCTTGCAGCAGCGCATCGATGAAGCCATCGATTTCACCGCTCATGACGTTCTGCATCTGGTGGCTCGTGAATCCGATGCGGTGGTCGGTAATTCGAGACTGCGGGAAGTTATACGTGCGAATCTTCTCTGAGCGATCGCCAGTACCAACCTGCGCTTTGCGGTTCGCACTAATTTCGGCGTTGCGTTCACGAATCTGCATGTCCCAAAGTCTTGATCGAAGAATTTCCATTCCCTGCAACTTGTTTTGGAGCTGCGAGCGTTCGTTTTGGCACTGAACTACCAGACCCGTTGGAAGGTGGGTAATGCGAATGGCAGTAGCGACCTTGTTGACGTTCTGACCACCGGCTCCACCGGAGTGGAATACGTCGATTTTCAGTTCATTGTCGGCAATGACAAGGTCGAGTTCTTCAGCTTTAGGCATCACTGCAACTGTTGCTGTCGAAGTATGAATTCGGCCCTGAGATTCGGTTTCAGGAACTCGTTGTACTCGGTGCACTCCACTTTCGAGGTGGAGCCGTTGGTAGGCACGTTCGCCTTCGATTTCAACGGTGACTTCTTTGAGCCCACCGACACCGGTTGAGCTTTCGCTTAGCACCTTTAACTTCCACTTACGACTTTCAGCATATCGCTGATACATCCGGTAGATTTCAGCAGCGAATAGTCCAGCTTCGTCACCACCTGCACCTGCCCGTATTTCTACGACAGCGTCAGCATGTTCGGTCTCGTCTTTAGGAAGAAGTTCGAGTTTGATCTCGGTGAACAGCGAATCGAGTTTTTCTTTTAATTCACTAGCTTCCGTGTTCGCCATTTCGAGAACTTCTGGATCGTCCTCTTCGGCAATCATCTCTTCAGCGCCTTCAAGGTCGGACTGTGCGCTGGTCATTTGATTCCACAGTTCGACGACGTGCTGAAGCTGGCTGTATTCCTGCCCAAGTTTTCGAATGGCGTTGGGATCTGAAGCCGTTTCGGGCTGAGACATCAAGCGTTCGACCTCGCCGTGACGATCGGCGATTTCTTTTAGGCGGGCTTCCATTGATTGCTGCATGATTTGAGGTTACCAGTAGTTCGAATTTTTTATTAACCGAAACTGCTTCGATTGTAGTTCCAGTTACGAGGGGAGTTGGACGGCAGGTTCGCTACTGATTCCCGGTTGATCTAACGTGCTCGGCGATTGAAGCCGCATCGAGTTTCACTTCGGCCTGGTCGCTACCTTCACCTAGGCTTTTGACGGATGCAACTCCGTTCTCAACTTCTCGATCGCCCAGAATGACGACGTTCGAAGCGTTCTGCTGGTTGGCGAAACGCATCTGGGCTTTCATCGAACGACTGGGTGCCAGAACAGTTGAAACGTCGGCTGCTCGCAATGCTGTAGCAAGCTTGGCTCCAGCCGAAGCTGCGTCGCCAAGTGAAACGACCACAATGTCGGGGCCGGATGATCGAGTGAATTCGGCTTCTTGCTTCTTTAGTTCGAGAATCATTCGTTCAATTCCCGATCCAAAACCAATGGCAGGCGTCTCTTGTCCACCAAGTATGCCAATCAGCGGATCGTATCGACCGCCGGCCAACAGTGTTCCTTGCCCACCTGCGTCGAGAGGTTCGTATTCAAATACTGTGCGGTTGTAGTAGTCGAGCCCTCGCACGAGTCGGTGGTCGACCTTGTATGAAAAGTCTGGGTAGACCTGTTTAAGATTGTCGAGCAACGACAGCAGTTCGTCCCAGTGCTCTTTGGCTTCGCCTTGGATGTAGTCGACCGATTTCGGAGCAGCGTCGGCCAGAGCCTGGGTTTCACGTGCCTTCGAATCGAGCACGCGCAATGGTGCTCGATCCAGACGGGCACGATCGAGTTTTGGAAGCTGGTCGGCTACGCCACGGAAGTACTTGTCTAGATCGCTCAGATATTCGGCTCGACCTTCGGGATCACCAAGGCTGTTGAGGCGCAGAGTGACGTTCTTTATTCCAAGCTCGGCAATGTACTTCCAGCCGAGTTCAATGATTTCCGCATCGACCTTCGCTGACTGGTCGCCAATAGCTTCGCAGCCGAACTGGTGGTGCTGACGGAATCGGCCCGCCTGTGGTCGTTCGTATCGGAACATCGGGGCCATGTAGAACATGCGAACCGGCTGCGGACTGTTGTGTAACCCGTTTTCGATGTACGCCCGGCAAACTGATGCTGTACCTTCAGGGCGTAGCGTGATTCCGTCGCCGCCGTGATCTTCGAACGAGTACATCTCTTTTTGAACGATGTCAGTTTCGTCGCCGACGCCACGCTGGAATAGGTTCGTGTCTTCAAACGTGGGAGTATCGATCCTACGGTAGCCGAACTGGTTCGCCACCTTGCGAGCCACGTCGTAAACGTGACCCCAATAAGGCTGGTCTTCGGGAAGTATGTCGGCGGTGCCGCGTGGGCGCTTGAAGGTCATGCGTTTGATTGTCTCTTAAACGAAGGCACCAGCACAGTGTTGTGCTGGTGCCATATTCACGTTTTGTTGTTTCGCCGTTCCTCCCTCCTTGGAAGGGAGGGAGTTAGAGGGTGGGTTTGATCGTTGACTGGCTAAGGCGTTGCGCCGTCGGTGATCAACGTTTGGACCCACACCCTAGCCCTCTCCCTTGAAGGGAGAGGGGAGCGAACTATTAGCTACCCAAGCCTGCCTGCTGGTAGATCTTGCCTTCTGTCTTGATGGCAGGAGCGTAGACCATTCGAGCTTTGTTCATTTCTCGAAGGTTTTCAGCACCGACGTAGCCCATGCAGACCTGTAGAGCTCCAACGAGGTTCAGCGTGCCGTCTGTACGAGACGATGGACCGTAGAGGAGTTGATCGAGGCTGTATTCAGTTCCCATGTTGATTCGTGTGCCACGAGGGAGTGAATCGTGCCAAGTTGCCATGCCCCAGTGGTAGCCCTTTGCAGGAGCTTCTTCGGTCTTAGCAAACGGGCTGCCGATCATTACTGCGTTAGCACCGGCGGCGAATGACTTACATACGTCACCACCAGTTCGGATACCACCGTCGGTGATGATCGGGATGTACTTACCAGTCTCTTTGAAGAAATCGTCTCGGGCTGCTGCACACTCGATCGTGGCGCTTACCTGAGGGATACCGATTCCTAGAACTTCTCGGCTTGTGCAGACAGAACCAGGTCCGACTCCGACCATTACGCCGGCGATGCCTTGCTGCATTAGTTCCTTCGTTACTTCGTAGGAAACGGTGTTACCAACAAGAACCGGAACCTTGAGGTCTTTGATCATGTCTGAGAACACGAGACCTTTGAGGCTCTTCGACGAGTGTCGTGCGGTAACAACAGTTCCCTGCACGACAATCATGTCGGCGCCAGCTTCGACTGCGAGCGGAGCCATGCGCTTTGCGTTTTGAGGAACGAACGAGACAGCGGCGATTCCGCCAGCCTTCTTTACTTCCTCAACCTTCTTGGCGATCAGCTCAGGCTTCTGAGGAGCCGAGTAGATTCGTTGCATGATCGCTGTTGCTTCTTCACGAGGCGAAGCAGCGATCTCTTCATATACAGCGGTGGTGTCTTCATAGCGGGTGTGTAGCCCGTCCATGTTCATCACAGCCATGCCACCTGCTTTGGTCATCGAGATTGCGAATTTCGGATCAACCACAGCGTCCATTGCAGATGCAATAAATGGGACTTTTAGCTTGATTCCGTCGAAATTCGTCGAAAGGTCAGCCATTTCAGGGTTAATCGTGATGTCGCCGGGGGCAATGGCTACATCGTCAAATCCGTATGCAGGCTTCAGTTCCTTGAAGTCACGTGGCACCTTCAGAACTCCTCACATCGGTTACGAGCCGAATTTACTAATTCCTACTTGAAATTTGTCCTTCCAGCACGTCGGTGTCTGGAGGTTGTTACGAATTTCGCCGCAGGTAAATTCGGACTTAGTATACGCCCAGATATTTCGCTTCGTACACCCCGAAATTAAGGCAACGTTAAAGGTCATTAAAGTGACAGATTTGCTGTGCTAGCCTGACGCCACAGGTGGATAATCTGGACAAGCACACTTCCGACCCCGTGGCTTGCAAATTACCTCAGAGAGATTCAGTAGAAGAATGAACTACTCAGGCAGTATCACCGACGTCGCCGGTATTACCGTTGGCCACCACACAGATGTTACGAACGGGACTGGTTGCACCGTAGTTCTGAGCGAGCGCGAGGCTGTGGCAGGGATCGAAGTCCGGGGAGCAGCCCCTGGAAGCAGGGATACAGAGTTACTTCATCCGCTTGCCGGCGCTGAATGGGTCAACGGAATCACCCTCACTGGTGGAAGCGTGTTTGGTCTTGATTCTTCAGGTGGAGTTATCAAATACCTCGAAGAACAGGGTGTCGGAATCAAGATGGGGCGCATCCGAATCCCTCTCGTTCCCGCTGCTGTGATTTTCGATCTGGGATTCATCAACCATCGTGTGCGTCCGACACTAGAAGATGGCTACGCAGCCGCAAAGTCAGCCTCAGTTGGTTTCGAGGTGGGATCTGTCGGAGCAGGGACCGGTGCAACGGCAGCAAAACTGCTTGGTCAGCCGAAATCGATTAAGGGTGGAGTTGGTACGGCGTCGGTCACTACTTCTACAGGGGCGACAGTCGGTGCGCTGGTCGTGGTGAATGCAATCGGTGACATCGTTGATCCTGAAACAGGCGAAATCGTGGCAGGTCCACAGACCGAAACTGGATTCGCCAACTCAGTAGATCTGATGATCTCGAGTCCCCCCAAAGAACGTGGATTCTTTCGCAATACGACTATCGGTGTTGTGGCGACTGACGCAAAGCTCAACAAGATCGGGGCGACTCGGCTAGCGATGGCAGGTCAGGACGCTATGGCAATGGCGGTGAGACCTTCTCACACTGCGAACGATGGCGACACTATTTTCGGATTATCTACAGGCACTCACGAAGAACATGTGCCAGGTGACGTTTTGCATGCGGCAGCTCTGAAAGCGATGACGGGGGCTATCTTGAACGCTATCGATTCAGCCGAAACGCTTGGTGGCGTCCTTTCGGCAGCTGATGCAAAGGCGGAGCAACGATGAGTCCACTTCCCGAACTAAACAAGCAAACTCCAATCGCAATAGTCGCGGCGGGTCGACTCGGTTCAAGTCTGGCGATTGCGCTCGTCCATGCTGGTTATAACGTAGCGGCTATATCGAGTCGACAATCAAGCCATCGTGAGTGGCTGACTTCGAGAGTCGAAAGTGCGGTTGTTGTCGAGGATCCACAGACCTCCGCCAACGTTGCAAGCGTTGTGTTCATTACTGCTCCTGACGGTGCTATCGAAGATATTTGTTCCGATATCAACTGGCGATCGCACCAAGCGGTCGTTCACTGTGCCGGAGTTTTGCCATTGGCCGCCCTAGATCGTGCCCGAGTTGCTGGAGCTGAAACGGCAGGATTTCATCCGCTTCAAACGTTCCCGTCTTCAGATTCAGCAGACCGTCTGAAAGACGTTTCGTTTGCTACCGAGTCATTGAACCCGGCGTTGTTTTACTGGCTACGAATACTCGCAACAGACCTCGGTGGATCTGCATTCAAGATCGAGTCATCCCAACGGCCGGCGTATCACGCCTCGGCAGTTATGGCGTGCGGATTACTCGCTGGTCTCACCGGCTTGGCGGCTGAAATGTGGGAGCCGTTGGGCATTGATCGTGCAGATGCCTTGAAACGATTGGTCCCCCTTCTTAGAGCGACTATTGATGCGCTTGATGAGAAGGGACTGCCTGACGCGGTAACCGGTCCGTTCGTTCGTGGCGATGTCGACACAATTACATCGCATCTTGCGGCGACGACGGAGAATTCCGCTGACACTGGCGCTGCTTATGCAGCTTTGGCGAAGGCATCGCTCCACATCGCCAAAGAGCAGGGCGGACTCTCAGATTCGGCGTTTGAACGTATCAATTCGATACTTTCTGACGAAAATCAAACTTAGGAAGCCGCACAAACGCCCCCAAATGGGTAATAATGACCTGACGCAAGTGAACTAAGGCTTGGCGACTAGCAAGGTGCAGTCGACCGGGAGCGGAGGTACACAGATGGCTTTACGCCGAATCACAACGCACAAGATTCAGCAGATGAAACGCCGTGGCGAGCCGATCCCAATGGTGACGGCATACGACTACACGGCATCCCGCATTGTTGATGCAGCAGGGATTCCAATGATCCTTGTTGGCGACAGTATGGGACACGTTGTTCTTGGTCACGACTCAACAATTCCAGTAACGGTTGACGATATTGTCAACGCGACTGCTGCAGTTGTTCGCGGTACGACCAAGCCTCTCATCGTTGCTGATATGCCCTTCCTCAGCTACCAGATTGATGCTGAGACGGCTCTACGAAATGCAGCACGCCTGATTCAAGAAGGTGGAGCACAGGCGGTTAAACTCGAGGGTGGCAAAACTGTTGCACCTATCGTTCGACGCCTTGCCGATGCTGGATTAGCGGTGATGGGTCACATTGGTCTGACTCCGCAACATGTAAATCAACTTGGTGGCTACCGAGTGCAAGGTAAGTCCGAGATCACAGCTAACCAGATTCTCGAAGATGCTTTGGCACTTCAGGAAGCTGGCGCTTTCGCAGTCGTTCTGGAATTAATTCCTGTCGAGCTAGCGAAGAAGATCACGGAAGCGCTCGATATTCCTACTATCGGAATTGGTGCAGGTGTTCATTGTGATGGGCAGGTTCAGGTGTTCCACGACATGCTTGGATTGGATCCTGACTTCCGACCTCGACACTCGGGTAAGTACGCCGATCTCGCTTCGATCATTCGAGACGCTCTTGAGCAGTACAGCGACGATGTCCGAGACGGATCGTTCCCTACCGACGCTCAGTCGTTCTTCTCAGATGATTCACGAGTTCGAACTTCTTCCAGCACTTCGATAGAGTCGGGTGACTAATTTCATGCGAGTGATTCGTACTGCCGCGGAGATGCGGGAAGTTCGGCGCGGCATCAGTGGCATCGATGGCACAGTGGGGCTGGTTGCGACTCTAGGTGGAATCCACGTTGGTCACACGACTCACATGGATACGCTGCGCCCACTTTGCGATGTGCTTGTTGGTTCGTTGTTTCTGAATCCGACCCAGTTTGGCGAGAGCGAGGATCTTTCCACCTACCCTTCGAACGAGCAGGCTGATCTTGCTGAGTTCGAAAAACACGGAACCGATATCGTGTTTGCTCCGTCGGTCGACGAGATGTACCCAGCAGACGAAGGCGTGCCTGAGGTCAATCCCGGACCAGTGGCTGGCGTCCTTGACGGTTTGCATAGACCAGATCATTTCGCCGGTGTTGCCACCGTTGTCGCTCGACTGTTTTCCATCGTGAATCCAGACAAGGCGACGTTCGGCGAAAAAGACGCCCAACAGCTTCGAATTATTCAGCACGTGAATGACTCGCTAGGGTTTGGGATCGAAATAATTCCTATCCCGATAGTTCGAGAAGAAGATGGTCTGGCAGTAAGCAGCCGAAATGCTTACTTATCGGCTGAAGAGCGTCAGGTGGCAACCATACTTTTCAAGGCACTGACGGTAGCCAAGCTTTCATTTGATTCTGGAGAGCGCTCGGCCGAGGTTTTACGATTCATGCTGAACTCGGTGTTGGCTGGTGAGCCGCTGGCGAAGGTTGAGTACGCATCGATCGCCGATGTCGATACGTTCCAAGAGCTGGAGTTTGTCGAATACTCTGCACGGGCGTTACTCGCCGTGAAGATCGGCAATGCGCGATTGATCGACAACTTTTTGCTGGTGTGATTGTTTCCTGAGAAACACGCGTTTCCAGCTAACGATTCAACCCACCCTCTAACTCCCTCCCTTTTAGGTAGGGAGGACTCATCAAAGCAGTCGAAAAAGCAGTCGAAAATCAATTCCGAATTAACCTGCACAAATGCCGGGTTATCTCTACGATTTAGCGCATGAAAATTCTTGTAACTAACGATGACGGATTCGACAACCCCGCGATCTGGGCACTTGTTCGTGCTGTAAACGACCTCGGTGAAGTGACTGTGGTTGCCCCTGCTGGCAATCAATCGGGTGTCGGTACTGCATTGACGCTTCGGAAGTCGATCAAGATCAACGAGGCACCGAGCAGGGTAGATGGCGTGAAATGTTACGCCGTGAGCGGCACACCTGCTGATTCGGTTGTTCTTGGTATTGAGCATGTACTGCTCGGAGATGTCGATATCGTCGTTTCGGGAGTGAATCCCGGATTCAACACAAGTCGCAACATTTTCATTTCAGGAACTATGGGAGCCGCCATTCAAGCCTCAGGTCAGGGCGTGAAGGCGTGTGCGTTTTCGATGGACGTTGAAGACGACTTCGACGACATAACTGTTCGCAAAATCATCATCGCGATCGTTACCGAAGCACTTAGCCCTGATACGCGGCATGCTGGCTTGTTCAACGTGAACATCCCACGGTTTGCTGAGACTGCGATCAAGGGTGTGGAAGGCGCATCGGCAGCACCTTCAGAGTTCAGGAGCCGTATCGAAGCGCAGGCCGATGGCGGATACGAAATAGCGTCGGGTCTAGCGATTCAATTGGAGAATCTTCCTCGAGTTCCGGGAACCGACGTAGAAGTGCTTGGCCGCAACAAGGTTGCCATCTCGTCTTTCGATGGTCCCACGCTCGCTCATCAACCGCACGATCCGACACTTCAGCGAATGATCGACGCAGCGAACAGTGTTATAGGTTGACTAGAAGCCGCTAACTATCCAGAATCTCGCCAACACAACTGATCGCAACTAGTTTTTGTTGCTGATTGCCGACGAGAGGATACTGCTGTGCTTTACGAACTTCGCGTGTATGAGTGCCTGCCTGGGCGACTTCCAAACATCAATGCTCGATTTGCGAATCACACGATGAAGCTTTTCGAAAAGCACGGCATCAAGAACATTGGTTATTGGACAACTGATGTGGGCGAAAGCAATCACGAGCTTACCTATATGGTTGCTTTTGAGGACGCCAATCAGCGTGCTGAAGCATGGAACAGTTTCCGCAACGATCCTGAATGGGCGAAGGTAACTGAAGAGTCGCACCGTGACGGCATGATTGTGAAAAACGTGCGTAACCAGTTACTCACCCCGACGCCGTATTCCCCTATGCAATAGTGGTTCGGTGAACCATCAAGTGAGTGCAAATTCAGTACAGTCGAGTTAACTCGTATGCCAAATATTCAACGTCTAAAAAACCTTTCGGGTCAGGCTCACATCGTGGGGGTTGGCGAATCCAACAAGCTCGGGAAGGTTCCAGATAAGTCGCCTATCGCTCATCACTCCGAAGCGGCGATAAACGCCCTCGATGACGCTGGTCTTGAGCTGTCAGATGTGGATGCACTATTCACTGCCGGCTGGTCGACTTTAGATGTTGCCGAGTACTTGGGCATTCAACCTCGATACACCGATAGTACTTCCGTGGGTGGCTCGTCGTTCGTCATTCATGTGGCGCACGCTTTGGCGGCGATTGCTGCCGGATATTGTGAAGTTGCGTTGATTACGCATGGACAGTCCGGTCGTTCAGATCGAGCACCAATTCCTCGGAACCCCGGCGCACCGATGTCGCAGTATGAAGCTCCTTACGGAATCATTGGTCCGCCTGTTTCATACGCAATGGCTGCCCAGAGATACATGCATCAGTTCGGTGAGGATCGAACTCGTCAGGCAATGGCTGAAATTGCCGTTTCGACTCGCAAGTGGGCGAACTTGAATCCCATGGCGTACTTCTATGACAAGCCAACTACGTTCGATGACTATCACAACTCAAAATGGGTGGCATGGCCGTTCCATTTGCTCGATTGTTGCTTGGTCACTGACGCTGGTGGCGCGATTGTTATTACGACACCCGAACGAGCACGCAATGCTAAGAATGGCAGCGTGAAAATTCTCGGTGCGGGTGAAGGACACGATCACTCAGGAATCTCTCAGATGCCTGATCTGACCCAAGCGTTTGGCAGGAATACTGGACCGCAGGCGTTGGAGATGGCTGGGGTGGCGCATTCAGATCTTGACCTTGCCATGGTTTACGACTCGTTCACCTACACCGTTCTTGTCAGCCTCGAAAATCTTGGCTTCTGTGGACCGGGTGAAGGTCCCGACTTCGTCGCGTCTCAGCGAACAGCTCCCGGAGGCGACTTTCCGTTGAATACCAACGGGGGGGGGCTCTCCTACACTCACCCGGGTATGTATGGCATATTCACGGTCATCGAAGCTGCTCGGCAACTTCGAGGGCAGGCAGGCGAACGTCAGCTTGATAAGTGCGACCTAGCAGTGGCTCACGGTACTGGTGGGCTATTATCGTCGACCGGAACAGTTGTATTGGGGTCTGATTAGAAATGACAAACACAACACCTAAGCCACAACCGATTTCTCAGCCAGAGTCCGACCGCTACTGGGAGGGTCTCAAGAACGAAGAGGTTTGGCTCCAGCGATCAAAAGCAACAGGAAAGTTCCAGTTCTATCCACGCAACTTCTCGATTTCAGATCCTGAAACCGGCGAAGATGGCATCGAGTGGGTTCAAGCATCTGGCAAGGCAGAGCTGTTCACGTTTGCAATCGTCCACGCTGCTCCACACATGGGGTTTGTGGGTGAAGTGCCTTACGTTACTGCGCTAGTTCAGCTCGAAGAAGATGTGATCGTGCCGACCAACATCGTCGGTGTCGATCCTGAACCAGAAAACTTCAAGATAGGGATGGCGCTGAAACCCGTGTTTGAACACAGTGAGGATAATCACACGTTGCTGAAGTTCACACCGGCATAGTTTTACGGGCAATGCGGAGTTAGAATTGATGGCTTGCCAGTCGAACAGTTGCTGGCGCCAAACGAAGTCCCCATCTTCGACTCTTGATATAAGGAACGCTCCGTTGGTATCCCCAGACGAATTTCACAGTCTGTTTCGGCGACACCGAACCAAGGGTGCATAAGCACCCCGAATCAGAGCACGTTCCCTTTCATTTCAAGTAAGAGTCGAGGTCACTCCAAATGGTTAAACACTTTCTAAAACTCAGCGATATCGCGCCTGAAGAAATTCAGCCGATACTCGATCGTGCAATCGAACTGAAGTCCGGTGCAAAGAGCAACGCTCTAGCCGGTAAATCAGTAGCAATCCTGTTCGAAAAGCCTTCTCTGCGTACGAAACTATCTTTCTGGGTAGGTGCAGAAAAACTAGGTGGACATCCTGTTCACTTCAGTCCTGAAGAAGTTGGACTCGGAAAACGTGAGCCTGTTGCTGACGTTGCGCAGGTTATGTCGAGGATGTCGGACGTCGCTGTAATTCGTACCTTCGAACAATCGATCATTGAAGAATTTGCTGCCAACGCTTCAATTCCAGTTATCAACGCACTGACGGATGCTGAGCACCCGTGCCAGGCATTGGCGGATACCCAGACTATTACCGAGCAGCTCGGAAACGTTTCTGGAGCCAAGGTTGCGTTTATTGGCGATGGGAACAACGTCGCTGTCAGCCTCGGATACGCTGTTGCAGGACTCGGCGGTCACCTCGTCGTTGCTTCTCCCGATGGATACAAACTACCGGGCGAAGAGCTCGAAGGTGCCAATACATACGGTGCGGCTGTTGGTGGAAAAGTAACTCAAGTTACGAGTCCACAAGAAGCTGTGGCAGACGCAGATATCGTTTACACCGATGTATGGACCAGCATGGGTCAGGAAACTGAAACGGCAAAACGACTCGTTGCGTTCGATGGCTACCAGGTGAATCCTGCATTGCTCGATCAGGCAGGTGCAAACGTGAAGTTCATGCACGATCTTCCTGCTCACCCGGGTGAGGAGATTTCCGATGGACTTCTCTATGACTCAAGGTCAGTGGCATTCGATCAGGCAGAAAACCGTCTATGGGCGCAGGCCGCTTTGATGGAAACGCTGATCTAGCCAGTACCGAGAACACTCAAATCGACCACGTGTACGGATATGTGGTCTACTTACTCGCAGCAATCTAGTTGTTGCTTCATTCCCAGAGAATCAAAATCTCAATATGGCACTTCCAGTAATTGCAATCATTGGCCGACCTAACGTCGGCAAGTCGACACTGTTCAATCGGTTGGCAGGACGACGAATCGCGATCGTGAGCGATATTCCGGGTACTACTCGAGATAGGGTTTCGATCGACGCAGAGTGGGGACGTCATCGGTACCTAATCGTCGATACGGCTGGAGTTGAAGATCGCCCGCACAACGAGCTTATGTGGGACGACATTCGCGCTCAGGTCGAGATCGCTATTCACCAGGCTGACGCGATTATCTTTGCGGTCGATGTGAATGACGGTGTCACCGACGCCGATGAAGATGCCGCCGACATGGTGCGTCGTTCAGGTAAACCAACTTCTTTGGCTGCCAACAAAGCCGATACGCTTGGTCGAGAAGACATGATTTACGAGTTCTACTCGCTGGGTCTTGGCGAACCTCATCCGATCAGTGCCTATCACGACACAGGCATCGGGGACCTGATGCAATCGGTGTTCGAGCAGTTACCACCGTTCGAAGATGACCCGATTGGAAAGAACTCGATTCGGGTGTCGATTGCAGGTCGCCCAAACGCTGGTAAATCTGCCTTGTTCAATGCTTTGACCGGAGAGGAACGCTCGGTTGTAAGCCCTGTCGCCGGCACAACTCGTGACACTGTCGACTCGCTCTTCGACTACGAGGGCACACGACTTACGTTCCTTGATACAGCGGGTCTGCGTAAGCGTGGAAGTGTTGAGGGCGGACTCGAAAAATACAGTGCGATTCGAACTATCGGAGCGATCGAGCGCTGTTACGTTGCCGTTCTAGTTCTCGACGCCACAGAATTTGTTACAGCGCAAGATCAGCACATCGGTGGGTTCATCGATGACGCTTCACGAGCTGCGATAGTAGTCGTGAACAAGTGGGACTTGGCGCCTGAGCTTGGTCTGGATCGTGCAGAGGCTGCAGAAGCGGTTCGAAACCGGTTCAAGTTCATCCCTGAAGTGCCGATCGTGTTTACTTCCGCCCTAACCGGCTGGGGAGTAGACAAACTGATCCCAACAATTTTGGAAGTTTACGGTGAGTTCTCGAAGCAAGTACCGAGAGCCGAAGTCAGCCGGGCTATATTCGATGCTATGGGCGAAAATCCATTGCCTGGTTTCGGTAGTCAGCGACCTCGAATCTACAAATGTATTCAGTCTCGTACGTCTCCTCCAACATTCGAATTTACTGCTCGAAACGCCGATGAAATACACTTCAGCTATCGCAGGTACCTTGAGAACCAGCTGCGGGAGCGATTTGGCTTCATGGGATCTCCGCTGAGGATGACGTTCAAAACTCGTGACGATGAGTGATCTAGTAATCACAATATTAGTTCTGGTAGCCGCCTATTTCATTGGGGCTATTCCGTTCGGTGTGATTATTGGCAAGGTGTTTAGAGGCGTTGATATCCGCAGCTACGGTAGTGGCGGATCGGGTGCTACAAACGTAAATCGCACGCTCGGAGCCAAAGCCGGCGGTGCTGTATTGGCAGCCGATGTCGGCAAAGGGCTTGTCGTAACGCTGATCGCTCGTCTCGCGCTTGATGGCGAAGCTTGGGTTGTTGCAGCCGCCGGAACGACAGCTGTATTAGGTCACATGTTTCCGATCTACATCCGGTTCAAAGGCGGCAAAGGTGTTGCGACCGGATTAGGTGCATTGGCGGTTATTTCCCCAATTTCAGCAGTGATAGCGCTGAGCGGTGTGGGGATTGCAGCGATTACGAGATATGTGTCGCTCGGATCGATCCTTGGCAGCGGCCTAAGTTTGGGTTTGCTGTTCATTTTCAGCGTATTTGAACTCACTATTCTCGGTTGGGATCACGATCTCTGGTATCTGTTGTTCGCTGTCCCGGTTCCAATATTGATCATTTGGAGCCACAGATCGAACGTTGATCGTCTCGCAAAAGGCGACGAATCGAAGCTTGAGAACAAGCCGTCGCCGCGCAGAGCACAGCGAACCCCGTAAAATCCTCGGGTGACACAAATTGGCATCGTAGGTACCGGGGCTTGGGCAACCACCCTCGGAATACTTCTAGCACGCACCGGAAATAACACCACTCTGTGGTCCCGCAGCGAATCGCGGGCAGCAGAGTTGACGACAGCCCGCGTAAACGAACGCTCGGTACCCGGTGTTGCATTCCCTGAATCGATGACGGTTACCGACTCGCTGGATGTTGCGCTCGGCAATGCCGAACTCGTTCTGGTCGTGGTTCCTTCGATAACTATTCGCGACAACATTCGAAATATTCGTGATGCGATTCCCACTACAGCCAATGTTGTCTGCGCGACCAAGGGAATTGAAATATCTACCGGTCAGCGGATGTCGCAGGTCATCACAGATGAAATGCCGGAATTCCCTGCTGATCAGATCGGGGTGTTGTCAGGTCCAAACCTTGCGCCCGAGATTGCAGCCGGAAATGTCGCAAGCGCCACGGTCGCTTTTCCGAACGATTCGATCGCCGAAAATGTTCAGGCAATGCTCAGTTCAGAGCTGTTCAGGGTTTACCGCAGCGAAGATGTGACTGGTGTCGAACTCGGTGGTGCGCTAAAAAATATTATTGCAATTGGCGCAGCGTTCATCGATGGGGCAGGGCTTGGAGCGAACGCCAAAGCAGCGTACGTGACTCGAGGACTCCACGAGATAACCCGCCTTGGCGTCGCGATGGGAGCTAAGCCCGATACGTTCGCCGGTCTTAGCGGAATGGGCGATCTGCTTACTACCTGCTATTCGAATCTCAGTCGAAACTACCGGCTTGGACTCGGATTGGCTTCTGGTCAGGACCTGGCATCAGTTCTCAAAGATTTAGGGCAGACTGCCGAAGGTGCACCAACGACTCAAGCAGCAGTTCGCTTGGCAGCAGAGCTTGGGATAGAGATGCCGATCACGGCTGCGACACACGCCGTTCTGTTCGAGGGAGCGTCACCGAGTGATGCGATACGTGATCTGATGGGGCGAACGTTGCAGCCCGAGGTCAGATACTAGGACGCTAACTAGTCGCCTAGATCACCAAGTTCGTAGAGGATTGCCGACATTACGGTGATCGCTGCCGTTTCAGTACGTAATACACGTGCCCCCAGCGTGACTAGCTTCGCGCCGGCAGTGCGAATCAAAGTCGCCTCTTCTTCACTGAATCCGCCGGGTGGGCCGATGAGAGCCGCCAGATTCGATTGGTCGGCGTCTAGTGACTTCAGGGCGCTGCTTAGTGATTGTGAATCTTCTGCCAACTCTTCCCACATACAAAGCAGTGGTTGTTCTACGATCACATCCGGTATAGCGTCCATGATCGGTGTTGGTTGCTCTATAACGGGGACGGTTGCTCGACCGCTTTGCTCAGCAGCTTCGATGGCTATGCGCTGCCATCGTTCAAGTCTCTTTTCAGATGGTGAACCGGTGTTTCCGCCCTGAACTCGTTCTGAGAGAACCGGTACGAATCGAACAGCTCCCAGCTCAGTACATTTTTGAATGGCAAGCTCGATACGTTCGGGTCGGGCAAGTCCAAGCAGCATCGTTACTTTCGCCGATGGCTCGGCAACAGGTTTGATCGCTGAAACTAGAGTTGTGGATACTTCGTTCTTGGCGACGTGATCGATTTCGAGTTCCCATTCAGAACCCGAGCCGTCGAACACTCTAATGTAATCACCAGTGTCTGCTCGCAATACAGTTTTTAGCTGCCGAGCAACAACGCCGTCCAAAGAGATCGAACGATCTGTTGCGTCGATGTCAGGGACGTAGAACCGGTGCATTACTTGGTTCCTGAAGCTCGGGTGATTTGGGTCGCAGTCCAGTCTTCGATTTGCCGACTGGTTTGAACTTCACCACCGACCGCTTTGAACGCCGCAACTACTTCATCAAGTCGAACATCGAGAACACCTGACGTGATGATCACACCGTTGTCGGCTACAGATGCGAGCAGTGGTTCAGCTAGAGATATCAACACATTGGCAGCGATATTTGCACCCACCACGTCGAAGCCTTTGTTAGGGACTTGGTCGTGCGGTATCGATCCTGAGAGTACAGTCGAGTGTGCTGAAAATCCTGCTTCAGCCAAGTTCGCTTTCGAGGAAATTACTGCGTCGTCTTCAATATCGAGGCCCACGGCGTGCTTTGCGCCCAGTGCTAGGGCAGCGATGGAAAGCACTCCAGAACCACAGCCGACGTCCAAGAACCTGTCACCGGGTTTTATGACCTTCTCTATCTCTTCCAGGCACATTAGCGTAGTTGGGTGGTGGCCGGTACCGAACGCCAATCCCGGTTCTAGCTCAATGATTACATCGGATGGCTGGCTGTCGTACTTGCTGGACCGCGGAACAATAACTAGGTGTTGTCCGATTTTGATTGGCTCAAACTTCTGGTTGCGCCATTCGTCATCGCTAACTTCTACTTCTTCAATGTCGGGTAGTTCAACGAGATGTCGAATGAGTCGCACTCCTACGTCGATTGCTGTCTTGCGACTCTCGGTGGTTGGATCGAGCGGAAGCCAACCTTTGATGGTTACCCATGCTGTTGGGTCGGGCTGTTCGCCTTCGTCGGGATTAAACCCGCCTTCGCGTTCGACCGATGCCGATCCTTCACCGTGAATGTTGAATAGGTGAGTTAGCGGCTCGACGTATTCGGGCGGTGCTTTGATGCTGAGCTGTAGCCAGCGCATCTTGTTTGCCTTTGATTATTTGATGAAAGCTGAGGCGCCCAATTAGGACGTCTCTCGACTAGAACTTGCCGTCTTCGCCTCGGAAAGCGTCTTTGAACCTATCGAAAAGACCTTGTCCGGAGTTTTCGCTGACACGCTCAAGACCGAAAGATTCGGCAAGTTCCTGGAGAAGCTCTGATTGTCGATCGTCGAGTTTCTTAGGAATGACAACTTTGAGTTCGACGAGTTGATCTCCGCGTCGGCCGCCACCTTGCATGTGTGGAATTCCGGCGCTCTTGATTCGCTTAACGGCTCCCGACTGGGTTCCGGGCTCGACATCGATATCGACTGAGCCTTCAAGCGTTTCTACGTTGATGATTCCACCGAGGGCTGCCATCGCCATGTTCACTTCGGCGGTCATTAGGACATCGTTGCCTCGGCGTGCGAAGACTTTGTCTCGCTGCACCCCGATATGTACATATAGGTCGCCGCTGGGGACGCCTTTGCCACCAGATTCACCTTCGCCCCTTATTAGGAGTTTGGTTCCGTGCTCTACGCCGGCTGGTATCTGAACTTCAATCTTGCGTGCGTTTCGTTCGGTTCCACGTCCTGAGCACTGTTTGCAGGCGGTTTTGACCTGCTGGCCTTCACCCTGACAAGTTGGACAGGCGGTTACCTGCTGGAACTGTCCGAAGAATGTTCGCTGTGCGCGACGGACTTTTCCTTCACCGTGGCAAGTTGAACATTCGATTACTTCGGTTCCAGGTTCAGCTCGGTTACCGTCACAGCGATCACAACGCTCCATGCGGTTTACTTCGAGTTCACGGGCGACACCGAATGCGGCGTCTCGGAAAGATACGTTTATTTGGAACTCGAGATCGGCACCGCGGTTCGATTGCTGACGAGTAGAGCCACCAAAGAACGAATCGAATATATCGCCGAATCCGCCGAAGCCTTCGAATCCATCGAAGCCGCGACCCGCCTGACCGTTGACGCCATCGTGACCAAACTGGTCGTACTGTGCTTTTCGTTCAGGGTCGCTTAGAACCTGATACGCCTCGTTCACTTCTTTGAAACGATCGTTAGCATCCTCCGCCTTGTTACGGTCGGGGTGATATTTGAGCGCCTGCTTGCGGAACGCCTTTTTGAGGTCTTCTGGCGTGGCGTCACGGGCTGCGCCGAGTACCTCGTAATAATCACGTTTGCTAGTTGTCATAAAGAGTGGCTGTCTACCCCGGATCGAAGGTTCAATTCAATTCGTATCGCCTGTGCGCAATTGCGAAACACGCGAACGTATGAATTATAAACCTGAGAGAGGCTGAATCCGAATGTGGGCAGAAACCCAAGTGGGGCGATTATGAAACGGGAACGAGCAGGCAGATTATCCGCCGTAGTACATCGTGGTCATCTGATCGAGATGATTGGCGACGTATCGAACGGCAGGGATTGCCATTTCATATTCCATGCGAGTCGGGGCCATGACACCGATCATGCCTTCTGCGGTGTCCGAATTACCGTATCGGCTAAAGACCACTGAAAAGTTTTTCAGCGATTCTTCGGCGTTCTCTTCACCGATGACGACGTTCGCCGTACCGAAGGCGTCGCTTGAATCTGCGAGAGAAGAAGTCGCGAGCGAATCTTCAATAAGCCAGGTGGCTCCCTGCGTCATTGCAGGGTCTGATAGAAATTCAGGCTGCTGGAACAGTTTGCCAATCCCGCTAAATCGTTTTTCAGCGCCCGAGCCTGTGTTGTGTTGTTGCAAGGCTGAAACGGCTGAATCGAATGCCCTACGTTCTAACCCATCGTTGATATGCGGTGCCTGAGCGGCGAGGTTGTTGACAGGAACGCCAACTATTGCTTCGCTAAGTCGATTGCGGGCATGTTCGATTTCCGAGTTGGAAACCGATGCGTCGAGAGTGATCACTTGCTTGTAAACGCTCGCCTCTTGAAGAACGACGATGACTACCATCAACATTTCTTGAAGGCGTAGCAACTCGACGCTTTTGACGGGAGCAGGAGCAGTGCGAGGGACCGTTGTGAACGCTAGCGTGTCCATGAGTCCGGCGAGGATCTCTGAGGCTGAGTCGATCCACTCTTCAACGTGTGCTCGGAGCGAATTGAACTCTTGGTCGATTCGAGCCGAGACGTTGGAATTCAACGTAGCTTCTGGATCGAGGGACGCTACGAACTGGCGATATCCACGGTCGGAAGGAACTCCACCAGAGGAAACGTGGGGTCGGCGGATGAGTCCGTCTTCCTCAAGTGCGACCATCTCGTTTCGAATTGTCGCTGGGCTCGCCTTAAGATTCGTCGAACGGGCGACGGTGCTCGAAGCGACAGGTGACGCTGTCTGAACATGTTCAGAAACGATGAACTTGAGAATCTCTCGTTTTCTTGCTGTCAGAGTCGGCATACTTGGCCCGGGTGATTTACTCACTAGTTAGTGACGTACACGGTAAGCGATAGGACGTGCTGAAGTTAGCATGCAGTTTTCCCGAGCGTCAACGGCTATACGGGTTCGATGAATCTAAACGTTGATGAAATTGCCAGATCACTTGGCGCTTTAGATATGTTTGGATGACGAGTATTGGAGACCTACGGTGAAGTTACTTTCGAAAAAAGCGTTCGATAAGGCATCAGATTTCATTTCGACTGGTGGACGCCCGCTGGAGCAGGCTCAGTTTGAGTTCCACTTCAACAACGGTTCTGTTGAGGGCGTTCTGGCTGAACTTGGAAAGTTTCAGAACCCAGATGGTGGATTTGGTCATGCCGTCGAACCTGATGTGCGAATGCCTGAGTCATCACCCTTTATCAGTTCAGTTGCGTTTCAAGTAATTTCAGAGCTCGATGTGCCGACTGATCATCCAATGGTTCAAAGTGGAATCGCTTATTTCGAACAAACTCACAACGCTTCGATTGGGGGGTGGGATCCAACAGGTCCGTTGGTAAACGACTACCCGCGAGCACCGTGGTGGAACTACTCAGAGGTAGATGGACGGCTGGACGAACTTAAACAATCGAATCCTGGGGCAGAGATAGCTGGCTACCTTCAGAAGTACAGAGCAGCTTCAAAGGATGAGTTCGTGGATATGGTGACGGACGATGCTCTACGGGTGTTTGAAGGCTTGCCTGACGATATGGAAGTGCATTCCATGCTGTGCTTCATGAGACTGGCCGAGTGCTCCCCTTCCGGTGTGACGGATCGTTTGCTGGAAAAGCTAAAACGCTGTGTGCACTCGGTTCTCGGCAAATCGGCGGAGGAGTGGGCGAAGTATGGTGGACGCCCCATGTGGTTTGCTGGGAGACCCGATAGTTTGCTTGCTGATGAACTGCGAGATTTGATTCAGGTTCAACTCGACTACGAGATCGATACACAGACTGCGGACGGTAGCTGGAGTCCCGTTTGGGCTTGGGGTCAGTACGAGGATGATTGGGAGCAGGCCAAGACCGAGTGGGCAGGGTATTTGACGCTTAGGAACCTGCTGGCGCTAAGGGCTTGGGGGCGAGTGTGATCGCAGACCATGGTGTATTGCTTCGTTTCGCCGGTGGGGAACTTGATTTTCAAATTGGACGATGCAGTAAGAGTCGTTAGTTATTGAACTTGTTTGACGGATTTGAACCGCTATTTCGTTGACGCTTTCGCGGGCACAGAGTTTAATTGAGTCTTGAACTGCGCGCGAGTAGCGATTTTTTTGTTGACGTGACGCATTAATGATCGAATAGAGGAACGTCTCAATGGAAATTCGCTGGCTTGGTAATTCGACTTTTGAAGTCAAATCTTCAGTGGGCGTTGTGGTAGTCGATCATCAGGGTGACATTCCACCTACCTCCGAGCTAGAAGACGAAAACACAGTGTTCGTTTACAGCCAGGGCGAGCGATCGAGTCATCCTGCAAGCGATATACAAGTCCTTGCTGGGCCAGGTGAGTACGAGATCGGTGGTCTGAGCGTCCGTGGAGTTGCAACTCCCGCAGACGACCCCGCCATTTCGCATGACATCAACACAGTGTACGTCGTGGATGCCGATGGCTTGCAGGTAGCAACGCTGGGCAATCCTGGATCTCAGCCTTCTGCGCAGTCAGTCCAGCAGATCAGCAAGGTCGACATCCTAATCATCAACACCGACTCTCAGGGACTAGAGCCAGAAGACCTTTCGACAGTCATTAGGAACCTAGAGCCGAAGATGGTCGTTCCATCTGGCTACGATTCAGATGCTGGCAAACCGAGCGCTTCAATGCAGCGGTTGCTCACGGAACTAGGTGTTAAAGAGTTCGAAGCAACTTCGAAGCTGACTGTTACTAAGAGCGGACTGCCTGATGAACGAGCCATTGTGGTTTTGCAGTCACGCTAGTTAGTGACTAGACTCGGGAGTAATTCCGAGCGGATCTTAACGTAAAAGGACCCAGCAATCGCTGGGTCCTTTTTATTTGCATGAGAATCAGTGGGTACTGTCGAACTATCTGATGTTCTGCTCTATCCGTCTCCATGCGATCAGCGCTAGAGGGGCGAGAAGCAGTGTAATGTTGCCAAGACCTGCTGGTCCACCTTCACGAGCGCTACACGAGCCTCCGGCAGCGTCTTTATCCACTGCGGTTGCCGTTGCCTGTGCTGCGACAGTTGCCGTCACGTCGGCAATAGGTGTCGGCGTAGGAGTCGCTGTCGGAACGACGGTAGGCGTTGGAGTCGGCGTAGGCGTACGGGTTGGCTCCGGTGTCGGAGTCGGTGTAAGCGTTGGTGTTGGAGTCGGCGTGAGCGTTGGCTCAGGCGTTGGTGTTGGGAGAGGAGGGAACACCAAGAGGAAATTATCTTTTACCTGTCCCTCTGCGAACACATCGCCTTGCAATGCTTTTGTTTCACCGATGTAGAACTCAATCGGTCGACCGTCGTAGATATCCATGATCGGATCAACGGTCAGGAAATAGTCTCCACTGAACACTGAGGCGAACTGGGTTACATAGTCGTCGATTACTGCGTAGATCAACGTTCCGTCTGGTGGAGGTGTTGATCCTGCTCGTACACGTCCTTCGTAGAAGGTTGGTGCAAGAACGATAGGTGTTGCAGTTGGAGTTGGCGGGACGATCGTTGGGGTCGGCGTCGAGAGTGGTGCGAACGCAAAACGTAGGTCCAACTCACGAAGCTGAGGAAGTCCCCAGTCGAATATTTGATTCCCGAACTGATCGAGGAATACGTAGGGAGTCTTTTGGTCGGCCTGAACTTGGTTCTCCAGCCAGAAAACTACGTCTTGCCCAACAAGCTCATCGGGAGCGTGAACGAACAGTCCTACGAATCCGTTCTCGGATTGTTCACCGATAACAACAGTGTTCGATTCCCACTCATCGCCGATTTTGGCGGTCAGCAGCATCCCATTCGGATCGGCACCACCAGAAATGGTGACTTCACCGTAAACAGTAATTGCCTTGATGCTAGGGATTTCACCCTGTGCATTTGCACGGTCGCCCAGTCCGGCGATTAAGCCAGCCAGAACGGCGGTCACAATCAGCATCCCAACCAGTCTAGCTTTCATAGTCATCTCTCCGGCGCCCGTACTCGAATAAAAATATGTTGTTCAGAAGAACGCCCCCCTCCCGAATCATCGGAAGGGGGGCGCCCGTTATTTCGTACTTACTCTAGCAAGTTGTCCTTACGGAACGATGTGCGGGAGCTGTCCGTTGTCCTGAGGGCTAATGAAGACCCAGATACCAGTACCAATGGTGATGTTATCTGTGTCAACAAGCTCTACGAACCTGGAAGTAACTGTGTCGAATGTGTACGCTCGACCGTTGTTCACGGTGTTGAAGTACGTGGACGACTTCACGAGTGTGCTACCAGATGAACCTTGACGGGCAAGTGTTGCACCCTTGTGGGCAGACTGAGTCTGTGCTCGGCTCTGGTCAACCACACCAACTAGGTTCCAACCGTTACCGGTTGCAATCGTAGTCAGGCCTGGTCGTGCATCGCCAGGACCAGTTGGTCCCTCAAGAGCTACGTCCTGGTCTTCGAAGTTCGAAGTCTCAACCCAGTAACCAGGTCCAGCTGTAACGTTCGTCAGGCCAGGAGTGGTCTGTGAAGTGTATGCAGCCGATCCAACCTTAGAAGCAATTCTCCACGGCTGTGAAGGCGTAGTTGCGTCGTAGGCAACAACCTGTTTTACACCAGTGTTCGAAAGAACTGTGTTTACGTCAGAATCAAGCGGGTTCGATGGGAATGAAACAGAGTTCCAGCCAGCGAATAGCTCAATCGTGAAGTCAGTTCGGTCAGACTTAGTGAATGTGGTTGTAGTGGTTGATTCGTTACCAGCAGCATCAATGGCCTTCACAACGTATGTGTGGTCATCGTTAGTAAGTGCTGTTGCAGGCTGGAAGAAGAATGTCTTCGAGTCGGCAGAAGCAACTACCTGGCTGGTTACGTCTACATCATCAAGAGTAGCTTCGACAATCGAAACTGATGATGTCTCACCAGCGTCACCAAAGTCGCTTGTGAGGAATGGGTTCGACTGAGTAGTCGATCCAGCATTGGCTGGAGTTGAAGTCGCTGTTGGCAGCGAAAGGTCCAGCTTGTATGCCTTAGTAGTCGTGTCACCAATTGTGGCTGCGTTAGTTGCAACGTCAGTACCTACAACCTGAACGGCAATGTCACCGTTGGCTGAAGAACTACCGCTAACAGTAGCAGTCCAAACGTTTCCACCCTGAGCTGTTGGCAATCCTGAGAACAGAGTTGCTGGGCCAGTTAGGTTAGTAACGGTCAGAGTTGGAGGACCCTGAAGGTCTTCGTCAGAGGTGATCGAGAACGTCATGTTGTTCTTAGTGAGGCTGTCAGCAGCTTCAGAACCTGTGCCTGAACCAGAACCAGCAGAGCGGGTAACGGTTAGAACAGGGTCGAGAGCGTCAGCAGCAACGTTGGAACCAGCATCGGTAGAGTTACCGGCGATGTCCTGGATTGTTCCCTGAATCGCCACCGTCGGAGTGTTGTCCGAAGGAATAGTCGAGTCGAGGTCCAAGTAAACGTCGTCACCATTGACCTGGACGCTAGCTGGAACGAATGTTCCGCCAGAGCCACTGAAGGTGACCTTGAAGTCAGAAGCACTAACCGAAGATGCCTTGACGTTACCGTCGAAGGTTACCTTGATCGTGTCTCGAACATTTGCCTTGTCGGCAGGTGAAGAGCCAGAAGTGTCAAGACCGATACCTGAAGAAGCCGACGAAATCGAAGGAATCTTCTGGTCAATCTTGATTATGTGAAGCTGGTTACCGTGGCGACCTGTGGTTGTCGAGTCATCCGAAGAGTCAGCGTCAGAGAAACCTATGTTACCAGCAAGGTCAGAAACTCTACCTTGGAAGTCGATGAGGTTGTCTGGAACACCACTGCCCAGTCCTGTAGGCAACTGAGTTACCTGAGCAAATGCCCAAGAAATTGAGCTGTCGCCGTCGGATCCGAGAGCTGCCGTGTCGATGTTAGCCGAAGTACCGTTGAGGGTACCTGTTGAGGGCTCGATCGCGTGAGTTACTGAGTTAGTTGGGTCGTTAGTTTCGTCAATGACAAGCTTGAACGAGTCAACGTCTAGACCAGACTGAGCATCTACTGCAGTACCTGAGAACGACGGAAGTCGGTTCTGCGATTCAGTGTTGTGAGTCGGAGTTGCGACAGTAACAGTTGGTGTTGTCGTGTCAATCGACAGCGTAGCTGATCGAGTAACGTTGACAGCTGAACCACTGGTTGCTGCATCGTTGTAAGTTACTGTTACTGGGCCACCTGAAGCAGGAATGCTTGTGTTGGCAACACCAGCAGTTACAGAACCGGCAACAAACTCAACAACCTTAATGGTTCCTTCGAATCGGCCAGTGTTTCGTCCTGACTCAGTAAGGAGCAATGAAGTTCCTGTCGAGTCAACAACGCTCTTGATACCAACGGTCAACGTGTCTACCTGAGAAGTTGGGTATTTGATGTCAACCCCACCAGCAGGAGACACACCTGCGTCAAGTCCAATCGTAATGATTGCTGGGTTAGAGCCATCACCAACATAGTTAATAGACTTAACTGTGACGTTAGTAACAGCAGTAGTACCGTCACTAGCTAACACGATGTCAATGTCACCGATTTCTCCGACGATAGGCGCAGAGCTTGTGCCTGACAGAGTTACTCGTACCTGGTCACCAGGTGTGCCAAAGGCAGTACCGGCTACGTCAAGAATGTCACCGTCACCAGCTGCGTTCGTGAGAACGTATGCAGCGGTTTGAGTCGTAGAAGTTACGTTGAGGTCAGAATCAATAACTGTGACAATCAATTTGTCAGAGTCATTGACAATGTCTCGCGCACTTGTGCCTGTCTTGAGTGTTGCGTAAGTCCCATACACCGTAGTAGCAGTTAGTCGACCGTCGTCGTCAATGTTTTGACCCGGTTCGGTTGTCAGTTTGGACGCCTTGTTGGTGACATACACCTTGCCGTCCGCTGCTGCACTGGCGGAGTGAGAGAGGCCTACAACGGCTACCGCGACCAACGCAATAAGCGTAAGTCCGGAAAGCAATTTAACTGATAGCTTCACAGCTTCAGTCCCCCTTGCATCCGTGTACTCACCCACAACAATGGCAGAAGGCAAAAAAGAAAATTCTTCTGCCATTGCCCGGTGGTATGAATCCCGGATATCTCCATACATTTGTCCTCCCGCAGTTGCGGAAGGTTTGCCGATTCCGTTATTTCTGTCCAGTCGAATGCCGGCCAATCGGCGCGCGCGACATTAAACTTCGGGACAAACCCATGCGATTTAATCACCGCAGTGAATACGATGTCAACCCGTTCGGGATAGGCCCTTTGTCGATTTACCTAATTACTGTGGATTGCACGCATCCGTTACCGGGTAGGTGCCACAGAGCCAAATAAACCTGTTCTTACAAACTATAGAGAGCCAATGGAACGAGAGTCAACGAGTCCCGTAACAATATAAAGCGAGTTTGCGTTACCAGAGAATTACATCTTGATGATGTATTTCAGGTGATAAGCGCAAACTCGCTTATTCAACTAAACTTTTTCAGGTTTTGTGATCGAACCTAAAAACTCATCATTGGTTTGAGTTCGGGCCATTCGTTCGAGGATTCGCTCGGCAGCTTCGGTTGGACTGTTCGAGTCTTGCCCGATAATGCCCATCATGCGGCGAAGGAGCCAAACCTGCTTGAGAGTCGCATCGTCTTGCAGTAGTTCCTCGTGTCGAGTTCCACTACGTTCGATGTCGATAGCTGGCCATAGTCGGCGTTCAGCCATTCTGCGGTCCAAGTGCAGCTCCATGTTGCCGGTACCTTTGAACTCTTCGTAAATGAGGTCGTCCAAACGTGAACCAGTGTCGATCAGTGCAGTAGCAATGATCGTTAAGCTGCCAGCTTCTTCACAGTTACGAGCAGCACCAAAGAAGTGCTTCGGTGGATAGAGAGCGTTCGGATCCATACCACCGGAAAGAGTCTTACCGCTGCTAGGAACTGAAAGGTTGTACGCACGGGCGAGTCGTGTGATGCTGTCGAGAAGAACAACAACGTTCTCTCCGCTTTCAACAAGTCGGCGTGCTCGATCGAGTGCGACTTCCGCGGTGCGGCAGTGGTCTTCGATCGGCTCATCAAAGGTAGAACTGAATACCTCACCTTTAATGGTGCGGCGCATGTCAGTCACTTCTTCAGGTCGCTCACCGATTAGAGCAACGATGATGTAAATCTCAGGATGGTTCTCGGTAATCCCGGCAGCAATCTGCTTAAGGAGCATCGTCTTGCCCGCTTTTGGTGGAGCAACGATTAGTGCTCTCTGTCCCTTACCAACAGGGGCAACCATGTCGATCATTCGAGTAGCCATCTGTTTTGGAGTGGTCTCGAGTTTGATCTGGTTGTCTGGGTAGACAGATGTGAACTGATCGAACTTGGGGCGCTTGGATGCAGATTCTGGGTCGTATCCATTTACTAACTCGACTCGGATAAGGCCGAAGTACTTTTCGCCTTCGGTTGGTGGTCGAACCTGACCAGCGACCATGTCGCCCTGTCGTAATCCGAATCGTCGAACCTGGCTCTGTGAAACGTAGATGTCTTCGGTGCCACCGCGTTTACCTGGTGTTCGAAGGAATCCGTAGCCGTCTCCAAGTAGATCGAGAATTCCGGCGCCAACAAGCTGGTCGGTTGACTCGGCCACTGATGCTAGAACTTCTAGAACTAGTTGTGTGCGCTGGGTAGGAACTCGCTTGATGCCTTTATCGATAGCCATCTGACGGAGTTCGTCGTTCGTCTTTGCACCCAGATTACCGAGATCGGGTAGCGTGCTCTCATCTACCTCGAAATTATCTTGAGGCAGTCCACTAGGACGACCTCCACCTCGGGGTCGTCGTCGACCTGAACGACGGCGATTGCCGCCGCCACGAGATTGGTTTGATCGGGTTTGGGTAGTCAGCTTAGGTTCCTCCTGGTGGAATCCAGACGAATTGGCTGAACTCTGTTTTCAGCTTTACCTATCAATAAAGATCGGTAGATCGCGAAACAGTTCAGCGAAAGTTCTTTTAGAAAAATGAAGTGAGAGTTGAAGACTGTCTGTGTATGGGACTTCTGTGCAACGAATTGCCAGGAGTTGACGAGTCTAAGTTTTGGTTGCGCTTGGAGCGGTGGGTCGAACAGTCTGAAATCAGACCAACGAAGTCGCTCGCATGAGCGGGTATCTAAGTTCCTGTAAAGGGAAAGCCCAATCGCAGTAATCAGTCATTGCAGCGGTGCGGGCAGAGATGAAGAGTTAGCGAAGATCCAGAACTGGTTCGTTCGCTCGCTTAAATCAATGTTATCAAATCGTTGGGCAACATTTCTACTACCCAATCTCAAGATGCCGTTTTGAGCACCGCCGCGCCTATTCTTCTTCTTCGAATAGGTCGTGCTGGCCACCTTCACGAAGAGTGGTGCGAGCTGTTTTGATGAACTCCCTGAACAACGGGTGCGGACGTTCTGGCCGAGACGCAAATTCTGGATGGAACTGGCTTCCAACCATGAATGGGTGTCCGTAGACCTCGGTAACTTCAACGAGTGATCCGTCGGGAGATGTTCCTGAAGCTACTAGGCCCGCCTCTTCGAGTTGAACACGGTACTCGTTGTTGAACTCGTATCGGTGCCTGTGGCGTTCGTCGACAGTTTCCTGCTCGTACGCCTCTCGTACCTTTGTTCCCTCTTTAAGGGAGCATGGGTAGATACCGAGTCGCATTGTTCCGCCGGTCGAGTGAAGTTCTTCCTGACCGTCCATGAAGGCAATAACAGGGTTTGCGGCTTCTGGGTCGATTTCGAGAGAGGTGGCGTCGGCGATACCTAGCTCATTTCGGGCGTACTCCACGACCATGATCTGCATACCGAGGCAGAGACCTAGATAAGGAATCTTCTCGGTTCTCGCATAATTGGCTGCGGCGATCATGCCTTCAAGTCCACGTTCACCAAATCCACCAGGGACGATGATGCCTCGGGCTGATCCTAGAAGCTGCTCGGCTCCGTGTTCTTCAATATCTTCAGCAGCTACCCACTGAATGTTCACTTTTCGATCGTTATGAAGACCTGCGTGGCGCAAGGCTTCGACGACTGACAGGTAGGAATCCTGAAGCTCGACATATTTTCCGACTAGGGCGATATCGATCTCTGGGTGCTCTTCCTCGTCGACTCGGACGATGGCACTCCATGAAGCAAGATCAGGTTTGGTCTTAGGAAGATCAAGACCCCTAGTCAGAATCCCGCCGAGTCCTTCAGCTTCGAGATGAAGCGGTACTTCGTAAACGCTCGGGAGGGTCGGAAGTGAAATTACGGCTTCGGCATCGACGTCGCAGTACAAGGCGATTTTTCGCCGTTCGTCTTCACCTACAAGCTGATCGGCGCGACAGAGAATGGCGTCCGGCTGGATACCCATTCCTCTTAATGTGTGAACACTGTGCTGAGTCGGCTTCGTCTTCAGTTCACCAGTTGCTCCTAGATAAGGGAGCAGAGTTACATGCACATAAAAGGTGTTCTGCTGACCAACCGTGTTTCGGACTTGTCGAATTGCTTCGACGAACGGTTGACCTTCGATGTCACCAACGGTTCCACCGACTTCCACAACCACTACGTCAGCTTGCGACTTTTCGGCGAGCTTGAGGATGCGGTCCTTAATAAGGTTGGTTACATGAGGGACGGTCTGAATCGTGCCACCTAAATATTGGCCTGCACGTTCGTTGGCGATGACTTCTGAGTAGATCTGACCAGCGGTGACGTTCGATAGCTCGGTGAGTTCGACATCGATGAAACGCTCGTAGTGACCCAGGTCGAGGTCGGTCTCGCTGCCATCGACGGTTACGAATACCTCACCGTGCTGATAAGGCGACATAGTGCCGGGGTCGACGTTGAGGTACGGATCTAGCTTGAGCACTGAAACTGTCATTCCGCGGCTTTTCAGCATTCTGCCTATCGATGCGACCGCGATTCCCTTACCTAGAGAACTGACTACACCGCCTGTAACGAAAATGAACTTGCTCAATTGCTGGCCCGGCTAAATGTGTTAAATACGGATTCGCGTCGGTACGACGTACCAGCCGAAAGGTGAGAACTGTTTGAGGTGAAGTGCGACCGCCTGTCGATGCAGGTGAAATTGAATACCGAAATCGATATCTGGTTAAGGCGGCTCTTTGCAGAGATTGCACACATCCTCGGGTAGGGCCACGGACTCAGGTGTGATCCGACAAAAAATAACCCTACACGGGACTCGATTCTAGGTAACGGTAAATAGAGGTGTCAAACATCTGAGGGCTGCTTTCTGTGCGATTCATCCAACCCTCTACCTTTTTAGCACTGCTACACTCGATCCTTCGTATCGAACAAAGGTCCGATTATCTGTTCTTGCCATGCGTATTTAGCAGTATCTACAGATGATCAAATTATCTCGGAAAACAATGGATCCATTAACTCCAAAAGACGTTGAGCACATTGCCCAGCTTGCATACATAAAACTCTCGGACGAAGAGTCTGAAGACATGCGAGTTCATCTCACAAATATCCTTGGTCACTTTGCTTCTCTCTCAAGCGTCGATACCGACGGAGTTGAGGCTACGGGGCACACGACCGACTCAAATACTGTGATGCGCCAAGACGACCCGAAGCCACCTCTGGATCAGGAAGACGTGCTTCGCAACGCACCCGACCGCGATGGCGAATTCGTCAGAGTCCGCCCGGTCTTGGAGTAACTCTTCTTTAGAGCTTCCGCCCGGCAACGTTTGGCATAAACCTTTATTGCCACTTACTAGCTCGATCTAACCGATCAATCAGAAATTTCGAATGACCACTCAGTCCGCTAACTCAGATTTTTACTACTCGACCGCACGAGAATTACGAGCAAAATTCGATGCTCGTGAGATTTCCTCGGTCGAGGCGACTCGATCGATCCTCGAACGTATATCTGCGCTTGAACCTAGTTTGAATTCGTACATCACGGTTACCGCTGAGCGCGCTGTTGCTGATGCCGAACTTGCAGATCAGCGACTTCAAGGTTCTGGTCAAGAGCCAACGTCACTTACTGGCATTCCGGTGATGGTGAAAGACAACTTCTCGACCAAGGATGTGGAAACTACCGCTGCTTCCAAAATTCTTAAGGGATACATCCCACCATACGACGGAACAGCCGTTCAAAATCTGAAGGAAGCCGGAGCCGTAATTCTTGGCAAGGGCAACCTCGACGAATTCGCAATGGGCTCTTCAAACGAGACTTCAGCTTTCGGTGCAGTGCATAATCCTTGGGATACCGACCGAGTGCCGGGTGGCAGCTCTGGTGGAGCAGCCGCTGGTGTTGCAGCCGGAGAGTGTTTCATAGCGTTCGGATCAGATACAGGTGGAAGCATCCGCCAACCAGCTGCCTTATGTGGCGTAGTTGGGATGAAGCCGACTTACGGACTGGTGAGCCGCTTTGGTCTGCTCGCATTCGGGTCGTCACTTGATCAGATCGGCCCACTAACTCGTAGTGTTGCCGACTGTGCCGATGCTCTAAATATTATTTCTAGCCATGACCAACGGGACTCAACGTCTGTCGCCGCTCCTTTCGACGATTTCGCGAAAGACATCGATGGCGGAGTTGCCGGCATGAACATTGGTGTTCCTAAGGAATACCTTGTTGATGGAATGGAGCCTGGAGTTCGAGAATCGTTCGAAGCTTCACTCAAAACTCTAGAGGATCTCGGAGCAAACGTTAGCGAAACTTCGCTTCCGCTAACCGACCACGCATTGGCGGTCTACTACATCATTGCTCCTTCCGAGGCTTCGGCGAACCTTTCGAGGTACGACGGTGTGAAATACGGTCTAGGTGTACTTGATGCAAAGACTTCTGCTCAGTCCACCGAGGCTGCTCGTGGTGAAGGCTTCGGAGATGAAGTGAAGCGCCGTATTTTCCTCGGAACATACGCACTATCAGCCGGTTACTACGATGCGTACTACAAGAAGGCTCAACAGGTTCGAACTCTCATTCGACGTGAGTTCACCGACGCTTTCTTGAAATTCGACGCAATCGTTACACCGACTTCACCAAGTACCGCATTCAAGATCGGCGACAAGATCGAAGATCCGTTCCAGATGTACATGAATGATGTCTGCACTATTCCGGTGAACATTGCCGGATTGCCTTCGATTTCAGTGCCGGGTGGGATGTCGAACGGATTGCCAGTCGGACTCCAGTTCATTGGTCCTCAGTTTGGTGACACTACGGTAATACGAGCCGCAGCAGCATACGAACGTGCAACAAACTGGCACCAAAGCCACCCACTCATTTAGGCCACATGAACTCAACTAAGCAGATCACTTTTCTTAGGTTCGGACTTGTCACAGCTTTCTTGATGATCATCGCGGTCATCGGATGTGCTTCCGACGTCGAACCAACACCTTACGATCGAGAAGATTTCACTCCTATTGCGGGTCCACCGCAGTTCCCGATAATTTTCGAAGGCAGTTTCACTGTTGATGGTGAACCCGGACCCGCTGACTCGACGATCTATGCCGAGTTCATTCATGGCGGATCACCCATATCGACTACGTTCGAGGGTGAGTACGTTCAGGTGATACTTGGCCCGGTAAGCGAAGATGACATCGAACACGGTGTTATTTCGTTCTACCTCGGTACTCGCGAGGGTGACCACGTCAAAGCCAAAGAGACTTGGGAGTGGGACACTGTCGGCAAGCCTACGAACCAGGTGCTCGACCTAACTTTCGATAGACTGCCTGAGAGCTAAAGTTCGACTACAAATTCAGAATCAACGTTGCAAAGGCTGACTCAATGATCAGATCGCTTGATGGCAAAACGCCAGTTATCGACCCCACTGCATTCGTTTCTGAAACCGCCTATTTGATTGGCGATGTTGAAGTGGGACCACGTTCAAGTATTTGGCCCGGCGTTGTGATTCGCGCTGATTCCGGCAAGATCAAGATCGGCGCTGGAACGAATATTCAAGATAATTCAGTGCTTCACGCCGATGACGACGCTGAAATTGGCGACAACGTGACCATTGGTCATGCGGTTGTTTGCCACGCTCGTAAGATTGGTGACGGAAGCCTGCTGGGCAACAACTGCACATTGAACGATGGAGTCGTTATCGGCGCAAATTCGCTCGTGGCAGCTGGCAGTGTTCTCAACGAAAACAAGGTCTATGAAGACAACGCTCTTATCCGCGGGACACCGGGGAAGGCGCTTGGAACCGTTCGGGAACGACACACAGAACTTATGAACCGGGCGGCGGCTTCGTACGTCAATCGTATCGAACGATATATCGATGCCGGGCTAGGTCACACTGGTCAGTCGGTAACTTAGACCTACGTGCTACATTCGTTCCGGCGAACTCATTCCCATGAGTGTGAGCGTGCGGCTCAATGCGACCTTGGCTGCTTCAACCAGCTGCAAACGTGCTCGAGAAATCTCGAGTTCGCCCTCTTCTGACGAGACCACTCGGCAATCTTCGTAGAACCGTTGCAGCGATCGTGCGAGGTCCATTGCGTAGTGCGGAAGGTGATGCGGCTCAAGTCGCTCGGCTGAACGTTCGACAACCGCTGGCAGCTCGATGATCTTACGGATCAGTTCGAGCTCACGATTGTGGGTCAGCAGAGATAGATCGGCTGAATCGTATGAAATCTCTCGTTCAGCTGCGGTTCGCAATATGGAAGCCATGCGGGCGTGACCATATTGAACGTAGTAGACCGGGTTTTCAGATGACTGAGTTTTGGCAAGCCCGAGGTCGAATTCCATGTGTGATTCAGGCGATCGACTTAGGAACGTGAATCGACAGGAGTCGGCTCCGACTTCTTCGAGCAATTCTTCGACGGTGACCATTACGTTATTTCGTTTGCTGAACTTGAGCGATTCGCCTTCGTTCGAGAAATTCACGATCTGGTTCAGAATTATTGTTAGGCGATCTGGGTCGAGTCCGAACGCCTGCAACAACGCCTTCATTCGGGCTACGTGACCGTGGTGATCGGCACCCCATACGTTGATAACTCGGTCGAACTTACGCTCGACGAATTTCTCGTGGTGATAAGCAATATCGGTACCGAAGTAAGTTGGTCCACCGTCATCGCTTCGAATGATTACTGTGTCTTCTTCGAGTCCGAGCTTGGTAGCCGCAAACCACTTCGCACCATCTCGATCAGCCACTAAATCGGCATCTTCGAGGTACTTTAGAACCTCATCGAAGCGTCCAGATGACAGCAGGTCGCTCTCGTGGAACCACTGGTCGTAAGTGACGCCTAGTTTGCCGAGTACACCACGAATTTGGTCAAGCGTTCGTTTGAGAGATTCAGGCGCTAGATCGGCAATGGCTTCGGATTTTTCTTTTGAAACCGCACCATCGCCCAGATCCTTGAGCAGGTCTGAGGCAAGTTCTTGAAGATATTCGCCCGGATACGCAGGATCTGGCAGGGGTACATCATGACCTGCAGCCTGCATGTAACGAGAGTAAAGAGTGTCGTAGAAGACCCTCATTTGGTTACCGGCATCGTTCACGTAGTACTCGCGCTGAACTTCGTATCCGGCGGCAGCCAGCACATTCGCCAGACTACTGCCGATAACGGCTCCGCGGGCATGTCCAACGTGAAGTGGTCCGGTCGGATTCACACTTACAAATTCGACCTGAACGCTTTTTCCAGCACCAGTGTCGACCGATCCGTAGTTATCTCCAGCTTCACGAACTGAATCGATTTGCGATTGGAGCCATGTTGTTGAGAGGGTGAAATTCACAAACCCAGGTGCAGCGTGAGTTACATTACCGACGATCGCGTTTTCCGGCATGGCGGCCGCTATTGCCTCGGCTATTTGTAGCGGGGCCATTCGCATGGAGCGCGCTAGTGCCAGCGGGAGACTAGTACTGAAATCGCCATGCTCTGCGAGCTTAGGCCGTTCGATTTTGATATCAACGTCGCCAGCAGCGGGTAAAGACCCCGATGCCTGGGCCGTTTCCAGTGCTTCTGAAACGAGTGTTGCAAGTGTGTCGGTGATTTGCATAGACCGTTCAGACTAGCACGATACAAAGATTGCAGGTCTATACTGCCGTGCAACTGAAAAAACAGTTTTTGAGAATCTTGAAAATGCCTTCATCTAGCAACCCGCAAAACTTCGTTGATCGAGCCCGAGAGAATCGTCTGGAAATTTCACTAGATCATGCGAGCGATCTTGGCGAATTTAGCAAAGCCGTGGACGGCGCTTATGCGGTGATTCGTGAGATAGATACCACCGGATTCGAGCCAGACGCCATATTCGTACCTACGTTTTCAAAACGGGAAGCCGAGTAGCCGTGGTATCGCTTTCATATCTGTCAGTCGCTGAGCTAGCTCCTTTGTTGAAGTCCGCGGAGTTGTCACCTGTAGAGCTTGTTCAGTCGTCACTTGATCGGATCGCTCAACTCGATCCGACCTTGAACGCGTTCCTCGATGTGTGGGATGAAACGGCTTTGACGGAAGCTCAGGTGGCTGAGAGCGAGATTGCCGGTGGCGAGTACAAAGGTCCTCTGCATGGCGTTCCAGTCGGGCTGAAAGACCTGATCGATTTCGCTGGTACTCGAACTACGGCGGGCTCAAAAGTCCTCGCAGAAAATGTCGCTGAGACCGATGCAACCGTCGTGACGAAGTTACGGAAGTCTGGCGCTGTTTTTATAGGCAAGCTCAATTTGGTTGAGTTCGCCTTTGGAACAACAGGCCTGAACCCAACAACTGGTGATGTGAAGAATCCGTGGGACACGCAGCGAATTACGGCAGGATCGAGTTCAGGATCGGCGGCCGCTGTTGCTTCAGGGATGGTTCCCGTTGCTCTTGGAACCGACACTGGTGGGTCGGTGCGAATGCCGGCTGCATTGTGCGGAATCACTGGGCTCAAACCGACTTACGGTCGGGTGTCGAGAGCAGGAGTGCTTGATCTGTCTTGGAGCATGGATCACGTCGGTCCGATGACTCGAACGACCGAAGATTGTGCGCTGTTGATGAACGTGCTCGCAGGTCACGATCCACGCGACCCTGCATCTTCGACGGAGCATGTTCCAGATTTCGGCTCTGGCTTAAATATAGGACTCAGCGGACTCAAAATCGGCGTGCCAACCGATTATTTCTTCGCTGAGTCTGTCGATGACGAATTGAAAAACTCGGTCAGGCAATCGATTGAGGTGATGGCAGCGAATGGTGCTGAGGTAGTTGAAATCTCAATGCCGTGGGTAAACAAGGCAAGAGCAATCAATTTTGGCGTGATCCTGCCAGAGGCTGTATCGATTCACGAGAAGATGATCAGCGAACACTCTGATTTGTACACCCCAGCTGTTCGCAGCCGGATTCAATCCGGATTCAACGTTGCCGCTATCGATTATGTTCGAGCACAACGTGCTAGACAGTGGTTCAACCATCAGATGGCTGAATCGATGAAGCAAGTGGATGTGCTGGTCACACCAACGCTACCGATTCAGGCTCCGACCATTGCTGATTGCACCCCGTCTCCAGGCAACCCTGGCAAGGGATCCGAGCTTCCGATGTTCACTGGAGTGTTTGACGTAACTGGGCAACCCTCACACTCGATACCGTGCGGATTCACTGACAGCGGAATGCCGATCGGAATGATGATTACAGGTCACCCATTCGATGAGGCAACAGTACTGAGAGTGGGGCACGCTTTCGAACAACTTACCAACTGGCATCAACGGCCACCTTCGGATATTCCTACACCAAATTGACTTCTGAAAATCGTTCACGCCGTAAACGTGATCTCGCTCGAAAGATTGATCGTAAATCGACGCTAACCCAGCGGGGATTCGCGTGCATCGCACTTGATCGGCCTAAAGGTGGAGTTAATGTCGGGCACACTTTGCGGGCTGCTCTAGGATTTTCAGCTCGGATGGTAATTCTCGGAGACAAAGACCCTGGAATTAACGTCCGCAAGCTTTCGACCGATCCAGGTAGGGCATACAGGCACGTTCCTGTTCTGGAAGTAAAAGACATATTCGATGCGATGCCCAACGACTGCGTACCGATTGCGGTTGAATTGACCGATGATGCGGTAGACCTCGCTACTTTCGACCACCCTGAGCGTGCTTGCTACATATTTGGACCTGAAAACGGGTCAGTAAGTCCTGAACTCCTTAAGAAAGTCAGGCATGTGGTGAAGATCCCCACAACGATGTCGTTGAATCTCGGAATGACAGTGAACATCGTCATGTACGACCGCCTTGCGAAAGCAACGAGGAACCGCAATAAGTGAGTTCATCAGAACCCGAAAATGCTTCACCTGAAGTCGAGCAAACTTCGGGCGAGCCGGCGAAGAAGAAGCGCTTCTTCGGTTGGAACATCGTTGCAGCATCGGCGTTGATGAACGGTTTTGGCGGATCGGTTCACTGGCAAGGCTTCACAGTATTTTTTATTCCGATCTCCCAGAGTCTTGGTCTATCTGCCGCCCAAACTGCCATTCCGTTTTCGCTATCGAGAGTTGAGAACGGACTTGTTGGTCCAGTCACTGGCTGGTTGATAGATCGATACGGCGTTCGACGGCTGATGCTTATTGGCACGCCAATGGTTGGTATTGGTTACGTGCTTCTTTCGCAAACCAGCACGTTCTTATCGTTCCTGCTTGTCTACATATTCGTGATTTCTCTTGGTGCCTCGACCAGTTTCATGCAGGCATCGACGACTGCACTGAACACATGGTTCTCGCGTAGACGCGGAATGGTGATGTCGATCAACAGCGCAGCTTTCAGACTGGGTGGGGCATTCATGGTTCCGCTGCTATCGGTAGCCGTCTTGAGGTGGGGCTGGGAGACGGCAGCTCTATGGGTCGGAATCGGGATGCTGGTGCTGATCACCCCTCTGGCAATCGTTTTCAGACGATCTCCAGAATCGATGGGAGTTGGCCCAGATGGCGACCCCGTCAAAGCCGATCTAAAAGAGCTAGATGTCGAACATGGTGAAATCCCTGAAAGCGACGACGACTGGACCGCAAAAGACGCTATACGAACGAAAGCGTTCTGGGTGCTTGCGGCAGGAACAGTTCTCAGAATGTCGGTACACGGCACGATATTTGTGCACTTCGTTCCGATACTCGTCTGGAAAGGCGAAACGCAGCAGATGGGTGCAAACCTAATTGGGCTGTTGGCATTGGTTTCGGTTCCGTTGATCTTGTTTTTCGGATGGTTCAGCGACAGAGTCGGACGACCGCGATTGTTGTTTGGTTGTTACGTGTCGGCTGCTCTGTCCTTGGCGTTGCTCAACATCGTCGATGGAACCTGGCCGATATTCGTAGCCCTAGTTCTGTTCACCGGGACAGAAATTGGCTCGGGTCTAAACTGGGCGCTGGTAGGCGATTTGTTCGGCAGAAAGCGTTTCGGAACGATTCGCGGACTGCTCTCTCCGATTTACAACGCTGCGCTTTTCACTATGCCGATTACCGCCGGGTGGGTGTACGACGTAACCGGATCATATGAGATCGTTCTGTGGGTCGGAGCGGGGCTTATGATCGCCGCAGCGTTAGTGTTCTCGTCGATCAGAAAGCCAGTTCACAACTAGCTGATCTGTTCAAGCTTCTGGCCGTGATTCGGGCAATAAAAAAGACTCACGTTTTTCGTGAGTCTTATTGTTCGATTTATATGGTCGGGGCGACAGGATTTGAACCTATGACCTCTGCACCCCCAGTGCAGTGCGCTACCGGACTGCGCCACGCCCCGATGAGCCAAAGATAACATTTAGCTGCTCCAAATGGTTTGCAATATAGTGCGATCTGATCACCCAAAGTGCGGGTGTTTTGAACTGACCTATTGGTATAATTCGGTCATTGTGCGGGAGCGACGTACCGACAAATTAGCTTGTCGATAGCGGTTCTGCACGGGGTACCAATGGCTAACAACGAAACGACAACCTCCAACATGCGAACTCTTCTAGGCGATGCCGAAGAGTTGAACTCGCGCGTTGAGGAGATCGTGAGGCGACTTTGACCTCACCGAACTCCAACGCAATGTCGATTCGTTAGAAAAAGAAGCTACCGAACCGGGATTCTGGGACAACTCCGACCGAGCCCAGAGTCAGATGCGTAAGCTCTCTGCCGTTCGAGGTGAACTCGAAACGTGGACCAATCTTTCCAGCGAAGTTGCAAGCACTGCCGAACTATTCGCGCTCGCCGTTGAAGAAGGTGACGACGCACTGGGTAATCAACTTGCAACAGATCTTCGTAAGTACACAAAATCTGTCGAATCACTCGAGTTTGAACTGCAACTGAGCGGTGAATACGACTCACGCTCGGCAATTCTATATGTGAAGCAGGGCGCTGGCGGAGTCGACGCTCAGGACTGGGCAGAGATTCTCGTTCGCATGTACACACGTTGGGCGGAACGACGCGGATTTGCTGCCGAAGTTCTCGATCTGACCCCGGGTGATGAAGCGGGTGTAAAGAGCGCGGCTATCAAAATCGATGGCAAATATGCGTACGGTTACCTGAGATCTGAACGAGGCGTGCACCGTCTCGTCCGACTTTCGCCGTTCGATGCCGACAATCGTCGTCATACAAGTTTTGCGTTAGTGGAAGTACTTCCTGAAGCCGATGAATCTGAAGAAGTGAAAATCGCTCAAGACGATCTTCGAGTCGATGTGTTCAGGGCCAGCGGAAACGGTGGTCAGAACGTCCAGAAAAACTCAACGGCGATTCGTCTTACGCACCTGCCAACCAACTTAGTCGTAGCAGTTCAGAACGAACGCTCGCAGGCTCAAAACCGTGAAGTAGCGATGCGGATTTTGCTTTCACGATTGGTTGATCTAGATATGCAGAAGAAGGCTGAAGAACGAGCTGCCCTGAAGGGCGAACACGTTTCGGCTGAATTTGGACGACAGGTGCGCAGTTATGTGTTGCACCCGTACCAAATGGTGAAAGACCACCGCACTGATTTCCAGACTGGCGATGCGCAGAACGTGCTCGACGGCGACCTCGACGACCTACTGAAAGCGTTCCTTAGCTCTCAGGTTGAATCGTCATCAGCATCGGCGGAATCTGGCAAATGACGATATGAATACGAACATCTAATGAATTCCAATTGCATCTGACGGGCAAATACAAAATCCGTTGATGCAGCGACAACGTAATAAGCACTTAACTACCAAGAGCGATCGGCAATGAGTCGAGAAGCTTACGAAGCAGAGAAAATAAGTTGAATTCAGGATCCAAATTGATGCGAAGAATGATTATTGGCATGGCGCTGAGCCTTGTCGTCGTCGCTGCAGTCGCTTGCAGCGGTGATAGTGGATCGAGCGATGTTTCTGACACGCCGCCAACATCGACTCCACCTGCTGCGCGAGCGACTCAGCCAGCGATTGCTCCTGACTTGCAGGACAAAGGTGATACATCGGCTCCGGCAGGTGATTCAGGACCGACTCAAGGCGGTGTGTTCAACACACTCTGGAGCGATCCGCCAACCCTCGACCCTCATCTCGTTACAGACGGCACGTCGTACGGAATCGTTATCGAGATATTCTCTGGGCTAGTTCGACTCGGCTCCGACCCAACGAACCCGTTCGAAGCTGATCTCGCTGAGTCTTGGTCGGTACAGGAAGATGGAACTGTCTACGAGTTCAAACTACGTAACGGTCTCGAGTTCTCGAACGGTGATCCTGTCACTGCTCAGGATTTCAAGTGGTCGATGGAACGAGCCGCTCACCCTGATACTGCCTCGACTGTTGCCGAAGAGTTCTTAGGTGACATCGTTGGTATTCAGGACATCGTGGACGGAAACGCAACTTCAGCTGAAGGCATTGAAGTTGTCGATGAACGAACTCTACGTTTGACCATCGACGCTCCAAAGGCTTATTTCATTGCCAAACTCACCTACCCAACTGCGTTTGTTTTGAACAAGAACAACGTTGAGTCTCTCGGACGAAACTGGGTCGACGAGCCTGTAAGCACTGGACCGTTCACCCTCAAGGAATACCGTATAGGACAGCGCATTCGCCTTGCTCGAAACGACAACTTCTGGGACCGAGCAGCGTACCTCGACGAGGTTGTGTTCAACCTTGCCGGTGGTGTCGCAATGGCAATGTACGAGAACGATGAGATCGACGTCACTGGCGTAGGTCTTGCCGACCTTGAACGAGTTCAGGATCCCACCGAGGAACTGAACAAGGACCTTGTCGAAGTGCCGCCAAGCTTTGCTGTTTCGTATGTTGGATTCAACATCAACGAAGCTCCGTTTGATGATGCGAACTTCCGACAGGCGCTTAACTACTCGGTCGACAAGCAGCTGATCGCCGATCAGGTCTTCTCGAACCTTGTGAAGCCTGCCTACGGAATTATTCCTCCAGGATTCCCTGGATACTCATCTGAGATCGATGGTCTTGAATTCGACCCTGAGCTAGCTCAGGATCTGTTGAACCAGTCGGCATATGCCGACCCAGGCAGTCGACCTCGAATCGTTCTCACGGTTCCTGGTACTGGCGGATCACCTGGTCTCACGACCGAAGTTGTCGCCGACATGTGGCGACAGAACCTCGGTATCGAAATCGAGATCCAGCAGGTTGAATGGGCAACGTACATACAGGACCTGCACCGTGGACGTCTTCAGGCTTGGAGTGGTCTGTCTTGGCAGGCTGACTACCCAGACCCACAGACGTTCATCGATGTGCTGTTCCGATCTAGCAGCGCCATCAACTACGGTGGCTACGCCAACGACACTGTAGATGAGTACGTAACTGCCGCTCAGACCGAACAGGATGCAACGGCTCGAGTGAAGTACTACAACGACGCTGAACAGATTGTTGTGTCCGAGGCTGCATGGCTCCCTCTTTGGTGGGGTGTCGATTCGAAGGCACTCGTGAAGCCGTGGGTTCAGGACTACACGTTCTCGTCCTTGACAGTCGCCAAGTTCAAAGACGTATGGCTCGATAAGTAAGCGTTTTTCGCAAAAGAAATCAAATTGCCCCGGCAAAACACGACGTAGGTAATATGTCGTGACTCGGTCAATCCGACGAGTGCCGGGGCAATTGTTTTTCAGATTCCCATTAGTTGAAGAAAGGAAGGCTGTAACACCAGATGCTGGCATACATTGTTAGACGACTGCTGTGGACGCCCGTCCTGTTGGCACTAGCCGCCTTCTTCGTGTTCTTCATGGGGACTATTGCTCCCGGTGATCCCGCTGAACTTCGACTTGGCAACAGGGCAACGCCTGAACGAATTGATCGTGAGCGAGAACGACTCGGGCTTGATCAGCCGATTCCTGTTAGGTACGTAAGGTACGTAGATGGAGTACTCAAAGGCGATTTCGGTGATAGTTATCACTACCAAGGTCGTCCAGTTCTAGAGCTCATCGCACCACGTTTATGGGTTTCGATGCAGTTGAACATCGCCGCTTTGATTGTTGCCGTTGCTGTTGGATTGCCGCTCGGTTTTTATGCCGCTAAACGACAGGGCACGGGTCGTGATCCGGCGATCGTAATTTCAATGCTGATTCTGTACGCTATGCCAGTGTTCTTCACAGCGCCATTCTTCATTCTGTTCTTTGCCGTGAAGCTTCACTGGGTGCCGGCCGCGGGTTGGGGAGGGTTCTTCTCGCCGCAGATCATTCTTCCTGCTCTGACTATTGGAATACCAGGTGCAGCGATATTTGTTCGTCACATGCGAGCGAGCACACTGGAAGTAATCGGTCAGGAATACGTGCGAACCGCCCACGCAAAGGGCATGTCGAACTTCGTCGTGAACTACCGGCACGTCGCGCGAAACGCATTGCTGCCGATTCTGACGATCATGGGATTCACTTTGGCAGGAATGTTCGGTGGTTCACTGATCGTTGAACTGATCTACGGTATTCCTGGTTCCGGTCGACTTGCGCTGGACGCCATTTTCCAGCGTGACTACCCGGTTTTGACCGCGTTCGTTTTGCTCGGTGCAGGAATGCTTGTGCTGGCGAATCTTGTGATCGACGTCGCTTACACGATTGTCGATCCTCGGATAAGGCTGCAGTAGCACTATGACATCTACCACGCAGACAACTGCTTCGACGAATCAGGAACTTCCTCCAGCCCGCGGTCATTGGCGCAACGTTTGGGCTAGGTTCCGACGACGACGTCTTGCCTTAATCAGTCTGATCATCATCACCTTTATCTACTTGCTGGGCATTTTTGCTCCAGTTATTCAGACTCATGACTATCAAGAAACGAATTTGCGAGAAACGCAGCAAGGTCCAAGTGCTAGCCATTGGTTTGGGACTGACCGGGCAGGACGTGATTTGTACACGCGTGTCGTTTGGGGCATTCAAACCACAGTCATCATCACGATTGTTTCGTTCGTAACTGGAAGTTTGTTTCTTGGCGTAACCGTTGGGCTTGTGGCGGGCTACTTCCGCGGCTGGATAGACGCCGTAATCATGCGGATCGGAGAAGTCGTTTCTGCCTTCCCAGATATCTTGTTAATTCTCTTGTTGGCTGCGACGCTGAAACCACGCATCTTGGATTTCGCCCGGAATATTGAAGACTCGACTGGTATCAATGGACTGGTTAGTTCAGGAGTCGTCGACTACATCGCAATCGGTGTTGCTCTGCTTCCATTGAGTTGGTTCGGAATGATGCGACTTGTTCGGGGACAGGTACTAGCGCTGCGTGAGGCCGAGTATGTTGAGGCAGCGCGAGCTATGGGGACATCGACTCCACGAATCCTGTTCAGGCACATCCTTCCAAACGTTGTAAGCCCAATCATAGTTTCTGTGAGCTTTGGTATCGGTGCTATCGCCTTGTCTGAAGTCATGTTGAGTTTCTTTGGTTTAGGCGTACAACCGCCTCGGCCAAGTCTCGGCGTGATGATCGGTGAGGTGACAGCTCGGGGTGGTGCAAGCGTGTCCGTACTTCGTGATCACCCTGAACAACTGCTCGCACCAATCATCGTCGTGTGGCTGTTGATCTTCTGCTGGAACATCGTTGGTGATTCACTGAACGACGTGCTGAACCCACGAGCACGCTGAGTGCCACAGGCACTTTTTCGCTGAACTCAACGGTTAGTTTGATTCAAGTGCATTCCCTGTTTTAAGGATGTCCTCAACTTCGCCTACCGTGTCTCTACACGGTTCCGCAAACGTACTTGTTGTGAACTCAGAGCGTAGTTACCGCTACACGGTAGTGGGTCGGCCCTCCGTTTGGCAGATGCGTTTCCGTGTAGCCAGTACCGTGTAGAGCTACACGGTCGGTTCCTATGGGAGATCGTTAGCCATCTCGGCTGTCACGAGCTTCGCAAAAGACTTTGATAGCTCCTCCCATCGGTCGCTCCGAACGGTGCTACTATGGCTCGATTCGCCGAATCAGCGCGAAGCGTTATGTGTTTTGGAGCATCCCTAGATGAGTTACTTTAAGTCCCGAAGATCCGCAGTTGTCGCCCGAAATGGCTCGGTCGCAACAAGCCAGCCGTTAGCGGCTCAAGCCGGATTACAGATGCTCCGAGACGGCGGAAATGCCATCGATGCTGCGGTTGCAACAGCAGCTGTGCTGAACGTTGTCGAGCCAATGTCTACCGGTATCGGTGGCGATATGTTCGCCCTCATCTGGGACAAGAACGAACGAAAAGTTGTCTCACTGAACGGTTCAGGACGACAGGCTGCCGCAGCCAATGTCGCCGACGTTCGCAGAGCCGGATTCGACTCTATTCAGAACAGTGGTGAAGGAAGTCATTTCGCAGTAAGCGTTCCCGGCACCGTTCACGGTTGGGAGACTGCCCTGAATCAGTACGGTCGGATGACGCTTCGTGAAGTGCTTAAGCCAGCTATCGACTACGCACTGAATGGCTTCCCCGTATCGGAAGTGATCGCTCATTTCTGGAGTCACGAAGACACGATCACCAAGTTGAACCACCGTCCGTCAGGTCGGGAACTGCTTCCTGGTGCCGCTGCGAATGGTGGCCCGAAGTACGGAGAAATCGTCAAGCTTCCTGAGCTAGGACGAACTCTTCAGATGATTGCCGAAGGCGGTAGTGAAGCGTTCTACAAAGGCGAGATCGCCAAGAAGACCGCCGACTTCATTCAGAAAGAAGGCGGGTGGCTAACCGAGAAAGACCTCGCAAATCATCACTCAGATTGGGACGAGGCAATTAGCACCAACTACCGGGGTGTAGATATTTGGGAATGCCCACCGAACGGTCAGGGTATTGCGGCGTTGATTGCACTGAACCTCGCTGAGGGCTATGATATTGGATCGATGGGTGCACAGTCGGCAGATCGTTATCACTACCTGATCGAGTCGATGCGGCATGGTTACGCCGATGCGTTCCAATATGTTGCTGACCCACGTGTAGCTGAGGTCCCAATCGAGCCATTGCTCAGCAAGGACTACGCAAACCGACGTCGTGCCGGCATCTCGGGTGTTCAGGCGGACCCGAATGTTTCTTACGGCGACCCAATGGGCGGCGCCGACACTGTTTATCTGACAGCAGTCGATGGAGAAGGCACAGCAGTGTCGTTCATCAATAGTCTGTTCAACGGATTCGGTACTGGTCTTGTTGTTCCCGGTACAGGAATGGCACTCCAGAATCGTGGATCACTGTTCTCGTTCGATCCAAACCACCCGAACTATCTCGAAGGCAACAAACGTCCGTTCCAGACGATCATCCCAGCGATGGCGACTAAGGACGACGAGATGTGGTTGAGCTTCGGAGTTATGGGCGGATACATGCAGCCTCAGGGTCACCTCCAGGTCGCATCGAACATGATCGACTACGGCATGGACTCGCAGGAAGCACTCGATGCTCCTCGGTTCAAGGTTGAAGTCGAAGGCAATCAGGATGTGATGGTCGAGGAGGACCTTTCACCTGACGTTGTGAAGGAACTTGAGAAACGTGGACACAAAGTAAACGTTGTTTCCGGTTACGACCGAGCCAACTTCGGTGGTGGTCAGGTGATTTCACGTGACCCTGAAACCGGTGTGCTTACGGCTGGTTCGGAACCACGTAAAGACGGCGCAGCTGTCGGTTACTAAGATCTGTTCGCACAGTTCTTCTAGGACATTTTGAAAAGGCCGCTGGCACATTGGTGCTGGCGGCTTTTTTGTTGTGCGCTGTTCTTGATCGAATGGTCGATGAACGAACAATAGGTCTTATTTGATACTATTTAGGAATAATTAGGAAAATACCCGACTAGACCCGAACAAATGAGAATCGACATGAGTTTGAGCGTACGAGATGTCGCGGCGCGGTTGAACGTTAGCGAGAAAACCGTTTATAAGTGGCTGAAGACGGGACTGATACCGGCGAGTCGCATCGGCAAATCATGGATGATCACTGAAGAATCGGTTCAGTCGTTGATCGAACCTAGCTTGAACACTGCGCAAGGTTCAACCCAGCGTGTTGGTACTTCGTCAGCGTCCCCCGTCACCGTTCCGGCGGCTACCAGAGCGACGCAGCCTCAGGGTAATCAGGATGCTGAGTATCTGGCCCGATTCACGAACGTACTCACTGGTGCAGTCAGTCAGGGAGTGAAAGCTATCCTCGGTCCGAGAGCTTCCGACGCTTCAACTACTGCAACCATCGCAGCGGCACTAGGAAATGCACACGACGAGGTGATACTGCAGGGCATTGGTCTACGTGAGTTCTTCGGAGATCGAGGTCACACGGCGATTCTCAAACAGATGGCTGCTGAAGATCGCGCAGTTCAGATTCGAGCAATTCTGGTCAATCCAGTCAGCGAGTTTGCTCGGGCGCGAGCAGTTGCAGAAGACGGTGCTCAGTTCGAAGATGAGGATCGATTCAAAGCTGGTCCGCTTTACAACGATAGCTGGCGCAGTCTCAATGTGATCGCAGCAATGAAAAAAGAGGCTGAGTCACGTTCTCATTTTGGAATCGACGTTCGTTTCGTGGATCACTGGCCCTCGGTCTATCTCGTAATGACACCCGAATCGACATTTGTTGAGACGTACCAATTCGGCAAGCCAAGTGCGGCAGTCGATGGAAGCTCGATTGACGGACTAGTTCCAATGTTCCAGTTCCAGTCGAACAGCTCTTATTCTTCGATTCTTAGGCAGCACTTCGACTACATTTGGTCGGGCACAAATCCCCACGTGAGAACTCACTCACTCGCCGACATCGCAGAAGCGATGCAGGTGGTTGTTTAGTCAGTCGGGTTCGGAATATTACGGAACTAATCACTTGAGGTTGGCGAAATACTTCCTAAAAGGTCCTGCTCACACGTCCTACGCTTACCTACGTTAACGAACACGCGAGCGCTGTGAGCCAGTTTGGCCAACGGGCGTCTCAATTGTTCAGATATTGATAAAACTTCTGGAGGCTCGATCTTGGGCAAAATCAACGTAGCGATCATTGGTGCAGGTAACTGTGCATCGTCGCTGGTTCAGGGACTACACAAATACAGCGAAATCGACGAAGGCTCAGAGCGCATTCCTGGCCTGATGCACAACGTTCTCGGTGGATACGCACTGAGCGATGTAAACATTGTTGCTGCATTCGATGTCGACAAGGAAAAGGTCGGTAAAGACCTCTCCGAAGCGCTCGTTTCCAAGAACAACAACGCCATTCAGTTCTTCGACGTTCCAAACATGGGTGTGAAGGTTGACCGTGGAATGACCCACGACGGAATCGGTGAGTACCTCGAAGACCTCGTTGAAGTGAACCACGACCCATCAACTCCAGGTGGCCAGACCGCCGACGTTGTCGAAATTCTTCGAGAACGCGAAGTTGACGTAATGATCAACTACCTTCCAGTTGGTTCTGAGCAGGCCACTAAGTGGTACGTCGAGCAGGCTCTTGCTGCTGGTGTAGCTTTCGTGAACTGCATCCCAGTGTTCATCGCTCGTGAAGCCTACTGGCAGAAGCGATTCGTTGACCGCGGTATCCCTATTGTTGGTGACGACATCAAGTCTCAGGTAGGTGCAACTATCGTTCACAGAGTACTTGCCCGATTGTTCGAAGACCGTGGTGTTCGACTCGACAAGACTTACCAGCTGAACTTCGGTGGAAACACTGACTTCTACAACATGCTTGAGCGAAACCGCCTCAAGTCGAAGAAGATTTCGAAGACTAACGCTGTTCAGTCGCAGCTCGAAAAAGAGTTGCCTACTGACGACGTGCACATCGGCCCTTCCGACCACGTCCCGTGGCTGGAAGACCGCAAGTGGGCATACATCCGCCTCGAAGGCACATCATGGGGTGACCAGCCTCTCAACGTTGAGCTGAAGCTCGAAGTTGAAGACAGTCCTAACTCTGCTGGTGTTGCTATCGACGCTATCCGAAGCGCCAAGATCGCTATGGACAAGGGTGTTAGCGGAGCCATCGAGCCTGCTTCTGCCTACTTCATGAAGTCACCTCCGGTTCAGATGCGTGACGATGATGCTCGAGTTCTCGTTGAGAGCTTTGCAGACGGCAACGACCCAGAAGCGTAAGACTCTGCTAAAAGGCTTTCGTTCTAGAACGACCCTTATGAACTAGTGCGTGCCGCTGGAAAACCAATATGATTGCCTCGTATTGTTCCAGCGGCACGTTTCGTTAACGTACCGATCGTTCGAGAATGAATTCTCGATTAGTTCGGTTTAGCGCAGATAAAAGAGGTACTGATTGCGAATTGCTCAAGTATCGCCTTACGACTTTGCGCACTCAGGCGGAGTCCAACGCCACATCGCCTCACTCAGTCGTGAACTGAAGGCTCGTGGGCATGAAGTATCGATACTCGCACCGTGCACTCGCAATGAACCAGCCGTAGATATTGGCGATGTCGATCTTCGTACGTTCGGACGATCCATTCCGGTCCCTACCGCAGGTTCGATTGCCCGAATCTCATTTTCCGTTTGGCACGAGTGGCGTCTCAAGTCGATGCTCCAGAACGAAAAGTTCGATATCGTTCATATTCACGAGCCATTAATGCCGATGTTTGCTTTGACGGCTTCGCGATTCTCTCCATCAACAACCATCGGGACATTCCATGCCTTCAATGAAGGACATGGTCGCGGATACATGCTTTGGAAGAAAGTGTTGAACCGTGGTGCTATTCGACTAAACGGTCGCATCGCGGTTTCTGAACCTGCGAAGCATTTCGCAAACCGTTATTTCAAGGGCGATTACACCGTTATTCCAAACGGGCTAGACGTTGATAGGTTCTCAAAACCTGTCCCGAAACCATCGATCCTCAAAGACGATGCCATGAATCTCGTCTTCGTCGGCAGGGTGAACGAACCTCGCAAAGGTCTTCGGTACGCTCTCGGTGCCTATTCACTGCTGAAATGGCAGTACCCGAAACTGCGCTTAATAGTGGTTGGTGCTGGAGTGCCTGATCGCGAGTCGTATCGGATCATGGGCGAACGATCGCTAGACGACGTTATTTTCACTGGACCTGTTTCGGAAGATGAACTGCCCGGCTACTACCAGAACGCCGACATATTCCTCGCCCCGAACACCGGCAAGGAAAGCTTCGGATTCATCATCATCGAAGCGATGTCGGCATCGACTCCGATAGTTGCTTCTAACATCCCTGGATTTGCCTCAGTAATGACCGATGGCAAAGAGGGTCTTATGGTTCCACCAAAGGATGAAGCTGCTCTAGCTGAAGCCATCAAAAAGCTCATTGAGAATCCGGGGCTTAGGGCACAGCTAGGAGTCGATGGGCGAGCAACGGTGCATCAGTACCGCTGGAGTCACGTTGCCGATTCGGTTCTCAACTACTACGACAAGGTGCAGGAAAAACAGCCTGTGCCACCAGCGAACTATCGGGGCTGGTAATCATTTGCCGGATCTTCAATCTCTTCGATACGGCCTGCGTGGAGCAGTAGCCAAATGGTTTGAGCGACCTGCAGTTTCGCTGCTCGTCATGCTCAAAGTATCTGCCAACGGTGCAACCGTAATTGGATTGCTGATCGCACTCGTAGCTGCTTACTTTGTGAGCGAAGGTGACTTCCTAATCGGCGGAATACTCGTCCTCGTCGGGGCGACTTTCGACATGCTCGACGGTGGAATCGCTCGAGCGACAAACAGCGTTAGCAAGCGAGGCGCATTGACTGATTCAGTGTTCGACCGAGTATCGGAAATCGCCCTGCTTGTCGGGCTGGGCATGTATTTCACATCTGGAGTCGACGCTAGCCAAACCGCAGTTCTGCTGGCATTTGTCGCGGTAGGTGGATCGTTGATGGTCAGCTACGTTCGTGCCCGTGCCGAGGGACTTAGTGCGAAGGGTACTGCCGGTTTCCTTACGAGACCCGAACGCATCGTTATCACGGTTGTTGGTCTTGTCTTCGGCTATCCAATGGCAGTTCTTTGGGTTCTAGGAATTGGAACGCCGCTCAGCGCAGCATGGCGATATGTCGACGCTTGGCGAGCAATCGAATCTGATTAGCCCTAGAAGTGCATCCTTTTGAGGGTGTTTTGGCGTAAAACGATTAGTACAGCAAATTTCACACCGTAATTTCGGACGTGCCGAGCAGCCAGCTCATTTGGAAACTCACTCAATTTGAACGCCATTCTTTCAATGCCTAGCCGACCCATGATGAAAATCTACATCATGGTATTCGTGGCGATCTTGGCGATTTCACTCGGGACTACGAACGCTGTGGTTTCAGCTCAGAGCGGCGAAACTGTGACGGTTGTGTCGTCCAGCGTCGAATCACAGTTTCCTGAGGGAATGACGTTCACACTCGATGTTGAGTCAGACGTTCGAATCGACGACATACGAGTCACATTTGAAATAGGGGATCGAGGTACGACTCAGTACGCCTACCTCGATCTGGACCGAACCACTCGACCCCTAGTGAACGGTGAGTTGTTCCACCGTACGAACAGCCGAGATCGTTACATCCCACCTGGAACAACGATCAAGTACTGGTTCGAGATCACCGATGAAAACGGTGAGACGATGCTGACGGAGCCTGAATTTTTCCGGTTTGACGACGCTCGATACGAATGGGAAGAAGTCACCTTAGAATCAGTCACAATTTTGTATCACGGTCCGGTCCGCACCCGTGCTGAACGATTGGCAGAAGCCGCCGTTCAATCTCTGGAAATCATGGAGCCTGTCACGGGTGCCGACATTGTCACCCCGATCGTTATGGTTTTGTACAACAACAACGCTGAAATGATCGAGGCAGTTGTCGGCCGAAGCCTTGCTACTAGCCGAGAACTTATCACTGAGGGACAGGCATTTGACGCTGAGAGTGTCGTGCTTGTCCTGGCTGGACGATCAGATATCGGAACTGCGACACACGAGATGACTCATATTCTTGTAGCACGTGCGGCAGGATCGAGCGGGTCAGTTCCACTATGGCTGAACGAGGGGCTTGCTGAATACGGGAACCTCGATCAGACCGTTTCGTACGAGCGGTTCCTCGAGTGGGCTGAGGGTACCGATCGGTTGATCCCTCTCAAATCACTCCGTTCGTTCCCAGGTGATCCCAATCTGACGCTCGTCGCCTATGGTCAGGGTCGCAGCGCAGTGAAGTACATGATTGATAATCACGGCGAAGCCAAGATGGCCGAATTGCTGGCAACGCTAGGAACCGGTATTGGAATCGATGCCGCACTCGAAGCTGTTTATGGCTATGGAATCGATGCCCTCGAAGACCGATGGCGTGAGCACATCGGAGCTGATCCTTACATCGAGGCTACTCCGGGACCAACTCCGACAGCCGCCGCTGAGCCGACACCAACATATAAGTTGCTAACTTCTCCACCCTCATCGAGTAGTGCAGAGCCGACAGCAACGGTCGCTGCTTCAGAGGTGATCGAGGTAACAATCGATCCAGATACTAACGATGATGTGGCACCATTTGCCGATGAAGAACCGATTGCAAGCATCGAAGAAAGCTCCAGCGGAACATGTTCAGCGCCGGTCGCAGGCTCTGTGGATGGCACGTCGGGAGCGTGGCTGCTGTTAGTGGTCGGTTTGGCCGCTGGCGGACGCTACCGAGCACGTAGGAATCGTTAGATATTCGACCACGATCGGCTACGCTGCGTGAGGCTGAGCTTCGTCTGAATCGATACCACGTGGTGGAAGTGGTTCGTTATTGTTCTCAACTTCAGTGTTGCTTAGATCGTGAATTTGGAACTTGAACGAAGTTCCAACTCCGACTTCACTTTCCATTTCCATCTGACCGCCATGAATCTCGACGATTCCCTTAGCGATTACCAGACCCAGTCCCGTTCCTTCGATCGATCGAGTTTCCTCGGTGTCGACTCGATAGAACGCTGTGAACATTTCTTTCTGGTGTTCCTCTGAGATTCCGAAACCTTCGTCCCTAACTTCGAACGCAAGGTGACCGTCAACTGGTTCCACGCTGAGCCATACTCGCTTGGATTCAGGCGAGTATTTTGAGGCGTTGCTCAAAAGGTTTGTAAGCACTTGAGCGACACGGTTCTTGTCGGCGTATATGAGCTGTTCAGAACTAGGAATATCGACGTGCAATGTCTGCTGTTTAGCTTCGTAGATTGGTACAAAGCTTTCCGCCAGATCGTTGACGGTTTCGATGATGTCGAACTCAGATGGCTCAAGGGCAAGGTTACCCATATCCATTCGAGAAACATCGAGAAGATCCTGAATCAGAACGTTGAGTCGTCGACCGTTTCGGTCGATGATCTCAAGCTGACGGAGGTTTTTCTCAGTCAGATTGTCGTCTTTGTTTCGCTTCAGCAAGCTAGCAAATGCAAGCATGCTTGTGAGCGGTGTTCGGAGTTCGTGAGAAACTGTAGACAAGAATTTGATCTTGGCTTCGTTGAGCCGTTGAAGTTCCATGTTCTCGGCGTCGAGAACTAGCTTGGCTTCGTTAGCTTCTGCTAGTTCCATTGCCTGCACGAACTGACGAGAGTTATTGATGGCGTTGACGATCTGTCCGCCGACTCGTTCAGCAAGTTCGAGCTCTTCACCTCGGTATGCGCTGACACGTCGTGATTCGAGAATCAAAGTCCCGATCACCTTGCTACGAGCAATGAACGGCACTGCCATCATCGAGTTCAAGCCCATGCTTACGCTGGCTTCTCTCATCTGGTGAAGTGAATTGCGGCCTCGGCTGTCGTTCATTCCCAGAGTTATGCCTGAGTGATACTCGAACACTGGTTGCAGCGGTGATTCTTTGATCACCCCGATTGCTCCGCGTTCCCATCCGGGGACGCTCACGCCGTATACATATGTGTACTCGAACGTGTCGGACTCTTCGTCAACGAGCGCAATCGATATGCGGTCGGCAGGTAGTAGCGCACGTACCTGTTCGGCACATTTTTCGAATACAGATTCAATATCAAGAGTCGAGCTGACTACTCGGCCTAGTTCGGCCAGAGCAGATCGTTCACTTGCTTCTTTACGAGCAGCGGCATAAAGGCTGGCATTTCGAGCTGCAACGGCGGCTTGGCCTGCAGCAGTTTTTACAAATTCTGCGTCTTCGTCGAGGAATCCTGATCCAACAAGTTTGCGACCACCGGCAATGATTCCTACGAGAGATCCCGCGGCGATCATTGGGACCATCATTCGAACTTCCATCTGCTCGAATAGTTGCATTTCAGACTGATCATCAGTCGCACTTTCGGCAGATTCGCTTGAAGGATCGAACGTAAGCATCTCGCCAGATCGCTTCATTTTCGAAATAGCTGATCCTGTAGCCGAGAGTTCGAAGTGCGGAACTGATTCACGCGTATCGGCAACCGAAATAAACGATTTGCCATCGTGAGAAGGCAACAGAACTGCCACCCAGTCAGACTGTGCGGCTTCACGAACTGTGGTGACGATTCCTTCGGCGATAGTCGGAAAGTCGGTAATGTCCTTCGTCAGATCATTTAGACGGGACAGCGCAGAAATTCGATCGTGCTGTTCTCGGTTGAATGCCTTGTCGACAATAGATTGAACACGCTGCATTACCGGCTGGACCATCACTCCAATGATTAGCACGGCTCCTCCGCCAAACAGCAGAGTAGCGATGGCACTTAGATCACGGGTGACAAGCAGTACGACACCAATACATATTCCGTAGACAGCAAACAGGAACGAACTGACGGCGCTATATGCCAGACCACGTCTGAGCATTAGCCGTAGGTTCATCATTTTGTAACGGGTGACACCGAACGTTGTGAGAACAATGAAGAAGATGTTTCCGACAACTCCAAGCGGGTAGACGTTTAGGCCGAGTGATGGGAAGAAGTCAGTTGTGGCTCCCGCTACAGATGCGAGGACTCCTAGTTTGAGTAAAAACAGAACTTGCCGACGTTGTTCAGACTCTTCACGTTTTGATGCGCGGTGGAGTCGAACCAGCGATGTAAGCACTGCCGGATATGAAGCCATCAGTACTAGAGGGAATGCCCTGCCTAGTTCGGGAGCGAATCCGTAGAACTTCTCGACCATGCCAGTTGCGGTGAATCCACCGAACGAGAGTAGGGCTGAAACTATTCCAACTGTGTAGAACGCGTAGAGGATCGGGTATCCGCTTTTGGCGCGGGTGTACCGAAGTACGAAGTGAAGGAAAAATATGCTGCTGAACGGAATGACAGCGAGCGCCCATATTTCTCGAGTGTATGCAATCGAAGCGTCAGGGAATGCATCTCGCATCGCAAAGATCGTAATGCCCCAAGCTGCCATCGCCACGAGGAACAGCGTGAACAGTCGATTGACCCTGTCGGCAGGGTCTGAAAAAAGCACAAGCACTCCCAAGAACGCACTAATGGCGAACTGTACAAAGGGGAGTGCAATGTAGATTTCGTTCATGAGATCGGAACCGACTACGCAGTAAGTGCGAGTGCGCGGTTTAGAGCTACGAGCCTTCCTACTACTTCGTCGCTAGGGTTCATTCGCGGTGGGCGACTTCCAACCAACGATGCTCCCTGCTTCAACTTCATATCGGTAAACGCATCGAATGTTCCTGGTGAAAGGACCGTGACGTTCAAAGGACATATACCTAGCATCGTCTCCAGATCGGAGTAGAGCGGGTCACAGTACTTGAGTGAACGGTGGAGAGTCGGAACTAGTCGCCCTGCCTCGTACGGGTTCGATAGCTCTAGGTACATGTGTAGCTCGGGAACGATTCCTTCGACCTCACGTCGAATCGTCCAATCCCTGATTGGAAGCTCGGCGTTCGAGATTGCTTTCCACACTGTGCTCTCGTCGACACGGGTGAATCCACCGATATCGATGCGTTCATCAGATCGTCCAACAAACAAGAACTCGTTGCCATAGCCGACGTGCGCACTCGTGAACTGCACGATGTGACCAAGTCGGTATCGAACGAACGGCATGTCGAAGAAGCTGGTCGCAACCACCTCGTACGACTTGCCTGGCTCAACTTCATCGAGCAAGCAAGTTCGCGGCTGGTAGTTCGGGTCGATTCTTTCGGCTTCTAGTTCAGATTCAGGAATAAATTCGTAGAAGCAGGTGTGAGGGTTCAGCGCTAGTCCTCCATATTCGCGGAACTGCACCCCCATCGCACCAATCTCGGTTGAAGCGTATAGCTCGAATGGAGGGCGACCCCATGCATCTGCGATCTGATCGCTGTAGAAGCGCGTGTCGAGACCCCACCCAACGATCGATTTTGGTTCCCACAAATCACGTGGCTTCATCGTGTGATGAGTCAGCGTGCTCTTGATCTTGGCACCTGCTAACCGGAATGCACCCTTGGCGTTCATCTTCTTGATGAGACCGCTCGAACCACCTGACTTAACAGCCGTTGGATCGAAACGTTCCGCTACTCGTTTGAGAACGGACGTCATTGAAATCAAGATGTCGACACGGTCGTTCAGTGCGTTGGCGAATCCTTCAGAGATTCGCTGCTTGAACTCCATGTCTTCTCCCGGTTCGAGCGGGATCAACGGCTTGAAGCCGTATTTTTGCGCCAACTCAAATCCAACGTGACCCGCCAGGTAAGGACGAGGTGGAATGTTGAAGAGTGCACGGTCGCCGTAGTTGATATTCGCACTCTTGCCATCGGAAGAAGCTGCTAGTCCGATCGAAGCAACAACTGAATCGGCCAAATGGTCGAGAGCTGGTCGAGTGAACGGTGCCCACTTTGAGTTGCCTGCACCAAACTGGGTGTATGCCCATGTCTGCTCAGAAGCAGAGATATTCGGGTTCAACTGTTCCGAGTAGTCGTCCCAAGTACTTAGGCGTACTCGCGCACGGAAGTCGTCTATCGAGGTGAAATCCGTAGAGCCTGCAGTTAGATTCCGGATTACCGGGTTGTTCGACATTCTTGTGAACTGAGAATCAAGAGAGTCCGATTGAACCTGAGCGAACTGATCGCCTGAGTAATCGAGAAACTGCCATAGTGTTCGCCAGTCGATTGCGGTCATATTAGAGTGCGTCCAACCTATTCGATCACATCGCTGTGATCCTCGCAGCAACCGATATTTTTCGGCTACTGGGCTAGATTTGATCTAGCTCCCGAATTGGGCTGTGATCGCTGATGCATTCGCAAAAGCCACCGGACGATTGCACCAAAGTTTCATTTGGTGTGGAAACGGTGAAGATCACTGCTTCCCACTACTTCACCGTAAGTACGCCGAGGCGGACATAGGTGAACCCCCTATCGACGTGGTACTAAAGGGTCATTTTGGGTGAACCGTGTAGAGTAAAACGCGCATTTCGCACGATATCGGCCAGTACGAGCGCCTATTCGGTCTACTTGCTAACGGCGCGGGATTTATCGAGAAGTCGATCGAGAGTTCCGCCTAAAATCGCAGTTTTATCTTCTTCGCTAACGAAATCGCAGTGGGTGCGTAAGGCTTCAATCGCCTGAAGATGTGTCATCGATTTTTTTACTACCGGAAAGTCGGAACCCCACACCATATTGGTCCCGAAGGCTTCGTAGCATTCTTCGTATACCCAGCGGGTGTCGGGGTACGGGAAGTTCCAAGTTTTCTCCGTTAAGTAATGAAAACCCGAAAGCTTTAGGAACGCATTCGGAAGCTTGCTCGTCTCGATAACGTTGGCAACATTAGCTTTGGCATCGTCGCCATGTGCTCTCAGACCTGACATGTGATGGAACAGGAAGTTCAAGTCGGGGTGACGTTCAACAGCTTTGCGTAGCTCGTTCTGATGATGCGGCGCCATTGAAATACTCGCGATCAAACCGAGCTGTTCAGCAGTACCTAAGAAATCGATGCCTTCGGAAGAGTTGAACCAGCTTCCATCGTCTTCACCCGCTACGTAGTGAGTGAACGCTTTCATCGGCCATCGTTCAGCAGCCGCTTCGAGACGCTTTGCTGCCCCTGGCGTGTGATATGTCTCAGACCACATCGAATCGACGTCAGCGAACTGCTCTAGCCGATCAGGATATTTATTCAGAGCAGCGGCGACGTAGTCATTGTTGTCAAAGTTCTGAAATATTTGGGCGCAGACGATAGTCGCCCGATCTACACCGTTGGTGTTCATCTGATGAATCAGTTGCTCAACAGAACCGTGGTTTTCGGGATCTGGAACCTCTGGGAGGTATGGCCAGTAGGCCCACGAGTGACAGTGCGAATCAATAATCATGTTGAGTGCAACCTTACTCAGATTCTTCTTGTTCGCTAGTCGGTATCGGTAGTAACTAACGGCAATTTAAGTGTGTAACCGAGGCGTCACACCTCCGAAATATTTCGGAAACACCCGGGCCATAGATTCATATCCGAGCTGTGTTTATCAGCATTATTTCGGGGAGAGATTTGTAATGGATTCTGGATCAGTAGCGTGGATGCTAATGGCATCTGCCCTCGTTCTGTTTATGACTCCGGGGTTAGCATTCTTCTACGGTGGACTTGTCCGCGGTAAGAACGTTGTTAACACCATCATGTACAGCTTCGTATCAATGGGTGTGGTCAGCGTAGTTTGGGTTCTGTGGGGCTACAGCCTTGCATTCGGAGAGGGTGGCCAGTTCATTGGTAACTTCGACTTCGTTGGATTCAAAGACGTATCGAGTGACCCGGAAGACGGCGCAATGTTGTTTGCCATTTTCCAGATGATGTTCGCCATCATCACCCCAGCACTTATCACTGGTGCTATCGCTGAACGCTTCAAGTTCACGACCTACCTTGTGTTCTTGGTTGCTTGGATAACATTTGTTTACGCACCAGTTGCTCACTGGGTGTGGGCTAGTGACGGTTGGTTGTTCGAAATGGGTGCGCTCGACTTCGCTGGTGGAACAGTAGTTCACATCAACGCTGGTATCGCAGCCGTCGTTGCTGCCTTCCTTGTAGGTAAGCGCCGAGGTGTTGACCGTGGTGTTGAGCCTCACAACGTACCGTTCGTAATTCTTGGTGCCGGAATCCTCTGGTTCGGTTGGTTCGGATTCAACGCCGGTTCAGGTCTTGCTGCAGATGGACTCGCCATCAGTGCATTCCTAGTAACTAACGTTGCAGCCGCCATGGCACTAGTAGTTTGGGTCATCCTTGGCCACATCCACACAGGAAAAATGAGTGGTGTTGGTGCCGCAACCGGTGCAGTTGCCGGACTTGTAGCAATCACCCCTGCATCTGGTTTCGTTGGGCCTATGGGCGCAATCGCAATTGGACTCGGTGCCGGTGTACTTACGTTCTACGCAGTTCGCATGCGACACATGTTCGGATTTGACGATGCGCTGGAAGTAATGGCTGTTCACGGAATTGGTGGAATCTGGGGAGCAATCGCCACAGGTATCTTCGCAGTCGGTGGAATCGGACTTGTAGATGGTGATGCTGAAGTGCTTGGCTACAACGTAGTAGCAACACTCGCAACAATCGCCTACTCGTTCGTTGTTACTTTCATCATCTTGAAGATTCTTGATGTAATACCTGGTCTGGGTCTCCGGGCTGATGAAGCAGATGAAGATGCTGGACTCGACGTGACACTACACGGTGAGCGAGCATACGTCGGCGACGGAGCTGACTAAGCACTCATTCAGCCGGCGTGATCGGCATCGGATCGGTCACGCAGCAGGAGAACTAAGATCATGATTAAGATTGAAGCAGTAGTTCGACCGGAGCGAGTCAACCTAGTTGTCGAAGCCCTGCTCGAAGTGGGTGTTGGTGGTTACCACATCTCAAACGTGAGCGGAAAGGGAACGCAGCAGGGCGTTGAAGTGTTTACTGGCCGAGGCGCCACCACTACAACCCGGGCTGCACTTCCTAAGACCATTGTTACGACAGTGGTGAACGATGACTTGAAGGATGCTGTTGTTGAGGCTGTTTTGACGGCTTCACGAACAGGGTCTGATGGTCAGATCGGTGACGGAAAGATATTCGTATCTCCAGTCGCTGAGGTTATTCGGGTTCGAACTGGTGAAAAAGACAACGCAGCACTCTAAAAGCGTTGGTTGTGGATAGTCGCTGAGCGAAAACCAAATAAAACCAAATAAAAATAGATAGGCCGTCGGCTTTCTCGTGAGCATTCTTCTAGGTATGATTGAGTGCTGCGGATGAGCGGCGGCCTATTTATTTGGCTGTTGTTTGTTCCTCGCAGGAGCGTAGCTCAGTCCGGCTAGAGCACTGGTCTCCAAAACCAGCGGTCGGGGGTTCGAATCCCTCCGCTCCTGCCAATATATAAGTTCGAATATCGTGCAGCTTCTTGCTGCCATCCCTGCCGGGGTGCTGAAATTGGTAGACAGGCTACGTTGAGGGCGTAGTGTTCGTAAGGACGTGCGGGTTCGAGTCCCGCCCTCGGCACCACATATTTCTAATGTGGTAATGGCTTGAGATCGACGTGTGGTCGTATTCAAGCGGAGGTCTGCGAAACCTCTATTTCGTGAGCATCTAGGTGTTCATGGCGACGTGGCCAAGTGGTTTAAGGCGGAGGTCTGCAAAACCTCTATTCGGCGGTTCGAATCCGCCCGTCGCCTCCATATTGCGAATAAATGAAGAAGCCCCGGGTAACTCCGGGGCTTCTTCGCGTTTTATGTGGGTTTTGATATGACGATTTCGGTTACCAAGATTTATATTGGTTCTCTATTTGTGAGATGAGCAGCGGAGTTTAGGTTCTTGGGCGAAAACAATAAATACACCATCGCAGTGCTCCCTGGTGACGGAATTGGTGTCGAGGTAATCGACGCCGCCCTTGCAGTTCTAGCGTCAGTGCAGAAAAAAATCGGTGGATTCGAGCTCGTCAACGAGATGTTGCCTGCAGGGGCAGGCCATTTCCGGGACCACGGCGAAGCGTTGCCCACTGAAACGTTGAAAGCTGCCGAAGATGCTGATGCCATTCTGCTGGGAGCAATGGGCCTCCCCGATGTGCGCTACCCCGACGGTACGGAAATTTCTCCGCAGATTGATCTTCGTTTTCACTTTGGGTTGTACGCAGGTGTTCGGCCAATAAAGACCTACGAAAACGGCCCTAGTGTACTTGCCGATCCGCAGTCATCCAACATCGATTTCGTACTAATTCGCGAGAGTACTGAAGGACTATTTGCTTCTCACGGTAAGGGTGAGGTTATCGATGATGTTGAAGCTCGGGACACACTGGTAATCACTAGGAAAACATCCGAACGGCTATTCGATTTCACATTCGGATTGGGGCGTCGTCGTCGGCAACAAGGTCATCCGGGGCGGGTCACTCTTGTCGACAAGGCGAACGTTTTCAAGTCGTTCGCATTCTTCAGGCAGATTTTCGACGAGCGAGCTGCAAGTTCTCCGGAAATCATCGCTGATCATCTTTACGTTGATGCAACAGCCCTTGAGATGGTCCGTCGACCATGGGAATTCGATGTTCTCGTAACAGAAAACATGTTCGGAGACATACTTTCTGATCTGGCTGCAGGGCTCGTTGGTGGGATGGGATTTGCTCCATCGGCAGATATTGGTGACGACCAGGCAGTGTTCCAACCAGCCCACGGAACGGCGCCGGATATCGCTGGTACAGGCGTGGCTAACCCGATTGCGACGATACTCTCGGCATCGATGATGCTGGAGTGGCTTGGTGTCCAACATCAAAATGAAAACTGTAGAGAGGCAGCATCATTAGTAGAATCTGCGGTGACCAACGCTATTACCGAACAGAGAATTCTGACGCGAGATGCTGGGGGCACCCACAATACCCAAGATGTTGTGGACGCCGTGATCGCTGCAATCGAGAATTCATAGGTTCTTTCAGATACGAGTTCGGATAAGCGAGCTTCGTCAAAGAGACGAAAAGGGATTGCTGCTTGGATGTGTGGCTGATGACGTTACTGGAGCGACAGACCTTGCGAATACCCTCGTAAGGAATGGTATGAGAACCGTCCAACTCTTCCGCTAGTGCCGTTCTATCCTCCTGGGGATCAAGAACTCGCAAATGCGGTGGGTGCCCTCGCCAGAGATCATCACTCGATTCTATTGGCACAGCACGGTCCAGTTGTTGCAGGTAAATCGCTAGCAAGCGCCGTCGATGCAGTTGAGGAACTTGAGGAAACAGCAAAGCTATATTTGATGCTCCGCAACACGGAATATCGAACCTTGACGGATGCGCAAGTTCGACAAACTTTCGGCTGATTTTTTATCGCTATTACCCCCAGCCAAAGAGCTTAGTTAAAACTAGATTCGCCCGAGACTATGACCCGTATTGGGGATATATAAGCTTCTGATCCTATGAGTAAACCCGATCACGATTCCAAACGAACTGCCGATGTTCTAATTGTTGGTGCTGGCGCATCCGGTGCTGCTGTGGCAGCAATGCTGTCGGAGGCTGGGTTCGATGTTGTTTGCATCGAGCAAGGGCAATGGCAAGACGCCTCGAAGTATCCAACTGTCGAATCGGACTATGAACTCCGACAGATGAGTTCGGGGTCATTCAATCCGAATAAACGAAAACTCCCTGAGGACTATCCGGTCAATGTCGATGATTCGGCAATTGAGCCAGTGATGTTCAACGGGGTCGGTGGAAGCACAATTTTGTGGGCGGCTCATACGCCTCGGCTACATCCTTCAGACTTTCGAGTGAAAAGTCTTGATGGTGTTGCTGATGATTGGCCCATTTCATATGAAGATCTCGAACCGTGGTACGACCTAAACGATCACATCATGGGCTGCGCTGGTATCGCTGGTGATCCTGCAAATCCTCCACGATCCGACCGTCAGATGCCTCCGGTACCGATAGGCAGGGATGGCGAAATGCTTGCGAAGGCGTTCGACCGCCTCGGTTGGCATTGGTGGCCATCTGATAACTACGTGAACTCAACTCGCTATGGTGAGGGTCGAGACGCCTGCAACTTTTGTGGCTACAACATGATGGGCTGCTATCAGCAAGCCAAGTCGTCAACCGATCTGAACTACTGGCCCAGGGCAATCGCTCAGGGCGCTGAGCTAGTTACGGGTGCCCGTGTTCGTGAGATAACGACTGATTCGTCAGGCAGAGCCACAGGTGTGAATTACCTCGATTCTGAGGGCAATGATCAACACCGTGCTGCGATGGCAGTGGTGGTCGCGGCAAACGGAGTCGGCACACCAAGATTGCTGCTGATGTCGGATTCCGAGAAGCATCCGAACGGACTGGCGAATTCTTCTGGCATGGTTGGAAAAAACCTGATGTTCCACGTCTACGCCGGAGTCACTGGAATCTTCCCTGAACACGACGAGCCATGGGTCGGACCTGCCGCCAACATGATCATGTCGCAAGAGTTTTACGAGACAGATCCAAGTAGGGGTTTTGTTCGAGGATACTCGTATCAAATTGCCCGGGGTGGACAAGGTCCTGCAGGGGCGGCGCGAGGTGGTTCACCTCGCGTGCCGTGGGGCGCGAATCATCATTCTGTGATGAAGCGTCGATTCGGAAATACGGTTGGTCTCGGAGTAATCGGTGACGATCTCCCAGAAGAACACAACACCGTCACGTTAGATCCCCGACTTCGAGATAGCTCAGGTCTTCCGGCTCCAAAGATTACGTACCGAGTCAGCGATAACTCACGGGCACTACTCGATCACGGTCTTGCTCAAGGTCAGAAGGTGCTTGAGGAGGCTGGTGCTGACGAGATCATGGTCAACAGGTTTTCAAGAGAGGCTGGTTGGCATCTCATGGGAACAGCGCGGATGGGAGATGATCCGAACCGGTCGGTAGTAGATAGCAACGGTCAGGCGCACGATGTCGACAATCTATTTGTTGTGGATGGAAGCGTATTTGTTACCGGAGGTGCAGTAAATCCAACACCGACTCTGCAAGCTTTCGCTCTACGTACCGCCGACTATATTTCGAACGAGCGACTGGATTTGAAGGCATGACTTCTACTCCTGACATCAACATCATGGCAGCTGCTCTCGACCGGATAATCCCTGCCGTGGACAATCTGGCTGGAGCCGGTGAAATGGGGCTTGGTCAAGAAGTAATCGATCGGTCGCGTGCCGATTCACGATTCTGGGATGCATTGTCGACCGTGACGACGGCTCTTTCTTCTTTCCGCGATTTTGTCGAGTTAAACGGACAGGATCAAGATGAAGTTCTGCGAAATATCGAGTCATCCCATGCGACCGCTTTTGGGCTCTGGATAGATGTCGTTTATACGATTTACTACATGCAACCTGCCGTCCACAAATGGCTGAACTGGCACGGCCGTCCGCCGCAACCAGAAGGCAACACTATGCCCCCGTGGGACGAGTCGATTCTCGAGGTTGCTCGCAAGCGTGAGCCATTCTGGCGCAAGGTTTAGTCACGATCGTTCGATTCTGAACTGCGATAGTTGAATCAATTCGCTCCAACAGGCGTATCATCCGTTCCCATCTGAGATCGTCGATTTTTTGTTGGCCGAGAAACTCGGCAGGAGCCACGTATGAGCAACGTCAAAATCAGGGATGTGAGAGCGATTCTCACTGAGCCAGAACCTGGATCAAGGTTTACGGTCGTGAAGATCGAAACGACTGAACCAGGTCTTTATGGAATTGGCTGTGCTTCTCTACGAACTCGACCTCAAGCCGTGAAAGTCGCAATTGAGCAGTATCTACGTCCGTTCTTGATCGGTAAAGATCCCGCAGATATCGAGGATATTTGGCAGTCGGCATACGTATCGTCTTACTGGCGTAGTGGCCCGATTTTGAACAATGCCCTGAGCGGCGTGGACGAAGCATTGTGGGACATCAAAGGTAAGGTCGCCGGAATGCCGGTTTACGATCTGCTCGGAGGCAAGGCTCGTGAGGCGGCAGCAGTTTATGCTCACGCTTCCGCAGCTTTACCTGAAGAGGTTGAAGATCAGGCGCATGGCTTCATTGAAGAGGGCTATCACCACGTCCGGATTCAGGTTGCTACACCCGGATTCGCAACCTATGGAGCTTCCGGTGGCGAAGGTCGGGGGCGTGATCCTCAAGACGGACCCAAATGGATAACGACGAAGGCTGATCCTGCGGATAGTAAATACGCCTACGCTCAGCAGTCCGGAGTGTACGAACCTAAGCCATATATGCGGTCAGCAATTGCACTAATGGATAGGATCCGTTCCAGTGTTGGCTTTAAGGTTGAGCTGATTCACGACGTACACGAACGACTCCCGACGATCTTGGCTGTCGATTTCGCCAAGGAAGTAGAGCAGTTCAAGTTGTTCTATCTTGAGGATCTGTTGCCACCACACGAAGGTGGCTGGTTCGAGAGAGTGCGTGAGCAAACCTCAACGCCGCTTGCGATAGGTGAAATATTCAATAACCCTCTCGAAATCGTGCCATTGATTACAGGCCGACTGATCGACTTTGTGCGCACTCGTCTTTCTCCCATCGGTGGAATTACTCCAGCGAAGAAATACGCTGCGATGGCGGAGCTAATGGGAGTGCGAACTGCGTTCCAAGGACCAGGAAACGTTTCACCGGTCGGTCAATCAGCTCACTTGCAGGTTGATCTGAACATTTCTAATTTCGGGGTCCAAGAGGAAGCCGTATATAGCGAGAAGATCCAGGAGATATTCCCGGGTGCTCCGACTATCAAGGATGGCTTTATGTGGTCGAACGGTGAACCGGGACTTGGCATCGATATCGATGAAAAACTGGCCGCTAAGTACCCGCACAACGATGAAGGCAAAGGGCACTTCGACAATGTTCGACGCGCCGACGGAACGGTTGTGCGTCCGTAGGTTCTCTACAACGAGATAAAAAAGAAGCCCCGATTCACATCGGGGCTTCTTTACGTTCACCGTCAGGTGGAACGTGCGAGGGGCAAATAAAGGTTAGGCGGCTCGTCGACCGGCTGAGTATTTCAACATCGATCGACCTGCAATTCGATTTGCAGCAACCTTGATGTCGGGCAGAGGTCGGAAGTTCGCCAAGTACTCGGCTTGGACTACGTCTTTAGTAGTTGCCGAGAAATCACATTTTGAGCACCGGGCTACTATGTTGCTTGGAGCATTGTCCAACGATTCTGACTCACGACCACATCCTGGGCATGCCTGAAATTCAGACGCTCTCATCAATTCCCAACCCTGACTAATTCGTATCTTCCCGCAACTCGGTTTGATCAGACTAGCTCTGAGAAAAGTCGATTTCTGCACCAGTGGGGTCACGGGTGGTACGGTTCAACCCGCGTTGGTCTGTGGGTAAGTATCCACGTGCGAATCGACTTCGATTACCGCAGCACATCAGGCCAATGCGGTCAGGCAATTTCACTCTCGAAAATCAGTTGCCACCAAAACTCGAAGGTGAAATCTAGTCTAGTTCCTATTTTCGTTATTCGACCCAGTCTGGATGAAGGTCGGCGCGTACCGCGTCCATGTCGAGATCGGTACCGAGTCCAGGCTTACCGTTCATGATCAGCTTGTTACCTTGCCAGTCGAACGGATCGGTCATGTAGCGATCGTAAGCTGGCTTAAAATCGAGAGCGTGCTCAAGCCGGTAGAAGTTCGGAGTGCTCATTGAAACGTGAGCGCCAGCGATGATCTGCCCGGGACCCTGCGCGTTGTGAGGACTGATCGGAATGTAGTAGGTCTCGGCCATCGTTGCGATCTTCTTCAGCTCCGAGATTCCACCGGTCCAAGTGACGTCGGGCATGATGAAGTCAGTTAAGCCATCATGCAAAATTTGGGAGTAGTCCCAGCGAGTGAAGAATCGTTCGCCTGTACACATCGGTGCACGCAATTGGTTGCGTACGGACCGAAGTGCTTCGACTCCCTCAGGTGGGCATGGCTCCTCGAACCAATCGATCTTTGACTCGTCGTACAGGCGGTTGCCGAGTCTTACAGCTGTAGCGACGTTGTAGTGCCCGTGGGCATCTATGAGAACTTCAACATCTGGACCTACTGCATCTCGGACTGCGGCTGTGATGTCGCAACCCAAATTCTCTCCGGCCGCTGAAATCTGTCCGTCCTGATACATCGTGTGGAACGGCTGCATTTCTAGGAACGGGTCCATCTTCATAGCGTCGTGACCTTGTGCCACGACTTTCTTGGCAGCCGCATGATAGTCGTCGGGTGTCGAGCAACCACCGAACCATGCGTTGGCATACATGCGAATGTCTTCACGCATTTTTCCGCCGAGAAGATCGTAAACCGGACGACCTGTCGCCTTGCCCTTAATGTCCCACAGTGCAATATCGATACCGCTGATGATCGTAGTAGGAAAGCCTCGTGATCCCATGTACGTGTAGCGTCGGAACAGTTTGTGCCATAGTCGTTCGATGTCGGCTGGGTCTTCGCCGATGAGCGCTTCTTTTACGGCTCGAACACCGGCGCCGGTTAGGAGCGATCCATTGCGGGGGGAGCTTGATGATTCACCCCAGCCCGTGATTCCTTCGTCAGTCTCAATCGTGACGAATGTCCACTGCCACTCACCCTGATAGTGCTTGAGTCCACCTAGGTTAGGTACGACAACCCATGCTTCAACGTTTGTGATTTTCAATGCGATTCTCCGTACTTGGTCAAGATTCTTAGGATGGTGAGATTGTAGTGACTCGGCTCAGCATGGTGCTGAGTAAAAGATGATTAACCCGTTCGATTTAGTCGTCGATAGCCGCGTTGACCAGAACCTGTAACTCTCGCTTGAGAGGGTAGGTTCCAGAGGGGAGTAGTTGTGTCATGAAAAGCACAACTATTTCCTCGGTGGGGTCGATCCAGTATTCAGTGCTTGCCGCTCCACCCCAACTGTATTGACCGGGCGAACCGGCGATCTGTGTATTGCCGTGATCGAGTGCGATGGAAAATCCGAGACCCCAGCCTTCACCCTTGCGATATTCATCTGCCTGAGGTGAGAAGGCATGATCGAATACCGAAGTTCCGTTTGGAAGATGGTTGGCAGTCATCAACTCTATGGTCTTGCGGCTGAGATACCGTTTTCCTTCGAACTCGCCTTTGTTAGCAAGCACCTGTAGGAAACGGTAGTAGTCGGTCGCCGTAGAAAGTAGACCACCTCCACCCGACTTGAATTTGTTCGATTTCGAGTAGAAAACGTCATCAGACTCCGCATTGAGTTTCATTCCACCCGCAGGAGTCGGTACGTAGTTGGCGGCAAAACGATCGATTTTGTCGGTCGGAATATCGAACGAAGTATCTTTCATATCGAGAGGTTCGAAGATTCGTTCTTCTAAGAACTCTTCGAACTTCTTGCCGGAAAGAACTTCGACCAAGTACCCGCACAAGTCGGTAGCCAACGAGTAGTTCCACGCCGTTCCCGGTGAAAACATCAGAGGCATTTCGGACAGACGCTTCGACCATTCCTCAAGCGTGGAAGAGAACATCCCTTCCCATCCTATTTTTTGATAAGCCCGTTCGACAGCATGCAAATCGTTAAAGCCATATGTGAGACCTGACTGATGAGAAAGCAGGTCTCGAATCGTCATAGGTCGTTCTTGCGGCTTTGTTTTGAAATCAGGGTGTTCGCCGCTGACCCAAACCTCAGTATTCTCCCATTCAGGCAGGTACCGGTGAACAGGATCGTTGAGCTGGAACTTGCCTTCTTCGTACAACATCATCAAGGCGACAGACGTGATCGCTTTGGTCATAGAGAAAATGCGGTAAATGGTGTCTTCGGTGGTCGGCTTATTGTTTTCAACGTCCATCTTGCCAAGAGCCGAAAAATGAACGATTTCACCTCGGCGAGCCACGAGGGTTAGTACCCCTGGGAGTTTGCCTGAGTCGATGTACTTCTCTTGGAAATGTTTATCGATCTGTTTGAGTCGTTCGCTAGACATACCCGATGACATATGGAGATGATTCCTACGTTCTTTAAGTTGAAAAGTCGGTTCAGCGGCATGATATGCCTGACGGATTGAACATGGCGGCGTTATCGGAACGTACGAGCGGATGTTCCTGCCAAGAAATCTGAGCCGCTGCCTGTGTAGAATTCACGAAATTCAAAGGAGTCAGAGATGGAATCCAGCGATCTACTGGTTGAGGCATACTCGCACATAACTCGTATCGTTCATCAGGCGGCCGACGATCTTTCGCAGGAGCAGTTGGCATACCGACCTGAAGAAGGCTCGAACTCCATTGCGTGGTTGGTGTGGCACCTGACTCGAATTCAAGACAGCCATTTGAAGAACGTCGTGCAGCTCGAAGAGGCATGGCTCACAGAAGAATGGTCTGAACGTTTCGGTATGGCTGGTTCAACCGGTATTGGGTTCGGGGATGGACCTGAAGAAGTGGCTGCAATGCGACCGCCGCGAGCCATTCTGCTTGGCTACCATGATCGGATTGCGAGCCGCGTGCTCGACTATCTGCCGACTGTGGATGCAGCCGAATTGGATCGCATCGTCGATACGAATTACGATCCGTACGTCAAAGCCGGAATTCGGCTTATGAGCGTGGTGCAAGACAACACCCAACACGCAGGTCAGGCGCGCTACTTACGCGGAATGATCGAGCGGTTAGGCGTTTAGATCGGTGGCTACTTCACCATTGAACGGTTGCACTACCACCAAGATATTCTGTCGACCAAACTGTCCGCCTGGTCGGCGCACCAAGCCATCGAATCGTGTGCACTTCGCGTCCGTTAGCGACGCCGATCAACACGGCTTTAGAGCGTGCAAAGTGTGCAAGCCGACCACGCCGTCCGATGGCAAGGCTTGGGTTCCGAAGGCTGCTCGCTAAACGTTCCAAGTGTTGCTTACCGTTTTTACCGTTGGTGAGATGGTTTCGGCGTTTTCCATGATTGGGCCGAACACTTCGTCGTGGATTGGTCGAGCCACCCATTCGAGTCTTAGTTCTTCAGATTCCCAGTACGAAACGACTTCGATATCTTCAGAGGCATCGTCGCCAAACGGCGTGAGCATGGCAGCTTGAACGAACCCGGGCTGCTGAGCCATCGTCGAGATCCACGGATCGTTGATTGCTGCTCGGAGCGCTTCGCCCTTGCCAGATTTAGGTGTTAGGTAAACGTGAAGTGTGATCAATTTGAAAACCTTAATTGGAAATGAGGTCTTGGTAGAGCGAGCTAAGAAATGCTGGGACCAGCGACGTTTACCCTAGTGCGATAGAGCGATGTTGAAGCTGTTATGTAGATCGTCTTTAGATCATCGTCGCCCCAAGTGAAATTCGCCGTTACTTCAGGCACTTGTATTACACCGAGTGCAGTTGCATCCGGTGCGTACACGTGAATGCCTCCAGGGCCTGTGCAGTAAATATTGCCTTCGGAATCGAGCTTCATACCGTCGCATCCGCCTTCACCGGGACCTTCAGGAACAGCCCAAACATCGCCACCTGAGATGCTTCCATCATCGGCGACATCAAATACTCGAATATGACCTAGATCGGTGTCGTTGATAAATAGCTGCTTTTCATCCAGCGAAAAAGTTAACCCGTTTGGCTGTCCAAAGTCAGATGCAAGCAACGAAATCTCGCCTGAGTATGGGTCGATTCGATAAACGCCCTGATAGTCCATGTCCTGCTCACGAAGCAGTCCAAAGACGTCCATCCGTCCGTATGTTGGATCGGAGAAGTAGATAGCTCCATCAGATTTCACGATCACATCGTTCGGGCTGTTCAGCTCTTTGCCGCCGTAGTGTGTGGCTAGAACGGTGATAGACCCATCGTGCTCTTCACGAGTTAGGTTGCTGGCGGTGTGTGAGCATGAAAGCAGCCTGCCTTCAAGATCGAAGTAATGGCCGTTCTGCTTGTCGCTAGGTTGACGAAAAGTGGTGACGCCATCGGCTTCCGACCATTTGCGAACGATGTCGCCTGGCATGTCGCTGAAGATTAGCTCGCCGGTTTTGGCGTTCCACATCGCACCTTCAGTGAAGATGAACCCCGTGGTGAGCTGCTCCAACGGAGCGTCGTCGCCGACAACTTGCTTGAAGCGTTCATCCCGAATCTCTACGCTCATTCGATATCTCCGTGTCGCCTAATCGCGTTCGTGAAATTTAGACGCCCAATCGTTTCTCGATAGAAAAACCACTTTTAGTGGCGAAGAAGCCAGTTCACTGCGTTGGTGATCAGCTTTTGCACGGGCCCTTGCTGAAGCACGCTTAGGCGGTGGCCATTCGCGAGATAGGCGACCCGACCTTCGCCGTACTCGTGTGAAAAGCCAGACGCCGACTGACGTCCGTCATCGCCCTGACTTACCGAAAAGAGATCTACGCGATCGTTGTCGAACCAGATGAAGTGCTGCTCGTCATCGATTTCGTAGCTTTCTACACCTTGAGTAATTGGGTGTGCGCTGTCGGTGATATCGACTTTGAAGTGCTGGAACGGTGGGTGGTCTTGGTAGTAGCCAGCAGTGGTACGACGGTAGCCACCTTCGAATGGATAATTCCAAGTGGAGTTGTGCATGACAAGGAACGATCCGCCACCGAGCACGAACTGCTCGATTGCTTCTTCTTGATGAGGCTGCATCCACCGAACTGGAGGGGCGTCGTGACCGTCTGGCCATTCCATTCCGTCACGTAAGAACACAAGCAGTTTTGCACCGTCGAGCAGATCGGCATCGATAGAGGCGAAATCGTCTGTGTAGTGCACGCTAAGTCCTGCGGCTTCGAGGATTGGCCCTATTCCGGCATGAGCCTCTTCAGCCTTGTGATATCGGTCGCCACCAAGAAATACAGCGTCTGCCATTTTGTTCTCCGTAAAAAACTATTCACTCTCAATGAACTTCCAAAAAGTGTAATTCGGCAGATCATACTCCAGTACGGGACGTTTTTATCTGGCTAGCTTGTGATGAACGGGCTTTTCACCTAGTCTGCAACTGATCAGACGAGAGGGGAGATGATGCTTCGAATAACCGGTGGCCGGATCGAAATTAGAGTGCGAACAATTCCGCGTCCGTTCCCAAAGAGCGTCTATGCAACAACTGTTTGGCCGTTCGTGTTTTACGAATCTCACGTTTGGGACGACGTGTGTGTGCAGCAGCATGAGAGATACCACTGGATAGACCAGATACGTTGGTTGGTGATCCCGTGGCTGGTCGCGTACCTGCTGCTTTCGCTGAAATACGGCGGTGGGAGAAAGCATCCGTTCGAGAAATCGGCGTACGAAATCCAAGATAAATGCATCGAAACCTCGTCGAAACCTGCACCAAACGGTTAACGCCGTTTAAGGGGGTGCGGTGGTATTCTCGATGCATACCTAATTTTCTAGTTTGGTCTTCGAACAAAAGACTGAGTCCAGATATACAGCCGGTCCGACCGTGATAGTCGGGTCGTTTCGCGAAGACGAATCTCGCTGCGACGAGCCTGAAAGCCCTCATGACAAAGACCCTCCGCAACGACCGACGTAACGTCGCGATCATCGCCCACGTAGACCACGGCAAGACCACTTTGGTCGATGCCATGCTCAAGCAGTCCGGCTCAGTCGCCTCTCACAAAGAGCTCGACGAACGAGTGATGGATAACACTGATCTTGAAAAAGAAAAGGGCATCACGATTCTCGCCAAAAACACTGCTGTTCGGTGGGGCGACACGAAGATCAACATTATCGACACTCCAGGTCACGCAGACTTCGGTGGTGAAGTCGAACGCGGTCTAGCGATGGTCGACGGTGTGCTTCTTCTGGTTGATGCCAGTGAAGGACCGCTCCCGCAGACACGATTTGTGCTTCGTAAGGCTCTTGAAGCCAATCTCTCGGTGATTCTTGTTATCAACAAGATCGACCGACCTGACGCACGTATTGCCGAGGTTATCGACGAGGTTTACGAACTGTTCATCGACCTCGATGCTACTGAAGAACAAATCGACTTCCCGATTATTTACTCTGTCGCCCGAGACGGTATTGCCACTATGGATATCGACCAGCCGGGAACCGACCTCAAGCCGATGTTCGAGTTGATTCTCGAGAACATCTCACCTCCGAGCTACGAAGAGGGACACCCGCTTCAGGCCCACGTAACTAACCTCGATGCTTCACCGTATCTCGGTCGCTTGGCCATATGCCGAGTTCACCAGGGAACGATTAAGAAGGACCAGATCATTTCGCACTGTCTTGTGGACGGTTCGATCGTTCAGGCGAAGATCACCGAGCTTTACATCACAGAAGGTCTCGAACGGGTTACCGCTGACGAGGCGAGCGCCGGCGAAATTATCGCTGTAGCAGGAATGCCTGAAATCACGATTGGTGAGACTATCGCCGATCTTGAAGATCCACGTCCGCTGCCAACTATTCGCATCGATGAGCCTAGCCTTTCGGCAACAATCGGCATCAACACTTCACCGTTGACCGGTCTTGATGGTAAGAAGCTCACTGCTCGAATGATCAAAGATCGTCTTGAGAGCGAACTGATCGGTAACGTTTCTATCAACGTTCTTCCATCTGACCGCCCTGACTCGTGGATATTCCAGGGGCGTGGTGAACTTCAGTTGGCAGTATTGGTCGAGACCATGCGCCGTGAAGGATTTGAAATGACTGTCGGTAAGCCAGAAGTTGTCACCAAGATGGTTGACGGCAAGCTGCACGAGCCGATGGAACGACTTGCAGTCGACATCAACGAGGATCACCTCGGAGCCGTTACGCAGATGCTTGCGCACCGTAAAGGCAAGATGGTGAACATGGTGAACCACGGTCAGGGACGAGTTCGAATGGACTTCGTTATTCCGGCCCGTGGTTTGATCGGATTCCACAACGAGTTTGTTGTTGAAACCCGAGGAGCAGGGCTTGCTCACCACGTGTTCGAAGGTTACGAGCGATGGCAGGGTGAGATGCGATCTCGCCCAACTGGTTCGCTGATTGCCGATCGTCGTGGTGTAACCACAACCTATTCGCTTCTCAGCGCACAGGAGCGTGGTCAACTCTTCATTCCAGTCGGAACTGAAGTTTATGAAGGCATGATCGTTGGTGAAAACCCACGACCGCAGGACATGGATCTGAACATGGTCAAGGCTAAGAAGCAGACCAACATGCGTTCAGCTGGTGCCGATCATGCACAGCACCTCGACGCTCACAAAGAATTGTCGTTGGAACAGGCGCTTGAGTTCATGATGGACGACGAGTGCTTGGAAGTAACTCCAAACCACGTGCGAGTTCGCAAGAACACTCTCGACCAGAACAAACGTGGTCGTGAAAAAGGTGCGAAGAAACTCGCTGCCGTTTAGGTTCGCTTCAGTAAATCTGAAATATCAAAACGCCCCTGCATGGATCACATGCAGGGGCGTTTTTTTGTTTGCTGATGAATCGAATTGCTCGTAGCCGCATCCTAGTAGTCCGCATGAAACAAGGCTGGTAGTGCGGCGGCCGATACAAGGAAACAATTCATGGCGCTTTTACTCGGGGATACCGTCCCAAACTTTACTCAGGCATCGACAGACGGTGATGTCGATCTCTACGATTTTCTAGGCGACGGTTGGGGCATTCTGTTCTCGCACCCTGCCGACTTCACGCCAGTTTGTACTACCGAGTTAGGTGCAGTCGCTGGTCTTAAAGGGCAGTTCGACAAGCGGAACACGAAAGTTGTCGGCTTGAGTGTCGATGAGCTTTCGTCACACGCAGGCTGGGTGAAAGATATCGAAGAAACCCAGAACGTGAAGCTCAACTTCCCGATTCTCGCCGACACCGATAAGAAGGTTGCCAACCTCTACGGAATGATCCAAACAGAAGACAACAAGATGACTGTTAGGTCAGTCTTCATCATCGATCCTGCAAAGAAGCTTCGGCTGACGCTGACTTATCCAGCTTCTACTGGTAGGAACTTCGCTGAGATCCTTCGAGTCCTAGATTCGTTGCAATTGACCGACGGATACAAAGTCGCAACTCCCGCCAACTGGCGCGACGGCGACGATGTGATCGTTCTTCCCACTGTTTCGAATGAAGATGCTGACGCGTTGTTCCCTAAGGGTTACGAGGCAGTGAAGCCTTACCTTCGAGTGACACCACAACCGAACAAGTAAGTAAGTTTGTTACTCACAATAATCGCCTCGACGAACTACTCGTCGAGGCGGTTTTGCGTTTGGGAGCATTGTCCAAAATGCAGGTTCATCCCGAACCAAGTCTTGAATGACAATCAGTAGATGGCTGTTGCGTCGAACCATTCGTTGGTTCATCCTTTTTCTCATCAAATTACTGCCAGTGCGCTGACAGCTTTCAGAAAGAGAAAATATGCTCGAGAGATTCCTAGTTCCAGAAAAAGACCAAGTGATCGTTCGTCCAGAGAGTATGCTGGCAGCGACGACTGAGATTTTCGAAAAGTGTGGACAGTCTCCCGAAGATGCGGCTCTTTCTGCGGAAGTACTCCTGACCAGCGATCTTCGCGGGTGTGAATCACACGGTGTTTCGAACCAGCTTCGGGTCTATGTGCAGATGTACGGCGATCAGCAGATCAATCCGACTCCGAACGTTCGAGTCACCCGCGAAACCGACGTAACAGCCAATCTCGACGGTGACACCGGACTGGGTTTGCACGTGTTGCCGAAAGCCATGGAAATGGCGATCGAAAAGGCCGACAAGCACGGCATGGGAGCTGTGACCGTTCACAACTCACGCCACATCGGAATGTTGGCTTACCACTCGATGATGCCGCTGAAGCACGACATGATCGGAGTAACCACTTCGGCAGGTAACCCTCTCTCGATGGTTCCGACTCACGCCAGCGAAAAAATGTTCGCGACGAATCCATGGGCGTGGGCGGCTCCTGCTCGGAACGAAGCTCCGTTCGTATTTGATGTCGCTACGACTCAGGTTGCTGGCAACAAGCTTCGACTTGCCTCACGCATCGGTGCACCGATGGATCCTGCATGGATTAGCGATACCGATGGCACGCCGATCATGGAAGAAGGACCGCTGCCTGAGGACTATCACATCCTTCCGTTCGGAGGCACACGGGAGCAGGGTTCTCACAAGGGCTACGGATTCGCTGCGATGGCAGAAATTATGGCTCCGATTCTTTCGGGAATGGGACCTGGCTTCTTGATGCCAACTTCACCTCGAACGATCATGGGGCACTACGTTCAAGCGATCAAGATCGACGGATTTATCGACCCTGAGCAGTTCAAAGACGACATGGACAAGTTCCTCGGTGGATTGCGAAATGCCAAGCCGGCTCCTGATCAGGAACGAGTGGTTTACGCAGGTTTACCAGAAGCTGAGGAAGTCGAAATTCGCCAGCGAGACGGAATTCCGTATCACCGAGAAGTTGTCGAGTGGTTCGAGTCGATCAAGGCTGAACTAGGACTCGGCTTCGACCTCGTTTAGAAGCTGCTGACATCGGTCGTTCTATCCTCCCTCCCTTGAAGGGAGGGAGCTAGAGGGTGGGTCCAATCAGTTTGCTGCGACAACGATCCGCGTAGCCCACGATTTAACCCACACCCCAACCCTCTCCCTGATAGGGAGAGGGAGCTATGACTTCGTTATGCCAACGAAATAATTACTACTGCGCCTACGACCATGGTTGCTGAAACGAGTTTCAGTGCCATGTCGGGGCGGGTGAATTTTTCGTAGATCAAACTTGGGGCGAGCCAGGCACCAAGTGCGCTCATGCTGAACACGAAAATCGGTCGTGCTCCTCCGAGGGATGACACGAGGGCGATGGGTCCTTTTCCGATTGCGTAGGTAATGAGCAGGTGCCCGTTGAAAGGCATGATGCCTTCAGCAATTATCAGCCATGGCGCACGCTTGGGCTGCTTTAGGAAACTGCCGAGATCTCGCAGTGCTGTGGGTCTAGCGAATACAGCCCACATGATTGTGAGCAGACCAATTCCTCGGAACGAAACGATGTGAAGAGTCGAAAGATCATCAACGATGGATTTCGTGATCAGTTGTGAGCTTGCCATCAACAACGCTCCGACCGCGAGAAGTAGGAATATTGGTTGGAATCCGACCCTGCCGTTCGGACTGAGTGATCCGATGCGAACCGATGCCAGAATGCTGCCGCCGACAGCTAAGAGAACCGCCGTCCACTGAAGTGCGCTCAGCGATTCGCCAAATATCATCCAAGCAAGAAGGGCGACGTAGATCGGTGAAGTCTGCATTGCGGGAATCACTCGAGAAGGATCTTCCCGCTTCAACATCCAGAACATGAAGATCAGTGTGAATGCTTGCAGCACCCCAATCGACCATGCCTTAGCAGCCACTTCGAAGTCAATGCCGGCAGGAAAGCTGAACAGCAAGACGACTGCCCCGAACAAACCCTGACTGCCGCCGACGAATAGGTTGAAGCTCGGAAGCCCGAGGCCGAAGCCCGATAGCACTCGCTTATCAATTAGCGTGACTATTGAGAATATTAGCGGGTTAGCGAGGGCCGCAAGAATCCAGAGTTCCGTGTCGATCTGCTTTCGAAGTTTGGGGCGATATCGGGAGAGGCTCGGCGATTGTACTCTCGTAGTTTCGTAACATGAGCGACAGCTAGAACGATCAACACCAGTGTTGGAGAGTTTCGATGGGCGAGCGGGGAGCGAAGCAGACTCAAACAGCCAAGGAGTTTACGGCTGAGATGGTCGAGGCATTGACGCCTGTGGGAGATGTGAAATCTCGTGCAATGTTCGGTGGTTTTGGAATCTTCGAGAGCGGAACGATGTTTGTCTTGATCGATTCGGAGGCTCAGATGTTTTTCAGAGCAGATTCAACGACAAAATCAAGCTACGAAGAATTGGGTAGCAAACGTCATACGCCTATGCCGTACTACGAGGTCCCGGTGGCGATAGCCGACGATTACTCAGTTCTGATCGAGTGGGCGAAGGAAGCGGCTGCGGTTGCACATGCCGCAAAGAAGAAGAGCAAGTAGGGTTCTTTCTTCGTGGCGATACCAACCTAGCGCATCAGCTGCGAACCCATTTTTCGAGTGAATACACTTGCTCAAATCCAATAGATTTGTAGATGGGTAGAGTTGCACCCACGAACGAAATCTCAGCCCCAAGCAATCTGGATCGCCGAATAGATTCAGTGACTGCAGCTTTGCCCAGACCCATGAGCCGATAGTCAGGGTCCGTTGCCACAGGCTCAACGTAGCAGTACCGATTCGTTGGCTCGTACCACATGCCGGAGTACGAAACCCAGTCGCCATTGGGTGCCACTGCGACTATGTTGAGTTCGCGGTTGAAGTTGGGAGCCGATTGCATGAACTTACGTCCGACAATCCCATCATCGTCAGGTTCACCGCCATCATTGAATCCGCGGTGCAACACCCGATCAGATTTCGCTAGATCGTCGTCGTCGGCAAGACTTTGTAGCCGGAAGCCGTCTGGAATTGGGGATGAATCAGGGACCTTGCTGACGTCGATCACAGACATCGGTTCTGCATCGTCGGTGCGGGTGTAACCGGCATCATTGGCTATCTGAGCGAACTCATCGTCGCCACCCATTAGGTAGATGCCTTCGTGGTTCTCTGATCCTTCAGCGGTGATCCTGATCTTCTCTTCGTAGTAGTTCAGCATCTCCGGCTTCAGGAATTCGTAACCTGGTTTTAGTTCGAAGTAGCAGGGACTTTGAGGGTGCTCAGGGTGAGCAACCCCAACGATCGATCCACCATCTTCCCAAACACCGATCTTAGTTCGATCGACATCTGCGATTAGCGGGTGATAGTGCATGTACTCCCAGCGGCTTTGGAGCCAGTTAATGTGGCCTTGCTGCGGGGTTGAAGGATCGTAGTAAGTCTCAACCAGAAACTGGCTAACTTTGTCGATATCCGAATTGATATTGAACGGACGAAGTTTGATTGGCATCGAATAAATCTAGTCGAGAACTGAGACTGCCGGTGTGAAGGTTTCACCCTCAAAAATGACCATATATTCGGACTAATCGAAGGGAGACAGGCAGTCCACACCTTCAGCAAACCTTAGGAAATCTGGCGCAACTCTCTGTGTAAATAAAGTGAATCCAGATTTTGAGGGGAATCGTTCCCGGTACGAGGTAAATTCGGTTATGAACAAGATTTTCACAGTAATATTCGCAGTCGCATTGGTGAGCATCATCACCATCTCTGGCACTGCAACCGCTTCAGCCAAGGGCAATCAGAAGCAGCCGATCGATATTTCGGCGACATTGTTCGTGACTGGGATCAGCGATCCTGAGACGAACCCGAATTCCGGTTGGTCAACAATCGAAAGCGAGACGCTCGTTGGTGGACTCGTGACAGTGAATGCTGGGCCAGCAATTCTTGGCACTACTGTCATTTCCGCTCAGCAGAGCTCGCACGAGCAGTTCACTTCGGACTTTCTTCCGGCTGCAAACGTCAAGAAGGGTAAGTCGAAGGGTACTTTCTACTTGACCAGCTACTTGGGTGGCGACCCGTTGGTTGTCGGTAAGTACAGCATCAAGGTGTCTTCGATTCCTGGTTGCCAGATTTGGGGCGACGGAAAATGGAAGTCGAAAGCCAAGAACAGCATCATCGATGGTCACGGCAAAATCACTGTTTGCACGAACTTTGTGCCAGCGTATGGAACTTTCGTTTCGCAAGTCACAGTGACTGGTAACGCCGCACTAGTCGACTAATATTCAAGTCTGACCTCCTGAAAGCACTCCACCAAATATGCGTAATTGGCGGGGTGCTTTTGCGTTAAGCCGCTGAGGCTATCCGCGGATGCCCTGCCATGGCTTCGCCATAATTTTCTCGAATCCCTCAGGGTCGAGCTCAATTCCTAGACCTGGCCCTTCTGGAACAGCGACGTAGCCTTCGTCGTCGAGCACATAGGGGTCTTTGAAGAATCCTGCGCCAATTACTGTTTTGCCAGCGTTCGGCCCTGAAGTTGGACGTGAATCGTTCACTTCGTTGTGTTCTTGGATGAGGAAGTTTGGCGTGCAGGCGTCGACCTGAATCGATGCTGCCAGAGCCATCGGACTAAGCGGGCAGTGGATCGCTAACTTGGCGTATGCAGCCTCTGCCATGATCGCTATCTTCTTCGTTTCAGTGATGCCTCCGGCGTGTGCGATGTCGGGCTGAACAACCGAAAGAAGCCCACGACTGAGTGCATCGAAGAACACGTGCTTGCCCATCCAACGCTCGCCAGCGGCGATAGTTGCTGTGGAGCCTTCAACAATCTGAGCTAGAGCATCGACTCGTTCGACCGGCATCGGTTCTTCTATGAAAAGAGGACGGTGCGGAGTCAGTGCTTCGATCAATTGACGACCGATTGCAGGATTCGGGTTGTGGATATCGATTGCGACGTCGACATCCCCTGCTCCAGCGTTTCTAGCTCCTTCGTTTGCTCCTTCTTTGGCGGCGGCGAAGTTCTCGGCAATGCCATCGACCTTCGTGGTCACCTCTAGCCCATCTCCGAGCGAAACGTGCATCTTCAGCGCACGGTAGCCCCACTCTTCGATGAGAGTTCGGGCCGCCTCTTTGTACGTCTCCGGTTGATTCGGAACGAGGTCGGTCTTGGGTGGATTGCCGGGGTGGTACGGCTCGCCCGGTTCTATCGCCCAAGGCAGCTGGCCTCCGGTGGCTCGATACATCTTGATGCGGTCGAAAATCTTGCCGCCGAGCATCTGATAGATCGGTACTCCAGCCGCTTTGCCGGCGAGATCCCACAACGCCATGTCGATGCCTGAAATCGCGGAAAGCTTGATCGGTCCACCGAAATATCCGGTTCCCGATTCGTACATGATCTTCCAAAGCTTCTCGACCTTCGTGGGGTCTTTGCCAACTAGAAACGGCTCAAGTCGTTTGACTTCTGCGATGACGGTTTCGGGATGGTTTTCGAGATATGGCTCGCCGAGTCCGGTGAGTTCGGTGTCGGTGTGGATTCGCAGCCAGACCCATGAAGGCGGGACTTTGATGATTTCGAGCGAAGTGATTTTCAAAAGGTGAGCCTTGTCTTCTGAGAAATTGGTTGTTGTTGGCTGAGTCGGGAGGATATCGCTTCAGGCGGTAGAAAAGGCGCTGTTGAGTTCGATTATTGGGCTATACACTTCGCTTTTCTGAGACCAACCCGCCCTGAATATAGAGGTGAAGTGATTGCCTGAAAACCGCATGACTTACGGATCTGTTGCTGGTGTTGAACTACCCGTTTCTCGCATCGTGATGGGGACGCTGTTTGCCAAGAACTCCGAGCTGGCGGGTCCTGTGTTCGACGAGTTCGTTTCGCAGGGCGGGAACTGCTTCGATACGGCTCGGCACTATGGCGATGCTGAGCTAGTGCTCGGCGAGTGGATGCGCAAGCGTGGGGTTCGTGACGAGACGGTTTTGATCACCAAAGGAGCGCACACGCCCGAGTGCAATCCGGAGGCTGTGACTAGGCAACTTGGTGAAAGTCTAGAACGGTTGCAAACCGACTTTATCGATATCTACTTTCTGCACCGTGACAATCCAGAAGTGCCGGTCGGAGAGTTCGTTGACGTTCTGAACGAGCATAAGAACGCAGGTCGGATCGGTGTGTTCGGTGGATCGAACTGGTCGCTTGAACGTGTTGATGAAGCGAACGAATACGCCGCTAAGAATGGGCTTGCCGGATTCTCAGTATTGAGCAATCACATGAGTCTGGCACGAATGGTCGAAGCTCCATGGGACGGATGCTTGGCTGCGTCTGACGCTGATTCGCTGGCGTGGTTGGAAAAACAGCAGATGCCGTTGTTTCCGTGGTCGGCACAGGCGAGAGGCTTCTTCGTCGATGGTCGTGCTGCAGCCGATAAATTGGACGACCCTGAGCTAGTCCGTTGCTGGTACAGCGACGACAACTTTGAACGCCTGAAGCGAGTCCGAACGATAGCCGAACGTCAGGGAGTCGACGCCGTAAGCGTCGCGCTCGCCTACGTACTCAATCAGAAAAGCCCAACGTTCCCGCTGATAGGTCCTCAGTCGGTGGATGAGGCTAGGAGTTCGTTGGCGGCTTTGGATGTGGAGTTATCGGCTGCGGATGTTAGTTGGCTGAATTTGGATGGTGAAGGATGAATGGGAACTGGACTACCACCCGCCACCATCGATAACCCTGCCTGCGACCACCCCGAGCTTTGCCACCAACTCAGCATCACGATGCTCAGGTGATGTGGCGATGGCGTGTTCTAGGCTGGTGTGGGCGCCTGAGTTGAAGGGGGCTTGGAGGGCGGCTAGTTTGGGGACTAGGGCTTTGATTAGGTCTTTGGCGTGGACTGTGTTGGTCTTTAGGACTTCTAGTATTGAAGCGGTCGAAACATCGTCGTGACCGTTGTGCCAGCAGTCGTAGTCGGTGACCATCGCGACCGTGGCATAGGCCATCTCTGCCTCCCTGGCTAGCTTGGCTTCGGGCATGTTTGTCATGCCGATAACGTCGCATCCCCAGCTTCGGTACAGCTCGGATTCTGCCCGGCTAGAAAACTGCGGACCTTCCATCGTTAGATACGTGCCGCCAACTGCGTGGCTGAGTCCGATTTCTTTAGCAGCTTCAGCAACAACGCTTTGCGTGGTCGAACAAATAGGATCGGCCATGCTGACGTGCGCAACGAATCCGGTGTCGAAGAAGCTTTTCTCACGAGCAAATGTGCGGTCGATGAACTGATCGACGAGCACGAAGTCGGTGGGTTTGTGTTCTTCTTTCAGAGAACCAACGGCAGAGAATGAAACGATTCGGTCGACACCCGCTCGTTTGAGGGCGTCGATGTTGGCTCGGTAGTTGATTTCGGTTGGCGGAATGCGGTGTCCGCGTCCGTGCCGAGGCAGGAAGACTAGGCGATGTCCGTCGTAGTCACCCACGAGCAATTGGTCGGACGGTTCACCGAACGCCGATTCGACTGTGACCCACTGGGCGTTTTCAAACCCGTCGATATCGTAGAGGCCAGTGCCGCCGATGATTCCGATGGCGTTTTTGGATTGGGTAATCATAGGTACTCGTAGACCGCGCTCGTCATCGGATGACTCGGCTAGGCGTCGCAATCTCCCCCTCTAACTCCCCCGATCCGGGGGAGGAGCGTGGAAACCTGAATAGATAATTTTGGTACCGAGGGTGGGACTCGAACCCACACGTCCGTAAGGACAGAGGATTTTAAATCCGCCGTGTCTACCATTCCACCACCCCGGCCCAAAATGTTTCGACCCTTGCGAGTCGAGTTCCTATTGTCGCGAACTGTGAGCGGAATGCTAGAGGGTCTTTAGGTATTCGATGAGCGCAAGAATCTGTTCGTCGCTGAACGACGTGAAACTGGGCATTATCGGCGAGAACCCTGATACAACGAAGGCTTTCGAATCGGTGATCGATTGCGAGAGATATTCCTCAGGAGTTAGCCCTTCGACTCGGGATTTGGCAGTTTCGTAGACGTTTTCGTGCCCAGGTCCGACAACTTTGTCGGGGCCTCGTGAATGACAACCTGAACAGTTACTTGCGTAGAGAAGTCCGCCGGCATCTGCCTTGGCTTGATCGATTATCGGTTGGGGTGTGGCTGTTGGTTCAACGGGCGTGGCGGTAGGCGATGGTGGAGGAGTCGTTGCCGTCGGTTGCGGAATGGGTGCCGGTGTCGGCGTAATTACGAGAGTGGAAACTGTCGCTGTCGGCGCAGGGACAGGACTCGCCGCAACAGTCGCCGATAGTGGCGGAACGGTAGTAGGTGACGGAGCAGGAATCGTGGTGCTTGTCGGCTGAGGCGTAATGCCCGCTGTTGGCGCAGGCGTTGTGCCTGGCTTTGGATTCGTCAGTGGGTTTGGCGTGGATGTCGGAGTCGGAGTGCTCGGCACCAGCGGCGTTGCTGTTGCGGTTGGAGTAGCTGTCGGTGTTGGTTCAATGGTTTCCGCACAACCGACGATAAGCACTGAAGGGATGACTGCAGTCATCAGCATCAGCTTGGACTTAGTTAACAACATCTGTTTGAGGTTCCGTTTTGATTTAATTCCGCCGGATTTATCCAACTTTTCACGTCCCTCTAACGTCAACTCGATGCTCATCAGAAGGTACGGGAGATGGAGTGAATTGGATTCGATTAACTTCCCTCACAAACCTTGCGAGGTACCTAGTGCTAGCGACCGGTCATTCACTACACGCCCAAAAGGGAGCGTAAGTCGCCTAGCACGGCGTTGAGAGTGTTCTGGTCTGGAGTCTCGGCGTAGATCCTGACGAGTGGTTCTGTACCCGACATTCGAACTATTGCCCATGATCCACCTGCGAGGTTGAAACGCACACCGTCACGTCGATCGTCCGACTCTAAGGCGAGTCCGCCGAGTGCCGTAGGAGACGCCGAAGAAACTAGACTGGCTAAATTGGCGCGCTGTGACTCATCGTAGGAAATGTCGATCCTTCGGAACGTGTGAGGTCCGACCAGAGTGTGCAGATCGGCTAATAACTCGGAAGGTATTTTGCCGCTCATGACCATTGCTTCGAGGAACAGGAGCCCCGATAACGACCCATCGCGTTCTGGGACATGGCCTTTGAATGCGTATCCACCGCTTTCTTCGCCGCCCATCGAACATCCATTGTCGATCATGGTGGGACCGACAAATTTGAATCCGACCGATGTTCGGTACACAGGTGCACCGTAGTGAGCCGAGAGCTTGTCGACCATCGACGACATAGTTATCGTGCAGGCGACACCACCACGCTCGTTTCGGCGCCCCATGAAATGGTCAGTGAGCAGCGAGAATACTTCGAGGGTTGAAAAATAGTTGCCGTTTTCGTCGACGATACCGACACGGTCGGCATCACCGTCGAGGGCGATCCCGACGTCTGCACCTAGCTCGCGTACTGCGGACGATAAAGGCTTAACGTTGTGTTCGATCGGTTCTGGCTGATCCATACCCGGGAAGTTTGGATTGTGCTCAGATCGAATCTCGGTGACTTCGATAGCACCGCCTTTGAGCATCTCTGGGATGATCCCGGCACCTGACCCGTGCATGGCGTCGACTACAACCTTCAAAGGCTTTGCTTTGATCGGTGCGACGTCGATGACACGGTGTAACTGCTCTATATAAGGAGTGATCACATCGAAGACCGTGTTGGCTGCTTGCTCGCTCAATGCGTTGCCGGGTTTTCCATCGAGAACTTCTGAAAGATGGTCTTCGATTTGAGCAACTTCATCGGGAGTCGCTGATCCACCAGCAGATGATTTCACCTTGAAGCCGTTCCACTCAGGAGGGTTGTGGCTAGCAGTGATCATCACTCCGTTTGCCGCTGAATGGTCAACAACTGCGAAGCTGCATGCGGGTGTTGGGGCGGCGACATCGAACATGTGAGTATCGATGCCGTAACCGTTCACAACATCAGCGACGGCTTGAGCGAATCGGGTAGACCCGTATCGCGTGTCGAAACCGACAACCAACCCTTGATCGGCACGCCCTGTAGAGATTAAGTTTCTGGCGACTGCCTCACCACACGCCCGAACATTTGCGAAGGTGAAATCTTCAGCGATGATCGCCCGCCATCCATCGGTACCGAACTTAATGTTGGGGCGGTCGGTCATTTTGGGAGCTGCCTTCTCTTGTTAAATAGTTCGGGGCAGTCTGCAATATTCGCAGACTGCCCCGAGTTTATTCGAGCTAACGAACGGGTACTAGGCTTTTAGGGCCTCGACTCGATCGAGTTTCTCCCACGGGAGATCTAGATCATCTCGTCCGAAGTGACCATACGCAGCAGTCTGCTGGTAGATCGGTCGTCGAAGATCGAAGTGATCGATAATCGCCTGAGGTCGCAGGTCGAAGTTGGCTTTCACCAATTCAACAAGTTCGCTTTCAGGTCGGTTGCCTGTTCCTTTAGTGTCGACCTGGATCGAAATCGGGGTCGAAACACCAATGGCGTATGACAACTGAACTTCAGCCCGTTCTGCAAGACCAGCGGCTACTAGGTTCTTTGCAACCCAGCGCGCTGCGTATGCTGCTGAACGGTCGACCTTCGTTGGGTCCTTACCTGAGAATGCACCTCCGCCGTGGCGAGCACTTCCTCCGTAGGTATCAACGATGATCTTTCGACCGGTTAGACCGGCGTCACCAACTGGACCACCAATTACGAATCGACCGGATGGGTTGATGTAGTACTTGGTGTTTTCGTCGAGTAGATCGGCTGGAACAATTTCACGAATAACGTGCTGCTGAATATCGGCAGCGATCTGTTCGTTGGTTGCATCAGGATCATGCTGTGCCGAGATGACAATTGTGTCGACTCGAACAGGCTTGTGATCTTCGGTGTACTCGATTGTTACCTGACTCTTGGTGTCAGGTCGAAGGTATGAAATCGTGTTGTTGCGTCGTACATCGCTTAGGCGCTTTGTAAGCGAGTGAGCGAGAGCGATTGGGAGTGGCATGAACGAAGGAGTTTCGTTGGCTGCGTAGCCAATCATCATTCCCTGGTCACCAGCTCCGACTTCGTCAGCGGATTCTTCGCCTCGAACTTCGAGGGCTTCCGTGACACCAGCTGAGATATCTGAAGACTGCTCATCGAGCGCAATCAGAACCGAACAGCCGTCGCAGTCAAATCCGTATGAAGGGTCGTCGTAGCCAATCTTTCGAATGGTGTCTCGAACGATTCCGCGGATATCGACATCTGCGTTTGTCGTGATTTCTCCGAATACCAGCACGAGACCGGTGGTGACAGACGTTTCGCAAGCAACTCGGCTCATAGGATCTTGAGCCAAGAGTGCGTCTAGAACACCGTCAGAAATCTGGTCGGCCATCTTATCGGGATGACCTTCGGATACAGATTCCGAGGTTAGTAAGTAGTTTGTGTTGACCATATTTAGCTTTGAATAGTCGGTGTCGTAGATATGCCCCGGCAACTCACTAAAGAATTGCCGGGGACATTTTAGCCAGTTATCTAGCTAGCGGGAACTTAAGTTCCAACTTCCCAGCTGTTTAGGTAAACGTCTTGCTCTTTAGTGAGCTTGTCGTAAGACATTCCCATTGCGCCGAGCTTGATGCTTGCGATGTCGGTATCGACTTCGGTAGGCAGTGTGTAGACGCCTGGGTCAAGCTTCGAAGCGTTGTCCATGATGTACTCACCAGCTAGTGCTTGGTTAGCAAAACTCATGTCCATAACTGAAGGCGGGTGGCCTTCGGCTGCACCGAGGTTGATCAATCGGCCCTGTGCGAGCAAGAAGACTTTTCGTCCGTCTTCGAGTGTGTACTCGTCAACGAAGTCTCGAACTTCTCGTCGTGCTTCCGACATTTCTTCGAGTGCCTCAACATTGATCTCAATGTTGAAGTGACCAGAGTTGGCTACAACTGCGCCATCTTTCATGTTCTCGAAGTGCTTGCCGTCGACAGCTTTCATACCGCCAGTAACGGTAAGGAAGATGTCACCGATCTTGCAGGCTTCGTCCATGCTCATGACCTGGTGGCCATCCATGACTGCCTCAAGAGCTTTCACTGGGTCGACTTCACACACTACGGTGTGGGCGCCCATGCCCTTGGCTCGCATCGCAAATCCCTTGCCACACCAGCCGTAACCGATGGTGACAACAGTCTTGCCTGTGATGAGCAAGTTGGTTGCACGGATGATTCCGTCGAGTGAGCTTTGGCCTGTGCCGTAGCGGTTGTCGAACATGTGCTTGGTCTGCGAATCGTTTACTGCAACGATTGGGTAAGCAAGCTTGCCTTCACCGTGAAGAGCCTTCAAGCGGATAACACCGGTAGTGGTTTCTTCCATTCCACCGATTACGTTATCGAGAAGGTGTGTCTTGTCCTTGTGGAGCATTGCTACCACGTCGGCACCATCATCCATGGTGATCTGTGGACCTGTGTCGACAGTTGCCGACATGTGGTCGAAGTAGGTCTTTTCGTCTTCGTCTTTGATGGCGAAGATAGGGATACCAGACTCAACGAGGTGAGCAGCGATATCGTCCTGGGTTGAAAGCGGGTTAGATGCACACAGAGTGAGATCGGCGCCAGCAGCTTTCAGGGTGTGAGCGAGGTTCGCAGTTTCTGCTGTGATGTGCAGACAGCCAGCGAGCTTGATGCCCTGAAGTGGCTTTTCCTTAGCGAAACGGTCTTTGATCGTGCGTAGAACAGGCATTTCTCGTTCTGCCCATTCGGCGCGAAGTCGGCCTTTTTCAGCAAGACCAATGTCTCTAATGTCGTAATCCATGATTTCTCCGGACTTGTGCAACGTCACGTTGAACACGTGTATTCGTTGCTGGATTCTTGTATTTATTTGGTCCGGGCGATGGGCGCTTTCGTCGCCGTCAGCTCGAGGGGTGTTCGATTGATTTTACTCAATCACTCAACAATAGGTTCTCAGACCTACGTTAAAGGATTGAATCGAGTGAGATCGACAAACGCTTCGAAACGCTCGCCGATATCGGAGTGAGTTAGATTTTTGATGCGATCGAGACCGAAGTCTTCGACAGCGAACGAAGCCATTGTGCTACCAACTATTGCCGCAGTGCGTAGCGATTCTTCATCGACTTTATCGACAGATGCGAGGTAACCCATGAAGCCACCGGCGAACGAATCACCAGCACCAGTAGGATCGATGACCTTTTCTAGCGGGTAGGCGGGAGCTGCAAATGAGAAGTCGCTTCCGAAAAGTGTTGCACCGTATTCACCACGTTTGATCACAGTGGAGTTCGGGCCAAGTCCGATGATGGCGTTTGCGGCATCGGGCAAGTGCTCTTCGCCGGTTAGCTGCTTCGCTTCATCTTCGTTAATAAGAAGAGTGTCGACTTTGCTAATCAGATCGGACAGCGCAGGTTTTGCGATATCGATCCACAGGTTCATCGTGTCGTTGGCGACCATCTTCGGTCGTTTTGCCATCGCATCGAGAACCTTTAGCTGAAGGTTTGGGTCGATATTTGCCAGGAACAGGTACGGCGCGTTTGCGTGCGCTTCACTTAGTTCAGGTTCGAAATCACCAAACACGTTTAGCTGAGTGTCGAGAGTAACGGCGGTATTAATGTCGTCCATGTACTCGCCGGCCCAGCGGAAAGTCTTTCCGTCAGCCTCGATCAGCCCGGACGTGTCGATGCCGTGGCTTTCGTACATTGCTCGGTCCGCAGCGTCGAAATCGTCACCAATTACGCCGATTAGGCCAACTTCGGTGAAGTAGCTAGCCGCTACCGAGAAGTAGCTTGCTGATCCACCGAGTTGGGATTCGCGTTTACCTGCTGGGGTTTCGACGGCGTCGTACGCGACGGAACCAACTACCAGAATTTTCAAAATTTAGTCTCCAGAACAAACCGCTCCTGATAACCATAAGTTCAGGAGTCGGATAAGTCCTACAAAGAAGTGTTACTTCTCGTCGCCTTTAGAGTAGGGAAGTCCCTTTTGGATCCAAGTTCCAGTGCCGTCTTCGATGTTGAAGAGTCGTTCACTGGTTGCACCCATAGCGGCTGCGTACTCTGCAGCAAGACCGGAGCGCGCTCCGACTTCACAGATGAAGAGGAGTTTTCCTTCTTCAGGGATTTCGGCGAACCTCGGAATAACGTCGTCAACAGGAATCCATAGCGCACCTGTTACGTGACCGCCTGCGTATTCATCGTCTCGGCGTACATCGATTACCGTGGCGTCCCCCGATTTCACCATTTCGTCAGCCTCTTCAGCTGAGATTCTGGTGTACGGCTCGCCGGGAACGTTCCTTGCCATTAGTTCTGGGTCCTTAAGAAATGAGTTTTTAGAAAACTATTGCAATATTGATACGAAGTAGTAGTACGTATGTGTGCGGGTGTGTGTTCTCGCGGGCGCGCTACATTTAACCTTCGGTATTCTGGGTATCTGATTCGGGTGTGATGATGACTGTAAACGTGATGTTTTTGGCCTCAACAATTCCAGTGTACTCAAAAACAGCCGGATCATCTCTTCGGATTTAGTTTAATTTCCTGTTGACACTTCCAATAAGCAGGTCATAGACTTAGTCTTCTGTTCGGAGACAGAAGTCATTTTTACTAACTCTCTGAACGGCACCTTAACAACTGAACAGTGGACAGAAAGAACGTCAACTTTACGGAGAGTTTGATCCTGGCTCAGGACGAACGTTGGCGGCGCGCATAATGCATGCAAGTCGAACGAAGTCTTTTCCTTCGGGAATTGTACTTAGTGGCAGACGGCTGAGTAACACGTGAATGATCTGCCTTTGGGCGAGGGACAACAGGAAGAAATTTCTGCTAATACCTCATACGATTCACAATCTAAGGTTGTGAATGAAAGGAGCTGGGTAACTAGTTTCCGCCCTTAGATGAGTTCGCGGCCTATCAGGTAGTTGGTGGGGTAATGGCCTACCAAGCCGAAGACGGGTAGCTGGTGTGAGAGCACGACCAGTCAGAGGGGGACTGAGACACGGCCCCCACTCCTACGGGAGGCAGCAGCAGGGAATCTTCCACAATGGGCGAAAGCCTGATGGAGCGACGCCGCGTG